>JAPKAB010000055.1 GCA_028825475.1 Ascidiaceihabitans sp. | reverse complement strand
TTAAATCGAAGGGACAATACAACCCTACTGATGAACTAGGCACTTCACTACAGTCGTATTATGAAAAGTTCTCACTTTGAGGGTCTCAGAAACTGCTGAATCGTATCCCGTGATCTGGCTGGATGAAGAGGCTGACTTAAGGCTTATTCGTTGCAAGGACGACATCCAATGGATCGTACAGCTAAGGCAATCTAATCGGTGGCGATCACGCAGTTACAGCACAGATACTGCCACTTTATTTCGGGACTATCCCAGCCTCGACACAGGCCCAGTTCGCAATGCTATAGCCATTGATGCCAACAAGCGCTTGATACGTTCATAGAAGCCCCAGAGAGCCGATATAAGGCTGGTGACAGAGCTATTGGCTATACTGATAGGTATGCGCCAGTAATCGGCTCCGAAGGCTGTCTCACCACTGTTAAAATGAATCTCATAGTGATCCAACATCAAGGCTTTGACGTATTTGTCATATATTCTCATTCCCTGAGAGTACCACTTATGGCTGGGCCTTTGTGCCTGGCCTTTTTTTGCGTTAGGCTGGACGACATGCCAATGTTTGATAATTTACAGACTAAAATAATAAGTCCATTTATCAATATTTTCATTTTTGATAGAAATTTATTACTAAATATCGGAGGATTAAATAATGTTTAGATCGAACTTAACTCTGCATACGGCATTAATGGCTATTGTGTGCCTTCTGTTCAGCGCATCTTTAAGTCTTGCTCAATCCTGCGTGTACGAAAATCTTACTCAAGAATTTTCCTATGGTGACACTTTAAATTCGTCTGGTGCGCCACTATCAAGCGCACACCTGGTTTTCCAACAAGATCGTTTTTACGTTAACCAAAAGAATAGACTTGATCCAAATGATTTGCCTGACGCCATTACTGACAGTAAACAGGCTAGGGCCACATATGGCCGAGCAGTAAAAAGTTATTTAAACGCAAACTCCATGCAAAACATTTCTGTGCAGTCCCTTGTTGGAAGCAATTATGTTGTTGTGGTTGAGGCTTGTGGATCAAAAAGCGATCCTACAATTCGAGTAGTTGATATGCGCATGGAAAATAATTTTGAGGATGAGAGACAGCTGCGTGAACTCGAAACTCAGAAAGCAGAACTGGCGGAACTTGAACAACGCTTACAAGAACGTAAAGTAAGACTAGACCAATGGGAGCAACAACTTAGAGATTGGGAAAGACGTTTAGCTGACATGAGTGATACACCTGAAGTACCAGAACCTGTAGTCAGCATGTCAGAACAAGAAGTTTTAAAAACTGACTTCTTAAGTCAATATACTGGGCAAGATTTAACATTTATATTCCAATCTGAGAGACTTGATCTTGTTAGCGTTCTGGGCTCAAAATTGTATTGTGACATGGCTGTTCCAGCATGGCAGAACAAAAAAAGTAGTTCTGACCTTAATGCTCGCCTTATGAATAATATGTATTTGTCTACTAAGTTTGGCTCGGCCAATGCGGTCTTTGCAACTCGGCACCGGATAGATTGTGTTGCAGGGTTTCCTAGCGATTTTGATCGAAACCAAGCGGTTCGTCTCTGCCAAGCTCATAATAAGGACCAAAATCGAAGAATTGAGTTTGATGATCTAGGTCTCCCCATTTCTTTCATGACCGATGGGGGGAAGTGGCTTTTGGATTGGTCAGATTTTAAACTAAAAAATGAAGTGGTAACTGCAACTACATTCAACGGTATAAAAACAGAATTATTCGTCTGCGTGGATAAGTGACCAGCTTCTCGCCGGGAACACGGCCCCTGTGCATTGGGGTGTAAATGCAACTACGGTCACTCAGTTAAGGTTATGCGAGGCGAACACGGCCCCTGTGCATTGGGGTGTAAAACTAGAGGGGAATGCCTTGGAGTAACTGCTCAAAGCATTCCCTTTTAGTCTCCACCTCTAAAACCCCGTGCGTGTGTTTCTACATATACTTACTACCCCACACCCCCGTATGGCCCAGGCCCCCCGTATCATCAGGTAAGTCGCTTAAGCATCCTCAGCCAATACAATCCATCAAGTAGCGCCTGCTTGTCTCACTAGTTAATCATTTATGGCTGGTGCCTATGGTCGTGCCTTTGTTGTCTGCTGCTATTGCTCACAAACAGAATTGCTACTTAAGGTAGCGTAACATTGAAGTGTACCGTAGCGTAACGATTTCTCTGGCACGTATACCTAGCTGTTTACGTAACAATAGAGTTGCCTTGATCATTAAGTTACTATATCTCTGGAGTACGTACCCTAATGTTACAAGGAGATGGTAGTGACAAGGATTGGCTATACAAGAGTTTCAACCTTAGATCAGAGCACGGACCGTCAGGACTTGGGTGACATCCGTATCTTTGAAGACAAGACCTCAGGCAAGAGTACAGACCGCCCAGCGCTTAAAGAGATGCTTGCATACATCCGTGAGTGCGATGAAGTAGTTGTCTACTCTATCGACAGACTGGCTCGAAACCTTCGTGATCTTGAGGACATTATCAAAGAAGTTAACGGCAAGGGTGCCAGTGTAACCTTCCTGACTGAACGCCTGACCTTCTCAGGTTCTGATGATGCTATGTCTACGTTGATGCTTCAGATGATGGGCAGCTTCGCACAGTTTGAGCGTTCGATGATCCGTAAGCGTCAGGCTGAAGGGATTGCCGCTGCAAAGGCCAAAGGCGAGGACAGCCCATACAAGGGCCGTAAACAATCTATTGATCGTAAAGTCGTGATGAAGATGTTGGATGCAGGTGAAGGTATGACAGCAGTAGCTAGGGCGCTGGGCGTCTCACGGCAAAGCATCTATCGTATCAAGAATGAGGTAACAGTATGAACTTCTTGAAGCTGCACAGCGATCTAGCTGAACGACTACGGCTAAAACTCGGCTGGTCACATTATACGATCTACTGGGTGCCGTTCATCAAGGGCGTTGCTGTAACGTGTTTGGCGCTTTGGCTGGTGTGTTAAATCACTGCAGAACATGTTTCTACTGTACAGCGTGGGGACACCACAATCCTTAGATCACCGCAGCTAAACCCCTGATATAAAGCGATATTAATTGTCGTCTGATGCAGGAGGCCACCAAGAGCCTCCCACTAGTTATTACCTGTTAACCTAGAACATCCAGTTTGCTGATAGGCTTACTGAGGAGCCGCTTATGCCACCACTTGCACGAGACATACCCGCAGTGCCTGTGATGTTCATGCTGTCATCGGCTGCATAGTTAAAGCCCACAGTCGCTGAACGGTACGTAGCTGCACCTGACGTGTCTGTGTATGAGCCAGCAGGCCAAATCCAAGTATTCCTGTTGCTACACATTTACGCATTTTTAAATGCCCTGGTAATTTATTCATCTGGTAACGACTGACACTGCTTTAAAGCTAGCGTTTTTCGCGAGTTAGCTGATGTTAACTTAGCAAATTCTTGATCACGTCTATTCTTTAGTTTTTTCCGCGTTTTGCGTACCTCTGGAAGGTTGATAGATACTGGTGTCTCTATCGTTTGGTAGTCATTTTTTGGGCAATCGTATTCATAACCATATTTTGATACGCAAGTACCTCTTACTACGACTTTTTGCTGTTGTGAGTGAATTGCGTAGCCTCGGTTTATATCTAAAGTCTTTTCTGATATCTGACGATTTAGTGTCTCAACCCTATCTCTAATCTGGCGAACTTCTGTTTCAGCGTCCCTTATGCAAGATGCCCTTGGTGAAAGCTCACACGCTGTCAGCGTAGTCAGAGTTATGACGAGAGCACTAAATTTCCACATTTTTCGTTTCAAATTGCTTCCTGTGTGAATCATGGTAGGCGGCCCTGCAAAAAAACCTTTACAGTGCTTAGGGTTCGTTGAGACATCGTATGACATGGCTGTTCCTTACTTTAGGTGACAAAAACATATCATCACTTTGGTGTTAAAGTATCGTTATGGTATAAAGATTTTCTCCATGCAAGCGCTTACAACATAGCAGCAGCTAGAAGTAGTGGCTCTCAGTTCGTCACACTAAAGTTGGGTACAAGCGGAGATGAGGCCCTACACGCCAAGAAACTCATCAAACAGACCACCTACATAATCCACACTCAGCATATGCCCTTCAAAGCTATGTGTTTGATAGGCTGACCCATGGATTTATCGACTAAGTGGTTGCTTTGATTGGAGGGAGCGAAATCGGTGCAATACTGTTTATCCGCTCTCGTAGTTTTGATATTGAGGCTCTCTTGATATAGGTTTTTGCCGATTCAGTCCTTCCTACAGTTTCTGCACTGTGACCAACAACATGTGCAACCTCTAGCTCACTATAGCCAGCTTCAAACAGTCTCGTACACATTCCGTGACGAAAGCTGTGGTGGCTAAACGTTCCTGCATCTTCGGATATGCCGTGCTTTTTCAATAGGTATGCGTCGCTGAAGCGGTTGAATGCCTTGTTGAACTCAGATTTGTTAGGTGACGCCCAGTTAAATCCAGAACCTATATTCGGCAAGCTACCGCCTTCTTTAAGCCATTCCAGTAGGTGATAGTGAAGTGGTACATTCCGTTTTGAGTTTGCTGTTTTACCGTCTTTTATCTCGAAACAAAGATTGCCATCCACGTCTTTTAGGTGGCACTCATATAACTCACTGCTCCGCATTCCCGTGTAGTAGCTCACTCCAGCGTTTATTAGGATATCCTTACGCTTCTTTGCTGCAGCTTCTTGGGTCAGTATTTCTGCGTGTTGCGGGGAGTAGCTGGCCTTAGCCTTAGCTGGTTTAAAGCCCTTAAGGATTGCATTTGCAAAGGGGCTAATGCTGTCTGTGGCAAGCCGTCCTTCCTCTATTGCTAGTGCATAGATTTGCTTGAGTTTACCAATCTCAGCGGAGAACGTGTTCTTAGGAACATTGGCATCACGTGCGTATCTCACATACTGCTTTACGTGGTTTGGAGATATCTTCCTCAGAGGCAGATCATCCTGCCCAAGCCATGCCAAGAACTTCTTCGTTGCTGTTGTGATCTTGGCGGTGTCTTTCTTAGTTCTGTGATCCGCTTCATATTCTAAAACGAGAAGTGCAGCAGCAGATAACAAGGTAGCCTCGTAGGGGTGGGGTGCTGGAAAGCGCCTCTGATCCTCTTTCCGCTCAATCCGATCATAAGCCTTCATTCTGGCGTTATGTCTAGCTTGAATTGCATCTGTAGATGGCTGATCTGGTCCTTGAGCGCCGAACTCAACTGCCTCTATTAAGATTTCTTCTTCAATGTCTCGTGGCAATGAAGGGGCGTCGGGGTGCGCTGGGTCTATTTTTGGTATGAGTTGGCTATCACGCAATGATGACAGTTGCTCCAGAGCTGCAAAGTACTCTCCCTCTTCGCTTAGTACGGCAATTTCTTTGGCTGGTAATGGCTCTAGGGAGTTACCTGTGTCACTCCATATTAGCCCCATTTCGGGCAGTCGCTTATGAAGTAGCTCCAGTGCCGTATACAAACTTGGTGTGCGCAGGCTCTCCTTGACGTTCTTTCTGTTTGGGTGCTGTGCAATGTATCGCCTAAACCAAGGTAAACGTTTCATCCAAGGTTTGATGTGGAACTGTAGGTAGTACTGCTTGCCACCATTTCTGCTAAGGCAAGCTTGCTCAAGAGATTTGCTCATAATACACTTGTACCCAGTTTGTACCCAGACTAACAATAACTAAAGTCAATAATAGTCTATATTTAAGAGCTATATTATCAATGGTAGAAACTCCCTTCGTCTCTGCCAACCACCCCTGAAATTAAATTTATTTTAGCCCAACATATTTTGATTACATCGTTTGATTTGTGTTTTGTTATGGCCGTTTGCGTAGTGACCTACACGCTAGTTTAGCGGGGGCTAAAGATCTACTTTTATGGCTCCGAAACTGAACAAAAAAGGCCGCCTGTCATTGTCTGACAGGCGGCTTTTTCGAAGTTTTATCAGTCTTACCCGATGATTGCGTTCAGCGTTTTGGATGGACGCATTACGGCGGCTGTTTTGGCTTCGTCACCGTGGAAGTATCCACCTAAATCAACGGCTGGGCCTTGGGCTTCTGCAAGTTCTGACAGGATTGCAGTCTCGCTAGCAGCAAGTGCAGCAGCGATTGGTGTGAAGTGTGCGGATAGCTCAGCGTCATCACCTTGCGTGGCCAGTGCTTCTGCCCAATAGCGGGCAAACCAATAGTGGCTGTCACGGTTGTCGTGCTCTTTTACTTTGCGTGAAGGAGAACGGCCATTGTCCAAGATCCCTTGGGTCGCAGCATCCACAGCGTTACCCAATACGCGGGCTTTCTCGTTGCCCTTTGCATCAGCCAAGAATGTTAGGCTTTCACCCAAGGCGCAGAATTCGCCCAAGCTGTCCCAACGCAAGTGGTTTTCTTCCATCAGTTGTTGAACGTGCTTTGGTGCGGAACCACCAGCGCCAGTTTCAAAAAGGCCGCCACCGTTCATAAGTTTAACGATAGATAGCATTTTTGCTGATGTTGCCAGTTCCAAGATTGGGAACAAGTCGGTCAAATAATCGCGCAGAACGTTGCCTGTGATCGCGATTGAGTTTTCACCGCGTGTGATGATTTCAAGTGAGGCGCGTGTCGCTTCGCGAGGCGCCATAATTTGGAACTTGTCTGCGACACCTTGGGCTTCCAAGATCGGCTTAACGTAAGCAATCAATTCAGCGTCGTGATCGCGGTCAGCGTCCAACCAGAAGATTGCATTGCAGCCTTCTGCTTTTTGACGTGAAATCGCAAGGTTTACCCAGTCCTCGATAGGTGCTTTGCGCGCTGAGGCTGAACGCCAGATGTCGCCTGCTTCAACAACGTGGCTGTGCAATACAGTGCCATCATCAAGGATCATTTTGACTGTGCCAGCTTCCGCAATTTCGAACGTCGTTGGGTGTGAGCCGTATTCTTCAGCTTTTTGCGCCATCAGGCCAACATTTTGAACCGTACCAGCAGTTGCTGGATTCAGTTTGCCGTTCTCCTTAAAGAACTTGATGCTTTCGTCGTAGACAGGTGCGTATGAATTATCGGGGATCACACAGTTTGTGTCTGACTCGCTGCCATTTGGGCCCCAGCCTTTGCCGCCAGCGCGGATAAGGGCAGGCATAGATGCGTCAATGATGACGTCTGAAGGTACGTGAAGGTTTGTGATGCCTTTATCAGAGTCGACCATATACATTGGTGGACGAGATGCGATGCAGGCTTCGATATCTGCAACGATTGCCGCGTTGCCTTCAACACGGCCCATTAGATCGCCAAGGCCAGAGTTAGGGTTTACACCCAAGTCTGCCATTGTTTCGCCGTGCTTTTCAAAGACGGGTGCGAGAAATGCTTTTACAGCGTGTCCAAAGATGATTGGGTCAGAGACCTTCATCATCGTCGCTTTCATGTGCAACGAGAATAGCGTGCCTTCGGCTTTTGTCTTTTCGATTTCTTCCGCAAGGAAGGCATCCAAAGCTTTGCCGCTCATGAATGTTGCATCAACAACAGTGCCAGCAGGGTATGACAGGCCGTCTTTCAGGACTGTTTCGCCGTTTGCTGTTTCCAAAACGATTTTGGCACCAGTCTCTTTAGCAAGAGTTGCTGATACTTCGTTTGAGAAGAAGTCGCCGCCAGACATGGCTGCAACGCGTGTTTTGCTGTCGGATTTCCATTCGCCCATGCGGTGTGGGTTGTTTTGGGCAAAGCTTTTTACAGCTTTTGCCGCGCGGCGGTCAGAGTTGCCTTCACGCAGAACTGGGTTCACAGCTGAGCCTTTAAGGCCATCGTATTTTGAACGAACTTCTTTTTCTGCGTCGGTTTCCGGCGTCTCAGGGTAGTCCGGTAGTGCGAACCCTTGGGATTGCAATTCTTTGATTGCTGCCACCAACTGTGGAACTGATGCTGAGATGTTAGGAAGCTTGATAACGTTGGCGTCTGGTGTCTTCACCAATTTACCAAGCTCAGCTAGGTCATCTGATTGACGCTGATCTTCTTTGAGGTGCTCAGGGAAAGTCGCAAGAATGCGGCCAGCTAGGCTGATATCTTTGGTTCCAACAGAAACGCCAGCTGCCGCTGCGAACTTTTGGATGATCGGAAGGAAAGATGCAGAAGCCAGCTCAGGTGCTTCGTCGACTTTTGTGTAGATGATATCAGACATAGGAATCCTCATGAATGTGGTTTGGCCGTTCCATAGCGGATCGATCAGGTGGCGTCGACTGTATACCGTTGTATGCCGTGAAGTTTTTCAACTAATTCTCGACTTTGTCAGGTAAAGATCACTTAAGTTATAACGCAAAAGACCACAGATCAGAAATCTGCGGCCTTTTCCATAATTGAAGTTAGGTATTAGTGGTTGTCGCGTGGCATGCTTTTGCGTGCGATGTCGCGATAGTTCGGTGCATCGCGCAATGTCATACCCTTGTCGAACGGCTGAACCATCTCACGGAAGTATTGCTGCCACGGCGATTGGCTTTCGGGCACTGGGAAACCGCCATCGGCCATCAAGGTCACTTGACGTGCAGCCAACTCCTTGTCCGAAATCAAAATATCCGCGGTACATTTGTTCAGGTCGATCCGCACCTGATCGCCTGTGCGCAGTATAGCCAGACCACCATTGTCTGCCGCCTCTGGTGATGCGTTTAGGATGGATGGAGAGCCAGAGGTGCCGGATTGGCGGCCATCACCAACACATGGCAACGCCTCAACCCCTTGTTTCAGCAAGTATGATGGTGCGCGCATGTTCACAACTTCTGCACCGCCAGGATAGCCTTTGGGGCCAGCGCCTCGCATTACAAGGATACATCCTTCATCAATGCCCTCTGCAGGATCGTCGATACGGTGGTGGTAATCTTCTGGCCCGTCAAACACGATCGCACGCCCTTCAAAGGCATTTAGGTCGTCAGGGTTAGAGAGGTATGTCTTTCTAAATGCTGGGCTGATGACGCTTGTCTTCATAATTGCGCTGTCGAACAGGTTGCCCTTCAGGTTGATGAATCCTGCGGCTTCCATCAGTGGGGCAGCCACTGTTTTGATGACATCGCCGTTGGTGGTTTTTCGGGTTTCGCAGTTTGCACCCATTGTTTGACCGTTGGCTGTGATCGCATTGGGGTAGGGAAGAAGACCGGCCTCAAGCAATTCACCAACAACAGCTGGGACACCACCCGCGCGGTGAAAGTCTTCGCCCAAGTACTCACCAGCTGGCTGTAGGTTAACCAACAATGGTGTTTTGTGCCCTACGGACTGCCAATCATCATTGGACAATGGAATGTCCAAGTGGCGTGCAATCGCATTGAGGTGGATAGGTGCATTGGTAGAGCCGCCAATAGCTGAGTTGATGACAATCGCGTTTTCAAAGGCTTCGCGTGTCATAATGTCGGAGGGACGTAGATCCTCCCACACCATATCAACGATGCGCTGCCCCGTTTCATAGCTGATCTGTCCACGCTCACGGTAAGGGGCAGGGATCGCGGCGGCACCGGGCAGTTGCATACCCAGACCTTCAGCCAGTGAATTCATCGTGGTCGCAGTGCCCATCGTGTTACAATAGCCAACGGATGGTGCGGACGCGGCTGCAATTTCCATGAACCCATCATTGTCGATCTCGCCTGCGGCAAGCTTTTCGCGGGCTTTCCAGATGACGGTACCAGAGCCTGCGCGTTCGCCGTCCCACCAGCCGTTAAGCATCGGACCAACTGAAAGCGCAATGGCCGGTATGTTGACTGTTGCTGCTGCCATCAAAAGGGCAGGGGTGGTTTTATCACAGCCAATAGTAAGGACTACGCCGTCTACAGGGTAACCGAACAACGTCTCGACCAGTCCAAGGTAGGCAAGGTTGCGGTCCAAACTGGCTGTCGGGCGCTTGCCTGTCTCTTGAATAGGATGAACGGGCATCTCCATTGGGACACCACCTGCTGCGATGATCCCGTCGCGAACCCGTTTCGCCAATTCTATATGGTGACGGTTACAAGGACTAAGGTCGCTACCAGTCTGCGCAATCGCGATGATAGGCTTGCCAGACTGTAGTTCCTGACGTGTTAACCCGTAGTTCAGATACCGCTCTAGATATAGTGCAGTCATTTCTGGATTGTCGGGGTTATCAAACCACTGGCGTGATCTAAGGTCTTTGGGATCTAATTTGCTCAATGTAGCCTCCTATTGGCATGTCGTGGGCACTGCATCGAGATTTATCAGGCCCGTTGTTTACGGTAATAATGAGTATGGCGTTTCAACGCTATGTTGTTTCGTCAGTTTCCCAACATGAATTGCGCCACGTTGAGGTGTCAATTTGTGGAAGAACCATTTTTGACGCTCAAACTTAAACCAGCCGGACACTATAACAATAAGTAGTAGCTTAGCCTGTGCGGTAGGAATTACGTGGGCTCCCTGAGTTCCAGTATTAATGCTGCGTTTTAAGCGGCCATATACGTTGGTTAGGCAGTGCTAATGCGAATGTACGACTTGGGTGCTGAACGATACAAAGGAACACCGATGAAGTTTTGCTTTTGGTCGCTTGCGCGCAATGACGTAAACAGTCCTGCTTTTGGCGAAAACTAATAGCTTTCTTGTAGAGCTTGTGGATAACTCTCCTTTGAAAACAAAGGCATCTTTGACCTCAGCAGGAATTCCAAAGAAAGTTCACTTTCTATGAAGAAAGCACTTGCGACTCTGTTGGAGTAACACTAGAACCCC
>JAPKAB010000020.1 GCA_028825475.1 Ascidiaceihabitans sp. | reverse complement strand
AATCAAACAAAGGAAAATGAAAGAGGCTGGTGTCTAGGAAACTAGGGGCACCTCAACCTTTGGCGTGCTGTAGATCACGAAGGTGAGGTGCTTGAGAGTTATGTAAGTAAGCGCCGAGATCGCAAGGCTGCGTTGAAATTCATAAGAAAATCGATGAAGCGCAGTGGCCAGCCTAGAATTATAGTGACTGACAAACTACGTTCCTACCGCGCAGCGATGGTGATCATAGGAAATTCTGACCGGCAAGAAACAGGTCGCTGGGTAAACAACAGAGCTGAGAACTCTCATTTACCGTTCAGGCGACGAGAGAGGGCGATGCTAAGATTTCGACGAACGGCAACGTTACAGAAATTCGTCTCGGTCCACGCGTCTATTCAGAACCATTTCAATCAGGAACGCCATCTCTATTCACGCACCAATTTCAAGCTAAACCGTGCCGCTGCTCTGGCTGAGTGGCGTCAATTATTGAGCGCATAAATTTCGATTGCCCCATCAATCTGATGCTTGCAATCATTAGTCTGACAGCACCCCGCCGCTGGCTGAGTTAATTAGCTCGATACGCGCAAGGCTCTCGATTGATGGCAAAAGGAGCAAATTGTCTTTGAACGCAGCGGTGGGCTGGATCAATGCGAGTTCCTTTTCTGAACAGTTTTGAATTGCCGTTAAGCAGTTCAGGCCTGCACTCTCCTTTGCGCCAATACGTTGCAGTTGTGCAGTCGGTATTTTCACTGTCTATACTGTCATTCCAAATAGAGCAGTATGGACTTGTGCAAAACTCGCTGCCTCACTGGTGGCATTCGAAGGGAAAGAGTGATGGCTATCAAAACGGCAATTATTGGCTTGGGGATCATGGGTCAACGCATGCTTGAACATATGACGCTTCATCCTGAGTTTGTGGTTGAAACGATTTGGGATCCAGATGCCGTCGCCTGTCAGATTGCGATGAAATTAGCACCTAATGCTGTGATAGCGTTTAATGCAGAGGTGGCGATCAATAACGTTGATTTGGTATATCTCGCCTGCCCACCTGTCCCGCGCAAAGCGTATGCTCTGAGCGCTTTGGCGCAGGGCAAAGCAGTGTTTCTTGAGAAACCACTTGGCGTAGATGTGGAAGAGAGCCGTGAATTGGTGCGCAAGCTAACGGCAGCTGGCGTGCCCAGTGCAGTGAATTTTACTCAAGCAGCTGGGCACGTGCTCACGGATGTCTCAGCGGCGGCCAAAGGCGGTGCATTGGGCGATTTGATGGGAGTCGACATTGTCGTAAACTATGCGCATTGGCCGCGCGCATGGCAACAGACGGCAGACTGGCTGCGGTTTCGCGATGAGGGCGGCATGACTCGTGAAGTGATCTCGCACTTCCTATTCTTGAGCGAACGTATCTTAGGGCCGCTTGAATTGGTCTGGGCAGAGCCAGAATATCCTGCACAAGGGGATTTGTGCGAAACCCATGTTGCCGCGCGATTGGTAAATGGTGCGGGCCTACCCGTGACGATCATGGGCAGTGTTGGCGGCGCGCAGCCTGATCGCCAAGAGGTCACGGTAAAGGGCTCCAAAACGAGCAGAAGGATTTCAGAATTCGCCATCGACACCGTGTCATCGGGCGGTCGATTTGAACCCTCGTCCTCAGACCCGAAGGATACGCGCGCGACAGGGTTGAAGGCGCAATTGGATGACATGGTTCTTTTGATGAATGGCAAACCGAACCGCCTCGCCACGATCCAAGAGGCGCTTCGTGTGCAAATCTTGATCGAGGGCATTTTGTCAGGCCAGCGCGCTAACTGATCAATATCCTAACGGAGGCATACTATGACACAGAACATGCTAGGCGCATCGCGCAAAACCTGTCACTGGGGTTACTTCGATGCAACACTACCACCTGCCATGACCATTTCGAGTGGTGATGAAGTGGTAATCGATACCGTCTCTGGTGGATCCCAAAACCTACCGGGCGCTGGGTTCCATGTGCCACCAGAATTGCTGGACCTTCACGCCGCCGGGCTGCCTACAATGCCAGGGCATATCTTAACTGGACCGGTTGCGGTGCAAGGCGCGATGCCGGGCGATGTTTTGCAGATTGATATCTTGGATGTGTCTTTGCGACAAGATTGGGGGTTTAATTATCTTGGCCCCCTCAAAGGGACATTGCCACAGGATTTCCCAAACGTGCACCATACGATCATTCCGCTAGATGCAGAGCGCGGCATTGCGACATTGCCATGGGGGCTTGAGCTGAAACTGGCCCCGTTTTTTGGCGTGATGGGTGTCGCGCCGCCGCCCACGTGGGGACGTATTTCAACGATAGAGCCACGGGTGCATGGCGGTAATATCGACAACAAGGAATTGGTGGCAGGCACAACGCTGTATCTGCCAGTTCAAATGGAAGGCGCGCTGTTCTCGTGTGGCGACGGGCACGGCGCGCAAGGCGATGGCGAGGTTTGCGTCACAGCGATTGAAACTGCGCTACAAGGTCGATTCCGGTTGAGCGTTCTCAAAGATCGCAAGCTGATCTATCCCCAGGCCGAAACGCCGACCCATTTCATCACGATGGGCATGGACGCTGACCTTGATCGCTGTGTCGAGATGGCATTGCGCGACATGATCACGCTAGTTTCCCAGCGTGCCCAGATCAGCCGAGAAGACGCCTATATGCTGTGTAGCCTTGCGGGTAATTTGCGCATCACACAGACTGTTAACCGGGAAAAAGGTGTTCATATGATGATGGCGAAGAATTTACTTGATACGGCTTAACCCCTCTCAAATTCCGCCTTACTTTGACCTAGACATGAAAGAAGACGCACCCATGAAACTCCGCGCCCACAATCTCTACCCTTCGCGTCGCTCTGCTGTTCTGGCTGACAACGTAGTAACAACCTCGCACCCTTTGGCAGCGCAAGCGGGGCTTTCGATGCTCACAAAAGGTGGCAACGCGGTCGATGCCGCGATTGCCACGGCGATTACGCTGACATTGGTGGAGCCAACAGGCAATGGCATGGGATCTGACGCCTTTGCGATCCTCTGGGACGGCAAGCAATTGCACGGCCTAAATGCCTCTGGTCGCTCTCCCGCAGGCTGGAACCCTGAACGGTTTGCCGCATATGATCAGATGCCCTTTCGCGGCTGGGAAAGCGTGACCGTACCAGGTGCGGTATCCTCATGGGTGGCCTTGTCAGGTCGGTTCGGAAAGCTGCCGTTTGCCGATTTATTTGGCCCAGCGATTGACTATGCGCAAAACGGATTTATCGTCACGCCTGTTATCGCAGAATTATGGCGGCGCGCGGCGACAGATCTTGGCCATTTTCCAGGATTTGCAGAAACGTTTTTGCCAAATGGCGAGGCCCCCAAAGCAGGCGAACGGTTTGTGAATGTGCCGCTGGCAAAGACCTTTCAACTGATCGCACAGACCAAAGGCGAGGCGTTCTATAAAGGTGAGCTAGCCGACGTGATTTGCGATTTTGCAGCTGAGCACGGAGCGGCCTTAAATCGTGAAGACATGGCTGCGCACAAGGCTGACTGGTGCGGTACGATCTCGAAAAAGTTCGACGATCTGGAATTGCACGAAATTCCGCCAAATGGCCAAGGGATCGCGGCGCTGATGGCTTTGGGAATTCTCTCGCATACCCGCATTCGCGAGCTGGACGCAGATAATCCTCTGGCAATCCATTTGCAAGTTGAAGCGATGAAGCTGGCCCTTGTGGACGCAGAGACCTTTGTCGCAGATGGCGAGCATATGACAGATGTGACATCTGAGGCTTTGCTTGATGAAACCTATTTGGCCAGCCGCGCGAGCCTGATTGACGAGACCCGCGCTCAAGATTTCAACGCTGGTGCGCCTAAAAACGGCGGCACTGTCTATCTGACAACTGCGGATGCGTCTGGAATGATGGTGTCGTTCATTCAATCAAACTATGCAGGGTTTGGGTCTGGCGTAGCTATTCCCGGAACAGGTATTTCAATGCAAAATCGCGGTGCTGGGTTTTCGCTCGATCCCGATAGTCCAAATCTGGTTGGGCCGAACAAACGCCCGTTTCATACGATTATTCCTGGATTTTTGATGGGCCCTGACGGACCATTGATGAGCTTTGGCGTCATGGGCGGGCCAATGCAGGCGCAAGGCCATGTTCAAATGGTGTTGCGAACCCAAGTGTGGGGGCAAGATCCGCAGATGGCCGCGGATGCTCCACGCTGGCGCTTTGTTGAGGGGTTGGTGCTCGCCTGTGAGGATACGATGCCTGCCGTGAGCTTAGACGCTTTGGCAGTGATGGGCCACAAGATCGAGCTTGAAGCGCCAGACAATGCCTTTGGCTTTGGCGGGGCGCAATTGATTTGCCGCTTGCCTGAGGGCGGGTATGCGTCAGGATCTGATCCACGCAAAGACGGGCTAGCCGCTGGATTTTGATTGGGTTGGAGGTGTGTAACAACGCCTCAACGGGCGTGGCATAAGGGGCAGCCTCATTGTCCTTGCAGAGACTGGTTCGCATTTTTCTGACAGCACCTCGGCGGCCGATCGCGCTGGACAGTCCATACAGTCGGCTCTATGTTTTACTCAACTCGTTCAACAAAAGGTTTGCTCCCATGTCCAGGATTCTATCACTTTCCGCTATGTTCCTTGCCTTAATGTCCACTACCGCATTTGCGGGTGGGCATTGTGCGGCGGGCAAAACCCTGACCGAAGGGACGCTGACAATCGCCACAGGCAACCCTGCCTATTACCCTTGGGTGATTGATGATGCACCTGAAAGCGGGCAAGGGTTTGAGGCCGCGGTTGCCTATGCCGTTGCGACTGAAATGGGTTTTGCCGCGGATGATGTCACGTGGGTTCGCACTTCATTCGACGAGGCGATACAACCAGGTGCCAAAAGCTTTGACGTGAACATCCAGCAGTATTCAATCACTGCCGCGCGGGGCGAGATGGTTGATTTTTCAATCCCCTATTACACTGCACCGATGGCAGTTCTGGTTGGACCGGGCGCGGTCGATACGGCCGCAACATTGGACGCGCTGCGTGATCTGAAATGGGGCGTGATGGGATCGACAACGGCTTTGCCAAAGATTGAAACCGTGATCCAGCCCACCGATGATCCGTTGATCTATGGCGACAACGCAGATGTTAACGCCGCGATGAGCGCAAACCAGATTGACGCTGCTTTGTTTGATTTGCCAACGGCACTGTTCCTAAGCGCGGTGATGATCGAAGGCTCAAAGGTTGTGGGCCAGTTCGCGCCAGACATGACAGACAATCCTGACCAGTTTGGCATGTTGATGGAAGAGGGTTCATCGTTGAAGGCCTGCGTTGACGAAGCGCTTGCCGCGATCACCGAGAACGGTACGCTCGCCGCGATTGAGGCGACTTGGCTACAGGACACCACTGGTGTTCCGCTGATCAAGTAAAGTGAGCGATAACCAAGCGGTGGGTATGACCCGCCGTCAACGCTATGAAGCGGCACAGCGCCGCCGGTCGCTGATCATTGCGGGCACAAGTACCGCTTTGGTCATCGCAGCGATTGTGATGTTTGTGCCAATGGCACCGGGTTGGGAAAAGGTGCAACGCAGCTTTTTCAACAGTGGAGTGCTGGCCGATACCTTTCCGAAACTGCTGGAGGCTTTCAAAGTCAATGTGATGATCTTCGCATTGTGTGCGCCTGCGATTGCTATTCTTGGGCTTTTGATCGCCCTCGCACGCGATGCGAAATCCCCTGCGTTCTTTCCGCTGCGGATCTTTGGTGCCGTTTTCACCGATGTTTTCCGTGGTGTGCCTGTCATACTGACGGTCTATCTAATCGGCTTTGGTATCCCGGGTCTTGGCCTGCCGCGTCCGTATAATTCGCCTTATATCTGGGGGTCGCTGGCGCTGATCCTGACCTATTCGGCCTATGTGGCTGAAATCTTTCGCTCTGGCATCGAAAGCGTGCATCACAGCCAACGCTCTGCTGCGTTGTCATTGGGCCTATCAGAGAGGCATGTCATGCGCTATGTGGTCTTACCACAAGCGGTGCGCAATGTGGTGCCGTCCCAGATGAATATGCTGATTGCGTTACAAAAAGACGTGTCATTGCTGAGCTTTATCGGCCCTGTCGAGATCTTTCGCCAAGCGGGGGTTTTCAAATCCCTTACTGCAAACTTCACGCCTTATGTGGGGGCTGCCATCATCTTTTTGATCGTCACAATTCCCGCAACACGCTATGCCGACTACCTGATGGCCAAGCAACAGAAAGCGCGCAGTTAATGGCGAAACTTGAACTGCGCGGCGTGATCAAGCGCTTTGGGAATGTGACGGTTTGTGACGGCATAGATCTGGATGTGGAACAAGGTCAGATGGTTTGCCTTATCGGGGCATCGGGTGCGGGAAAATCCACGCTGTTGCGTTGTATTAACCTGTTAGAACCGGTTGAGGATGGCGCGATATATTTGGATGGTGAAGATATCGCCGAACCTGGTTTGAACCCACAAAAAGTACGTGCGCGGATCGGGATGGTTTTCCAGAGCTTTAATCTGTTCCCGCATATGACAGCGCTCGAAAATGCGATGCTTGCGCCGCGCTGTGTGCATGGGAAATCGCGTGACGAATTGCGTAGCGAAGTTGAAGAGTTGTTCACCAAATTCGGCCTTGCCGACAGGATCGACAACTACCCTGATCAGCTTTCAGGTGGGCAACAACAACGTGTGGCTATTGTGCGTGCATTGGCGATGCGTCCCGAGGTGATGCTTTTTGACGAAATCACCTCTGCGCTTGACCCGCAGTTGGTGGGCGAAGTGTTGGACGTGCTTTTGATGCTGAAAAATCAGGGCATGACGATGGTTTTGGCCACCCATGAGATGGGTTTTGCACGTGAGGCCGCCGATAAGGTCTGTTTCCTTCAAAGCGGGCGTATCATCGAAGAAGGTCCGCCTGAGGCAGTATTCGACGCGCCCCAACGCCCAGAGACACAAGCGTTCCTTGCAAGGGCGCTTAAGTGACCGCCTATATTTTAGGCGCTTTGGATTTGTCTGCGGCGAATAAGGTTCGTCTGAGGTTGCTTGTTCTATTCAATTTGAAAATCCCTGCCTAACATTGACCGATACCGATTAGACGGTATTGTCAGACAAACTTGACGGTTTTGCGGTCGATCCCTATTTTTGGTAAATGACAGCATGTTCTTCCTTCAAATATTTCAAGACTTCACCTGAAATCATCCGATTGGCAGTGATGCATTAGATACGTTATCCATTGAGTTTTCGTCAGGTGGAAGACATCTTGAATGAACGTGGCATCGATATATGTCATGAAACAGTTCGGTTTTGGGTTGAACGTTTTGGGTCAAAGTTCGCGGGAGAAATCCGTAAGAATAGGGCAGGGTAACACTCGAACTGGCAATGGCACCTGGATGGGTACTGTCAGATTAAACTAGCTTGAAGCGGGCAGGGCTGCTTTGTAGCATCTTTGAATGACAAAACAGTCTCCTTTTCGCTACTTTAAAACCAGTCCAGACATCATCCGACTTGCAGTAATGCTGTATGTCTGTTTCCCGCTTTCGCTCCGTAATATGGAGGACCTTCTTCATGAACGGGGTGTTGACGTAAGTCTCACCCAAACTGCCACTGCCTCCAGACGTAACTGACACAAATGTCATCGTCTTTGATGCCACGCTTTTGTTTAAGGCAATGCTCAGCCCAGTCGAATGCTGCCCAGTCTCGAGATGCGGCCGCCGTATACTCGCACCGCACCATCGTTTGCATCTCAACTGCCACTTCACATGGCGTAGGCCAAGGAGTGTAGTTTGCGTACTTTCTGTACTTTCTAGGAAATCTACGAGATGAATCAGGACTAACATCCCTGTTATTAGAGGTTTCAGAAGAAACTACGCAAAGTACACTTTGTACATCCGGCGCGCTCATCGCAGGCTCACATTCATAAAAAAGTAGCCCTGACTGCGCCGCGAGGATTTTGTGACGCCAGCAGCCTCAACGCGGTTCGCAAACTGTTTGCGGCCCAGCTGCCCGCGCAGACCAGTGGAGGCAAACCAGTTGCGATAATCTTCATACATATCCTGTACGGATACGCTGCCATGGGGGGTGGGATATACGCGCTCTGCGATATACTGCATGATGTGATTGTTGTCTGACCGCCATGTATCTTTTGCGGCAAGGCAGCTCTGTGGTTCAGTGAAGTTGCCGTTTCGATCAATGAGCCGCCCGAGCGCGTCGAGTGCGCATGATGTAATCGCATCCAGCTCCCCCGTTAGTTTGTTGATTAGGAGCGGGTCTGCCGAAGCTCCTAGAAACTGCCGTTGCAATGGAATGATGCTGACACGGCGGAACAACCCATCGGAATAATCGCTTATACGCGGCAGGTGGTTTGTCAGGATGATGTGTTTGGCAAATGGTTCAATCTCCCGCACTGGCTGAAACTTACGCTCCACGGACATCATTTCACCGGATACGATGGCCTTGAGCAAACCGTCTTGTAGCTCCTCTTTCTGATTAAGCTCGGTGACAAGATTGAGCAGCTTTCCCTCGAGATTAGAGCGTTGGAATACACTGCCCATTTGGGCAGGCTGAATGGAGGCAGTATTGGCACGGCCAACCATAGCTTTTGCAACGGCACCCAAAACGCTTTTGCCATTCGCGCCGGGTCCACAGAGTATAAAACAGCGTTCATAACGGGTATGGGTCGCCAAACAATAACCCAACATCTCCCATATCAATTCTGTGAGAACCTCGCTGTCGGTAAGAGGTTTGCCCTCTGCATCGCACAGTATGTCACGTAAAAACTTGTCGAACTGCTCGGGTCGCGCTTCAGTATAGGACGCTGGAAGACATATCCTGCGGCGCAGCTCACGATCCGCATCAATTTTGTTCCACGCCCCAGAACTATAAGCTCGGTAACCATCCGCCATAACCACAATGCTGGGGTCGCCCAGTTCAAAGTCGACATTCGATATCCAGTTATAGGTTTTAAACACCTCAAGCATTCCCGAAAGGCGGCTCCTCATAACACTGTCTACCCTTTCGGCAAGTAAAATGGTCGCTGCAGCTTTTAGTTCGTCATCAGAGAGCAGACGCCAAGTCAGGCCATTAAAGTGCCAAATTCCAGATGGAGCCTTGATAAGGTTTTCAGTTCCAAACTGATCTTCCAGCATGATGGCGAGATCTAAGTCCGACAGGGTTTTAACATTGGTCTTCATTACGCCACCTCCCAAGACTTGGCTCCAGCTGAAGAAAAGCGCGCAAAACTATACCTCGTAAGTTCGCCGTGTGCGTGGCTGATCAGAGCTGGAAACTTATGGGGTAGCTCCCACAAGACAGCTGCTGCTGTGGGGTTGTATTCTCGCCCCTCGATTGGGTCAGCACAGCTAATGCGTTCACCGAGTTTTATCTGATCAAGAATATCACCAACGGTGACTGTCGCCCCTGAGGGGAGGTGCAAAACATCGTCATCAAGCAGCTGTCGTCCTTCAATCCGGTTCAAGACTATCGCCTCCGCGGAAACGTAGGACCCACCATGACTTGCCTGCCGGTCCTCTATCGATTTACGCAAATATATCGAACGCTGTTTGGCAGCATCAGGTTGGGACCGTTGACGATCTATGTCGCGTGCGCGGCTCCACTGCGCCCCGAACGGCGCTTTGGGGCATGGCATCTCGACGCCTTGATGAACGGCTGCATACTGATGTTCGCGTACAATGCCTTCGCCTAATACTGGTGGTGCTGAGAATATTAAACGCTCAGGGCTACCAACAGTAATGTCGACGATGGAGCGATCCAGCAAATGTCCTGACTTGCTGATCATGTGGTATCCCAGACCGTGTAGCCAGCAGCGGCTGTGGAGTGTTTTAAGAGCCTGTGGGATGTCGGCAGCTCGTTTCAGGCGAACGAACATGTGAAAGCCACTGACACTAGGTGCTGGATCGCCAATAATATGCACACCGGCAGATGATGAAGGGCGAACCACGAAGTCACTGTTTTCCAGTTCTGGCCACACATGATGCAGGGCATTCATGATACCACCAAGCTGTTCTATTCTGGAGAAAACCGCCTCTGAGAGGCCTCTTGTGTCGTAATCCAGTAGCAGCCAACCCTGACCCTGCCCAAAGCTAAAGTCGTCTTTGGTGCGAGAGAGAATTGGTACAGAACTGTTGACCAATGCCTGCTGTGCCTGTCGTGTTGCAACTGGTGCAGTACCTAAAGCATTTACGCCTCTGGGCTGACCAAGGCAAAGTGCGTCTTTTGGTGTGAGGTTTTGCGCCAGCTCTGCCAGTTCTTTAGCGTTGTTTGCATTTTGTACTGTTACATAGCCTTTGCTGAACAAGCCGTTTGCTTGTTTTTGTAACTGGCCGTCATCGTCCAAAAAGAAACGTTTGCCCATCCACCGGTGATTTCTCAGTATCGAAATATATGCAGAGCTGTTTAGCTCTCCGCTTGACGTATTGTCTTGCATTTTAAGTGCCTCATCATTGAGGCGCATCGACCAATCAGGTAGAGTGGATGGGTAACCTGTAAAATTACATGCCATCCAAGCCCACGGTCATAGCGCCGTGGGTTAACTATTTGCGCAGCTCAGTTACGCTTGATGGAAGAGCTTCCAGCACAGCCCTTGAAGATGGCTCTGAGAGCAATCCTAGAGCTGTACTCAGCTCGATCAGCTTGTTTCGGTCAGTAACGTAGCTTGCACCAAGCCAATAGCCTGGGTTCAGGGGTTCTGCAGAACGCTTCTGGATAATCCACTGAATAGCGTCTCGGCATTCAATAATGCGCCAACGTGGATCAAGCTGTACGATGACGTGCTGATAATTATCGTCGCGCTCTCTGTGTGAGGTAATATTTACTGGGGTTAACCCGTTATATTTGGAGGGGCGGGGGGGGTATTCCTGGTTAGTCATTTTGAGCGACCTGAAGGTCTTCTAGCCATTTTTCAATGTCAGAAGATATCCAACCGACTGATCGATTTCCAAGTTTGATTGGATAAGGAAACTTCCCATCTGCCATCATTTTATAGATAGAGCTTCGGGATAAACCCAACCGTGTTTCAAGTTGCTTGCGGCGAAGAATTTGCGGCACCATTTTGGTACACCTCCTACAAATTTAGATCATGCAGGAACGCTAGAGCAACTCGTATTACGTGAATAATGGAAGAAATGCGCCAGTGACGGGGTGAGTTTCTTTCCTAAAAGATTTTGCTGCTTTTCTTGCACTAGCCTCAGCGTTAGCCTCAATATTTAAGGCAAAAAATAGATCAGAAACTAAATCCAGGAATGGTCCTTTGGATGCCTCTTCATAAGGGTCATAAATAACCGTTGGACGTTTATCCTTGAGGTAAAAAAATGATAATCCAGCCATGTAGGCGCACATTGTTGCACCATCTTTCCGTTCGCGCCCCATTTCAGTTTCATGTTGTGGATAGCGATCTTTAATGTTTTGTTCCCCAAGATGAAGTACGCACGTTAATTCACTGATTTTGTTTTTAATTTCATTTATGGAATTTCGATATTCGCTTACGTTGCGTTCTTTGCCATCGAGAGGCGACCACGCATTAGCAATCTGGATTAGAGACGAAGAGTGAAGCTTTTCAATGATTGCTGTTGTTTCAATTGTTAGCGCCTGTAATTTGCGTATATTTTTGATTTCACCGCGGATCAAAGTTTTCCATTGGCGTGTGTACTCTGCCTTGGTTCCAATCTTTAAGGGTAAAGTAACTCTCATAGCTTCAATGTTAATGTCGTAATCTGATGCTTCCTCAAAGTGTTTACGTAAAACCTCTACGACTTTAACTTCCAATAGATCACGATTTTCAGTCATTTTCTTAATCCCAGCCAGCATTTACGTTTTTTAGAAACTGAATCCAATTATCCAGAAGCTTAGCGCGTTGATCTATAAGATCAGTCCGATAATATGTATGCTCTAGAGCGGAGCCAAACTTGTGAGCGAGCTGCAGTTCTGCGGCCTCTCGAGATTGATTGTTTTCCGCTACCCAATCTCGGAAGGTTGAGCGTAAACCATGAGGTACTGCTGGTTTATTTGATTTTGCATCAACAAAACCAATGTCATCTGATTTATGCATTCGTTTCATCAACGCTGACATGGTCATGTCAGAGATGGGCGTGCCTTTTGATGATGGAAAAATTAGACCATCGCGCTTGTTGTTGCCTCTGATCAATCTGATCATTTCGTGCGTGAGTGGCACTCGATGGTCCCGCCTGCTTTTCATTCTACGTGCTGGAATTTGCCAAATGCCAAGGTACCCGCGTCGTTGAGTTTCCTCCTCATTAAAGAAGTGTATTTCGTCCCAAGTCATACCTCGGACTTCGCCTGATCGCGCTCCGGTTAAAATCAACAATTTTAGGGCGTTTGCACCTGTGCCATTACGATTTTGCAATTCTAACCACCAACGTTGGACATCTTTGAGTTGCAACGCTGGCATGTGATTTGTGCCAGGATCTGTTGGTAATGATGGTAGCAATGCGGATAGGTTTCCCTGCCAAACGGCTGGATTCGGTGCGGGCATATATTTCTTAACAATTGCGTAGTTTAGTACGGCTTCAATTCGACTGCGCGTGCGCCTTGCTGTTACATTTTTTGTCAACCAAATCGGCTCCAGAGCCTGCAGCACGTGATCAACAGTTATTAGGTTGACCGGTATGTTTGCCAAAATAGGGTAGGCGTAGCGGACAAGGGTAGATGACCACTGAGCTTTGTGTTTTTCATTTGAAAGTTCGTTATGCTTGAGTGTGACTACTAGTTTGGATATTTCCGAGAATGTAGGGATTGTTTTTGGCGCTGAAGCTTCAAATTTGGGATTTATGCCTTTCCCCACATTCGATTTGTTTTGTGCTGCGATACTCCGTGCTTCTGCAAGGGAGACCATTGGGAAGCTGCCAAGGCCCAATTCGTATTGTTTGCCCTGAAACCTAATCTTTTGTGACCAGTTTTTTGAGCCGCTATTGCGAACGTGTAAATTAAGGCCGGCCCCCCCGTCATCGTAATAGCGACCACTTTCGAGATTAGAGTTCAGGAATTGAGAAGTTAATTTACGCTTTGTCATTTTGCCCCCACATTCGCCCCCACAAATTTGTTGGAATGTATAAGAATTGTATGGCATGCTTTGGACTGATTGAAAACAATTAACCCAATTTATATAAACAAAATTGCGGTTTTATGGGTTGTTATCGCAGATACTTATACGGACTGTCGATCCGCCATTACCCCTTTTTTGTATTTTGCTCTTGTGTCGTGCATTAGTCTTAGAACTGAGGGTGCTTGCACCGTGAATACGTTTGTAGTCGCGATGGAATGGTCATTCGCTGGCTAAAACGTTCTGTATTCAGTTTTAATTAACCAAAATCGACATAAAATCAGGTTGTTCTACAGCAGGTACTTTGCAGGTCGTTAACAATTTACTTGAAATGTTCTGCTTTTGGTCTTAATGGGAACATAATGAGAACATAACTGAAATACCCTAGATATAGGTGAGGCAATCATTGCCGCCACATCATGGGTGTGACACTAAGGGATGAACGCAATGGCAACGGCAGATCTTTTAACTATGACAGACAAAAAATCAGCAGATAAGCAAAAGGCGCTAGACAGCGCATTGGCACAAATCGAACGCCAGTTTGGCAAAGGTTCGATCATGAAATTGGGCGCAGAAGGTGCCATTCAAGACATCGTAGCCAGTTCAACTGGTTCCCTTGGTTTGGACATTGCATTGGGCATAGGCGGCCTACCAATGGGGCGGATCATTGAGATCTATGGCCCTGAATCATCGGGAAAAACCACGCTGACACTGCATTGTATTGCAGAACAGCAGAAGAAAGGCGGCGTATGCGCATTTGTGGATGCTGAGCACGCACTTGACCCACAATACGCGAAAAAACTTGGCATCGATATCGATGAGTTGCTGATTTCACAGCCTGATACAGGTGAGCAAGCGCTTGAAATTACTGACACGTTGGTGCGCTCTGGCGCGGTAAACATGGTTGTTGTGGATTCGGTTGCTGCTTTGACGCCGAAATCAGAACTTGAAGGTGATATGGGCGACAGCTCTGTTGGTGTTCAGGCACGCCTTATGTCTCAAGCTATGCGCAAACTGACGGGTTCGATCAGCCGTTCCAACTGCATGGTTATTTTCATCAACCAAATCCGTATGAAAATTGGCGTCATGTTTGGCTCTCCTGAAACGACGTCAGGCGGCAATGCGCTAAAGTTCTATTCATCTGTTCGTCTAGATATTCGCCGTATTGGCGCTTTGAAGGACCGTGAAGAAGTGGTCGGCAACGCGACACGTGTTAAAGTTGTCAAAAACAAGGTGGCGGCACCGTTCAAGAAAGTTGAATTCGACATCATGTATGGCGAAGGCATCTCAAAAATGGGCGAACTGCTTGATTTGGGCGTTGCAGCAGGCATCGTTGATAAATCAGGCGCTTGGTTCAGCTATGGTGATGAGCGACTGGGGCAAGGGCGTGAAAACTCTAAGGTCTTCTTGAAAGAGAACGAGAGCATCGCACTAGAGATCGAAGATAAAATCCGCGCATCGCACGGTTTGGATTTCGACATGCCAAAACATGAGAAAAAAGAAGATGATGGCGTTCTAGAAGGTTAAGAACCTGTTCATCGACCAATTTTGGTCACTAATAGTTTGACAAGGCGTCCCAGAGCGGGGCGCCTTGTTGCATTCTATGGCCTGTGCACTGTGGACAGTTGTTGGGTGGGGCGGTATTTCTGATCTCAACAGACTAATAACGCAATATTTGCCATAAGGCGCACGACATATGCCCACGTTAAATGATATCCGCTCGACCTTCTTGAACTATTTTGAAAAACAGGGACACCAAATCGTCCCTTCTAGCCCGTTGGTGCCGCGCAACGACCCAACGTTGATGTTCGTAAACTCTGGCATGGTGCAGTTCAAAAACCTGTTCACAGGCGTCGAAACCCGCGACTATAACCGCGCAACATCCGCGCAAAAATGCGTACGTGCTGGCGGCAAGCACAACGATCTGGACAACGTGGGCTACACCGCACGTCACCACACGTTCTTTGAAATGCTTGGTAACTTTAGCTTTGGCAATTACTTCAAAACGGAGGCCATTCCGTTCGCTTGGGAATTGCTGACCAAAGAATTCGACATCCCAAAAGACCGCCTGTTGGTGACAGTTTATCACACAGATGACGAAGCTGCGAATATGTGGAAAAAGGTTGCAGGTCTTTCTGATGACCGGATCATTCGTATTCCAACAGATGACAATTTCTGGCGTATGGGCCCAACGGGTCCATGTGGTCCATGTACTGAAATCTTCTTTGACCACGGCGATCACATTTGGGGCGGCCCTCCCGGTTCACCTGAGGAAGACGGCGATCGTTTTATTGAGATTTGGAACCTTGTGTTCATGCAGAACGAACAGTTCGCTGACGGCAGCATGGTTCCGCTGGATATGCAGTCTATCGACACCGGCATGGGCCTTGAGCGTATTGGTGCGCTTTTGCAAGGCAAGCACGACAACTACGACACTGATCTCATGCGCAGCCTGATTGAGGCCAGTGCGGATGCCTCTAGCTCTGATCCGGATGGTCCGGGCAACACGCATCACCGCGTTATTGCCGACCATCTGCGTTCGACATCATTCCTTATGGCCGATGGCGTTATGCCGTCCAACGAGGGCCGTGGTTACGTGCTGCGACGTATTATGCGCCGCGCGATGCGTCACGCGCATCTGTTGGGTGTCAAAGACCCGATGATGCACCAGCTGGTGCCAGCCTTGGTTCAACAAATGGGCGCTGCCTATCCCGAGTTGGGTCAGGCACAGTCCTTGATCACTGAGACGCTGCATCAAGAAGAGACGCGTTTCAAACAGACGCTGGATCGTGGTTTGAAATTGCTAGATGATGAAGTTGACAGCTTGGCTGAAGGTGCCGATCTTTCCGGCGCGTCCGCGTTCAAGCTTTATGATACATACGGTTTCCCACTGGATCTAACCCAAGACGCTTTGCGCGAAAAGGGTCGTGGTGTGGACACTGAAGGGTTCGACACGGCGATGGCAGAGCAAAAGGCCAAGGCCCGTGCGGCCTGGTCTGGTTCTGGCGAAGCGGCAGACGCAACCGTTTGGTTTGAAGTCGTTGACGAGGCTGGAACGACTGACTTCCTTGGTTATGACACTGAAACAGCGGAAGGCCAGATCGTTGGCTTGGTCGCCGATGGAGCTTTGGTGGATAAGGTTGAAGAGGGTGGCAAGGTTCAGATCGCTTTGAACCAAACACCGTTTTACGCGGAAAGCGGTGGCCAAGTTGGTGACACTGGTGTGATCCGCACCGAAAGTGGAACGGCCCGTGTGACGGATACCCGCAAGTCAGCTGGAGTGTTTATCCACATTGCGACAGTCGAAAAAGGTAGCATTACCAAATGGCAGGCGGCGGTTCTTGAAGTGGATAACGCGCGTCGTACATCCATTCGTGCCAACCACTCTGTGACCCACTTGTTGCACGAGGCGCTTCGCGGTGCCTTAGGTGATCATGTGGCCCAGCGTGGATCGTTGAATGCAGCAGATCGTCTGCGTTTTGATTTCAGCCACTCCAAAGCCCTCAGCGTTGAAGATCAGCGCAAGGTTGAGGCAGAGGTGAACGCCTACATTCGTCAGAACACCGCCGTTGAAACACGCATCATGACGCCAGACGATGCGCGTGAACTGGGTGCTCAGGCTTTGTTCGGTGAAAAATACGGCGACGAAGTGCGTGTGGTGTCTATGGGGACCCAAGAAGGTTCTGGCAAAGGGGCCGATGGTCAGACCTATTCACTGGAACTTTGCGGCGGTACGCATGTGCGCCAAACTGGTGACATCGGTGCCTTTGCATTGCTCAGCGACAGCGCGTCCAGTTCTGGCGTGCGCCGGATCGAGGCGCTGACAGGCGCGGATGCGATTGCGTACTTGCGTGGTCAGGACAAGTTGCTGGCCGACACTGCGGCTGAGTTGAAAACTGCCGTTTCTGATGTGCCTGCGCGGGTTAAAGCCCTGATGGAAGAGCGTAAAGCATTGGCCAATGAAGTGGCACAGTTGCGCCGCGAACTCGCGATGTCTGGCGGTGCAGCTGCACCTGCTGAGGCGGAAGACGTGAACGGCGTGGCCTTCCTTGCGCAATCATTGACTGGTGTGACGGGTAAAGACCTGCCAGCCCTGATTGACGAGCATAAAACGCGCATTGGCTCTGGCGCTGTTCTGTTGATCGCGGATGCAGACGGCAAGGTGGCTGTGGCTGCTGGCGTGACAGCGGATAAGACTGAGACCGTCAGTGCTGTCGATCTGGTCAAGGCGGCAGTTGCCGAACTTGGCGGTAAAGGCGGCGGCGGTCGTGCGGATATGGCCCAAGGTGGGGCCAAGGATGCAACAAACGCAGAAGCAGCAATCAATGCGGCTAAGGCCGTCATCAAAGGATAACTATCATGGGCGCACTTTGGATCGCACACGTCACCGTTACCGATGAAGAGGCGTATAAGAAATATGCCGCTGGTGCGACGGTTGCCATTGCAGAGCACGGCGGTGAATTCATCGCGCGTGCGGGCCGCTTTGTTCAGCTAGAGGGCAAAGAACGTCCACGCAATGTGGTGGCGCGTTTCCCAGACGTTGAAACAGCTGAGAAATGTTATCACTCAGATACATATCAAGCTGCCCTAGAGTTCGCGCGAGACGCATCAGAACGAGAGCTGATGATTATCGAAACAACTGAATAAGAAAAAAGAAAGGGCGCTCCAAATTGGAGCGCCCTAATTCGTTAAGCTGTTGAAGGCGGGGACATATACGCCCCAGCTTCCAGACCTATTTAGTTAGATTTTGCCATACGCTTACGTTCGTTCGGATCCAAGTAACGCTTACGCATCCGAATGTTGTTTGGCGTAACTTCAACCAACTCATCGTTGTCGATGTAGGCGATAGCCTCTTCGAGTGACAATGTGATTGGCGTAGTCAACTTAACCGCTTCGTCTGTACCGGACGCACGAACGTTGGTCAGTTTCTTACCTTTAAGCGGGTTCACTTCCAGATCGTTTTCACGGCTGTGCTGACCAATGATCATACCTGTGTAAACTTCTGTTTGTGGGCCGATCATCATCTTGCCACGATCTTCCAAGTTCCACAATGCGAACGCCACTGCTGTGCCGTTTTCCATTGAGATAAGAACGCCTTGGCGACGACCAGGGATGGCACCTTTGTGTGGTGCCCATGCGTGGAATACACGGTTCATAACGCCAGTACCGCGTGTGTCTGTTAGGAACTCGCCGTGATAACCAATTAGGCCACGTGATGGTACGTGAGCCACGATGCGGGTTTTGCCGACACCGGCTGGCTTCATCTCAACCAATTCACCTTTGCGCACACCAGTGATCTTTTCGATCACTGCGCCGGAGTATTCGTCGTCAACGTCGATTGTTGCTTCCTCGATTGGTTCCATACGGACACCATCGATTTCTTGGAACAAAACCTGTGGACGTGAGATCGAAAGCTCAAAGCCTTCGCGACGCATATTTTCAATCAAAACACCCATCTGCAATTCGCCACGACCCGCAACTTCAAAGGCATCACCGCCTGGTGTGTCGCTGATTTTAACAGCCACATTTGATTCTGCTTCTTTCATCAAGCGGTCACGGATGACGCGTGATTGAACTTTTTTGCCATCACGACCCGCAAGTGGGGAGTCGTTGATGCCGAAGGTCACTGTGATGGTTGGCGGATCGATTGGCTGTGCCTCGATCGCCTCAGTGACGGAGACATCGGCCAATGTGTCAGCAACTGTTGCTTTGGTCATGCCCGCGATGGAAACGATATCGCCTGGTTCGGCCAAATCGATCGCAGTTTGCTCAAGGCCGCGGAAACCCAAGATTTTGGTGCAGCGGAAGTTTTCGATCAAAGTGCCATCAACTGACATTGCTTTGATTGATTGACCCGCTTTCAATGTGCCTGATTCAACGCGACCAGTTAGCAAACGGCCCAAGAAAGGGTCGCCGCCAAGTGTGGTGGCCAGCATGGTGAAAGGCTTGTCACCCTCGGTGATTTGGGCAGGGGCAGGAACGTGCTCAAGGACCAGATCGAACAGCGCGTCTAGACCGTCACGTTTGCCGTCCAACTCCATGTCAGCCCAACCATTACGGCCAGAAGCATACATTGTTGGGAAATCAAGTTGGTCGTCTGTTGCATCCAAGTTGGCGAACAGATCGAAACATTCGTTCAAGGCGCGATCAGGCTCAGCGTCTGATTTGTCTACTTTGTTCACAACAACGATTGGACGTAGGCCCAGTTTCAATGCTTTGGACGTAACAAACTTTGTTTGTGGCATTGGGCCTTCAGCCGCATCTACCAACAAAACAACACCGTCAACCATGGACAGAATACGTTCTACTTCGCCACCAAAGTCAGCGTGGCCTGGCGTATCAACGATATTGATACGTGTGCCTTTCCACTCAACCGAAGTCGGCTTGGCAAAAATAGTGATGCCGCGCTCGCGCTCTAGGTCGTTGCTGTCCATAGCGCGCTCAGTCGTCGCTTGGTTTTCACGGTACGTACCGGATTGTTTCAACAGTTCGTCAACAAGCGTCGTTTTGCCGTGGTCAACGTGTGCGATAATCGCGATATTGCGAATGTCCATATTTCTAGCCTCTCGTGCGTTTGGGGGCGCTTAACGTGCCACGGCGCAGAAAGCTAGGGGGAAATGCGTATCCCTAGTGGGTCGTAGTGTTGGAAAACATCTGAATGACGACAATGCCGGCTATAATTAAAGTTAACCCAGCAATAGCTGCCGCATCCAAGCGCTGTCCGAAGATCACAAAGCCGATGATCGTAATTGTGATAATCCCTAGACCCGACCACAACGCGTATACAATCCCTACGGGCATGTATTTAAGTGTTAATCCCAAAAAGTAGAATGCCCCCATGTAGGCAAAAATTGCTATGAGGGTTGGCCAAAGGCGTGTGAACTGCTGACTGGATTGAAGAGCCGTCGTGCCGATAGTTTCCATCACAACTGCGACAAATAGGATGATATACTGCATTGACGGCCTTTCGGAGCATTTGAAGTACTGTGGCCCAGCACTTTAGTGCCGTCTAGCTCAAAGCGTCAGGGCAGTGCTGTCTTTAATTTCTTCCATCACAAAACTGGCGGCAATGTCTGCAATGGGGAGGCGCGTGATCAATTGTTGATATAGGCGGTCATAATCGGCCATGTCACTCACGCGCGCACGGATCAGGTAATCAAGGTCCCCAGTCATGCGATAGACGCTTAGAATGCCCGAAATCGCATTTGTTGCGTTTGAGAAGTCTAGCTGCCATTTAGGATCGTGGCTGTTGGTGCGTACCTGCATAAATACCATCAGGCCAAGATCGACCTTAATGGGGTCAATCAGCGCCACGCGTTTGGTAATAACACCTGAAGTTTCCATGACTTTGACGCGGCGCCAGCAAGCGTTGCGCGACAGACCAATGGTTTCACCCAGCTGATCAAGCGAAATTGCGGCGTCCGTTTGTAACGCGTTAAGTATTTTACGGTCAAGTTCGTCCAGTTTATCCATAAGTCACCAATAGTCGGGATAATATCCCAACGCAACGGTCAGAGTGCGTGCATTTTGGGATCGATAGTAGACGGATGCCTGCGATAAAGGCCACAGCACAATATTAGGAGATGGATTATGTTTGGTCGTTTGTTCTTGGATCACCCGCGCAGCGTCGATGAGAGCTATTTTGAGCACCTTTTGTTTGCAGGTGGCTTTGCGCTGCGTTTAGTGGGGGCAGGACTAGCTGCGCTGGTGCACGCGTTGGTCCCATGTCTGTTTGAAAAGACAGCCAGCAATATGATAGCAAAAATGTATGCTAAAACTTCGAATAGGAGCAATTAATGTGCCGCTGGGCTGCCTGGAGTGGTGCACCAGTGTTTTTACAAGACATCATTTCCGAGCCGCAGAATTCGTTGATGGTGCAAAGCCAATTTGCCTCAGAGTGTAAAACGGCGATTAATGGCGATGGTTTCGGAGTTGCTTGGTATGCGCATTGTGATGCGCCAGGTTTGTTTCGTGATGTTAATCCGGCATGGTCGGATTCTAACCTGCCATGCATTGCCGCGCAAATACGTTCCCCGATGTTTTTGGCGCATGTGCGCGCAACAACAGGGACCGCTATTAGCCGTAATAATTGTCACCCGTTTGTAGTTGGCAACTGGAGTTTTATGCACAACGGGCAAGTCGGGGGCTTTCAACAATTTCGCAAGGCTGCTGATATGTCGATCCCAGATGAGCTTTATAGCCACAGGAAAGGTGCAACCGATAGCGAGGTCATTTTCTTAAAAGCGCTAGAATATGGTTTGGATGCAGATCCCATCGGAGCGATGACAAGAGCGGTGTTGGAAATGGAACAATTGTCGAAACGTCTTGGTACAACTCCGCACATGCGGTTTTCCGCAGCGTTTTCCGATGGGAAAAGGTTGTTTGCTATGCGATATGCATCTGACGCCTTTGTGCCGTCGTTATACTATCGATGGAGCAGTGAGCGGTTGGGATACATGGTTGTTTCTGAGCCTTTGGGTCAAGAAGAGTCTGGTTGGATCCAACTCCCTGCAGGCAGTATTTGTGAAATCACGGATGGAACGCTCACGCAGCATGAAATCGTGCCACTGATGGCCGTCGCCTAGTGTATTCAGGGGAATTTAGGATGCGCCTCTGAAAAAGGCAGAAATCTTGGCCCGAGCGTAATCCCAAAGGCCGGGCGCGCCGATCTTGATCTTTGACCCAACGCGATCTTCGATCATTTGTTCGGTGACGTTGTAGTCTGTCCAGCTGCCACCACCGGCTGCGAGGTTCAACATGGGGGGCTGGAAGCGATCCAATGATTTTGCGAATTGTGCATCATCGGTTTTTGCAGCTTCGAACTCTTTCCAAATAGCACGAAGTTCATCGCGTAGGTCATTGGGAAGTAATCCAAATATACGATCTGCGGCGACTTGTTCTGCGGCTTCCATTGCTGCCACGTCGACGTTGTCAAAGATGGGATTGTCACCTGCATCAATCTCAACCAAATCATGCAGGATCAGCATTTTGATGACGCGTGAGATATCAACGCTTGGTTTGGCTTGATCAGACAGGACCAACGCATAAAGCGTCAGGTGCCACGAATGTTCAGCACTGTTTTCAGCACGCGAGCGGTCTGCAAGTACAGTTGCGCGATCAATGGATTTGAGTTTGTCTGCCTCATTAAGAAAGGCGATTTGCTGATCTAGGCGGGCTGTCATTAAACTACGCCCGCCATGATCATTCAGCTTTCGCAGCGCGGTGTGCTTTAATCTGTTTTATTAAGAAGTCGCGACCATGAATTTCGGCCATCCGCGTGCGGATGGCCGTCAAGAATGCTTCTTCCAACGTTTGACTTGATGCACCTAAAACTTCGCCAACCTTCATGAACAGTCGATCGTCACCGACCTCCTTTTGGACGGCAAGACACTCAACGGCTAATTTGTTGGCCATTTCTGTGACAGCTGGATCACTCATTAGCGGGTGTTCTCAGTCAAGCGGCGCTTCACGTAGTCAGTTGTATGGCCGATCATGGTATCAAGGTGCGGTTCTTCAAAGAAGTGACCGGCCCCTTCAACTTCGGTGTGCGTGACAGTGATACCTTTTTGCTCATGTAGCTTGCCGACAAGTGTGTGGGTATCAGCAGGTGGTGCCACGCGGTCAGCTGTACCGTTGATAACTAACCCAGAAGCCGGGCAGGGCGCAAGAAACGAAAAGTCATACATGTTCGCAGGTGGAGCAACCGAAATGAAACCAGTAATTTCTGGGCGACGCATCAGTAATTGCATGCCGATCCAAGCGCCAAACGAGAAACCAGCAACCCAGCAATGCTTTGAGTTGTTGTTCATCGACTGAAGGTAATCCAGCGCAGACGCCGCATCAGATAACTCGCCAATGCCCTGGTCGTATTCGCCTTGCGAACGGCCAACACCGCGAAAGTTGAAGCGAAGGACCGTGAACCCCATATTGTAGAAGGCATAGTGCAAGGAGTGCACAACCTTGTGGTTCATAGTGCCGCCAAATTGCGGGTGTGGGTGCAAAACGATCGCAATCGGTGCGTCACGTTCTTTTTGAGGGTGGTAGCGGCCTTCAAGGCGGCCTTCGGGTCCAGGGAAAATGACCTCGGGCATGAGCGTCCTTGCATTTTTGAGTTCAACGGGTGGTGGTTCAATTCTTGACGAATATAACCGGTTACCTTAGAACGTTTCTAAATTACATGCGCGCAGGGCTTGCGCGTTTGTTGCGATGTATGGCGTTGAGTGTGAAACGTCAATCAAATCTAGCGAAAGCAAGGGATTTTGCGATGAAACTGTCGACGAAAGGACGCTATGCAATGGTCGCGTTGGCTGACATCGCCTTGCAGCCGGAGGGGAATCTTGTGAGCCTTGGCGATATCGCCGAACGTCAGAGCATCTCACTACCATACCTTGAACAATTATTTGTAAAACTGCGTCGTTCTGAATTGGTTTCGTCTGTGCGTGGTCCGGGTGGCGGTTACCGTCTGGCCCGTTCGCCGTCCGAAATCCGGGTTGTGGACATTTTGTCTGCTGTCGATGAATCCGTTGATGCAATGCACAAAGGGGCTGGTGCATCTGGTGGTGCTTCGGGTTCACGTGCGCAGTCTTTGACCAATCGGTTGTGGGAAGGGCTAAGCGCGAATGTTTATGTGTATTTGCACCAAACGCGGCTGTCGGATGTGATTTCCAATGAGTTGGCACCGTGCCCTGCTGTCCCAAATCTGTTTGATGTTGTGGATGTTTGACAAGTTGAAAAGGGGGGCAGCCCCCGTCCTGCGGACTCCCCCGGAGTTTGTTTTGTAAGATGAAGATGGATGTGTCATGAGCCGAGTGTACTTCGATCATAATGCGACGACGCCTTTGCGCGATGAGGCGCGCGCGGCGATGGTGACTGCTATGGATGTTGTGGGGAACCCTTCGTCTGTGCATTCCGAGGGGCGCGCGGCCAAGATGATGGTCGAGCGTGCCCGTGTGCAGGTTGCTGAGTTGGTCGGCTGTTTGCCGACACAAGTTGTGTTTACCGGTTCAGCGACAGAGGCGGCTGCTTTGGCGGTTGCACAGAAAGATCGCCATGGTGGTCAGTTTGTATCGCTGCAGACCGAGCACGATTGTTTTTTAGCTTGGGATGAGGCGGCCACCGAGGGACCTGCGTTGCACGCGATTTCTGCGGCTAATTCTGAGACCGGAGTGATGAAGCCAGCAGTGGTTTCAAACGCGAGCGTATCTGGAGCCGTGGTGTGCGACATTACGCAGATCGCGGGGAAGATGCCCGTAGTATATGATGAAAGTGGCAAGCCGTCTTACATGATCCTGTCTGCGCATAAATTGGGTGGCCCTAAAGGTGTTGGGGCGCTTATTAACTTTACCGCAGATGATCCACAGGCGATTTTGCGTGGTGGCGGGCAAGAAATGGGCCGTCGTTCTGGGACTGAAAACGTTATTGGCATAGCTGGATTCGGGGCCGCTGCAGTCGCGGCAGGTCAAGATGTAGCCAATGGTGCATGGGAACGGGTTGCGAAACTTAGGAATATTCTAGAAAAGGCCCTTGAGACCGCGTCAAAGAAGACTATTTTTGTCGGGAATGATCAACAACGCTTACCAAACACTTCCTGCATCCTGACACCAGGGTGGAAGGGAGAGACGCAGGTGATGCAAATGGATTTGGCTGGCTTTGCAGTTTCTGCAGGTTCTGCCTGCTCATCGGGCAAAGTGCGCGCCAGTCGCGTCTTGACGGCGATGGGCTATGAAGATGAGTTGGCAGCTTGTGCGATCCGTGTGTCGCTGGGGTTGTCAAATACAGAAGATGAAGTTCTGCGCTTTGCCGATGTTTGGGCGCAAAAACTTAAGAAACATGAGGCACGCGCGGCGTAACGCTGTGAGCCAACAAGAGGAAGTCTGAGCATGGACAATATGGTCAAAGATGGCGTCGATCAGGATACCGTCGACGCAGTACGCGAAGTTGGTGGAGCCTATAAGCACGGCTGGAACACTGACATTGAAATGGAATACGCCCCAAAGGGCCTGTCCACAGATATCGTGCGTTTGATTTCTGAAAAGAATGAAGAACCTGAGTGGATGCTGGAGTGGCGTTTGGCCGCTTATGATCGTTGGTTGAAGTTGGAAGAGCCTGATTGGGCGATGGTCGACTACCCGAAAATCGATTTCCAAGACCAGTATTATTATGCCCGTCCAAAATCTATGGAAGTGAAGCCAAAGTCACTGGACGAGGTTGATCCTAAATTGTTGGAAACCTACAAAAAACTAGGTATCCCCTTGAAAGAACAGGCATTGCTTGCTGGTGTTGAAGCCCCAGAAGGCGAACGTAAGGTTGCTGTGGATGCGGTTTTTGACTCAGTTTCTTTGGGGACGACCTTTAAGGACGAGCTGCTGAAGGCTGGTGTAATTTTTTGCTCAATCTCAGAGGCAATCAAAGATTACCCTGAATTGGTTAAAAAGTACCTTGGTACCGTTGTCCCTGTTTCAGACAACTACTATGCCACTTTGAATTCTGCCGTGTTCTCGGATGGGTCGTTCGTCTACATCCCGCCAAACACACGTTGCCCAATGGAGCTGTCCACGTATTTCCGCATCAATGCAGAAAACACGGGCCAGTTTGAGCGCACGTTGATCATCGCCGACAAGGGTTCATACGTTTCATACCTTGAGGGCTGTACAGCACCGCAGCGCGACATCGCGCAATTGCACGCCGCTGTTGTTGAGTTGGTTCTGCTGGATGACGCTGAAATCAAATACTCAACCGTTCAAAACTGGTTCCCAGGGGATGAGAATGGCAAAGGCGGCATCTATAACTTCGTGACGAAACGTGCGGATTGCCGCGGCGATCGTTCCAAAGTGATGTGGACCCAAGTTGAAACCGGTTCTGCCGTTACTTGGAAATACCCGTCTTGCGTATTGCGCGGCGATGACAGCCAAGGCGAGTTTTATTCAATAGCTATCGCGAACAATATGCAACAAGCCGACACGGGCACCAAAATGATCCACTTGGGCAAACGCACCAAGTCGCGCATCGTGTCCAAAGGTATCTCTGCAGGCAAGGCCCAGAACACATATCGTGGGCTGGTTTCTATGCACCCGAAAGCCAAGGAATCGCGCAACTATACGCAGTGCGACAGCTTGTTGATCGGTGATAAATGCGGGGCGCACACGGTGCCGTATATCGAGGTGAAGAATAATTCGTCCCGTGTTGAGCACGAAGCCACAACGTCCAAAGTGGATGACGATCAGCTGTTTTATTGCCGCTCGCGCGGGATGGACGAAGAAGAGGCGGTTGCCTTGGTCGTCAACGGGTTCTGCAAGGACGTGCTTCAGGCGCTTCCGATGGAATTCGCGATGGAAGCACAGGCGCTTGTCGCAATTTCGCTTGAAGGGTCTGTTGGCTAATCATGATCGAGGCCGCCCAAAAACGTCCAGACCTCACAATGCCGGAGGCCGAAGCAGAGCTTTTGCGCCAGCATTATGAGGACGCGGATGTGATCCTTGAATATGGATCGGGTGGTTCGACGGTTATGGCGTCGGAAATGGAAGGCAAACACATCACAAGTGTCGAAAGCGACAAGGCGTGGTGGCAGATGATGATGGAATGGTTTGATGCCAATCCAGCATCAAAGGGGGCAACCGTCGACATGCTTTATGCCGACATCGGACCAACGCGAGAATGGGGTTACCCCAAGGACGAGCGTTCTTGGAAACAGTTTGCACAGTATCCATTGGCTGTGTGGGAGATGGATGAACTACGCGCCCCAGACGTTGTTTTGGTTGATGGGCGTTTCCGTGTCGGATGTGCCTTGGCCACCGCATACAACATCAAACAGCCAACCGTGCTGTTGTTTGACGACTATACGCCACGCAAGTGGATGCACGCGACCGAGGACTTTCTTGGTCAACCAGAAATTACGGGCCGCATGGCCACGTTTAAACTTGAACCGCAGCCGTTCCCGACGGGACGTATGCTTGAAATTATTGATTACATGCTGCGCCCATGATTGGGCAGTGAGGGAATAAAATGCTGAAGATTGAAAACCTGCACGTCAAACTTGAAGACGAAGAAAAGCAAATCCTAAAGGGTGTGAACCTTGAGGTTGGCGCGGGCCAAGTGCACGCAATCATGGGCCCAAACGGTTCAGGTAAATCCACGTTGTCCTACGTTTTGTCTGGCCGCGCAGGGTACGAAGTAACGGACGGCGAAGCGCATTTGGGTGACGTTGACTTGCTTGACATCGAACCAGAAGAACGTGCTGCAGCTGGCCTGTTCTTGGCATTCCAATACCCTGTCGAGATCCCAGGCGTTGGCAACATGACCTTCCTGCGTACAGCTGTAAACGCACAGCGCAAAGCGCGCGGCGAAGAAGAAATGTCTGCCGCTGAATTCCTCAAAGTTGTTCGCGCCAAAGCGAAGACGTTGAAAATCGACGCTGACATGTTGAAGCGCCCAGTCAACGTTGGCTTTTCCGGTGGTGAGAAAAAGCGCAACGAGATTTTGCAAATGGCGATGCTTGAGCCAAAGATGTGCATCTTGGACGAGACAGACTCGGGTCTAGATGTTGATGCGATGAAATTGGTCTCTGAGGGTGTGAATGCTTTGCGTTCTGAAGGTCGCTCTTTCTTGGTCATCACGCACTACCAGCGTCTTTTGGATCATATCAAGCCTGACGTGGTTCACATCATGGCAAACGGCCGTATCATTAAATCTGGCGGCCCTGAGTTGGCTCTAGAAGTTGAACAGAACGGTTATGCCGACATCTTGGCAGAGGTTTCCTAATGAGCGCTGTTGCTGAAACGATGAATGTCACTGACGAGCGTTTGGCGGGTTTGACCCTGCCAGCGGGCGGATGGTCTGACGCGGCGCGCAAAGATGCGTTGTCACGTGTTCAGATGATGGGGTTGCCAAGCCGTCGTGATGAATATTGGAAATACACACGTCCAGATACTTTGACCCAAGCGGTTGTTGTGCCTGCGGCCCTGTTTCACAATGACGAAGCAGCACTGTTTGACGATGTCGAACGCCTAAAAATCGTATTTGTAGACGGTGTATTTGATGCGGATGCCTCTGATGATCTGTCCCTTGAGGGTGTAAGCATCGAACGTCTAGCAACTGCGGATGCCGATATCCACTGGGCCCGCGATGTTTACGGTGTTCTAGAAACCAATGGTCAAAAGCCTGTTGAGCGTCCATTGGCCGCCTTGAACACTGCTTTTGCAACGGATGGTGTTTTGATCCATGTGACGGGTGCAGCAAGCAAGCCGATCAACATGATCTACCTTCACAACTCAGAAACATCTGATGTGATGTTGCACAACGTGATCAAACTGGACGCAGGCGCTAGCCTAACTGTTCTGGAAACAGGACCAGCTGCTGCACGCCTTAATATGGTGACCGAAGTTGAAGTTGCTGACACCGCAGCGTTCCACCACATTCGTGCCCAAGGGCGCGACCATGAACGCCGCGCAGCCACGCATATCTTTGCACGTTTGGGCACTGAATCAGTGTTCAAATCCTTCACGCTTACTGCAAATGGCGTAATGACGCGCAACGAATGTGTTCTTGAGCTGACAGGCGACGATGCAAAAGCAACCGTCGGTGGCGCATGTGTAGGCGACGGTGATTTTCACCACGACGACACAGTGTTCATCACCCATGACGCAGAAAACTGCGAAAGCCGTCAGGTGTTCAAAAAGGTTCTGCGCAACGGTGCGACAGGCGTTTTCCAAGGCAAAATCTTGGTCAAAGCCGGTGCACAGAAGACAGATGGCTATCAGATCAGCCAATCATTGCTTTTGGATGGTGACAGCCAGTTCTTGGCCAAGCCTGAGCTTGAAATCTACGCCGATGACGTGATCTGTTCACACGGATCTACCTCTGGTGCGATTGATGAAACCGCATTGTTCTATCTACAATCACGCGGGATCAGCAAACCAGTGGCGACTGACTTGTTGACCTTGTCGTTCTTGGCTGAAGCCGTGGACGAGATCGAAGATGAAACACTGCGCGAGCAAATCAACGAACGCATGGCGTCTTGGTTGGAACGGCGTCGCGGCTGATGTCTGTTACTGCAGATATTCGGGCCAGTTATCGTGGACCGGGTCGCGTGGTTGCGCGGCTTTTGGGGCAGGGACGGCGTGAAGGTTTCGCGCTGAACATCCTGCTGTTCGCATGCATCATGATGTTCATCGCGCAAGCACCATATCAAGCACGCGAAGCTCATTTCGATCCAGACGTTCCTTTGATGGCGCGGATGTATTGGAGCGCTTTTTTGTGGATCTTCTTGGTTCCGTTGCTGCTGTATGGCTTTGCGGCCTTCATGTACGGCCTCGCACTTTTGGCAGGACGCAACATCACAGGGTATGGCGTGCGCCTTAGCTTGTTTTGGGCTCTACTTGCCAGCAGCCCGATGTTTTTGCTGTTGGGGTTAATTGCAGCCTTCATCGGTCCAGGTGCTGGTTTGCAATTGGTCGGCATTCTATGGCTCGCCAACATCTTATGGTTTTGGATCGCTGGGATGCGCGCAGCAGAAAGCGTCGAACTATGAAACTGGACGTCCAATCACTTAGCATGCTTGTTGCTTTGACCCTTCGTGATCCCGCCAATGCGGCAAGATTGGTTATCAACTCAGGTTATCGCCGTGATGTTTTATGGACGTTGCTGTTACTTGTCAGCATCGCAAATGCAGCCCTTGTATGGTTGTCCAATGCGTTGACTGGGCCAACCCCAGAACAATTGGCGCAAATGCCAATCCAAATTCCGCAGATCATCTTTAGCCCACTATTTGCGTTTGTGTTTCTGGCGGGTGCCTTGGTGATCACGGTCCATGTTTTGCATTGGATCGGCGCTGCTATCGGTGGGAAGGGCAGCTTGGATGACATGTTGTCCGTCTTGGTGTGGCTACAAGCCATGCGTGTCTTAGCCCAAGTTGTCTTGTTGGTTTTGCTAATCGTTGCGCCAACGATTGCCGGCTTGTTTGGCTTGGGTGTTGCTTTGATTAGCCTTTGGATACTGGTGCACTTTGTAAATGAGGGTGCGGGCCTTGGCTCAGTTTTCAAAACCGTTGGCGTTCTGCTGTCCGCAACCGTGGGCATGATAATGGGCCTTAGCTTTATCCTGACCGTTACTGGTCTTGCCTCAATGGGAATTTCTCCGAATGTATGATGTTACAAAAGTACGTGCTGACTTCCCAATCCTTTCACGAGAAGTGAATGGTAAGCCACTGGTATACCTAGATAATGGCGCTTCAGCGCAAAAGCCGCAGATCGTGATTGATACGATCACGCGCGCTTATGCTGAAGAGTATGCAAATGTGCATCGTGGCCTTCATTTCTTGTCGAACCTCGCAACAGACAATTATGAGGCTGTGCGTGAAAAAATCGCCAAATTCATGAACGCGGGTTCAGAAAACGAAATCGTTTTTAACTCAGGCACCACCGAAGGTATCAATATGGTTGCCTATGGTTGGGCTATGCCGAACTTAAAATCTGGTGATGAAATCATCCTAAGCGTCATGGAGCACCACGCCAATATCGTGCCTTGGCACTTTCTGCGCGAACGCCAAGGTGTTGTAATCAAATGGGTGGATGTTGATGCGACTGGTGCGTTGGACCCCCAAGCGGTTCTTGATGCGATTACGCCAAGAACGAAATTGATCGCGATCACTCATATGTCCAACGTTTTGGGCACCAAAGTGGATGTAAAAACCATTTGTGCGGGCGCACGTGCAAAAGGTGTGCGCGTCTTGGTGGATGGATCACAAGCAGCGGTACACATGCCAGTAGATGTTCAAGACATCGATGCAGATTTTTACGCAGTAACGGGGCACAAATTATACGGTCCATCAGGTTCTGGCGCGATCCACATCAAACCTGAACGGATGGCTGAGATGCAGCCATTCATCGGTGGCGGTGATATGATCCGTGAAGTGTCCAAATCAGGTGTCATCTATAACGACGCCCCGATGAAGTTCGAAGCTGGCACACCGGGGATCGTTCAAATGATCGGTCTGGGCACGGCCGTCGATTACATGATGGATACCGGAATGGACGCGATTGCGGCCCATGAGAATAGCCTACGTGATTACGCTGTTGCGAAACTTGCAGGTTTGAACTGGATCCAAGTCCAAGGGACAACCGCGGACAAAGGAGCCATCTTTAGTTTCACAATGGATGGTGCAGCGCATGCGCATGATATCTCAACGATCCTTGATAAAAAGGGCGTTGCGGTGCGTGCAGGGCAGCATTGTACAGGTCCATTGATGGAACATCTTGGTCTCAGTGCAACCTGTCGTGCGTCTTTTGCGATGTATAACACGACTGATGAAGTTGATGTTTGGATCGATGCGTTGGAACTTGCACACGATCTTTTCGCCTAAGGTGCAAACTCTTCGCGTCATTTAGCAATTGCAGCGCAACAGCTGCAAAGCTATACCGCGCATGAATGGTCCCATAGCTCAGCTGGATAGAGTACTCGCCTCCGAAGCGAGGGGTCGCTGGTTCAAATCCAGCTGGGACCACCATTTTCCATTCGTACCAAACGAAAAAAGCGCCCCAAAAGGCGCTTTCGTTTGTATCTTCATGATCCTAGTTTAAAAGATCAGCTTCCCCATGTGCGGACAACGCCGCAATCCATGTGGACAAAATTAGAGCCAGAATAACGGCCAACACCACCACCACGACATGCAGATGCGGCACGGGCCATTTGGCCAACAGAGCGGGTCGACAAACGCAAATCTGCCGCCTTGCCTTGCATGTGTAGGGAATTCTTAGCAACGCCTTTAGAACGTGAGCGCAGCATCGCGTTGGTTTTTGGACTGCGGTATCCAGACAACAACATATAGGGCTCGTTGGCATCCATCAGATTGTGTGCGGCTGCCATAACGTCGATTGTACGCAGATCTATGGATTTCACACCATCTGTCCGCCAGTCACGCATGAAGTAATTCACTTCTTTTACGGCGTCTTTGATGTACTTACCTTCGATCCAATAAATCATATCGATACGCTCACCGGTTCGACCCGAAAACATACGAATACGACGAATATCGCCAGCACCAAGTAAAATACCTGCTGCATTTGAGAGAGTAGGGGCGGCTGTTACGGTTGTCGCGGCAAATGCCCCCAACAACGCGCGGCGGGTCAAAGAACCCGAGTTGCCATTAATCGTCATAGTATAACGTGTCCCGTTTGCCTGTTTCCCGTGGTGCAAGCACGGGCAATTCATCTTGTCCCCAGATGCACCATTCTTATTGCATAAGGCGAATCGTTAACCAAGCAATGAATCTCCAGCACCAAAACTTTCAATAATTTTAGGCGATTTTCTGCGCAATTCATTAATACTCCGTCGAAAAAGTCGAAACAGTGACGGCTCCGTGCAACAGATTGTTCTAACCAGGAGTTTCTTAAGCTTGTGCCGTGAAAGTGAATGGACAACCCATGGCGCATCTAACAGTGTGCTGCCAATTAATGAGGCTGCATTTTTTCTATGGGGGTAGATATGTTGCAACGCATATTTAAAATGACTTCAGTTTTGGCTTTGTCATTTGTCGTGATGGGGCTTTTTGTGGCGCCAAAATCTGCTGATGCGCAAGTCACTGCATTCAAGCAAGCTGTCGCTGAAGCCGCCGCGCGCGATAAAGACATTGCAGCATTCTATCAGGCTTATGGTTACAAAAGCGTTTGGACAGGTCGTTCGGGTCGCGAACGCTCTCGTCGTCAGGCATTGATCAAAGCGTTGGCTAACGCTTCATCACACGGTCTGCCAACCGGGCGTTATGATTCTGCAGGGCTTCAAGCAAAGATGAAAGCCGCGCGTGGCCCTCGGGAGCGTGGTGCTGTTGAGGTCGAAATCAGCCGTGTCTTTTTGCAATATGCGCGTGATCTTCAAACGGGTGTCTTGATCCCCAGCCGGGTGAACAGCGCAATTGTACGTAAAGTGCCTTACCGCGATCGCACCTCTTACCTTGTGAACTTCGTAAAATCTTCACCAGGAGGTTTCTTTAAGGCTTTGGCCCCCAAAACCATGGAATACAATGCGTTGATGAAGGAAAAACTGCGTCTTGAACGTTTGCTTGGTAAAGGCGGATGGGGTGCAACGGTTCCTGCTAAGTCATTAAAACCAGGTCAATCAGGCGCATCTGTCGTGGCGTTGCGCAATCGTTTAATGCTGATGGGCTTTGTGAAGCGCAGTTCAACACAGACCTATGATGACAACATGAAGTCTGCGGTTCAGCAATTTCAATTAGCACATGGTATGTCTGCGGATGGTGTTACTGGTGCGGGCACGATGTCTGAGATCAACAAAGGTGTTCAGACGCGCCTACAATCCATCATCGTTGCGATGGAACGCGAGCGTTGGTTCAACCAAGAACGCGGTAAACGCCACATTTTGGTAAACATCCCGGATTTTACAGCCAAGATAGTCGACAACAACAAAGTGACATTTCAAACGCGCTCCGTGGTTGGTGCCAATAAATCAGATCGTCCAACGGTCGAGTTTTCTGATGTAATGGAATACATGGTCATTAACCCAAGCTGGTATGTCCCACGTTCCATCATTACGAAGGAATATCTGCCTGCGTTGCAACGCAACAGCAATGCGGTGCGTCACATCGAAATCACAGACAGTAAGGGCCGCAAAGTTAATCGCTCTGCAGTAAACTTCTCTCAATATAACGCGAAGACCTTCCCGTTTTCTATGCGCCAACCTCCATCAAAGGGGAACGCGTTGGGATTGGTTAAGTTCATCTTCCCTAATCCTTACAACATCTATCTGCACGATACGCCTGCCAAAAACCTTTTTTCGCGTGAAGTTCGTGCGTTCAGCCACGGTTGTGTTCGTTTGGCAGACCCATTTGATTTCGCTTACGCACTACTGGCAAAAGAAGTTGGAAACCCGAAAGAGTATTTCCAAGCGCAGTTGGCAACGGGCAAAGAGCAACGTGTGAACCTGAAATCACCTGTTCCTGTGCACATTATCTACCGCACAGCGTCGACCAATGCCAAAGGCCACACACAGTATCGCCGCGATGTTTATGGCCGTGATGCACAAGTTTGGAAGGCTTTGGCAAAGGCAGGGGTGGCATTGCGCGCCGTACAAGGTTAATTCAGGACCTGTAATTTACGGGACGCTGATCACATGAGTCATTCCATTAAAGACATCGCAGCGGCGCTCGGGGCACAAGCCTTCGGCGCCGTTGATCGTTTGATCACATCGGTTCAGGAACCAGCAAGCGCAGGACCTGACGATCTGGCACTGGCGATGGATGAAAAATACGCCGAAAGCCTATCAAGTGGGCAAGCCCGCGCTGCAATGGTCTGGGAAGGCGCTGATTGGGAGGCGATGGGACTTGAAGCTGCGATCGTTCCAAAACGTGCCCGTTTCGCAATGGCACCCCTGACGGCCTTGATGGATCAGGGGCAGGGCTTCGGTGCAGGCATTCACCCAAGTGCTGTTATCGATCCATCTGCTGAACTGGATGATGACGTTTCTGTTGGACCGCTGGCTGTGATTGGCCCACGCGCCAAGATTGGCGCAGGCAGTGTTATTGGGCCGCAGTGTTATATCGGTATGGACGTCACGATAGGTAAAGATGCTTATTTGCGCGAACAGGTCAGCATCGGCGCACGCGTCCGGATCGGCGCGCGTTTTATCGCGCAGCCGGGTGCTAAGATCGGCGGTGATGGATTCAGTTTCACCACTGCCGAAAAGTCTGGCATCGAAGCGGTTCGTGAAAGCCTTGGTGATCAACAAGAGACCGAGGCGCAATCATGGACCCGCATCCATTCGCTAGGTTCTGTTGTGATTGGTGATGACGTCGAAATCGGTGCGATTACAACCGTGGACAGCGGAACCATCCGTGACACAGTCATTGGCGATGGGTGCAAGTTCGACAACATGGCTCAGATTGGCCACAACGTGCGTATCGGTCGTGATTGTATGATTTGCGGTCACGTCGCCGTCGCCGGCTCTACCGTAGTTGGGAACAACGTTGTCCTTGGGGGCATGACTGGTGTGACCGATAATATCTTTATTGGTGATCGCGTGATCACTGGCGGCGCAACCAAAATCCTAAGCAACGTGCCTGCGGGCCGTGTGATGTTGGGCTATCCAGCCACACAAATGGACAAACAATTAGAGATTTACAAACTAATCCGTCGTTTGCCACGCCTGTTCCGAGATGTGACAGCGCTTAAAAACCGCACGTCTGATGACAGCAAAGACTAAAAGGTAAAATCATGAGTGTGACTGATAAGATAATCGAGATTATTGCAGAACAAGCAGTTCTTGAAACCTCCGATGTGACGATGGAAAGCACGCTTGAGGATCTAGGGATTGATAGCCTTGGTCTGGTAGAAAGCATTTTCGCCATTGAGGAAGAGTTTGATATCGCAGTCCCTTTCAATGCGAATGAACCGACCAACAGTGATTTTGACATTTCAAGCGTCTCAAAGATCATTGAGGGCGTAGAACGTCTATTGAAAGAGCAGGCAGGTTAACCTGATGAAACGCGTCGTCATCACGGGTGCTGGGACCATCAACGCTTTGGGTCACAGTGTGGCCGATACGATGACAGCTATGACAGAGGGTCGCTGTGGCATTGGTCCGTTGGCATTTCGTGATGTCGAACGCCTGTCAATCCAAATAGGCGGACAGGTGCGTGGGTTTGAGGCTGAAGGGCGTTACAACCGCCAACAGATGTCGCTGTATGACCGTTTCACGCAGTTCACGCTTGCCGCTGCTGCTGAGGCAATCGCCCAATCAGGTATTACCTTCAGCGGTGAATTAGCCGCTAAATCGGGTGTTGTCCTGGGGACCGCCGGTGGTGGCGTAAGCACATGGGACGACAACTATCGTTCGGTTTATGAGGACGGCAAAAACCGTGTTCACCCCTTTGTTGTGCCCAAACTGATGAACAACGCAGCGGCCAGCCACGTCAGCATGGAATACAACCTTAAGGGTCCGTCCTTTACCGTTTCCACCGCCTGTGCCTCATCCAACCATGCAATGGCGCAAGCCTTTCAAATGGTACGCACCGGGATGGCCCCTGCAATGGTTACGGGTGGATCTGAATCCATGTTATGCTTTGGTGGGGTGAAAGCGTGGGAAGGTTTGCGCGTCATGTCCAAGGACGCCTGCCGTCCGTTTTCTGCCAATCGAAATGGTATGGTACAGGGTGAAGGCGCAGGCATCTTTGTGTTTGAAGAATACGAACACGCACGCGCACGCGGCGCTGACATCTTATGTGAAGTTGCAGGTTTCGCTATGTCGTCAGATGCCACAGACATCGTCATGCCGTCCAAAAACGGGGCTGCGCGGGCAATTGCGGGTGCGCTAAATGATGCAAGGCTCAATCCAGAAGACATCGGCTATATCAACGCTCACGGAACTGGAACAGCTGCCAATGACAAAACAGAATGTGCCGCGGTAGCCGATGTGTTTGGACCGCATGCGGATAAGTTGATGATATCGTCAACCAAATCCATGCACGGTCACTTGATTGGTGGTACGGGCGCTGTAGAGTTGTTGGCTTGCATCATGGCACTTCGTGATGGCGTGATCGCACCGACCATAGGCTATGAAGAAGCTGACCCTGAATGTGCCCTTGATGTGGTGCCTAATGAGGCACGTAATGCTAAGGTTGATGTGGTTCTTTCCAACGCGTTTGCCTTTGGGGGAATGAACGCTGTCTTAGCGCTTCGCAAAGTCTAGAAACGCAAAAGGCCGCCTGTAAAAACAGACGGCCCTTCGTTTAAGTTATGTTTGGATTACGGCTCAACGATAGATGCGTTGTCATAGGCAGCTGTGAAACCAGTCAACGACAAGACAAGCTCAACCTTTTGATCTGGTGCTAATGCCGGAACGATTGTGACCGTCGCAGCATTGCCGCGTTTGAAGCTTGCTATATCCTCGGATGTAAATCCAACCCGTGCATAGCAACCAACTTGGCTGCAGAACGAATATGGGTATCTGCGTGCTTTGCCACCATCAACTGAAAGCGTGATCTGTTGTGGTAGCGAAGTTTCAAGCGGCACGACGATTGTTGCGCCTGCTTTCGCGCGACCACCGTCTTTTAGACGAAAGATTGAGACCTCAGCGACGGGTGACCCTTCGCCGTCGTCCATCAGTTGATACATCTGACAAGGGTCTGCTGTGCCTTCTTCGCCTTTGACGCAGCGCATTTGCCAATCGCCAACTGCTTCCTTGACGTAAAGCTGTCCAACCACTGGTTCTGGTTGCGCTTCTTCACCAAGGCTTAAGTCTGTTTTGTTTTCTTCAGTTGCTGTAGCTACGCCACCATCAGATTGTGTTTCAACAGCTTCGGCTTCTACGGCTGTTTCAGTTTCTGCTGGTGCTGTTTCTTGGGCAAAGGTCGCACCAGTGGTCCCAAAAACTAGTGCTGTGCTTAAAAATACTGCATTGCGAAAATTGGTCATTAGATATCCATTATTCATTGCTTTGTGTGCGTTTCTAACATGACAAAATAAGCATGTCAGTTACGAACCGCATCAGACTTTTCTAATTTGGGCAGATTTTTGCTGGTCTAACTGTGTAAACCAACCGGTTCATACAAAAAAGAAAAGAGAGCTTCGTTGAGCTCTCTTTTCCAATTTATTCTCCCCATCGGACTGAGCCGACTTCTGGGGTGACGTTACGAAACGATATGAGGTCGGTCAACAGCTAGTTTGGACCAAAATGGCCAAAGGACTACGGGGTCTTTACCGTAAAAAGGGCCGTACCCTAGGGCACGGCCAGTCTGACAGGGAGGAAGTGTTCCAAACCCGAAGGACATTTAGGTTCGGAACAAAAAACAATATGACCCCCAAAGGTTAAGTTTGTATGGTGGGTACGAATAAAGATTTTGAACAAAAGGTTAACGCATATGAAATCCGAACTATTTATTGGCGGCGGCGGCGATGATTACGCGGTCAAGCAAGGCCTTGGGCTAAAGTATGCGAACCGCCATGGTTTGATCGCTGGCGCTACAGGCACTGGTAAAACCGTTACGCTTCAAATCCTTGCCGAAGGGTTTTCCAATGCTGGCGTTCCAGTATTCTTATCGGATGTAAAAGGTGATCTTTCTGGTCTCGCCAAATCAGGTAGTGCGGATCACAAGTTACACGACGCATTCATGAAACGCGCAGGCATCATCGGCTTTGACGACTACACGTACGAAAAATTTCCAGTCACATTCTGGGATTTGTTCGGTGAACAAGGTCACCCAGTACGCACAACAGTCGCAGAAATGGGGCCGTTGTTACTGTCACGCCTCTTAGAGCTAAGCGAAGCTCAAGAGGGCATCATCAACATTGCCTTCCGGCTGTCGGACGAAGAAGGTCTACCATTGCTTGATCTAAAAGATCTTCAAGCGCTGTTGGTTTGGATCGGAAAACACGCCAAAGATCTGTCGCTGCGTTATGGCAATGTCTCGAATTCTTCAATCGGTGCGATCCAGCGCCGTTTACTTGTTTTGGAAAACCAGGGTGGCAACAACCTGTTTGGTGAACCTGCGTTAGAACTTTCTGACATCATCCGTACTGATGCGGACGGCCGCGGGGTCATCAACCTTCTAGCAGCCGATCAACTAATGTCATCCCCAGGCCTATACGCAACATTCCTATTGTGGCTGTTGTCTGAATTGTTTGAAGAATTGCCAGAGGTCGGCAACCCTGACAAACCAATATTAGTATTCTTCTTTGACGAAGCCCACTTGCTGTTTGAAGACGCACCAAAAGCGCTCGTGAACAAGGTTGAACAGGTTGCCCGCCTAATCCGTTCTAAAGGTGTGGGCGTTTATTTTATCACGCAAAACCCTGCAGATGTGCCTGACGATATTTTGGGCCAACTTGGAAATCGTTTTCAACATGCTTTGCGTGCCTTTACAGCTAAAGACCGCAAAGAACTGCGTCTTGCGGCCGAAACCTACCGTGAGAACCCGCGCTTTGACACCGAAGAAGCCATTCGCGAAGTTGGCGTTGGTGAGGCCGTTACCTCCATGCTGCAGAAAAAAGGCATTCCGGGGATTGTTGAACGCACTTTGATCCGTCCACCGTCGTCTCAACTTGGTCCGATCACCAAAGCAGAACGGGCAGATATCATGGCAGTCTCGCCAATGGCGGGTAAATACGACGAAACACTAGATCGTAAATCTGCATTTGAAATTCTATCCAAACGGGCAGAAGCCGCAGCGCTTGAAGCTGAACAAGCAGAGGCAAAGGCTGAGGAAGAAGAACATCCAGCAATCCGCGAGTTCAACGCAGGGCGCCGTTACGATGGAACACGTGTTTCACGCTCAACCTCGCGCCCAACCCGTAAACGCAAACCTGACGGTTTGGGTGCGGCAGTGGTGTCTGTCATCTTGAAGGAACTCAAAGGGACAACAGGGCGCCGCATTGTGCGCGGTATCTTGGGCGGTCTGTTTAAGGGGCGCTGAGGATGATTGTTCTAGACGCAAACGACCTGCACGGCAGTGCGCGCGACGCCTCTGGTCCGGGGTGGAGCAGCCTGCGGATGTTGGTGAAATCCGACAAAATGGGCTTTTCCATGAACGAAACAATCGTGCAGGCGGGTGCTTCGCTGACCTTGGAATACAAGAACCACCTCGAGGGGTGTTATTGCGTTTCAGGTACAGGGCGGGTGACGGATCATGCCACTGGCAACGTACATGAAATCAAGGCGGGCGTTTTGTATGCGCTGGACCAGCACGACAATCACACGCTGACGGTGGATGACGGGATGGATATGTTTCTGATCTCTGTCTTCAATCCCGCCTTACAAGGGGATGAAGTCCACGGTGAGGATGGCAGTTACTCTGCCTAAACCACCAAAGCCCACAAACGAAAAAAAGGCCCCGCAGTTTCCTGACGAGGCCTTTTCTATGTCTTGTGATCTGAATCTATTTCTCAGGGATCAAACCACGTGGGCTGAACCTAAGGACCAGCAACAAAACCAGACCCATCGTCAAAAGACGCATGTGTGCGACGCTTTCAAGCAGGTGATCTTTCAACCAATAACCATCGGTCATTCCATATGTGACAAAGTTCATCAAAACACTGCCCATCGGTTCAACCATGACCCACAGCCACCAGATCAAGAAGCCACCAAGGACAGAGCCAAGGTTGTTCCCAGATCCACCAACGATGACCATTACCCAGATCAGGAAGGTAAAGCGCAGCGGCTGATATGTGCCCGGCGTCAACTGACCGTCCAGCGTTGTCATCATCGCACCAGCGATCCCACATACAGCGGAACCAAGCACAAAGATTTGCAAATGGCGGGCGGTGACGTTCTTGCCCATAGCCTCAGCCGCGAACTCGTTGTCACGAATGGCGCGCATCATACGGCCCCATGGGCTGTGCAACGCACGTTGTGCCATGACGAACAGGATGACCAAGACGACAGTGAATAAGCCCGCATAGATCAGTTTAACCCACAGGGTTGAGGCAGTCACAGCGTCCAAACCCAGTCCATTTGCGCGCTCGATAAAGGCGGCGTTGCTTTGTAGATCAACCTCATAAGGGGCAGGGCGCGGCAAGCCGACAACGTTCTTAACGCCGCGTCCCAACCAGTCTTCGTTTTTCATCACCGCAATGATGATTTCCGAAATACCCAAAGTCGCAATCGCCAGATAGTCAGAGCGCAGGCCAAGTGCTGTCTTACCAATCAACCAAGCAACCGCGGCTGCCAACAGACCACCAGCAGGCCATGCCAATAGGATGGGCAAGCCAAGACCACCAAGGTAGCCAGTAGCAGCTGGGTCAATGTCTTCGATCAGACCAACCGCAGGGTCAAACAATCCGCGATAGACAAAGAAGCCAACAACCAACACGCCAAGGACGCTAAAGCTGCGAAGCTTGCCGGCTTTCATTTTGGTCATCAAGATTACTGCAGCCACAACAGTCGCAGCACCCAACATCAACGCACCTATTACGGGTGCGCCGCCCGCTTGCCATGCGCCTGGCGTTGCAGGCATAGACACCAACACAGTTGCCAAACCACCAAGGGCCACAAAGCCCATGATACCAACGTTAAACAGGCCAGCAAAACCCCATTGCAGGTTCACACCCAAAGCCATGATCGCGCTGATCAGACCAAAATTCAGGATAAACAATGCTGTGTTCCAGCTTTGGACAAACCCAGTGATGATGATCAGCAGGGCGACGCCTGCAAAATACATCGTGTTTCTGACTGAATCGCTCATACCGATTTCCCCGCGAACAAGCCTGTTGGCCTAAACAGCAGCACGATGATCAAGATCACAAAGCTAACTGCGAATTTATAGTCGGTAGACAGCAACTGGACCAATGTGTCCGGTGCCCAAGATTCTGGCACCACATAGGTCGCAACCTTTTTCCACGCATAAGTGATCATCACCTCAGAGAATGCGATGGTGAAACCACCCGCAATCGCACCCAATGGACTGCCCAAACCACCAACGATGGCCGCGGCAAAGACTGGCAGCAACAATTGCAAGAATATGAAAGGTTTGAACGATTTATCCAGACCGTAAAGCGTACCAGCGATGGTCGCCAAAGCGGCAACGATCAACCATGTCACCATAACAACACGCTCTGGATTGATACCGGACAACAACGCCAAATCTTCGTTATCAGAATAGGCGCGCATGGATTTACCAGTGCGGGTGCGGTTCAGGAACCAGAACAGGGCAATCACAACAATCACAGCAGTGACAATGGTAATGCCTTGGGTGGTTTTGAACGCTAAACCTTCTTTTAGACCGGTCAACGCCTTGAATTCACGTACAGAAATGATGAACCGCTCACCGTCAGAGAAACGTTGATCGTTTGGACCAATGATAAAACGTACCAGACCGTTCAGAATGAACATTACACCCAAGCTGACGATCACAAGGATCACAGGCTTGGCTTTTTGCTCACGATAGAACTTGTACACATAACGATCGGTGAACAGTACCAAGCCCATAGTCGCCAATATACCAAACGGCATAGCGAGTAGGGCGGTTGGAAGCGGCCCGAACGAGATGCCCCAGCTTTGGAACAACCACGTCACAAGGATCGTACACATCGCGCCAAAGGCCATCGTATCGCCGTGGGCAAAGTTGGAAAACCGCAAGATACCATAGATCAACGTGACACCCAGCGCGCCAAGGGCCAGCTGAGCACCATATGAAATGGCAGGGATCAATACGAAGTTAGAGAGCGCCACAAAGGCGTTTAGGAAATCTATCATGTTATCCTCCCAAGAAGGATTTGCGCACTTCAGGATCCGCCAGCAATTCCTTGCCAGTGCCTGTAAATGCATTCGCGCCTTGAACCAGAACATAGCCTTTGTCGGCGATCTCTAGGGCTTGGCGCGCGTTTTGTTCAACCATCAGGATCGGAATGCCTGTGCGGGCTACCTCAATAATCCGGTCAAACAGTTCGTCCATTACGATAGGTGATACACCCGCCGTTGGTTCATCCAACATTAGAACCTTTGGCTGTGTCATCAACGCGCGACCCACGGCCACTTGTTGACGCTGACCACCAGACAATTCACCAGCGGCCTGATACCGTTTCTCTTTCAAGATCGGAAACAGGTCATAGATCTGTGTCATCGTGTCTTTGTAATCGTCACGACGGATGAAGGCGCCCATCTCTAGGTTCTCTTCAACGGTCATCGATGTGAAGATATTTGAGGTCTGTGGAACAAACCCCATGCCTTTCACAACGCGATCTTGTGGGGACAAGGCAGTGATGTCTTCACCATCAAGACGCACAGAACCTTTGTTGAGGTTCAACATGCCAAAGACGGCTTTCATGCCCGTGGATTTACCAGCACCGTTGGGGCCAACAATCACGGCGATCTCGCCTTTGTTCACCGCAATTGTGCAGTCGTGCAGAATGTCAGGGCCATTGCCATAGCCGCCTGTCATGCTGTCACCAATTAGGAATGGTTCGCTCATGTGCGGGCTTCCTTAACTGAAGGGGATAGGTGCGCGGGACCTACGCAATACCGACGTAATACCGACGTCATACGGATGTGTGCTTTTGACATTAGGCACCCACCTTGTCTTTGTTCTTCAAACCGGTGCCAAGGTAGGCCTCGATCACCTGTTCGTTGGCTTTGATTTCGGCCAACGACCCTTCGGCCAATACCTTACCCTCAGCCATGCAGATTACCGGACCACAGATTTTACCGATGAAATCCATGTCGTGTTCAATCACCACAAAGGTGTAACCACGGTCTTGGTTCAGGCGCAAAATGGCGTCACCAATGGTGTTCAGCAGGGTGCGGTTTACACCTGCGCCAACCTCATCAAGGAATACGATTTTGGCATCAACCATCATCGTACGTCCCAGTTCTAAAAGCTTTTTCTGACCGCCAGAGATTTGGCCAGCCTTTTGCTCTGCCAGATGTTCGACCGTCAGGAATTCCAAAACCTCGTCAGCTTTGGCTTTCAATGCGCGTTCTTCATCTGCAATGCGTTTACGTCCAAACCATGTGTTCCACAGGGTCTCACCCGATTGGGCCCCTGGAACCATCATCAGGTTCTCACGACAAGTCATTGAACTGAATTCATGTGCAATCTGGAAGGTGCGCAGCAGTCCCTTGTGGAACAACTCATGAGGCGGCAGACCCGTAATGTCCTCACCCAGCATGTGCACCGACCCAGATGTCGGAGGTAGCACCCCGGCTATCACATTGAAAAGAGTTGTTTTTCCGGCCCCATTAGGACCAATCAGACCTGTAATTGAATTTTCTTCAATTGTCAGGCTGGCACCATCAACAGCTTTAAAACCGCCGAATTGTTTGTGTATATCATCAACGACGATCATACGAATTCCCCCGCCACATTAAATATGGGCTATAACATGTTGAAACAGCCCGCGGAAAACCACGGGCTGCTCAATTAATTTAGACAGTGATTAACGGTAGCCGATTGTGGAATACACGCCATCTTTGAATTCGATTTCTTGGTAGTTACCAGCAGATTCACCAGCACCAATCAATTCAACCGCAGAAGCACCAACATAGTCGATTGCTGTACCCGCTTTTAGCAATTCTAGACCTTTTGCCAACTCACCTGGGAAGATTTCAACGCCTGGTGCGTTTGCAACGTCCATCACGTGGTCTTTAAAATCAGCCGAGTCTTTGCTGTCAGCAGCTTGCATTGCCAACATGATCAAAGCAGCAGCGTCATAGCTCTCTGGTGAGAACGCGCCAGTGCCGTCGAAACCAGCAGCTTCTGCCAATTCAACGAATTTCGCGGAACCGATGCTGTCCGTACCTGGGTACGCGCCGTAAGAACCGTTCAATTCAGCACCGAAGTTTTCGTTCAATTTAGAACCGACCATGCCGTCTGGAACGTAGAATGTTTCAAACGCGCCAGTGTCGATCGCTGCACGGATAACGCCAGAACCGCCTTGGTCAACATAACCAGCGACAACAAGAACTTCGCCGCCAGCTGATGCCAATGCACCAACTTCAGCAGAGTAGTCTGCTTTGCCGTCTTCGTGTGCTGCAGAGATAGTTACTGTGCCGCCAGCTGCTTCGAAAGAAGCTTGGAATGCGTCAGCTAAACCTTTGCCGTAGTCGTTGTTTGTGTAAGTCAAAGCAACTGACTCAACACCACGATCTTGCAAGATGTTTGTGATGATTACGCCTTGGCGTGCATCAGATGGCGCTGTGCGGAAGAACAAGCCATCGTCTTCAGCAGTAGATAGGCCAGGGGATGTCGCTGATGGTGAAATCATAACCACGCCGTTTGCGCGTGCAACGTTTGCCAAGATCGCGCCAGTAACGCCTGAACAGTCAGCACCCATGATGGCGTCAACTTTGTCTGCTGTTACAAGACGTTCAGCTGCGGATGTTGCCGCGCCTGCGTCGATGCATGTGCTGTCTGCACGTACAGAGATTACTTTTGCTGCATCAAGCAACATGCCAGAAGCCGTAACTTCGGCCATCGCCATTTCAGCGCCCGCACCCATCGCCGGTGTGATTGACTCAAGTGGGCCAGTAAAGCCCAAGATTACGCCGATTTTTACTTCTTTGCCGTGACCACCCGCAATTGCGGAACCAGTCATCAAGGCTGTGGCTGCAGTAGCCATTAGTAGTTTTTTCATGTGTCTCTCCCTTAAGGATCTAATGTCCTGATAGAAGAGACTAATGTCGGATTGCTAAAAAGAAAAGTCCTATAACCGGCCACTTACTAGTCGTTTAACCTGATAATCGGTCGTTTTTTCGAAAAACGTCCTGATCTTCCCTAGCGTAATGCGACATGGTCTAACTTTAATGAGATTACTGCGATCAGAATCGGATCGATTGCGCCGTTAGATCGATAGCCGTCCAGCATGGCTGCCGCGCTCTCGGTAAGGCGTTGTATCATAGTGCGCTCGGTAGCACTTTGAGAAGTGGGATGGCGAGGCAAAGCCACAAGCAAGTGCTACATTGATCACACTCATGTCGGTCTGCATCAGAAGGTTACGCGCTTTTTGAAGCCGCAGTTCCATATAATATCGTTTGGGCGAACGGTTCAGGTACCGGCGGAACAAACGCTCTAGCTGACGCGTCGACATGCCGACGTCTTTTGCAAGAAAAGAAGGGCTGATCGGTTCCTCGATATTGCTTTCCATGATTTGGATCACTTGGCTTAGCTTTGGATGGCGTACGCCAATCCGCGTTGGAACCGACAAGCGTTGGGTGTCCTGATCTGTACGGATGGATGAATAGATTAACTGGTCAGCAACCGCATTAGCAAGATCTTCACCCAAGTCCTTAGCGATCAACTTTAGCATCAAGTCCAAAGAAGAGGTACCGCCAGCTGTTGTTAGCCGATTGCCATCCACTACAAAAACAGACTTGGTAAGTTCAACTTCTGGAAACTCTTCTGAAAAGCTATCGTGATTTTCCCAGTGAATGGTTGCCCGCTTGTCATCCAGTAATCCAGCTTTCGCCAGTGTATATGCAGCCGTACAAAGGCCAGCAACAGGTATCCCTTTGCGCGCTTCACGTCTGACCCAACCAAGAAGCTTTTTTGTGGTAAACTGTTGAACGTTCACACCACTGCAAATCATCATAGTGTCGTCGCGCGATAATTCATCCAAATCACCGTCCAACTTAAAGACACTACCTGCGGAACAGCGAACCTCTCCGCCGCCCTCACCAATGATGCGCCACTGATATGCCTCATGGCCCGCCATGCGATTTGCAATGCGCAAGCTTTCAAGGGCAGATGCGAAACTGAGAAGGGTGAAATCTTCGAGCAAGACAAAGACATAACGCTTTGGCTTAGCTTCGGTTTCAATTTTGGTCGCCATGCGCGGATTTGACATCGCGGCTTGTCCTTAATGGGGGCGCATCAGCGCGTATTTTCGGGTGTTTAGTGTCCAGTCTGTTAAGTGACCTTGGTCATGCAAATTGCATTCCGTCAAGAGGTGTAAATCAGATGTGGCCACTTCAATTAAGCTTTTGTATAGATGGCAGTTCAATACAGCCTGAAACGGCTTAACCAACGGAGAAGACAGATGAGCGATTGGACCAAATCAAGCTGGCGCAACAAGCCACGGATTCAGATGCCCGATTATACGGACGCTGCAGCACTTAACGCTGTAGAGGCCCAGCTGTCTCAATATCCATTGTTGGTATTTGCAGGCGAAGCACGCCGCTTGAAAACACAGTTGGCTGCAGCATCTCGTGGCGAAGCGTTCCTTTTGCAAGGCGGCGACTGTGCCGAGGCATTCGACCAATTCAATTCAGATAGCATCCGCGACACATTTAAAGTGATGTTGCAAATGGCGATGGTTTTGACTTACGGCGCAAAAGTACCGGTGGTTAAAGTTGGCCGTATGGCTGGTCAATTTGCCAAGCCGCGCAGCGCAAACACAGAGACTGTGGGCGGCGTTGAGTTGCCAAGCTACCGCGGTGACATCATCAATGGTTTGGATTTCACACCAGAAGCCCGTATTCCTGATCCACAGCGTATGTTGCAGGCCTATACACAATCTGCGGCAACATTGAACTTGTTGCGCGCTTTCTCAACCGGCGGGTTCGCTGACATGAAACGTGTCAATGCATGGACACTTGGCTTCACCGACAGCCAAGAAATCCAAAAGTACCGTGATTTGGCAAGCCGTATCCAAGACAGCATTGATTTCATGGGCGCTGCTGGGATCAACTCTGACACTACGCATGAATTCTCGTCTGTTGAGTATTACACCAGCCATGAATCACTTCTGCTGGAATACGAAGAAGCACTGACACGTGTTGATTCTACTTCGGGCAAATGGTTGGCGGGTTCCTCTCATATGATCTGGATCGGCGATCGCACACGTCAGCCGGACGGCGCGCACGTTGAATTTGCAAGTGGTGTGCAAAACCCAATTGGTTTGAAATGTGGTCCAACAACGACTGCTGAAGACCTTAAGGTCTTGATGGCAAAGCTGAACCCAGAGAACGAAGAGGGTCGTTTGACCCTTATCGCGCGCTTTGGTGCGGGCAGTGTTGGTGATCACTTGCCGCGTTTGATCAAAGCTGTTCAGGAAGAGGGCGCTAATGTGCTTTGGACCTGTGACGCGATGCATGGCAATACGATCAAATCTGAAAGTGGCTACAAAACACGTCCGTTCGAATCCGTTCTTCGCGAAGTTCGTGAGTTCTTTGGTATTCACCAAGCTGAGGGCACGATCCCAGGTGGCGTACACTTTGAGATGACTGGCCAAGATGTGACCGAATGTACCGGTGGCGTACGCGCGGTGAGTGACGAAGACCTATCAGATCGTTATCACACTGCATGCGATCCACGCCTAAACGCCAGCCAATCTCTTGAATTGGCGTTCTTGGTTGCGGAGGAATTGTCTGCTTTGCGCGAGTCTCACGCAGTCTAAGCTGACTAAGTCTAAAGATTTGAAATTGAAGAGGGCGGCGCGGAATAAGCGTCGCCTTTTTCCGTTCTGGACTCAATTGGCGGTTTTAATCAACCGGAGGTGTGGGGCTTTTGTCGGAACGCTTGCGTGACTGAAGTCTGTTGGCTTTTCTCGAAATCCACTGGGTTGCGCAGCGATTTCACAGGGTTGTGGCACATATTGTTCAATTTTATCGGCGGTGAAGCACCGCAGCTTGGTCGTCACAATTTCAAACCGGCGTGGTTGCGTGCCCAACTCGCCTTTGGCAACCAAACAACCTAATACGCGACTGATATCGCCCAAATCACTGCGCAACGGCATCAGTACCATTCGTGCTTCCATCGCTGGCTTTTTACGACCGACCTCTGCCACCATCTCAAGCTCACAGGCCGAGGGGCGTTGAAAAACGTCTTCCAAAACACTGCCCAACGTTTTGCGCCCCGACGGAGTGATGAAGGAACTCAGCGGCATTCCA
>JAPKAB010000077.1 GCA_028825475.1 Ascidiaceihabitans sp. | reverse complement strand
CGCCATGTTACCTTTGCAGGTCATTAGTTCAGCGCCTCCTCCACGCGCTGCATCGAGGTGCGGCGCGTGATGATTTGGCGTCTGATAAAGGCTACAATGAACACCGCCGTCATGATCAGAATGATTGTTGGTGCAGTGGCACTGTCGAGAAAGAAACTGGCATAAGTGCCCAACAACATCGACGCCATACAAATAATCACCGAGACCCAAAGCATCGTGGAGAATTTGCGCACCAACAGAAACGCAATCGCGCCTGGTGCGATCAGCAGACCAATCGCAAGTATGAGCCCAGCAGCGGATAGTGTGGCCACGATAGTAAGCGAAAGGGCCGCCAGCAGCCCGTAATGCAGCCAGTTGACCCAGAGCCCAGAAGCGCGCGCCTGTGCTGGATCAAAGCTGTGCAGTAACCAGTCTTTCCACTTTAGCGCCAGCATCAGACCAACGCCGAGGGATATGATACCGGCCGTCCACATCTCGTGGGGTTCAACACCCAGCATGTTGCCAAAGAGAATGTGATCAAGGTGCATGGCTGTCTCGACTGAGACATACAACACGATGCCAACGCCAAACATGCCCGAAAACACGACCCCCATGACAGTGTCCTGTTTCACACGGCTGTTGGTGGACAGATAGCCTGTCGCAAGCGAGCAGGTCATACCAGCGGCGAACGCGCCGATGATTAGGGGGATACCAAAAATATATGCCAGAACGATTCCTGGCAGAACGGCGTGACTGACAGCGTCACCCATCAGCGCCCAGCCTTTCATGACCAGAAAACACGAAAGCAAAGCCGTGGGGACCGACACGATCATCGAGATGTAAAACGCGTTCTGCATGAATGCGAACTGGAACGGTAAAAGAAGGGTATCCATCATTTGAACTCCGCCGCTAGTTCGCCAGGACCACGTTCCAGCGCCTGTTTCGCTTTGCGTTTGGCGGCCAGAAGCCCGTGTTTGGGGGCAAAGACAAATGCCACAAGAAAGATGAGTGTCTGCAAGGTTACGATGATACCACCGGTCGCACCATTCAGAAAATAGCTAATATAAGCGCCAAGAAAGCTGGTGATTGATCCGATTGCGACGGACACGATGATCAAACGGGGGAACCTGTCGCAGAGCAGATAGGCGGTCGCACCAGGTGTGACGACCAAAGCGATCACTAAAAATGCACCGACAGTTTGCATGGCAGCGACAACGCATGCAGATAACAGGATAAAGAATATTGCCTTCAGTAGTCCCGGGCGCAGGCCAATGGTACGCGCGTGATTTTCATCGAAAAATGTGACCATCAAATCTTTCCATTTCGCTAGCAACACCGCCAGTGACACGAAACCAATGATTGCCAATTGCAGCGTGTCTTCGGGAGTGATTGCAAGGATATTTCCCATGGTGATTGTCTGGATCGACACCGACATCGGGTTGATCGATACGATGAACAGTCCTAACCCGAAAAACGATGTGAAAATCAGGCCGATAATCACATCGACCTTTAAACCCGAGCGTTCAGATAGAAACAACATTGCACCAGCGGCCAATCCACCCGCAACAAACGCACCCAATGCGAATGGCAGACCCAGAATATAGGCCCCAGCCACACCCGGCACGACCGAATGGGACAATGCGTCCCCGATCAAAGACCAACCCTTGAGCATCAGATAACACGATAGAAACGCGCAAACGCCCCCGACGAGGGCGGACACCCACATAGCGTTGATCATGAAGCCGTAGGTAAAAGGCTCAAGCAGATATTCCATCATTTGCCCCGCTTCGTGCTCTGGGTTTTGTCGCCATATTGAACCAGTGGGCGTTCGTCGTCGGTAAAGATCGTGACCGACCGCGCGTCTTCATCATCATGCAACGCATCGCCACCAAGCGTGAAATGCCGCAGCACTCCTCCAAACGTTTCTTCAAGGTTTTCACGGGTGAATGTCGTTTCCGTAGGGCCGTAGTCAAGAACTGTGCCTTTGACCAAAACTGTGCGGTCGCAAAATTCCGGCACTGAACCAAGGTTGTGGGTCGACACCAACATCACGCGCCCCTCGTCACGCAATTCGCGCAGGAGGCCAACAATCTGTTCTTCGGTTTTTACATCTACGCCGGTGAACGGCTCGTCCAACAAAATGACCTGTCCATCTTGCGCCAGAGAACGCGCCAAAAATACGCGTTTACGCTGGCCACCAGACAACTCACCAATCTGGCGGGTTCTGAAATCTTGCATACTGACGCGGCGCAGGGCTTCGTTAACCGCCTCATGGTCAGCTTTCTTGGGGCGACGCAGGAACCCCATATGGCCGTAACGACCCATCATCACGACGTCCTCAACCAGCACCGGAAAGGCCCAGTCGACCTCTTCGGATTGCGGAACATATGCCACGAGGTTCTTGGCCAACGCTTCTTTCACATCCAGACCAAGAATTTTAATCGTGCCCTTCGCGGCGGGAACAAAGCCCATAATCGCCTTGAATAGCGTCGATTTACCCGATCCGTTCACTCCCACAAGCGCGGTAACCGTGCCACGCGGAACCTCAAAACTGGCGTTCCAGAGAGCAGTGTGACCATTGCGATAGGTAACAGTTACATCTTGCGCCGAAATTCCGGCACTCGCTTGCTTATCGCTGTGTGTGGGAGAATTTTGATCGTCGAGCATGTTTGTTCCTTTGGCCATAAAGCCGTTGCAGTTTAACGCAAGTGACCTGCGGCACGGGCACCGCAGGCCGGTCTTGTCACATTGTTATAGTTTAGTTTGTCGCGGAAGTAAGACCATCAGCAACCGTGCGTGATGTCACACTAAGTAGGTCAAGGTATGTCGGCACAGGGCCCTCAGGTTCGCTCAAACTGTCGACATAAAGAACGCCGCCGTATGCTACGCCAGTTTCGCGGGCCACCTGTTCAGCCGGGGCCGTATTAACGGTACTTTCGCAGAACACGACTGGAATGTTGTTATCATTCACACCGTCGATCACCGAACGAACCTGTTGCGGCGTACCCATCTGGTCGGCATTCATCGGCCAGAGGTACAGTTCCTTCATGCCAAAATCGCGCGCAAGGTAGCTAAACGCCCCTTCGCAAGTAACCAGCCAGCGGTTCTCTTCAGGGATTTCTGCAATGGCAGCGCGCAGGGGTTCGATGGTCGAACGCAGCTCTTCTTTATAGGCTTTGGCGTTAGCCACATAAATCGCGGCGTTATCAGGGTCCTGCTCGGAAAAAGCTGCGACAATGTTGTCTATGTAGATCAGCGCATTTCCCAAACCCATCCATGCATGCGGATTTGGCTTACCCTCGTAACTGCCGCCTGAAATCGAAATCGGATCAATCCCGTCCGTCAGTGTCGCGGATGGTACGTCTTTCATATTGCTAAGGAACTGTTCGAACCAAAGCTCCAGATTCATGCCGTTCCACAAAATGAGGTCGGCATCAGACGCACGCACGATGTCTTGCGGTGTCGGCTCGTAGCCGTGAATTTCTGCGCCCGGCTTAGTAATAGATACCACGTCAGCCGCGTCGCCCGCTACATTTGCAGCCATATCAGCAAGCACCGTAAAGGTCGTGACAACTTTCATGCGGTCCTCTGCAAAAGCGCCAGTTGCAGAGATAGCGGTGACAGCCGCGATAGCGGTTGTTTGGAGGAATCGGGATAGCATTTGGTTCTCCTGTGGGTGAAATATACCTTCTGTAAATGCAAATCACTCGCAACTGTCAACTGCAATTGAGAATTATTTGCAAAAAGATTTTCAACTGGATATGCAGAGTGAAGAAGTTTAGGATGATGCAATGAATTCAGTGCCCGACGAGATAGACGATATGCTGCGCGACGCGGGCATGCGCGTCACACAACAACGTCGAACAGTTATCGCCGCTTTGGTCCAAAGCCATGACCATCCAAGTGCTCAAGACGTGTACGCGCGTGCCAAACTGGTGGACCGCAGTGTGTCTTTTGCGACAGTCTACCGCGCGCTCGCCGCTCTGGCAGATGCCGGTATTGTCCAGCGTATTGCTGTCGACGAAGGTCCGGCGCGATTTGAGATGGCACC
>JAPKAB010000054.1 GCA_028825475.1 Ascidiaceihabitans sp. | reverse complement strand
TATCAGCAGTTCCAACATTTGCCGCCACAATCGAAATTGAGATGCTCAACAAAAATGACGCGGGTGACCGTATGGTGTTTAGCCAAGAACTCATCCGTGCCGAAATTGGTGATGTGGTCCGCTTTGTGCCAACTGATAAATCTCATAACGCACAATCTGTGAAGGACGCGTTACCTGAAGGCCAAGAAGCCTTTAAGGGTAAGATGAACAAAGAAGTCGAGTACGTGATTACTGAAGCGGGCCTGACAGCAGTCATCTGCAAGCCTCATCAAAATGTGGGCATGGTGGCCCTGATTGTTGTTGGCAACGATCTTAGTAACGCGCAGCAGCTTTTGGATGCACGCCTGCGTGGTAAAGGAAAAGACAAGATCGAAGCACTGATTGAAGAGGCCAAAGCCACCCAGCCCTAAACCGTACAGGGTTGGAACGAACTGTCTAAACTTCACTTTTAGATCAATGGCGGGTCACTTAAATTGACCCGCCAAAAGTGAAACTGATTTTCGTGTTTTTCACCCGTTCAATTTTTTCTTCATTTGCGTCTAACGTCTTAAGTAAAGGGCGCAGCACCGCTGTTCTGAAATCCAATATTGTCTTCTTTATGCAAAACCAGCCCTTCAGCTGTGAACAGATGAACAGTATTTTGGACCTCTAAAATGCTTACCGTTTTTGTTTGCCACGCCAGATCAGCGACTGATTGTTAAGTGCGTGTAAATCGACCCGGTCTGACACAATGTCTTCGCATAATTTCACGGCCTGTGCGGCCTGATCGTGGTTGAGGTGTTTATACGCAGGGCGCTCAAGATGCTCATACCAAACACCATTGCAGACAGCATCTAAAACGATACGCTGGAAACAGTGGTCATTGCGAACGGGCCACTTAGTCTCTGGCGCACGCGCAATCCGTGGCATGACATCTTTCGTTAGGGTCATATAACGACTGATAAGGTCGGCTGTACGGACTTGTGAGGGGCTCATTTTTATTTTCGCTTTTCGGTGTGGGTCATGACGTAGTTGCACTGCGTAACATTGCAAATATTGTATTTTTAGTTGCTGGATAAACTGGTGCGCCACTCGGTTAAAAGTACGAGACCACTCTTTGAACTTGGCGATTGTAAATCCATGGAGATAGTCATCCGGATAAAGGCGAAGAATATTGATGTTAGCAGTTCTAAGTGTTGGCCACGACTGCAAACTATCGTCCCTAAACTCATTGGAGTTTTCTTTTGGAGTCATCAAATCGTTCAGTTTATGAGGCTGTATTAGTTTTACCACTGTTGAGCGGCCATCCAATTCAATAGCATTAACGTCAGGTAACATACCGTTTTTGTCACATGTGCGTTTCCGACGCGGGTGCGAACTTCAATATTACAAAAATAAGCTATTTATCTCGACTTTTTGCTAGATTTAGCCCGTAAAATTACCCGTCATCTAGCCTTCTTTAGGCGGCATACCGTTGAATACTCCGCAACTGAGCTACCTTAAATACCATGTTGTTGAATGGAGAAAACACATGGAAACTTTAACGCTGGGTCAATACGATTTGATCTTCAATGCATTTTCGTTCGGTTTCGCGACGCTCGCGGCCGCAACGCTTTTCTTTTGGCTAAGTATCGGCCAAGTGAAACCACAATACAAAACCGCATTAGTTGTCACGGGATTGGTAACATTTATTGCGGCCTACCACTATTTTCGGATCGGCCAAAGCTGGACCGACGCATACGCCTTAGTTGATGGTGGATATGTGGCTACTGAAAAAGCCTTTAACTCTGCGTATCGTTACGTCGATTGGCTGTTGACTGTGCCATTACTTTTGGTCGAACTAATCTTGGTCATGAGCCTGAGCAGATCTGAAACAGTGTCACGCGCTACCAGCCTTGGTCTTGCAGCATTGTTAATGGTTGCTTTGGGCTATCCAGGTGAAGTTTCCGCATCGAGCGGTACACGCTGGATCTTTGGGTTATTGTCGATGATCCCATTCTTGTGGATTGTTTTCCAACTATATTCCGGGTTGGGCAACGCGATCGAAAGCCAGCCAAAAAATGCACGCAATCTTGTCAGAGCAGCGCGCAATGTAACGGTTGTTAGCTGGTGTTTCTACCCAGTCGTCTATTTTGCAGGCGCAATCGGGCTTGAAGGTGCGACAGCCACAGTTGTGGTCGAAGTCGGTTATACCATAGCTGATATCATCGCCAAAGCTGGCTTTGGTGTGCTTATCGTCATGATTGCCATGCGCAAGAGTGAAGAGCCAGAAAACAATACAGTTTCCGTTTAAGGAACACCCAGGACCGTCCCCTCGATCTTGGGGGCGGTCATTTTTCTTGACCAGATTGGATGTTTCCGATGTTCGATATTCACACGTCTTCTTGTGTCTCACTCAATGACGTTGATGCAGAGATTGAGCGGCTATTATCTTCAAACCCATCGCGGGTCGTGGATGCCGCACGCTATCATTTTTCAGCTGGTGGCGCACGGGTGCGCGCCCAATTGGGCCTCGATGCCGCGTCTGCGCTAAACCTTTCACCACAGGCCTCAATGGCTTGTGCGCTCGCACCAGAGCTTTTGCACAACGCCTCCCTAATTCATGACGATCTTCAGGACGGCGACGTAATGCGGCGTGGCACACCCGCAGTCTGGTCCCGCTATGGTAAAGGCATTGCTATTTCGACAGGTGATTTGTTGATTTCCGCTGCGTACATGGCAATCACAAGTCATCCGCAACCTGCAGCAGCTTTGCATGTGATGCACGACGCCATTGCTATTACCATTGCCGGACAGACAGCTGACTGTTGCGCTGGACAACCGCCCCCCGAAGATTGCGCTTCCATCGCTGCGAAAAAATCTGGTCCCCTTTTAGCGTTGCCGATACGCCTTGCATTAATCGCCGCTAAAGTACCCGGACAGGAGATCGTTATCTCTGCAGGCAGCGCCCTAGCGGTAGCTTACCAAACCCTTGATGATATCTCAGACCGTGTGGCTGATTTAGAAAACGGCATAACCAACATTTGTTTGTCTCTTGAGGCGGTTGGACATGCGCCCGCAGTGGCACAAATGATCGCCTGTAATCGTGCCTATTCGGCACTGGAGACAGCGAAGCAAGACGCCAGCGCACTTCAGAATGGTGCTGGAGCTTCGTTGCTGAACTTAGCAGATTACCTTGAAACTCAATTAAAAGATATCGCCAATGCCCCGTGATACCCATTTTCCTTCTTCACAGTCCGCTATTGTAGCAGGCGCTGGCTTTGGTGGCATTGCTGCGGCACTGCGGCTACGAGCCAAAGGCTATGATGTGCATTTGATTGATCGGTGTTCGCGTTTGGGCGGGCGTGGTCAAGTGTTTGAAAAAGATGGTTATCGCCATGACGCAGGACCAACAGTCCTGACAGCCCCTCATTTGTTTGAAGAACTGTTTGAATTATTTGGTAAGAAGATGACTGATTACGTAACACTGGTAGAACCTAACCCCTGGTATCGGTTTCAGTATCATGACGGTGATACATTCGACTACGGCCCGACAGATCATGCGACCGAAGCCGAGATTGCGCGCATTTCCCCTGATGACGTCGCAGGTTATCGCCGAATGGCTGCGTGGTCTAAAAAGATCTATGATGTGGGGTTTACCAAGCTTGCAGCAGTTCCGTTTCATTCGCCTGCCTTCATGTTTAAGCAAATCCCTGAGTTGTTACGACTTCGGTCTTACGAAAGTGTCTGGTCGATGGTGTCGCGCCATCTCAAAAATGATAAGCTACGGCGAGCGTTTTCGATCCAACCCTTGCTGTTAGGGGGTAACCCGTTTTCGACAACTGCAATCTATGGAATGATCAACCATCTTGAGCGCGAACATGGTGTCTGGTTTGCAATGGGCGGCACCGGCGCCCTGGTAGATGCATTTGAGTGTCTGATGCATGAGGAAGGCATAAAAATATCTTTGGACACCACGATATCAAAGATCAGAGTGGAAGATGAGCGTGCAACAGGCGTTTTATTAGAATCTGGCGAATATATTGACGCCGACATCGTGGTGTCCAACATGGATCCAGTCCATGTGTATCGCCATATGCTGCCGCAGAAACAAATCTCAACCGTGGCCAAGGTGCGTTCGAAAAAAGCCAGACTGTCGATGGGGCTTTATGTTCTGTATTTCGGTGCCACCAAAACATGGCCAGACGTAGCCCACCACACAGTCTGGTTCGGCGAACGCTACAAGAACTTACTGCGCGATATTTTTGATAACAAAAAACTGGCAGATGATTTTTCGTTGTATGTCCATAGACCCACAGCGACCGACCCCAGCTTTGCGCCGGATGGATGCGACAGCTTTTATGTCCTTTGCCCAGTGCCGAATTTATTGGGTGGGCAAGATTGGGACGTCGAAGGGCCAAAGTTGCGTGATAGGATTGTGGCAGCACTCGAAGAGACTATGCTTCCGGACCTTTCAGATCATATCACTGCAGAATTTGCCATGACCCCAGAAGATTTCAGCAACGACTACCTTTCGGTAGACGGTGCAGGGTTTTCTTTATCACCATATTTTACGCAATCCGCATGGTTCCGGTTCCACAATCGCGGCGAAGGAGTGCGTAATCTTTATTTTGTTGGTGCTGGAACACATCCGGGTGCAGGCTTACCTGGTGTTGTATCATCCGCAAAGGTCTTGGACACTCTTGTGCCTGAAGCAGAGACTGCAACATGAGCCCGGAAGAAATCATGGCATATCACGCGCGCAGTTTCGCACCAGCTGCACGCTTCCTACCACCAAAAGATCGCCTTCTTATTGCGCGACTATACGTTCTCTGCCGTACGATTGACGATATAGCTGATGAAATAGGCGGCTCGGTTGGACACCTTCAACTGTCGAAGTTGCACGAAGACCTCTGGAGGTCTGCCCCCAACAGCCGCCTTGGCATTGAAGCACGCGATTTATTCAAGGACCGCCCACTTGGACTGAGCGCTTTAGAAAATCTAGTTTCAACTGCTGCCACGGACACCGAAGCGACTTTGATCGACAATAGTGCCGAACTGGACACCTACTGCATGGGTGTTGCGGGAACCGTCGGTGTCATGGTCTGTACGATATTCGACATCGAAGAAGCCTATCATACGAAGGCCGCCGACCTAGGCAAAGCAATGCAGTTGACAAATATTTGTCGCGATGTGGAAGAAGATGCCAAGAACGGCCGGCGGTATCTGCCATTTACGCTGTGTCCCCATTCTCCCGAAGATATTGCCGCAGGGGTTCCTGCAGCCGTGGCATCAGCCGAGGCGGCAATGGCAATTCTGCTGGACCAATCAGATGATCTATACGGTTCAGGTCGTTCGGCGCTTGCGGCTCTTCCTTTGCGTTTGCGTCTTGCAGTGACATCTGCCGCTGCGATGTATGAAGGTATTGGAACAGAACTGCGTCGTCGCAATTTTCAACCCTTGCTGGGCCGTGCTATTGTAACAAAGGAACGCAAGATAATTCTGGCAGTAGCAGCCGTCATCGGTGAACTGATACAGAAACGCAAATGGGTAAACAGGTTCGCTCATGTCCGCGCTTAATGTGGATATCGCTATTTTAGGCGGTGGGTGTGCGGGCCTTAGCCTTGCTGTAAGACTTGCGAAAAGTAATCTGTCTGTTCGTGTGATCGAGCCGCGTAAAGAATATGTTGAAGACCGTACTTGGAGTTTTTGGCGCACGCATTCAGATCCCTTTGAGGACTGTGTACGCAAAGAATGGACATCTTGGGCGGTCCAAGGTGCGCGTGGAGAAACGATACGTAAATCATCGCACATGCGCTATCAAACGATTGCATCAGGCGTATTCTACGACAAGGCATGCGACTTGATTGAAAAAGGGAGTAAAACGTCCCTCTCGTTAGGTGTTTCGGCCAATAGTGTTAAACGTTCAGGCAGTGGGTGGCGTGTCGATACGAGTGCCGGTGCAGTCATTGCAAGGACTGTGGTCGACACGCGGCCCCCAACCCGTATCCCGACTTATGGGCAATTTTTTCTTGGCAGCGAAATCAAAACCGAGCGACCGGTTTTCAACCCAGATGTCGTCCAGCTAATGCAGTTTCGCCGTAGCCAAAGTGTGGGTGTTGATTTTGTCTATATACTACCGTTCGCTAAGGACCGAGCGTTGGTTGAAGTTACCTCGTTCGCTCCGCAGAACCCTGGTCGAAACGTATTTAACGGTTGGTTAGATGTAGAGATTGAGGCTCTGAACCCTGGAAAAACCAAAACCCTTCGCACGGAAATGGGTGCTCTTCCGATGGAAGCAGGCTTTTTTGACCCAGCTCCTGATGGTATAATTCGCATGGGGTTGGGTAGTGGCGCTGCCAGACCATCAACTGGTTATGCTTTCACGCGCACGCAGATACAGGCGGATCAAGTCGCAAGAGCTCTCATTCGAGGACACGTTCCAAATACAGTACTCGATGGCCCAATGAACAGATTCATGGATCGTGTATTTTTACAGGTCCTTGCCGCGGCTCCTGAACAAGGACCTGCATTATTCGAGATGTTGTTTCGCAACGCACCGTCCGATCGGCTAGAACGGTTTTTATCAGGCTCGAGCAATTTTATAGACCGGCTTTCAGTGATGACATCGTTACCACCGATCCCATTTTTGCGTGCGGCGGTGTTTCCAACATGAATTTAAGATCAGCATGGCAAACTTGGATTTTCGTCTGCGCTGCTATTATTACCATAGCAGTCAACTTCGTTCTCCAGCCGGATCTTCAAATGCAATTGCTAATGCTGGTTCCCGCCGTAGTCGTCCTTGGACTGCCGCATGGCGCACTTGACCTGTCGATTGCCCAGATCCTTTGGCCGCTTGAGGGTTGGCGCGGCAAGGCCCGTTTCGTAAGTCTTTATATCAGTCTCGCGTTGCTCGTGATCGGTATCTGGATTGTTCTTCCAGGCCCTGCACTTATTGCGTTCCTAATATATTCTGGTTTTCACTTTTCCGGTGATTGGGATGACGCTGGGATCGCTTTACGCTGCACTGGTGGCCTTGCAACTGTTTGTGCTCCAGCGCTGTTTCATCAAGAAAACGTGGTCGCGATATTTTCTTACCTCGCACCAGAACCCGCCGCTACCTTTGCTGCCATGCTTCTTGGAGTCACCGGAGGCGTAACGCTGATGATGTTTGTTTTACTTAACACTTGGCAACCTAAACTCCGGTCAAAAGTAACGCTTGAGCAAGCCACAATTTGGATAGCAGCTGCGTTTTTGGCACCGTTGGTATATTTTGTTGTATATTTCTGCATGCTGCATTCCGTGCGTCATTTTACCGATGCACTCGCTTATCTTGATGACCGACTGAGCGCGCTTCGCGTGGCAGGTCTTTTATCAGCCATGACGGTGTTCGCGGGCCTGTTCAGCTTTTTTTTACAACAAAAATCTGGAGTGAATATTTTTCAGCAATCCATTTTGCAAATTATCTTTATCGGTCTTGCAGCCCTCACCGTTCCGCACATGATTCTTGTTGATCGCTTCCAGAAACAATTAAGTCATGCACAACTTGGCAATCCAAAATAACTTTGAGTTCTAAACTATGTTCGCTAAAAGGCTCGAGATACTCTGACAACGTCCATCAAGTTTACATGCTTCAGTCTTGCAAGCCGTTTGCAGTGAGTAGACATTAATAGCTTATTCGTTCTCTTTTCATTTGTTTAAACGGTCCTTAATGGGAAAATATTACTGCTAAGCGCATCCAGCAAATGAGATGGGATAGCATCATTTATATTGTCGACTGCAATTAGATCCGCGTCTTTGAGGTCATCAACGCTGACATTGGCACCTGCAAACCCGACGGTCCATATACGGGCCGCTTTGGCAGACCTTAAGCCATCGGAATTATCCTCGATGGCGATAGCATCCCGAGGGTTACAAGCGAGTTCTTTCAGAACATGATCAAAAACGTGTGAACTTGGTTTCGCAGAAAACCCATTTTCACGTGAAGTGGTCACATCAAAATCAATGCCGCTGTCTGACCTGAGTGATGATAAAAGCGTAGAAACTGTTGAGTGTTCAGTCGTTGTTGCAAACCCGACCTTCATTCCACGGGCTTTAGCGTTTTCAAAAAGCTGGATAACGCCGGGTCGTGGTCTCATTGGACTTGCCCGTAGGCTTTCTAGAAAAATTGCAGACTTCGTCTGATGGAGCCTGGCGGTGTCCACTATTTGCCCGAGTGACTTTGCAAAGCTTGCAATTCGATTTTTACCACCTGATGATAGTAGCATTGCTTGGTATTCAGGCTGCGACCAGTTCCAATTTAGTCCATGCTGTTCAAAGGCTGTGTTGAACGCATCGCGCTGTAATTCGGAGGTTTCGATAACTGAACCGATTGATCCAAAAATGATTGCCTTCATGACGGACGCCTTTTGAGAAAAATAGGGGCTTAGTGTCTTGATTGAACAGGTAGCGTTAAGCCAATATTTACAATGTTAACCACGAAAGTAATTTGAATACTTAATATGCAAACCGATAATTGCCGTCGAAATCCTTTCGCCAGAAGTAGCGGTTTTAAGGCGTTTTGAACTTTGTCAAAATGGTTGCGGGGTAGGGGAGATAACCCAGCACTAACAGCCTAATCGAAGTATCTAATTTGTACTTCTGTGCTGCCCCATTCGCTTGCGGCCAATCTGGCTACCGCTTAAATTAGGAGCACTTGCACTCTCAACTTTATGTAATCGGACCTGAATGTGAAAAATACCTTTCAATATTTGACGTTTTTGGGCGCATTACCATTTGTTTTCTGTGCTGCCTGCTTTGTTTTTGATGTTCAGGCCATTCCGATATTAGGCGACACGCGCGATGTCCTTGGCATTTACGCACTTGTTATCACTACATTCATGGCAGGCAGCCATTGGGGACAACATCTTAATTTTGATAACAAATGGGGCAACTACCTTCCTGTAACCAGTAACGTGATCGCGGTTTTGGTATGGATCGGGTTTCTTATACTACCGTTTAAGATTTCACTCATTATATTTGAAATTGCGTTCCTTGTTCTACTTTGGGTCGATCATAGGTTGCGTCAAAATGACCTGATCAGTTTTGAATATTTTCGAACACGCTATTTGGTAACTTCTATCGTTACTTTCACGCTCTTAGTCTCAGGGATTTATGCATGACGCGTATTGCTATTATCGGCGCAGGTTTGTCGGGCTTAACGGCGGCAAACAGCTTAAAAGATTATGCTGAGATAACCATCTTCGAAAAAGCACGCAGCGTAGGTGGTCGAATGTCAAACAGGCGCGCTGAACCATATTTTTTTGATCACGGGGCGCAGTACTTTAGCGCCAAAACAGATGAATTTAAGGCGTTTATCGCCCCAATGATTGATGATGGACTTGTTAAGTCTTGGAACGTGCGTTTCGCTGAAATTGAAGGACGAACAATTATCAGAGAACGTCGATGGGACGACGAATATCCGCACTATGTCGGTGTGCCGAATATGACTTCTATCGCTAAACACTTGAGTAGGGGCTTGAAAATAGAGCTGGGAACACGGGTTCACGCGATCAGTAAACAACTGGATAAATGGTCTTTAACAGATGATTTGGGGCGTTCGCTCGGGGAATATGATTGGGTTATATCCGCCATTCCTGCTGAGCAAGCTGCAGATCTTGTTCCATCATCTTTGTCGATTTATCCGCAAATAAATTCGATTAAAATGGAAGGCTGTTTTTCTTTGATGCTGGGCTTTGATCATGCTTTGCCACTCGATTTTGACAGCGCACTTGTTCGCGGCGAAGATATCAGTTGGATTTCTCTGAACAGCTCCAAACCCGATAGGAAAGGGGGCTTTTGTCTGTTGGTCCATTCAACAAACAGTTGGGCAGACGCGCACCGAGATGATGATCGTGATGAGGTCTTGCAGTACTTATGTGAGCAGACCAGTTTGGTCATTGGGCATGATGTCAGCAAGGCGGATCACAAAGCTGTTCATGGATGGCATTATGCAAATGCTAAAAAACGAAAAGGTGACACTCATTTTGTCGACACCATTGAAAACATTGGTGTTTGTGGCGATTGGTGTATCCAAGGCCGTGTAGAGGCCGCCTTTACCAGTGGTTCAGATCTTGGTCGCAGGGTTTTGGTAGAGTTAAATAAAGTTTGAGTTTTTGAGATTTTTTACAGTGTTTAAACATTAGAACGAAAATGCTTTTAGCGAAATCTACGTCAGGCTGACATTAAAGATTCTTTAGAGCTTGAGTACGCTGATCTCTATGATCTGAGAATTCAAAGGCTTTGAAGGATACGCAATTTTTTCTTGTGAGATGCCAAATCATGCATTCTCCGCCAATGTAAATACGCTCACTTTTGGGTTTGTTTGCTTGGATATCGCGCTGTTGTACCATCATTGTTTTGATACCCCGTTTAAGGTCAGTTTCGCCTTCAGGAAACTTACATTCAGGTTTAACTCCCCAGCCATACTGTAGTGGTTCGGAACAAAAGTTGTTAGTTGATCGAGACCTGAAGCCAAATGTTTCGTTTTCTTCGCTTATTCCTAAATGGTAAATAGTCACTGTTCGATCTTCGGCTAAGCCATCTTCAGCTTTGGTATTAGCCCATATCTTACGCAAATTCGTAGGTGCGTGGAATGCTACATTTAAAATGCCACTCAACACCATTCGGTCGTTCATTTGCTGCACCCACTTTCCCATTATCCCCGCCACACCAGTTCCAGCCACGATCATTCG
>JAPKAB010000053.1 GCA_028825475.1 Ascidiaceihabitans sp. | reverse complement strand
TTGATTCCGAGCTCTGCAAGATAAACGGGGTTATCGCCAAAACCAGCAATGGGCTCGGTTGTGATGCTGTTCATTTTATTGAGAATGGATTGCGCGGCGATATCACCAGCAAGCGACCCTTCTTCACCACCGTTAAACCCACGCTGTGTTGCGGTCTTCAAATAATCTTTAAGCGAGTTTACTTCGTCTAAAAACGTTGTGACTCTGTCTCTGACAGAAGTACTACTTTCGTTTGAAACTAGGGTTGATGTCCCAACTTTATTCAGGGTCATGCGGTGACCGGGGAATAAATCATCAATAATATTGCTGTCACGCGTGACGCTTACGCCATCGACTGTAAAGTTCGCATCGGTTGCGTCTGCAACAGCGGTTGTGATGCCCAATGGATTGTTCGCTGCATCGTTTTGGCCTTCAGTACCATCGGAAGTAAGGCCAAGCGCCTCTTTGATGGAGTTAACAGATTCCGGATCAAGCGCATTAGCAACCCCTGCGTCTGCTTTCACAATAAGCGCCATGCCTTTGCCAGTACTGATCAAGGAAGCCGACAAACCTTCGATGCTATTAAGCGTCCGCGTGAACCCAGTCAGCGTGTTGTTGCTGCTGTCGATATTGAAACTGATTGGGTTATTGGTATTCTGGGTGCCCAGAGAAACAGTGTTTGCGCCAAGTAAGGTACTTGTGTTGGTATTCGTATCAAAATTAATTGATACAATTTGAGATGCCGCAAGCGTGTTTACTTCTACAACAGCAGAAATGTCAGACGCCAAAGCTTCTATAGTCACCTCGATAGAGACCGCGTCGGTGGTTGAGCTGGCTACACGAGATGCAGACTCTGCGGTACTTGCCATTCCTGCCTTGAATAAGCCGAGTTGCGAGGAAAGAAGCCCCATCGCTGAAATGGAGGTGTTGGCATCTTCGATGCGACGTTCGGTCAAAACGCGATCGCTGTTGGTTTCAGCTTCGACAAGGCTGCTTGTCAGGCTTTTCAATTGGATCCCACTGCCGTTTTGGCTGAGAGTCGAAAGAATATCAGTCGTCATGTCCGCCATTGGTGTAGGCTCCTTACATGTAAATAAACGTCTGGGTGGGCTAAATGTTTAGACACTCCAGAATTTTGTTTGGCTTACATCCGAAATTTCATGACTTTGCAGGCATGTGTTCGGAGGGTGCCATTCTTGATGATTGAGACTGCCCCAGTTTCCCGATTAATGGACAGTTCAGATTTGCCCCAATCCGCATTGAAGATTTTTTTATTGGCGAAGGTGATCGTTACATCTCTTGGCACGGTGCCAGTCACTTTTCCTATCTTGCCCAAAGCAACCTTTTCAAAGGTGACACGTTCAAAAGGAGCACCGGGCTTAGAACATTCATAAATCTCGTTTTGATACCGAGACAAGTTAGAGCAATCACTTAAAGATCCGGCGATGATCAAAGTTGTGAGACTAAACCCTAATAAAGCATTGCTCATCTGCTCTCCCCAAAGTTACTTTTTTAAGTGTTATCTGTCTCGGTTGTTTTTAGTTCTTCAGCAGTTTCAGGATCGACAGGGCTATCATCGGGTTGGTCGACTTTGTCGTCAGCTTGAACATCTTCAGGTTCGGGGGGTGTTTCAGCAGTGGCATCATCGATTGGAGCCTTTGAAACGAAAACCTCGCTCACACCTTGCGTGACAAGCAGCTCAGCATCGTCGGCTGGTGCTGCAAACACAGCACCGATTGGTAAATCAAACCCTTGGTGTGTGTAGTCTTCAAGTAATCGCATTTTTACCATTGGATTACCTTTGTCCTCCGCCTCACTAGCCTCTGCGCTAAGGGCGCCTTCCCTGAATTGCGCCGCAAGCTTCAGTGCTCCAAAGAAGAACTAGCGCTGGCTTTACGTCAACTACGCGGCCTTGATCCCAAACCTGGTCTTCAACTTGGGGATGCCGCCGCTGACCCAATTCGCGAACCAGATATTCGTGCATTTCAAACAGAAGATGGCGAATGGCGCGTCTAACTTAACAAAGCGACACTTCCAAGCATCCGAGTTGACGAGGAAATGGGTCGAGAGGTCCGCAAAGTCACCATGCAAGATGCTGACAAAGAATTTGTACGCGGCTCATTACAGTCTGCACGTTGGCTCACACGTGCAGTCGCACAGCGAAATGAAACCAATCTTAAAGTTGCGGCAGAAATTGTTCACTATCAAAAAGCCTTTCTTGAGCAGGGCATGCATCAGATGCGTCCCCTTAAGTTAAAACTAATTACTGACAATGTTGGTGTTCACGGAAGCACAATCAGCCGCGTTACATCTGCGATGATGATGCAAACACCACAAGGAAGTTTTTACACTCAGAATCTTCTTCAGCACCGCAATCGAAAGCGATGATTCAGAAGAAGGCGCTTCTGCAATGATAATCTGTGAAAAAATCTGTAAGATGATTTTTGCGGAATTACCAAAACGCCCCCTCAGCGATGACACTATCAAAGGTCAGCTGCACGACCAAGGTTTGCGAATCGCGCGTCGCACGGTCGCCAAATACCGCAAGCTGGATAGCATCCCATCTTCGTCCCAGCGTCGCCGCGGTTATCAACTTCAAGCCATGATGTGAGAAACCGCCCATTTTTGTGCGCATTCGTAACAGGCGGCATCCTAAGATACAAAACCAGAACTGAAGTTGGGGCGACCTAAACGCAATATCGGCATACTCCAAATGTAAGAATATTTTGGAGTTTATCATGTTCTCACACTTTGAAGATAAAGATATTAAGTGCGGCTACATTGGGCCAGAAAACCGTCAGTATGACGTACTTCGCCGGATGCTAAGCTCGAATGAAATTACTTTACAGAGTGCAACCAGTTTTGGATCGCTTGGTTATACTGAAGCCGCATCTTACGATATCATGTTTGTAGACATTGATGGCCTTGGTGGTATCGACCGGATGATTGATACTCTTTCAAACTTCAGAATTGATAACCCAGGCGTTCCAGTGGTCATGATCTCAGACACCTTCAGCCGTGACGACTTTGAGAAATCACGCCAAATCCTTGGTGACGTTTCACTGCGTAGTCCAGTTTTGTATCCATCTCTTGAGTTGTCGCTGTTTGAAGCAGTTGAGAACAACAAAAGTTGGCAAGAAAACGTAATGTACCACCGCGAAAATATCGGAGCCTGAGTGCTGTCAGACTACAATTTTATCACACATTACCCTTCATCTCTCTCGAAAGGCACAGGCTCCTCCAAGCGCCTGTGCCTTTCAATCATTAAGATAGCATTCGTTGATTGGTAATAGGATCGACCAACGGCATTTTAAAACTCGGGCCTTATCATGCTAAATAAGCATCACAATATCTCCAGTGTGAACGGAGAAGTTTGGAAAGCCATCCACCTTGAAAGCAGTGACATGCAGGACCATAGCTGGCGGGCAGGTGTCTTTCTGCGTTCTAAATCCAACAACCAACGCGTATGGATTCAACACCTTAAGGTCGAAGGTTGCAAACGCGAAATTTTGATTGGCGAATTTCCACAAGTGTTTATGGCTCTGGCCCGAAAATTAGCATCTACAAACAGGGAGCTCGTCGAAACTGGCATCGACATCTTATCAAAAAAAACGGCATTAGAATGACCGACGGCTAAGTGATCAACTTCAAAAATTCACAAAACAAGATGACCTTTTTGACGATCCTATTGTGGTGCAAACATCCAAAATTTTATCCGGAGAAAATACCGCAAACGGATCCTGCATGGAATTATCCAACAATCAGACGGCAAACTCCATTTCCCGCCGAGAGAAAAAACCACAACTACCGTTATTAGATCTGACCCCGTATGCGGTGTCCTCCAAAATAAACGAAAAAGACGGCCAATGGGTAATGTCCAAAGCCGTTTCTGCAGAACAAATAGAAGAAATTGTCGCCCTTGAAGAACACTCGGACAATTATGAAACTTTAGAGTCTCCGACCAGCTTAGAATTCTTCAAAACCGTCAAACGGCCAACAACCACTAATCACGGAGCGGACCACGCAGGCCCCAACATCAAAGTGCTGTCGAAAGCGTTGTTCCTAAACGCCAGTACCGCTGACCGAAAAGACGTCATTAGAGAAAACTTTGATAATCTGCTCGACGACCACGGTCTGAGGTTTTGGACGCTGCTTGCGCACAAGCGCTAGCCTCCGGACGAAGTTCACTCAAGTCAGTCGCAGCGATTATCTCAAACGAGAGTGATGATACTCCAGAATTTCAACAAAACACAACTGACGCAATCACGCACTCAAACATCCGCGGCGCAGGCTATTTTAACTAAAGGAAAATAATATGGACACTAATGCAGTTCTAGAAACCCTTTACACATTGAAACTTGAAGGCATGGCAACGGCGTTTGAAGAGATGCTCAACAAGACTGGCAGTAGAAACGTTGACCGAGTTGAATGGATCAAGCTTATGGCAGAGAGCGAAGATAAAACACGCGCAGAACGCCGCTTCCATTCTCGTTTACGTACAGCCAAACTCCGCGACAGCGAAGCTAACATTGGAGACATCGACTATACTACCTTGCGCCAACTCGACCGAGTGAAGTTCGAAGAATTGACAAAATGCGACTGGATTGCTGGCCACAGTTCAGTTCTAATTACAGGGCCCTGCGGCGTCGGTAAATCTTATCTTGCGTGTGCGCTTGGTCACGAAGCTTGCCGCCAGGAGAAAACTGCCATCTATTTCTGCATGCCTCGACTGTTCCAGGAACTAGAAACAGCGCGAACTACAGAAACTTACGAACGCTTGTTCAAAAAGATTATTCGCACAGATGTTTTGATCTTAGATGACTGGGGACCAGACCTAATGACTGCAGGCCAACGGCGCGATTTAATGGAAGTTGTCGATGCACGGTATGGCCGCAAAGCAACCGTTATCACAAGTCAGCTATCCGTCGAAAAATGGTACGATGTGATCGCAGATCCAACTTTTGCAGATGCAATCCTTGATCGCCTTGTTCATAGTTCTCATCGTGTCCCGCTGGAAGGGCCATCCATGCGTAAGGTGAACAGTTTAGCAAGCCCCCGCAAGCCAAGTTTTGCCCGCATGCTACAGGAACAACGCCACGCAACAGTGGGCTAACCCGTTTCGAAGGACCTATGCGACTCGAACACATGTCAAAAAGATGTGGTTAAGTATCTAAAGATAAGAATATGTTTTATTCCGGCTAAATGATCAGCACAGTCGACTAATTTGGCCGGTTCATCATGCGTAATCCTATAGGCAATGCACTACATATAGGCCTTTCTTGAGGTTGCTTGTAAATGTGTTCCATGAAGGCAACTATTCTTGGCGCTATCTTTTGCTAGTTATTAAAAAGGCTAGGGAAGAGGTACCCATGAGCAGAGAGAATTCCAGCGAGGATCACGATGGCATACCATGCAAAAAATGGGCACGAATTTGTTGGATTACGGATCCGACTCACAGGCGACATGCAAGTTGTCTACGATACTTTAGCTGGAAAGCGTACTATTCTTGGCATCAAAAGCAGAGCAACTAACCGCGGCACAATTGATGATGCGCTTCGGGAAGGCATCGCCTACAAAAACGTATTCACTGGCTTGGTCAACGCTTTAAGTTCGCGTTCGATCGAGGTTGAATACGTCGACTAACGTCACTCAAAGTGGGCAGTGTCCTCGTAATTATCCAGTCAAATTTCGTTGCTTATTCAATAAAGAATTCATGATGCCGAACTTAAGATAAAACCGCAACTTCTGTCTCTGCTCTCGCCACAAAGAGAGCACGATACGAGTTATCTAATTTGTTATATTTTCCCTCATTACTTAAGGAAAATATATGCAACGCGGCTTCTCGATGAATTCAAACAACTTTTTGAAAAATACCAAAACACGGTATCCAGAAATGTTGTTCGCCGATCACTACTATCCAATAGCGGAAAAAGTACAAATCTATAGCCGCTGGAAGTTCGCTTTCCAGATCGTCCTAATGTTTGTTCCCATTGGATTGATCATGTTGCAGTTGTTTGGTCCGACGATCTGAAAATGGACTACAGAATTGGTTAAGCTCTCATTCAGGCTTTTCTTCATTCCAGACAAAGCTGAATGAAAATTCAAAATGCATAGCCTGAGATACATGCCCAACTCGGCATATATTATTGGCTAACAATTTATAATTACAGTTAGGAAACCCAATGTTTTATAAAGATGAGCGTATCGCTGTCTTCATCGATGGTAAGAGTCTATTTTCTTGCTCCAAAGGCTTAGGTTTTGACATTGACTTCAAGTTGATGCGTCAAGAATTTGCTCGTCGTGGGAAGTTAACTAAGCTGTCATACTTCACTACGATAGTGGACAATGACGAGTTTTCATCTGTCAGACCGTTAGTGGATTGGTTGAGCTACAATGGCTATAATACGATTGCCAAACCGGCGAAAGAGTTCACAGACCCATCCGGTCGCCGTAAAGTCAAAGGTAACACGATTGTCGAGATGGTCGTAGCAGTACTTGATATAGTCCCATACGTGGACCACATTGTAGTTGTGTCTGGTGATGGTGATTTCAAACCACTCGTTGAAAGCGTTCAAAGACGAGGCGTTCGCGTTTCGGTAGTTTCATCAATTCGCGTTCAGCCCGCAATGCTAGCTGATGAGTTGCGGCGGCAGGCAGACAACTTTATCGAGTTGGATGATCTTCGAACAACAATTGGTAAGCCGCTTAATGTAGCTGCAGACACTCAAAAAAATGATGAAGCCATATTTGCACCAAAGAAAATAGGCCAACCAACTGGCCCCAATACGGAAACTGCACACGCCGAATAGCGTGAGTATCCGCTCACTTGGTTGAACACCTAGTTTTAAAGTCTATCGAGTTAAAAAAGGGTCAGAGATTATCTCTGACCCTTTTTGACATTTCTGAAATTTTAACGATCACAGTCTAGTTTCGAACAGTCGATTGAGACAACACCAGACAACACCAGACATCGCCTCACTGTTGAAGGAACCAATCGCCACATCCAAAAAGAAAATGGCAGGCGGAGCATTAGTCTCATCGCCCACCAAATCATGCCAATATTTAGTTTGCCGTAATCTGCATTACTTCAAAGGGATTAAGGGTGATCTCAATAAGTGAGGAGGTAAAGTCGTACTCCGTCAAGAAATTACGTGCCATGAAGGTGACGATTTCATCATCGCGTGTGATGGGTTTATCGACACGACCTAAGGTGACTTGGACATCTGCATTGGGTAAAAGCTTTTCGGTGCGGATCCCATCATGGCACACGTAAATCCGATCATGAAAGCTATTGGGGAAACGGTCGCGCTGCCAGTAAGTCGGGCAATGACCCAGATCCACTACCTCGATATTGACCAAGGGGACTGTATTGTGGGCTGCCATCAAGTATGGTGCGTGATCTGATACAGGGCTTTCTGAATCAAAGCCAACAGGCCCGCCATCGGTGCTGTAAAAATATTCGAAAAACCCAATGACAGGAACGTCGGGATAAACTTCTTTGATGAAAGTTAGTTCGCCCCAACCGATGTGGCCAATGATTATATCGGGAGTGAAGCCCTTATTACGGATCTGCCCAGCAGCCTGCGCCGCGCCAAATCCAGCGGCATTCTCCCATGTTCGCACCAGACCATAGGTTTTCTCTTTGGCCACGTGGTGGGGTTTGTAGACAATTGTCCTTACTCCGTCAAAAGCGGGAGGCTTTTTACGTTGAGTTAAAAATAAAGTTTCATGTTCTTTTTTTTCGGCAAGCCACTGGACCAGTTCGCGATACTAACTGGGCATGTTCTGGTGCTGACCTGCGGCCCTAAAACTCCTCCACATTTGTGTAGAGTCCGCCCAACAAAAGGACGGACAAATGAAGGCACGATTTACAGACGAACAGATCATAGGGATGATCAAAGAGCAGGAATCTGGTGAGAAGACCGCTGACGTGTGTCGACGGCACGGGATTAGTTCGGCGACGTTCTACAAATACAAATCGAAGTATGGTGGCATGGAACCGTCGGATGCGAAGGGATTGCGTGCGCTTGAGGATGAGAACGGCAAGCTGAAGAAGCTCTTGGCTGAACAGATGCTCGACAACGCGATGTTGCGAGATATCAATGCAAAAAATGGTGACGCCTGCTGGGAAGCGGTAAGCGGTGGTTCACTTGTGCAAAGTACACGGTGTGAAACAGCGGCGGGCGTGTGATATGCTGCAGATTGATCGGTTAACGGTGCGATATCTGTCGCGCCGTGGTGATGATGTGGAACTGCGAGATGCAATCAAACGCGTGTCGCGTGAACGCCGTCGGTTTGGTTGCCGCCGTATTCACGTGATGATCTCCCGAGAAGGTTTTGAGGTGAACCACAAGAAAGTGAGGCGCATCTACCGTGAAGAGAAGCTTCAGGTGCGTCGCAGAGGTGGTCGAAAGCGTGCTCTGGGCACAAGGACGCCAATGGTGCTGCCGGATGGCCCAAACCAACGCTGGAGCTTGGATTTCGTATCTGACGCTCTGACAGACGGTCGCAGGTTTCGCATCTTGGCAGTCGTTGATAACTTAGTCGTGAGAACTTGGTTCTGGTGGCTGATACATCGCTGTCCGGACACCGCGTTGCACGTGAGCTGGACAAGGTGATCGCAGAACGAGGCATGCCGAAGACAATAGTTTCAGACAACGGCACCGAGTTCACCAGCATGGCGATCCTCAAATGGGTTCAGGAGAGTGATGTTGATTGGCACTATATCGCACCGGGCAAGCCCCAGCAGAACGGCTTCATTGAAAGCTTCAACGGCAAGCTTTGAGATGAATGTTTGAATTAAACGTTATTTGGCACATTGCGCGATGCCCGCAAAACGCTTGAAGAATGGCAAGAGGATTACAACTGGCGCAGACCACATTCAGCATTGGGCAACCTGACACTGATGGAATTTTTGCAGAGAAAGGCGATGGACAAGATGGCGGCCTAACGCCAAAGATTTAACCCCAAGGACTCCGCGCAAAGCTGGAGGGAACTTGGGGCACAGGTCAGTGAACAAAAAGAAACTTCATAAGGTACTCTCAAAACAGTGTCTGAAATTTAAACTATCTGTTCAGTAAACAGCATTATCGATCAAGCTGAAAGGGCAGTATCTAGGAATGCACGTATTTTGCGCTCGTAAGGTTCGTTAACCACTCGTGTAATTTCAGAGCCTTGCTTCATAACAATAAGCGTTGAGTGGCGTGTTACCCGCAGTCGATCCGCGAATTGTGATCGTCCGAAGGTATCCTAATCCACGTTCACAAACGAAAGGTTATTGTAAGCTGAGTTCTCTGCCATCAATCGGGCTATCAATTCTAGTTTCTCGTTGCATGTGTGGGACCAGGTTGCACGGAAGTTCAAGATCACGGTTTGATCAGTTTGTTTCAAATCGGCCCAGGTTGCCGGAGAGTACTCTACCAAACTATAGGCCTGCGCAGCCATTGGCATAACAAGCGATGTGGCAGAGGCCATCAAAAAAGTACGACGTTTCATTGGGGTCTCCGGCATGTATTCTTTTGGCGAACCATAAGGAACAAAAACGGCCCTGATAAGGTCGACAATTAGGTTTTTGTTTGGCGTGACAGTTGTACCGCTAAAATACCCGCTGCGATGATCGCAACGCCCGCAATGTCATACAATCCTAACTGCTCTCCCAAGATTACGGCGGCGATTGCTACGCCAAAAAATGGGTTGAGAAAGTGAAATGTTGCTGCGCGCACTGCACCGATACGCTCGACCAGTTTGAACCATATCCAGGTCGCGAAAAGTCCTGGCGCTAAAGTGGTGTAGATAAAGGCTATGATCAGTGGTGAACTGAAGTTCACTGCAATCGTTTCCGTTGCAATTGACGCGACTGCCAGTATTGCGGAACCTACTAACATTTGCAGGCCGACAATCATCAATAGATTTCCGCCTGAAGAGGCATTGCGCATAGAAAGTGTCGCAATTGTAAGGGCGATAGCCGCAACGATACATAGTGCGATCCCAGTCGCATCAACGCCCGCTTCGATCCGTGTTGCCATGATCATCGTGACGCCCACGATGCCAAGTATTAGGCCCGCTATACCAAACATCGGCAGGCGTTCCCTAAAGATGACCCAACCGGCCACAGCGACCATCAAGGGCATGCTTGAAGCGATGATAGAGGCGACAGATGCTTCGATTGTTTGCATCGCGTAAAAGTTCAGGCCTAGGTACAGCGCATTCTGGCACAGTCCGAAGACAAACGTTGCCTTCCATTGTTCTGATGTTAATCGCGTGGATTGCCCCAGTGCGCGAGCGATTGCGACACCGATTAAACCTGACAGAAAAAACCGTAAAGCAAGAGATGCTAACGGGGGGGCATCAGCCACGATAATACGGGCTGATGTGAAAGCTGATGACCAGATCAGGGCGAACAAAAGTCCCATGCCGATTGCACGTAAGTCCATTTTCGTTCTCCACCCAATTTTAAAGTGACCTTTTCGCAAAACAGGCCGGTGTTCAAGGGATAGGGTACGCAAACAAAAAGGGCCGCCAAATTGGCGACCCTTCCTGAAATCATGTAGAATGAAGGCTTAACCGTTCACGCTGTCTTTCAACGCTTTTGCAATTGTCATTTTGACAACTTTGTCTGCGTCTTTTTTGAACTGTTCGCCAGTTGCAGGGTTACGCACCATGCGCTCTGGACGCTCGCGGCAATAGATTTTGCCAACGCCTGGCAAAGTGACTGCGCCACCACCAGAAACTTCTTTTGTGATCAGTGCACATACTGCTTCAAGAGCTGCGCCTGCTGCTTTTTTGTCTGCGCCCATTTCTTCAGCCAGTGCGGCGACGA
>JAPKAB010000019.1 GCA_028825475.1 Ascidiaceihabitans sp. | reverse complement strand
TGGTGGGTCGTGAGAGGCTCGAACTCCCGACATCTTCGGTGTAAACGAAGCGCTCTACCAACTGAGCTAACGACCCGGTAAGGCGGTATTTAGACAAAGGTTTAGACAGACGCAAGCCTAAGATAGACGTTTTTGCACACCATTTTTCAAATGATACACAACGCCCTGCCCGCCAGGCATTTTTGCGACACCCTCACGGCCCATTCCCAGCACGGTAGAGCGCAACATGCGTGATGTAACGCCATGGGTCACCAATATGCTAGGCCCTTGTAAAGAAGATATAAATTCCTTACACCTAACTTCAAGAGCGGCGAAACCTTCACCGCCGGGGGCCCGTTCATACAGCTCCAAAGCGCCGTCGGGCGTTTCTTCAAATTCACCTGGTTCAGCGAATTCAGAACGCAGATGACCTGTCCAATCCCCCACTTCAATCTCGCGCAAACGCGCATCAGTGTGAATATTATTGACCTGACGGGCCAAAGCAATCGCCGCTGTTTCGAACGCCCTGCCCTGTGGGCTGCACAAAATAGCGAATCTACTCAAATCTATTTTAGAAAGAATCGCGGCCTGACGTTCAGCTTGTTCTGTTCCAAGGGGTGTCAGTGGTGAATTCAGACCACCCTGCATCCGGCCTTCAGAGTTCCAAAACGTTTCACCGTGTCGCAATATATAAATTTCGGGATACATCTGTAGATTCCTTTTTACGCTTGTTCATTAAAAACACGTAAGCCAAAAAAAGAAAACCGCCCCTGCTTGCGGACAGGGACGGTTTAAATTGTTTCTATCGAGATTGTTTATTCAGCAGCGTCTGGCATGTCAGACGCATCATCAGCATCGTTGTCCGCGCCTTCAGCAGCATTAGACTGGCGGATCTTTGTAACTAAAACGCGGCCGTTTGGCATTAGCTTTTCACGACGTACTTTGACTTTACCAAGTGGCTGTAGGTTCAGTTCGCGCGCTTCTGCCAAGGCTTCGCCCAGAATTGCCAAAGTTGCTTCAACAATTGGTTTCGCATCTTTTTTCTTCATACCAGAACGTTCAACAACTAGGTCGATCAGTTCTTTTTTGCGCATCACAGGACCGCTCACAACAGGTTGCGGGCCTTCGACAACAATTGGAGATGCAGATGCTGTTGTTGGTACCGGAGTTGGTGCTTCTACAACTGCCTTAACTGCAGCTTGAACCGCATTCTCTTGATCTGTTGTTTGCTCGAGTACTACTGGTGTTTTTGACTTTTTAGTCGGCATTAGTGTCATCCCCGCCGCAATGGCTGTTTCTTTATTGGAAACAGTTTAGTCCCAAAATACGGGAATATCCACCATTCCTTTGAACTTAGACTAGAATTGACACAATTTAGTTAACAATCAACAACACTTAGTAGCAGATGCAAAAAGGGCGGCTCATAGCATGAACCGCCCTTTTGTCATCGCTTTTAACTTAGTGTGCTGTCGCACTTGGTGGCGTGACAGCAGCCGCTGCAGCTGCTGCAGCCTCTTCTGCCGCCTCATCCCAGTGGATGGACTCAGGTTCAGACACCAATGCGTATTTCAAAACTTCAGACACATGCGTCACAGGAATGATCTTCAATCCCTCTTTCACGTTGTCTGGAATTTCGGCCAAGTCTTTCTCATTCTCTTCGGGAATGAGAACTGTTTTGATCCCACCGCGCAGCGCCGCCAACAACTTCTCTTTCAAGCCACCAATCGGCATCGCGTTACCACGCAACGAAACCTCACCTGTCATAGCAATGTCTTTGCGTACAGGAATACCCGTCAACACAGACACAATCGATGTCACCATCGCCAAACCAGCAGATGGACCATCTTTCGGTGTCGCGCCATCTGGCACGTGAACGTGGATATCAAGCTTATCAAACTTAGTTGGCTTAACCCCAATTTTAGGGCTGATCGACCGCACATAGGATGACGCCGCTTCGATGGATTCCTTCATCACATCGCCCAGCTTACCAGTCGTTTTCATCCGCCCTTTACCAGGCAATTTCAACGCCTCGATATGCAACAGATCACCACCAACGGATGTCCATGCCAAACCAGTTACAACACCAACTTGGTCGTGCTGTTCAGCCAAACCATAGCGGTACTTTTTAACACCCAAGAAATCGTTCATGTTCTCAGCAGAAACAACGACACTGGTTTCTTCCTTTTTGATGATCTTGGTCAACGACTTACGTGCCGTTTTGCCAATCTCACGCTCAAGGTTACGAACGCCAGCTTCACGTGTGTAATAGCGGATGATGTCGGTCAATCCGTCATCAGTCAGCTCATACTCACCTTTTTTCAGGCCGTGGTTCTTGATCTGCTTTGGCAACAAGTGCTGCTTGGCGATCTCGTGCTTTTCGTCCTCAGTGTAACCTGACAACGGAATGATCTCCATGCGGTCCAGCAACGGGCCAGGCATGTTGTAGCTGTTGGATGTGGTTAGGAACATCACATCGGACAGGTCATATTCGACCTCTAGATAGTGATCCACAAAGGTAGAGTTCTGTTCCGGATCCAACACTTCCAACATCGCAGATGCAGGGTCGCCGCGGAAATCTTGGCCCATTTTGTCGATTTCATCCAGCAAGATCAGCGGGTTGCTCGTCTTTGCCTTTTTCAAAGCCTGAATGATCTTACCCGGCATAGAGCCGATATAGGTACGACGGTGACCACGAATTTCGCTTTCGTCGCGCACACCACCAAGGGAGATGCGAATAAACTCACGACCCGTGGCTTTAGCCACAGATTTACCAAGCGATGTCTTACCAACACCTGGAGGGCCAACCAAACACATGATCGGGCCCTTCATCTTGGCAGAGCGTTGCTGCACAGCCAAATACTCAACGATGCGTTCTTTGACCTTTTCCAGACCATAGTGATCATCGTCCAAGATTTTCTGCGCGCGGACCAAGTCCTTCTTCACGCGGGATTTCACACCCCATGGAACGCCCAGCATCCAATCTAGATAGTTGCGGACAACAGTGGCCTCTGCAGACATAGGCGACATGTTCTTGAGCTTCTTAACTTCAGAGTCGACCTTTTCACGCGCTTCTTTGCTAAGCTTGGTCGCGCTGATCTTCTCGTTCAGCTCGTCCATCTCGTTCTTGCCGTCTTCGCCGTCACCCAACTCTTGCTGAATCGCTTTCATCTGTTCGTTCAGATAATACTCACGCTGCGTGCGTTCCATCTGTGTTTTGACGCGGGTTTTGATCTTCTTCTCAACCTGCAAAACAGACATCTCGCCCTGCATCAGGCCATAGACCTTCTCAAGACGTTCAGAAATGCTGAGGGTCTCAAGCAGGTCTTGCTTCTGCTCAACTTCGATCCCTAGGTGACCAGCAACCAAATCGGCCAGCTTTGATGGCTCGTCAGATTCACCAACGGCGGCCAACGCCTCTTCAGGGATGTTCTTTTTAACTTTTGAATAGCGCTCAAACTCGTCGCCAACCGTACGCAACAGCGCCTCTGTTGTGGCCACATCACCTGGCATCTCAGTCAGATACTCAGCGCGGGCTTCAAAGAAGTCGTCATTGTCTAGGTATTCGGTGATGCGCACGCGGGCTTGGCCCTCGACCAGCACTTTAACAGTGCCGTCTGGCAACTTCAGCAACTGCAAGACATTGGCCAAAACGCCAGCCTTAAAGATCCCATCGCTTTGTGGATCATCCTCAGAGGGATCGGTTTGGCTGGACAACAAGATTTGCTTATCGTCGGCCATAACCTCTTCAAGGGCGCGTACTGATTTTTCGCGACCAACAAAAAGCGGCACAATCATGTGTGGGAACACAACGATGTCGCGCAAAGGCAATACGGGGTAGGATGCGTTAAGTGGCTCTTGCATGCTCAATTCCTTAATCTGGCAAGGCGGCGCGGTCCCTAATCTAGGCAACCAATGGCCGTCTCCTGTTTCGACTTTGTTAAGTGTAGGTCTTATATGCCTGTTTCAAGGGCAACAATGACGTGATCCCCACTGAGGTGCAATGGGATCAGCAAACTTGTTGGCATTTTCCTGAGGTTTTATAGGGGTTCTATGTCGCCCTGTGCACGCCCGTCATGGAAATCTTTTTGCCATGTTTCAAAGGTACCAGCCCCAATCGCATCCCGCATTCCCTGCATAATATCCTGAAAATATTGCAAGTTATGCCATGTCAGCAACATGCCCGAAATCATTTCATTGCTGCGAAACACGTGGTTCAAATAGGCGCGACTATAATTGGAACACGCAGGACAGCTGCAGTTCTCATCCAGTGGGCGCGGATCATCTGCGTGGCGTGCATTTTTAATGTTCACAACACCGTGACGGGTAAACACCTGTCCCGTACGACCAGAGCGTGAAGGCAGCACGCAATCCATCATATCGATGCCACGCGCGACTGCGCCCACGATGTCGTCAGGTTTACCCACGCCCATCAAATAACGCGGCTTGTCCGTTGGCAGCATATCAGGCGCATAATCTAGACAATCAAACATTGCCTGCTGCCCCTCGCCCACCGCCAAACCACCGACAGCATACCCATCAAAACCAATGTCAGTCAGTGCATTCGCACTTTCCTCACGAAAATCCATTTCCAGACCGCCCTGCATAATACCAAACAGCGCGTGCCCCGGACGATCGCCAAAGGCCACCTTGGACCGATCAGCCCAACGCATCGACATGCGCATGCTTTCCGCAATACGTTTGCGATCGGCAGGTAGCGCCGGACATTCGTCAAAGCACATCACGATATCTGATCCCAGCATGCGCTGAATTTCCATAGACCGCTCTGGCGTGATCTCGTGGCTGGACCCATCGATGTGAGATTTAAACGTCACGCCCTGCTCGGTCAGTTTGCGCAATCCTGCCAAACTCATCACCTGAAATCCACCACTGTCCGTCAAAATCGGGCGTTCCCAATTCATGAACTTGTGCAAACCACCAAGGCGCTCAATCCGTTCAGCCGTCGGGCGCAGCATCAAGTGATAGGTGTTGCCCAGCAAGATATCAGCACCCGTTGAACGCACGCTTTCAGGCATCATCGCTTTAACGGTCGCAGCCGTGCCCACTGGCATAAACGCAGGCGTACGAATTTCACCGCGCGGCGTGTTGATTTGACCCGTACGGGCCTTGCCATCGGTGGCGTGTAAATCGAATGTAACTTTGGTCATGCTGGGGCCTCTCAGGGTGTTGAAAGGGCGATAAACCGGTTCACGCAAACTTGCAATCCGCGTGATGAACCCCCATGTTTCAAGGTATAATAATAAAACAATACTCAAAGGACGCGCATTATGCCAATCGAAGAACTGATCCTGAACGCCATCCAAGGTAACATCGTCTATCTCTTGCTCGCCGTCCTCTTCGTTGTGCTGGTCCTCAAAGCCGTTCGCATCGTATCCCAATCCGAACAACACGTCATCGAACGCTTTGGACGCCTCCACTCGGTGCTTGGCCCAGGGATCAATATGATCATCCCATTCCTTGATCGCGTTGCCCACAAAATCTCGATTCTAGAGCGCCAGTTGCCAACCGCGTCCCAAGACGCGATTACCCGCGATAACGTACTGGTTCAGATCGACACATCTGTCTTTTACCGCATCACTGAACCGGAAAAGACAGTTTACCGTATCCGCGACGTCGACAGCGCGATTTCCACAACGGTTGCAGGGATCGTGCGTGCCGAAATCGGCAAAATGGACCTTGATGAGGTACAGGCAAACCGCACAGCCCTCATCACCACAGTCAAGAAACTGGTTGAGGGTGCAGTCGACGATTGGGGCATCGAAGTGACACGCGCCGAAATTCTAGACGTAAACCTAGACGCCGCCACCCGCGCCGCGATGATGCAACAGCTGAACGCTGAACGCGCACGTCGTGCACAGGTGACAGAGGCCGAAGGGTCCAAACGCGCCGTAGAACTAGGCGCCGACGCTGAACTATATGCATCAGAGCAATCCGCCAAAGCGCGTAAAGTGCTGGCAGACGCCGAAGCCTACGCAACCGCAGCAGTTGCCACGGCCATCACAGAACACGGGATTGAAGCCGCACAATACCAAGTGGCTTTGAAGCAAGTCGAGGCGCTAACTGCCCTTGGCACCAGCAACGGATCACAAACCGTCATTGTGCCTGCATCGGCAATGGATGCCTTTGGCGATGCGTTTAAACTGCTGAAAGGACGCCTATAATGGATACAATGGTAAGCATCTGGTGGGTCTGGCTCTCCGCTGCAATCGCGCTGGCGGTGCTAGAGGTCCTCGCCCCCGGCTTCATCTTTATCGGATTTGCCATCGGGGCGCTGATCATGGCGGGTGTGGTGGCACTCTTCCCCACAGCCATGATGGCCCCCGCCGCATTGGCCCTGTTTACAGGGCTCTCGCTGTTGGCGTGGATCGTGTTGAAGCAAGTGTTCAAAAGCCAAAGCTCAGGCGCACGGCGCGTGACACACGACATTAATGATTAAAACGTAGGGCGGGGTTCACCCCGCCTTACTCTTTTTCACTTTGCGAATTTGCAAAACCACTTCCCTAAAAGCGATACTAGTGATCGCGGCTGTAATAGAACCAGTTACTTTGGTACGACTTTTCAAAGTTTTCTTTACTATCAAAACCGATAAATACATCGTCAGCAAAACAACCGCAAAAATCCAAGTCCGCAATCAGACTACGAACTGCATCTCTGACCTCAGCCTTTTTTCCGCTATCTAGCCCTTTGATATCGCGATCCGTTTCAAAGAAAATGATTGGGTAACTCAACATTTTCTTCACACACCAAATGTTGGGGAATATCTTCGACACCACGCCAAGTAGCGCATCCTCTTTCATCTGATCAAAAACATCACAGCGAGCGACTTGCTCAAAACTTGTAAATATTACCAATGCATCTATTTTCTGACGTAAGGAAAATTTAGCATACCAAGGTTCAAGGCGCTCGTATTCCGCTGCTATCGATGCCTGAATGGAATTGTTGAAATTGAAGCCTGAACCATCTTTGAATGCCCCAACCTCTGCTTCTTTACGGAAAATCACACTCAGCCTTGTTTTGCGATACGGGCCAATCCGATCCACATATATGTTTATGGGCCTGCGTTGATATGTAAGCTCAATCCAATCAATTAGACGCTGATGCCTAGGATGCACGGATTGCTGCCCAAGCACGATTTCTTTTGTTTCTAGATAGTCTGGATCACTCTGACTTATCACGTTTCATCTTCCAAAGTTACAGAAACCAACACAATACTGATAGTGGCCGCTCACCAGTCTACGGCGGTATTCGCCTGTTTAAAATTGAGAGCTAAGCCTTTACTCACAACTATATAACTACCTAAAACAATAAGGCGGGGCATCACCCCGCCCTACATTCTTATCAGCCGTTGTTGTTCAACAGCTCTTCACCGTTGTGAATAAGGCGTGACGACCACGGGATCGGGTTGCGCAGGGCGTGGTGGGCCATGCAGGCGTTTTCGGCCTCTTCCATCAATCCACGAATGACTTCTTGGGACTCATCGCTTTCGATCAAGACGTGGGTTTCGATGCCCAAGGTCTCGCCTTCGGTCATGTGACCCAAGTCGCGCATGTTGCTGAGGTTGGTTTGAAACCGCAGCTTTTGCTCAAGGTTCATCGACTTAATCTTGATCCCGCGCGCGGTGTAGATGTCCGTCAGGTGGGTCATCAGGCAGAAACCAATACCTGCACAGAAATACGCCAACGGGGGCGGAGCAGTGTCATCACCAACCGGTGTTTGCTCATCGCAATATAGTTTCAGCGGCGAGAACCCCGGAATGTTCACCTGCACACTGCCAGATTTCTTCTGACGGTCATGGGCCTCGGCGGTCAGGTTAACCTCAAACTGCAACGGCTCTGGTGGGCGGCCCTTTTTAAACGGGCTTGGCTCATACTGGGTTGGCTGTGGCATTTCGCTTGCGCGTTCGCCTACGTGGTAATCATTCTTCTCAGTCATGCTGGTTATCCTAATCTGCGCAAAACGAAATTCCCGTTAAGCTTGTGAAATGATTAAATTTTTACAAAAATATTGATACGAACCCATATCTCATCCGTCAAATGAATTGAGAATGTCATGACATTTAAGTGAGCCTGATAAAGAAACCACTTTCAACCAGTGCCCCACTGGACGCCCCGACACCTAAACCCTATATAAACTGTCAGGAACACACCGGAGCCGATATGGACCAGTCTAAAGACATGCTAGAAGGCGCACCACTGATCGCGCCATCATCCACTGACCACCCTTTGTACGAGGCCGTGGTTGCCGCTTGCCAATCGGTTTATGACCCCGAAATTCCGGTGAACATTTACGAACTTGGTTTGATTTATACGATCGACATCAACGCCGAGAGCGAAGTGAACATCAAGATGTCCCTCACGGCACCGGGTTGCCCTGTCGCTGGCGAAATGCCGGGCTGGGTTGCGGATGCGGTTGAACCGATCCCTGGCGTCAAAACTGTGGATGTGGCCCTTGTTTGGGAACCACCTTGGGGCATGGACATGATGTCTGACGAAGCCCGTCTTGAACTGGGCTTCATGTAATTTACGATTTTGGTGCACCGCTGTGTGCACCGACGTCATACCGACACGATACCGACGTTGTGAACGGGCTATTTTGCACAAGGGTTGAGCCAGCCCACCATCGTCCTTAGATTAGGGACAAAGGAGCACTTGTCATGTTTTCAATTCCAGGCAAACAGGCCGTTTCCATTTCTGAAAAAGCGGCTGCTCAGATTGCAAAACTGATGGCCTCTGGCGGGCATCAGGGTCTGCGTATTGGCGTCAAAAAAGGCGGCTGTGCAGGTATGGAATACACGATGGATTACGTGGCAGAACAGGATCCAAACGACGAAGTTGTCGAACAGGATGGTGCCCGTGTTTTGATCGCACCAATGGCGCAAATGTTCCTGTTTGGCACGGAAATTGATTATGAAACCAGCCTGTTAGAGTCCGGCTTCAAGTTTCGCAATCCCAATGTAACCGAAGCCTGTGGCTGTGGTGAATCCATCAAATTCGCTGAAATGTAAGCGGATTGTGCAAAGGCCCCTTAGGGCTTTTGCAGGTGCAGATACGTCTCGCTAAAGCGGCGTTCCAAATGTTTCCCAGCACGCACAACTTCACCACTTTCAGGTGGTGCAACATTGGTGTCATGGGACGGGTTAAAGAACAGCGGAACAGATATACGCTCAGCGTCGCCACCGACAACACGGTGCGGCGTCGCGTGGACAATACCACCGGTCCAAAACCCCAACATTTCCCCAAAATTGATAACAAATTCACCAGGTTGCGCAGAGACCGGTATCCAGCCCCCACCCCGTTTACGCACCTCTAAACCAGGTGATCCATCAGTCGCCAACAAGGTCAAACAGCCATAGTCGGTGTGTGTCGCGATCCCGAAATCCATATCCGTCGCATCCTTTGGACGCTCTGGGTAAAAGTTACCGCGCAGCAGCGCCATCGGTGTTTGAAACGCTTTGTCAAAGTAATCGTCAGGCATATCAATCGCGTTCGCGATACCGCGCAAAACGCCCATCGCCACATAGATAGCGTCATCATAATAGCCAAGGATGATTTTCTTAAACTCAAGGTCGTCAGACGGCCATTGGTTCAATCCATACACAGGCATTTCTGCCCGTGGATCACCCTTTGCCAATTCCACACCACTGTCGAAATATTGCTTATAATCTGGGTTCGCATCTGGATCTACTTGCTCTGATCCTGCAGCACCCCAGCCACGATTGCTGCCCGTGACGGACATATCGATTTCACGTTTTTGCGCCTCTGGTCGTTTGAAAAAAGCGCGATATGTTTCAATGACTTCAGTCACACGATCAGCCGTCAATGCTGTGTTGTATACAGTCGCAAACCCAACCCCTGTTGCTGCTTCTTTCAAAGCGGCAAGTGTTTCTGGATCACCTTTACGGATCAATGCAGCGTCTAATCTAGGGATCATGGAATGGCCTTGTTCTCAAACTTCGCGAAACCCTCGCGTTGCCCCCACTTAACCCAAATGCTAACTTAGAAAAAGATCAAATAGGAGTGCATCAAATGCGCACGAAAATAGCAGCAGGCAATTGGAAAATGAATGGGTTGTCTCATTCACTGGACCAGCTGAGCGAACTTGCCAAAAGCCAAACCAGCGCGGAATGCGCGGTTGTGATTTGCCCGCCTTCCCCATTGCTGTTTTCAGCTGTCGAGATGACCCATAGCTCATCAATCGATATTGGCGCACAAGATTGCCACACAGCGCAATCTGGCGCGCATACTGGCGATATTTCAGCCCCTATGGTCAAAGATACGGGGGCAAAATACGTTATCGTTGGACACTCTGAACGGCGCGAAAACTACGGTGAAACAGATAAGGATGTCTGCGCTAAAGCGATTGCGGCACGCGATGCTGGTTTGATAGCGATCTTGTGCATCGGTGAAAGCCTCAGCGATCGTGAGACGGGCAAAACGCTTGATATTATCGGCGCTCAATTGGCCGCTTCTGTGCCAGAGGGTGCGACGGCGGACACCCTTGTCATCGCCTATGAACCGATCTGGGCTATTGGGACGGGCAAGGTCCCTACCCTTGCGCAAATCGTTGAAGTACATGACTTTATCCGCGCAGAGTTGAATACATGCTTTGGCGCAGAAATCGGCAACGGCATTTCGTTGCTCTATGGTGGCTCAGTAAAAGCCAGCAACGCTGCAGAAATCTTTACCGCTGAAAATGTGGATGGTGCACTGGTCGGCGGCGCAAGCCTGAAAGCTGTTGATTTTTTGCCCATTGTAGATGCACTTAGCGCTTCTTGATCACACATTATAGCATGACGTAGCGGCCCATCCCATCAAAGGGATGGGCCGTTTTCGTTACTTCGTTATGATTTCAGGACCCATCATGAGGGTCGGCAACCATGTCGAAATTGCTGGGATGTATGTCACCATGATCAAGAAAATGAACATAACGCCCAAGAACGGCAACGCAGCACGCACAACGCTCATCATCGGCATGCCAGCAACCCCAGAGGTCACGAAGAGGTTCAAACCAACCGGCGGAGTGATCATACCAATTTCCATGTTCACTACCATGATGATCCCAAGGTGAATTGGGTCAATGCCCAGCTCAATTGCAATTGGGAACACCAATGGAGCGACGATGATCAACAGGCCTGACGGCTCCATGAACTGCCCACCGATCAACAAGATAATGTTGACGATGATCAAGAACACGATTGGACCAAAGCCCGCAGACAACATCGCAGAGGCTATCTGTTGTGGGATTTGCTCATCCGTCAAAACGTGCTTTAGGATCAACGCATTGGCGATGATGAACATCAAGGTGACAGTCAGCTTACCAGCCTCAAACAAGGCATCACGGGTATCACGGTGGAAGAACACCGTGATCAACGTCCATGGACGTTTAAACAAACTATGGTTCTTGGTGTCGTCCCCTTTGACGTGCAGTGGCCCCATATCGCGGTACACAAAACAGGCCACAAGGAACGCATAGACCGATGCCACAGCAGCCGCTTCTGTTGGTGTAAATACACCCCCATAGATGCCGCCCAAGATGATAACGATCAGAAACAGCCCACCTGATGCACTTAGAGCAGATGCACCGACTTCGCCCCAACCTTGCCATTCACCCTTAGGTAGGTTTTTGACCCGCGCCATGATGTAGATGGTAATCATCAGCATAGAGCCCGCCATGATGCCTGGGATCACACCAGCCAGAAACATACGGCCAACGGACACGTCGGTTGCAGAGGCATAAACAACCATCACGATGCTTGGTGGGATCAAGATTCCCAAAGTCCCCGCATTGGCAATCACGCCTGCTGCGAACTCCTTAGTATAGCCGACCTGACGCATACCCGCGATCACGATGGACCCAATGGCCACAACGGTCGCAGGCGATGAACCCGACAAAGCCGCGAACATCATACAAGCGAACACACCTGCAATTGCCAGACCACCAGGGAAGTGACCAACAATGGCGATGGAAAACCGGATGATCCGTTTCGCCACACCGCCCGTCGACATGAATGTCGAAGCCAGAATGAAGAACGGAATTGCCAGCAAGGTGTAGTGACCTGCCATCGCCTGAAACAACGTCTGTGCAATCGAGGCAAGGGATGCATCACTAAGGACCAGCAGGAACAGAATTGAGGACATACCAAGGCTGATAGCGATCGGGACACCGATCAACATCAATCCGATGACCATCGCGAAAAGAATTGCAATTTCCATGTCTTAGTCCCCAGCGTTCATATGTTTGACGTCTTCGATTGCCTCTTCGGCCTCGTGGCTGACGATCAGGGTTTTATTTTCACCCGTGTAAATGCGCACGGTTGCTTGAACGATACGGAACAAGAAAAGGCCCATACCAAACGGCATGATCGCGTACGGAATAAAGCGTGGAATTTTCTCGTATGCGTCGCCATCATTCATGATCGGTTCAATAAAGCGGAGCCATTCAGGTAAGGGGATATCGTTGACTTCATACCAGCCGCGATAAGAGGTGCCACGCATTTCCTCAAAGCCGGTAAAGAACCAACGCCCAACGTCATAGGTCCTGTCGCCTAGCATTACTTCGTAAGCTCGTGATCCCGGCAGGTTGGCGAAATTGGCCCAGTAGTCCCAAGATCCTTTAAAGACAAGGAATGAATAGCCAATGCAGATGATCGCACCCACAAGCGCAAAGACCTTGCGCCCGCGTGGACCAAACAAGTTTACAATGACATCAACGCCAAGATGCGCGGTGACTTTAACTGCATAGCTAGCGCCAAATAGGACCAGCCACGCGAACAGAAATGTCACCATTTCCAAACCCCAGATGAGGCCAGTGTTAAAACCGTAGCGCAAAATAACATTGGTGAATGTGATCAGCGTCATCACCCCAAGCAGTAGCGCGATGACGGTCTCTTCCAACTCGTTCACGAAACGGCCCAGTGGTGTTTTGGGTTCATAGCTTGATGCCATGTCCCGCCCCCCTTTTGGATCAATTTTGGATTATTTAGAAAAATGCCTGCCCACTGGAACCAGCGGACAGGCATATAAGATCAAGTGATCTTAGTGCTTAGCGTTGATCGCTTGAGCTGCGTCGATGTTTTCTTGGCCTACGTCACCAACAAACTGTGCCCAAACTGGCTTCATAGTGGAAACCCACTCGGCGCGCTGTGCTGCGTCAAGTGTGCGGATAACACCGCCAGCATCCAAGATTGCTTGTTTGTTGGTTGCGTTTACAGATGTGGATTCTGAGTTACGTGCCGCAGTAACTTCGCCAACGATTGTCGCCAACTGGTCACGAACGTCTGCAGGTAGACCGTCCCAGAAATCAGTAGAGGTCACGAGCAAGTAGTCGATAATGCCGTGGTCTGTTTCTGTTACACCGTCTTGAACTTCAAAAAACTTCTTGCCGTAGATATTGGACCAAGTGTTCTCTTGTCCGTCAACAACGCCAGTTTGCAAAGCACCATAAACTTCAGAGAAAGCCATAGGCTGAGGAGACGCGCCCATCGCTGCCATTTGTGCTTTCAACACGTCAGAGTTCTGAACGCGGAACTTCAAACCGTTTGCGTCAGATGGAACATTCAAAGGAACGTTTGCTGACATTTGCTTCATGCCGTTGTGCCAGAATGCTAGACCAAGAAGGCCACGCTTTGTCATGGATTGCTTCATCGCTTGACCAGTTTCTGAGTTTTGGAACTCGTCAACTGCGTTGATGTTCTTGAACATGAACGGCAAATCGAAGATGCGGAATTGTTTTGTGAACTGCTCGAACTTGGACAATGACGGTGCCGCCATTTGAACGTCGCCTTGCAACATCGCTTCTAGAACTTGGTTATCGTTATAAAGCGTAGAGTTCGGGAACACTTCGATGCAGGCTTTGCCATTCATCTCATCGTTGACGCGCTGCTCAAGCAATGTGGCTGCGATGCCTTTAGGGTGCTTGTCAGTGTTTGTGACGTGGCTGAACTTGATAACGATCTCGCCATCATCACAAGCCGCAGAAACCGCGCCCGCAGATACGGACATGGTGAGTGCAACAGCGGCAGCTGTAAATAATTTCATGGTGGTCTCCTCCCAGAGAATTTTAAGTCTCACGCCGCAATTCCAATTTGCCGCGTCCCCCACAGTTGAGCCTAGGAAAAGCGCTGCGGCAATGTGTTTGTGGGGAACTTAGGTAATTCTGGTAAAGCCAATTCGAAACAGGGTGTTAAACCCATTTAATCGTTTTGAAACTTGTGCAGGCTTCTATAGTTGTGCGAGAAACCGCACAGCTGATAACCCCAAAGTGCGAGAATCCGCACATTTTAACGGCGGAAGTTTTCCGCACGAATCCCGTAACGCGCCAGCTTGTCGTAGAATGTCTTGCGCGGCAGTTGCAGGCCTGCAGCCGCCTCCACAGCGCGCCCGTTATGGCGGCCCAAGGCCGCAATCAACAACGACTTCTCAACCCGTGCCATTTGCTCGCTTAGCCCCAGTTCGACAGCCTGCGTCACGTCCTCAGGCATACCTAGAACAAATCGCATAGCAGCGCTCATCAAGGATCGCGTGTTTCCAGGCCAATCTTGGGTCATCAAACTAGACGTAAACTCTTGAGTTACTTCTGGCGCTGTCAAACCTGCTTGCTCACTGGCTTGTGCCACATAATGTCGAAATAGAACGGGTATGTCTTCCGGCCGCTCAGAAAGTGAGGGGATCCGCAAAGGCGTCACCTCAATCCGGTAGAACAAGTCACCGTTAAATGAACCATTTGCAACAGCTTGCACAAGGTCACGTGTGCTGCCCGCAAGAAGCCGAACACTGTTTAGTTGTTCAAGGTGCTCTAATAAAGCAAGCTGTGAATCTGCGGGAAGTAGAGCGATTTCATCGATAAATAGACTACCGCTTTTTGCAGAATTGACCGCTTCATTTAGTTGGTCTGGCGACATGCCAGACCCCGCACGTTTCACAAAGGGGGATTTGGAACGTGGTGATGAGAGGTGAATAACCTCTGCGACCTTTGAAATACCGGCACCAGGCGCACCCATAATCAACACTTCAGTCTCAAGCTGCGAAACACGACGTACCCTTGTACGCAAAGCTTGTGATAACTCAGACTGCCCAAACAACATCCGTTCAGCAGGATCACCTGTTTCGACCAAAACCCGAAGACGACGGTTTTCAAGCACAATGTTACGCGTACGCAATGCACGCTCAATCACAGCCAACAAGTCTTTGGGTGCACAGGGTTTTTCTAAAAACCCAAACGCACCCTGACCCATCGCGCTTACCGCCATCGGAACATCGCCCTCGCCAGTCAACAATATTACGGGCAAGTCTGGATCTTGGCTTTTGGCATAATCCAAAAGGAAAAATCCATCACGACCGGGCATACGAATGTCAGACAAGACAACGCCCTCAAAATCGGCACAGATCGTATCTTTCGCCGCTACGAATGAACTGAATGCGATCGGTTCAAGATCAGCAAGTTCAAGTGTCTGAGCAACTGCATCACGCACAGCACTGTCGTCATCGACCAATAAAATTTGTTTACTCATGCTTGATCGCCCTCTTGCGATAGCATCAATTTCACCGTGAATTCCGCCCCTTGGTCCAAGTTTCGGCCTTGAATTTCGCCACCAAACCCTTGCACAATACCGTAGGAAATGGATAGTCCAAGGCCCATTCCTTCAGACTCCCCCACCTCTTTAGTAGAATAGAACGGGTCAAATACCTTTTCAGGAAGATCAATACCGGGTCCAGAATCGCTGAAACGTAAGGTAAGTGCGTTGTCCTCAGCAGGATCAATTTTGATCACGAGTTGTTTATCCGTGACCACGCGCATCGCGTCGACAGCGTTATTGATCAGATTAACAAATACCTGCGCCAGCCGCACCTCGCCGGCGCGGGCCCAGACGGGCGCATTGGGCCGCTCAAAGACCAGCGCTACGCCATCTTCTTGCAAACGGGTTTGGGTCAGCTCAAGTGCGCTGTCCAAAACGGCAACCACATCAATACGTATTAGACTCTCGGTTTCTTGTCGCGCAAACGCCCTTAGGTTCTTAATAATCCGCCCCATACGCCGCGCCAAATCAGATATCCGTACAAGGTTCTCGGTCGCTTTTTCGGGTTTGTCACGTTCCATAAATTGCAGGCCGTTTTCTGCAAACGATCGGATTGCCATCAGGGGTTGGTTCAGTTCATGGCTGATGCCCGCACTCATCTGCCCAAGCGCGCTTAATTTGCTGGCTTGTTCCAAATCAACTTGTGCTTGGGCCAAAGCGGCTTGGGCCTCTTCACGCTCAGTCGCTTCGCGCCGCAACTGTGTGTTAGATTGCTCCAACGCCGCCGTACGTTCCGCTACACGTCCCTCAAGCATCGCATTGGCTTGTGACAACGTGCGCCGCCGCTCAGTTGCAACAAACAAGAACGCGCCAAAGGCCAAGAACAGTGCAGCAACCGCAGCAGCCTGCAACACGGCAAACCGTTGTGCTGGCTGCACATCGACCAGCACCTCGCCTACCAATCCAACCACCGGCAGACTACGCGCCAAATGCAGTGCGTTTTTGGGCAAGTAAGGCCCCCAGCCAAGGTCCCAAACCTCATGACCGCCTAAGGTATAGCTGTCAAATTTTGGTGCTTTCCCACTTGGAGGGGTTAAACCTGCTTGCCCGACAGGACGGTTCCAGAAAACCAGATCAGATCGGTTTGAAATAAAGACAACACCAGAAGCATCAGTGAAAAAGACCGCAGGGTTGCCCCCCACCCAATCCCACTCAATCGCAGCGATATTCACCGCCACTACAATAACACCTGTGACTTCTGACGCCTCATCCACAATCGGCGCGGCGTAGTAATAGACCCGTTCGTCAAATGGCTGGCGGACACCATGCGATCTGCCAAGCGCACCTTGCATCGCACGCTGTACATAGGGCGTGTGGCTGAGATCGACGCCAACGGTTCCGCGAGCTGCCGAAACCACACGGCCGTGTCCGTCCACCAACATAACGTCCAGCGCTGCGGTTTTATCAGCAATTTCCAGCAAGATGGCCCGAGTTCGCGCGTCACTCCCACTTTGAATTGCATTAAGAAAAGCAGGGCGATCGGCGGTCAGCACAGCCAATTCACGGTATCGCTGTAACTGGCCTGTTAGCCTGTCACTGGCCAATGCCAGATCCACCTCAGCTTGACGCGAGGACTGGTTGAGCGCTTGCACATAACCATAGCGCCACACACCAGTTGCAACGACGCTAACCAGCACAAGGAACGCCACAATCAGCGACAAACGATAGAGAAAATCGTGTTTCATGCCCTCTCTTAGCAAAGCAACCCTTGCATTGACCAGCGACCCTGCGCTTTTGTGCAAACATGCACATACTCAATCAATCCCCGACCGATCCCGCTTTTGTCCAAGACCCCTATACGTTCTATGAAAAAGCGCGCCGCGACACGCCCGTCGCCTATTGGGAGGACTATGGCATGTTGGCCGCCTTTGACCACGCCACAGTCCATGCCCTGCTGCGTGACAAGCGGTTGGGCCGTGAGGTGCCAGCAGAGCTGCGCAAACCAGTGCCCGATCACTTGCAAGCCTTTGATGCCGTTGAACAGCATTCAATGCTTGAAAAAGAGGGTGATACACATCGCCGCCTGCGTGGATTGGTGTTGCGAGCCTTTACATCCCGCCGCATTGCCAACCTGAACGACGATGTGGTTGAGATATGCAACGACCTAATTGCACAGTTCCCCAAAGGTGAGTTCGATTTAATTCCCGCCTATTGCACGCAATTGCCTGTGCGCGTGATAGCACGTCTTTTGGGCGTGCCTGAGGAACATGGCGATGACCTGTTGAGATGGTCCAATGCAATGGTGTCGATGTATCAGGCGAACCGCAGCCGCGCGATTGAAGATGCGGCCAATGCGGCAGCATCCGAGTTCTCAGCTTTTTTACGTGACTACATTGAAACACGTCGAGATGACCCGCGTGATGATCTGATCACCAACCTTATTGCCGCCGAAGAAGACGGTGTAAAACTTAGCACAGATGAATTGATTGGCACCTGTGTCTTACTCCTGAACGCGGGTCACGAAGCGACTGTTCACAGCATGGGCAACGCCATTAAAACGCTGCTGGAACACAATACCCCACGCAACGCATTGGCTGCTGACAACATCGCAGACACCGCCGAAGAATTATTACGCTATGACCCGCCACTGCACATGTTCACCCGTTATGCTTATGAAGACATCGAGATTGGTGGTCTCTCATTGCAAAAGGGTGACGAAGTTGCGCTTGTCTTAGGATCAGCTGGCCGCTGCGAGGCAGTTTGGGATAACTCCGACCAATTCGCCCCAGGCAAAAACAGCAAATCACACCTCGCCTTTGGCGGTGGTTTGCATTTCTGCGTCGGTGCCCCGCTTGCACGGCTTGAAATGCAAATCGGGCTGAAAATGTTGTTTGACGCCTGCCCCAATCTCAAACTGGCGCAGGCCCCTGTCTATGCTGACAGCTATCATTTCCACAAATTGGAACAGCTGATGGTCAGCCGTTAAAGCGGCAGCATTGTTGTCGATTTGATCTCTTCCATCGACAGCAATGCGGTCACGTTGAACACGCGCACCTCTGAAATCAGCGCCTGATAGAACTCATCATAGGCGCGGGCATTTTTCACGCGTACCTTCAGAATATAGTCGATATCGCCCGCCAAACGATGCGCCTCTTGCACCTCTGGGCGGTCGTTCAGCGCCTTCAGGAACTTGGCCTGCCATTCGGCTTCGTGCTCGGATGTGCGGATCAAAACGAAGAAACACGCCTCAAATCCCAGCGCCTCTGCATCTAGGAAAACGGTCTGCTGACCGATCACCTTTGCCTCGCGCAATTTACGGATGCGATTCCACACTGGCGTCTTAGAACTGCCTACAGCCTTGGCGATTTCGTCCAAAGATTGGCTCGCATCACGCTGCATCTCTTTCATAATTTTCCGGTCTACATCGTCAATTCGGACGTTCATTCGCTTCATTCCCTAAAATGCGCACATGCGTTCTATTTGCTGACAAATGTAGAACAATCATCCTTATCGATGTCAATGGGTGGCGCATTATCGGGAAAATTTCCTATATTAAGACTAAGAAAAGGCAGCAAGGAAAAGCATCATGGATCATTTCCCAATCTTTCTAGCAACCGCAGGACGCCGCATTGTGCTGTCCGGTGGCGGCGACGCGGCCTTGGCCAAGTTGCGCCTTTTGCTCAAGACCACTGCCAACATCACCGTCTTTGCGCCCGATGCTGCACCAGAAATCGAAAACTGGGCCGAGGCTGGCAAACTGACCTTAATCAAACGCAGCATGGAACCGGGCGACACAATGTGCGCCGTTATTTTCTATGCGGCCGACGAAGACGCTGTTGAAGACAAACGCACTGCTGCCATCGCCAACGCCGACGGCGCATTGGTGAATGTGGTCGACAACCTTGAAGACAGCCAATTCATCACACCTGCCATTGTGGACCGCGACCCTGTGGTCATCGCCATCGGCACAGAGGGCGCAGCCCCCGTTTTGGCCCGCGCGATCAAGGCCGATTTGGAAGAGAAACTGCCAAGCACACTGGGCACTCTTGCCCGCATTGGCAAAACATTCCGCAAGATGTCTTACAACCTGCCCTTTGGCCGCGCCCGTCGTGATTTCTGGCGCGATTATTACTTTAACGCCGGACCCGCGGCGATTGCCGATGGCGTTGAGGCGGTTCAGCCCGCGCTTGATGCGCTGCTTAGCGATCACATGAACCGCGAGGCCCGTGAGGGTCACATCGCATTTGTGGGTGCTGGTCCGGGCGATCCTGAATTACTGACACTCAAAGCCCGCAAGGCATTGGATGAGGCAGATGTGGTCATCTATGACCGCCTGATCAGCCCTGAAATCCTAGAGCTGGCCCGCCGCGAGGCGATCATGCTGGATGTGGGCAAAGAGGGCTTCGGCCCATCCACCCCGCAGGAAACCATCAACGACCTTCTGGTCGAGCATGGCCTGACAGGTGCCCAAGTGGTGCGCTTGAAATCTGGCGATAGCACGGTGTTTGGACGCCTTGATGAAGAACTAGATGCGGTGACCGCGGCAGGGATCGGCTGGCACATCGTGCCCGGTATCACCGCGGCGTCTGCTGCTGTGGCCTCGATCGGTCAAAGCCTGACCAAACGCCACCGCAACGCCTCTGTGCGCTTCTTGACGGGTCACGATATGCAAGGGTTCGCAGATCACGACTGGACTGCGCTGGCCCAACCGAATGAAGTCGCCGCGATCTATATGGGCAAGAAATCTGCCCGCTTCTTTCAAGGTCGTTTGATCATGCACGGTGCGGATAAAACCACACCTGTGACCGTGATCGAAAACGCATCGCGCCCCAATCAGCGCGTCCTATCTACAACGCTGGCCCATTTGCCTGCCGATCTGGCGGACGCAAACATGACCGGCCCCGCCCTTACCTTCTATGGTCTTGCGCCGCGCGCAGCCTCTGAAATCGCTTCAACCGTCATCTCACGGGAATTTGCATAATGTCTAAATCATTCACCCCCAAAGTCGTCACCGCCAATGATCTGCTCAAAGGCGACGTGATTTATCAAACAGCTACGGGCTGGACCCGCGATTTGGCAGATGCCGAAATCCTGACAGATGAGGCCCACGCCGATCTGCGCCTGATCGAGGGCAGCCAACAGATCGCTGATGTTGTTGGCGTTTATCTGATGGATGTCGCGCTAGATGGCACCGCCCCACAAACCACGCATTTTCGCGAAGCCTTCCGCGCAAAAGGCCCATCCAATTACGTCCACGGCAAACAAGAGGTCGCATAAGATGTACACCTACAATGATTTCGACAAATCCTTCATCGCAACCCGCAACGCCCAGTTTCGCGACCAAGTGGAGCGCCGCATCGACGGTTCACTGACCGAGGACGAGTTTAAGCCTTTGCGCCTGATGAACGGTCTGTACCTGCAATTGCACGCCTACATGCTGCGCGTTGCCATTCCTTATGGCACGTTGAACGGTGGCCAAATGCGTCAACTCGCGTTCATCGCAGACAAGTGGGATAAGGGTTATGGCCACTTCACCACGCGCCAAAACATCCAATACAACTGGCCAGAACTGCGTGATGTGCCTGATATGCTGGATGCCTTGGCCAAAGTTGGCATGCACGCGATCCAAACGTCGGGCAACACCATCCGCAACGTGACCGCTGACCACTTTGCTGGCGCATCTGCTGACGAAATCGCCGATCCACGTCCTGTGGCCGAATTGATCCGCCAGTGGTCCACCGATCACCCTGAATTCCAATTCATGCCGCGCAAATTCAAGATCGCGATCACGGGCTCCCCGAATGACCGCGCCGTGACCCGTGCCCATGACATCGGTTTGCGCATGGTTGAGAAAGACGGCGAAGCTGGTTTTGAAGTCATCGTTGGTGGTGGTCTTGGCCGCACGCCGATGATTGGCAAAGTCATCACTGACTTCCTGCCCCAAGAAGACTTACTGCCATACCTAGAAAGCGTTGTGTCGGTTTGGAACCAAATCGGTCGTCGTGACAACAAGTATAAGGCACGGATCAAGATCACTGTGCACGAGCACGGTATCGAAGAAATTCGCCGCCTTGTGGACGAACGTTTCGCGATCGTCAAAGGCAGCTTCTCTGGCATCGATCAGGTCCGCTTGGCAGAATACAAAACGCATTTCGCGGCACCCGACTTCGTTGTTAAATCAGAGGCTGTGTTCAAAGACGCCTACCACAGCGATCCGATCTTCCGCTCATGGGCCGACACCAACCTGTCCGCACACAAGGCTGACGGCTATTCCATCGTGTCGATCTCCATCAAAAAACATGGCGACACACCAGGCGACGCAACATCAGACCAAATGCGCCTGATGGCTGATTTGGCTGAAGCCTATGGTCACAACGAACTGCGCATCAGCCACGAGCAAAATGTAATCCTCCCGCATGTTCACAAATCTGACCTTCCAGCACTTCACGCAGCGCTTAAGGAACAAGGGCTTGCGACAGCAAACATCGGCCTAATAAGTGATATCATCGCCTGCCCTGGTATGGATTATTGTGCCCTTGCGACCGCGCGTTCGATCCCAATCGCACAGGAAATCGCCACACGTTTTGATGACCTCAAGCTTGAGCACGACATCGGCAACCTAAAGATTAAAATCTCAGGCTGCATCAACGCCTGTGGCCATCACCACGTGGGCCACATCGGTATCCTTGGCCTAGATCGCGCGGGTGTCGAAAACTACCAAGTGACTCTTGGTGGCGATCACACGGAAACAGCCAAAATTGGCGATCGCGCTGGTCGCGGTTTTGAAGCCCATGAATTGGTTCCGGCCATTGAACGTGTGGTCGATACATATCTTGCTCTTCGTACTGACAAAGATGAGGAATTCATCGAAACATACCGCCGCCTAGGTCTGGCACCATTTAAAGCTGCTTTGTATCCAGAGGCACAAGCAGATGCTGCATAATAGCGCATTCGAAAGTGCATACCGCAATGATGGACGGGCCGCGTTACTTAACGCGCGGTTCGCCCATGCGGGTGCCATTGAGGTCATAAAAGCAGCTTACGCAGAGATCGGCAATGTCGCCATGGTTTCCAGCTTTGGTGCAGACTCAGTGGTATTGTTGCGGTTGGTTGCCCAAGTGAACCGCCACGCACCGGTCTTGTTTGTCGACACCGAGATGTTGTTTGCAGAGACCTTGGAATATCAAGCGCGCGTCGCAAACCTGCTTGGCCTTACCAACGTCCAAGTGATCAAAGCCAAAGATGCTGAACTGCATGATCCATCAGGCACATTGCATAAATCAGATCCAAACGCCTGCTGTTCATTGCGTAAAACGGAGCCATTGCAAGAAGCTTTATCTTCGTTTGATGGCTGGATTACAGGCCGCAAACGCCATCAATCGGGCCCCCGTGCCCGCCTGAATATGTTTGAGGCCGAAGACAACAGCCCACGGATCAAGGTCAACCCATTGGCTTTATGGAGTGCACAAGACACACAGCGCTTCATGCAAGATACCCAATTGCCGCGCCACCCATTGGTGGCCAAAGGTTACCCATCCATTGGCTGCGCCCCCTGCACGACCCCTGTGAAAGAGGGCGAAGATCCACGTGCAGGCCGCTGGCGTGCAACAGAAAAAGAAGAATGCGGCATTCATTTTGTGAACGGCAAAATGGTGCGTACAGGAGTGAACACATGACTATTCTCGTGACTGACACAGGCTTTACCGCCGACACTTGGGATCAAGGCTACACACCTTTTGGCGAGGCCGCCAACGATGTGGTTTCCATTGATGTGCCCGCTGACACCAACCCTGCTGATATCAAAATCACGCCAACCCTAAAAATGGTGCGCATCGACTTTCCCAGCTTTGCAGACGGTCGTGGCTTCACCATCGCACGCATGTTGCGCTTGGCCGGCTACACGGGCCGCCTGCGCGCCTATGGTCATGTGATCTCAGACCAATACGCAATGGCCCGCCGCACAGGCTTTGATGAGGTCGAAATCCATCAAGACCTGGCAGCACGCCAACCCCAAGAGCAATGGAAATTCCGTTCGGATTGGAAAGACAACGATTATCAAGACCGCATGCGCGGCTGATTACCCTCTTTCCAAACATCCCCATATTCCCTAGATCAAAGGCGCAAGGGTTCCCTTGTGACATTTTCAGCTATGACCGAGCAAACAGCAGTGAACACCACATCCGCGACCAAAGCCCCGACCTTGCCCGACGCCCAAACCGTCACATCCGTGACGCACTGGACCGATCGCCTGTTCTCATTTCGCGTGACGCGCCCCGCGTCCTTGCGTTTTCGCTCCGGCGAATTCGTTATGATTGGCTTGATGGGTGAACCGCATCCTGAAACGGGCAAGCAAAAACCATTGCTGCGTGCCTATTCCATCGCCTCCCCTGCATGGGACGACGAGATGGAATTCTATTCTATCAAGGTTCAAGACGGTCCGCTGACATCGCGTCTGCAACACATCAAGGTCGGTGATGAAATCATCATGCGCCCTAAACCTGTGGGCACTTTGGTGCATGATGCATTACTACCGGGCAAACGCATTTGGTTCTTCGCAACCGGCACAGGCTTTGCCCCCTTCGCATCCCTGCTGCGTGAACCACAGACATATGAGGACTATGACGAGGTCATCATCACCCACACCTGCCGCGACGTGGCAGAGCTGGAATACAGCCGCAAACTGATCGAAGACCTGCAAGCCGACGAGATGATGCAGGAATTGATCGGTGCCGAAAACCTTGCCAAGATCCGCTATTACCCAACCACCACACGTGAAGAGAGCCCAAAAATGGGCCGCATCACGACGCTGTTGGAAGATGGGACAGTGTTCAAAGATCTAGGGATCGACGGGATTTCCGTCGACACGGACCGCGCGATGGTTTGTGGGTCTATGGGGCTGAACAAAGACATCAAAGTGATCCTAGAGGGCTTTGGCCTTGAGGAAGGGGCAAATTCGGACCCTAAACACTACGTTATCGAAAAAGCCTTCGTAGGCTAAACCAAGACCGCTCCCCCTACGTTGGAGCTTATCTTCATCTTGCCAAATAAACTCTGGGGGAGCGCCGCTAGGCGCGGGGGCAAAGCCCCTTTTTCTTCATAAAAATCAATTGAACAATAAAAAACCGCGCCCATGATAGGCGCGGTTTCGGTCATTTTGTGTGGATTAGATTAAAGGCCAGCGGCTTCTTTGATCTTGTCCAAAACAGTTTGCAAAACTTCAGGGTTGTCCTTGGCTTTTTCCAGTGCTGTTTTCAGCGCTGTCTTTTGGAACGCACCAATTTCCGAACCGTCAATCATCTCGGATACCTTGGCCAAGTTGAAACCATCAACTGACAGCAAATCAGCCATGCCACCAGAAGCAGCCTCGGTTGTTGTAGCTGCTGTATCAGTCGCTGCTTCAGTTGTACCTGCAACGGCGTCTGTTGCTGTTTCAACTGCCGCTGCGGCTGTGTCAGTCGCGGCTTCTGTTGTTGCAGCTGCTGCGTCAGTAACAGCGTCGGTTGCCGCTGCTGCAGTGTCTGTTGCTGTATCTACAGCTGCTTCAGCAGTTTCTGCTGCAGCGGCGGCTGCTTCTTCCGCAACTTTAGCAGCGGCTGCTTCTGCGGCCTCTGCTGCAGCGGCAGCTTCTTCAGCGGCTTTGGCAGCAGCAGCCTCTGCAGCCTCAGTCGCGGCGGCTGCAGCAGCGGCTGCTTCTTCAGCTACTTTAGCAGCGGCTGCGTCGGCAGCTTCCTTTGCGGCTGCAACGGCGGCTGCAACGGCGGCTGCAGCTTCTTCAGCTGCGGCTGCAGTTGCGTCGCTTGCAGCGTCAACCGCGCCAGCAACAGCGCCTTCAGTTGCTTCAACCGCATCGCCAACAGCGTCAGATGCAGCTTCCAATGCTTCTGGTGCGTTCACCGCGTCAGCAGCAGAGTCCATCAATTCTTTTGGGCTGGAACCCGAATATAGCATATAGCTACCGCCCGCGATTACGGCAGCAACAACGATCCACAATAGATTTTTCATAACTTTGTCCCCTCAGACATTCACACGCAGGTATTGGTACTGCGCTGTATGAGGTGTCAAATGAGGGGGCAAAAGGAAAGGTACAAGGGGGAAAACGTACGATTTTGGCACATAGCAGCTGAAATTGCGTCTTGCGGAGGGCTACGCCCATGTTTACTTTGCACCACTAGAGACATGTAATAACCAAAGGACGAATCTCATCGCTCGCAGACCTCATAACGCGCCGCCACAACGTGACACTGGCCCACGCATCAACGACAAAATCCGCAATGCTGAAATCCGCCTCATTGGCGCTGACGGCGAAAACGTAGGCGTTGTTTCCCCATCCCGCGCTATGGTGATGGCTGACGAAGCCAGTCTTGATCTGGTAGAGATCTCGCCAAACGCCAATCCACCGGTCTGTAAGATCATGGATTTCGGCAAGTTTAAATACGAGACCCAGAAACGCGAATCTGAGGCACGCAAGAAACAAAAGATCATTGAGATCAAGGAAGTCAAATTCCGTCCGAATACGGACACCAATGATTACGAAGTCAAAATGCGTAACGTTTTCAAGTTTCTTGAAAACGGCGACAAAGTAAAAGTAACCCTTCGTTTCCGTGGCCGCGAGATGGCCCACCTTAACTTGGGTCGTGAATTGCTAGAGCGCGTTGCAGAAGACACAAAAGAGCACGGCAAGGTCGAAAACTTCCCGAAAATGGAAGGCCGCCAAATGGTCATGCTTATCGGTCAGCTGCCTTCAAAGGGTTAAGCTGTTTCACCGAAGACTTTTTAAAAGGCCGCACCGCTTGACGTGCGGCTTTTTTCATTTCTACTGACCGGAGTGCCCAATGTCCCAATTCGCCAATTATCCCAGCCTCAAGGGCAAATCGGTTCTCGTCACAGGTGGCGCATCCGGTATTGGCCGTATGACCGTTGAAGCATTTGCAGCCCAAGGTGCCCACGTCGCCTTCCTTGATCGCGATGTTGAGAACTCCGCGCTTGTAACGGAGGCGACAGGTGCCCCGCATGCCATATGCGATTTACGTAATATTCCTCAGATGCAGACCGCAATTGCCAAACTGGCTGATCAAATGGGCCCTTTCAGTGTCCTTGCCAACAACGCGGCCCGCGATGACCGCCATAACTGGCAGGACGTTACGCCCGAATATTGGGATGAGCGCATGGACACCAACCTGCGCCACATGTTCTTCGCCATCCAAGCCATTGCACCTGCGATGATTGAGATGGGGGGCGGATCGATCATCAACCTTGGTTCCAACTCTTGGTGGGAAACTGTTGGCGGCTTTCCGGCCTATGCAACGGCCAAGGCTGCGGTTCATGGCCTTACGCGGACAATGGCGCGTGATCTGGGGCAACATCGCATTCGCATTAATACTGTCGTCCCCGGCTGGATAATGACAGATCGCCAAAAGGAATTGTGGGCAACACCCGAAGGGTTAGAGGCCCATCGCAAAAGCCAATGCCTGCCTGATCTGATTGACCCAGTGTACGTTGCGCGAATGGTGCTGTTCCTCGCGTCAGACGATGCAGCGATGTGCACCGCTTCAAACTTTATGGTCGAAGCTGGCTCTATCTAATCACTTTATCGAACAAAAGGCCCCGCTGGATACAATCCAACGAGGCCTTTTTTAATCCGGCTTAAATCATGCGGCCTTAGCAACAGCCCGTTTGGCAATCACACCACATAGGTGCGCGCGGTACTCTTTGGAACCATGCAAGTCACCGATCATGTTGTCTGCATCCAATGTCAGACCATCTAACGCATCTGATGAGAAGTTAGCTGACAACGCCGCTTCGGCCTCAGCCCAACGGAACACGCCCTCCTCAGATGCCCCCGTGATTGCAACGCGCACGCCATCAGCGAACTTGGCCACCATCACACCAACAAGCGCGAAACGCGAAGCTGGTTGTACGAACTTTTCGTAGTGTGAAACCTCTGGAATTGGGAAACGCACCTCGGTGACGATTTCGCCCTCTTCCAGCGCGGTTTCAAACATCCCAAGAAAATAGTCATCCGCCGCGATTTCACGTGTATTGGTGACCAACGTGGCACCTGATGCCAATGCAGCCGCGGGGTAACATGCAGATGGATCGTTGTTGGCCAGTGAGCCGCCAATTGTCCCACGATTGCGGACTGCTGGATCACCGATATGCCCTGCAAGCGCTGCTAGGCCAAGATAAGCACCAGCGCCCGATGCAACAGCGCCGTGTGTCGTTGACCCACCAATGCACAGTGCGCCGTCATCGCCAGTGCAAATGCCTTGCATCTCAGGAATGTTAGACAGACTTACCAATGTTGTTGGCGAAGCAAGGCGTTGTTTCAGCGTTGGGATAAGGGTTTGCCCCCCGCCCAAGGCCTGCGCCTCGTCGCCTCCCAATGCTGCAACTGCATCGGCAATGCTGCTGGGTTTCTCAAATTCAAAGTTATACATCTTTTGTCCTTTCAGTTGGCCGCCCATTGCTGGGTTAAATGGCCAAAAACATCACAAGAGTTGGGGCCGTGCCCCAGCCTCAAATTCAAGCGTTGTTGATCGCATTCCATACGCGGTCTGGCGTCAGTGGCATGTCGATATGCGCCACCTCCTTACCGCCCGAATGGAGCGCATCAATCACAGCATTCACAACCGATGGAGGCGATCCAATCGCACCAGCCTCACCGCATCCCTTCACACCCAATGGGTTGTGTGTGCAAGGCGTTTGGCAAGAATGATCAACCGAATAGAACGGCAGATCATCGGCACGTGGCATCGCGTAATCCATGTAGGACCCCGTCAACAACTGGCCGCTTTCCTCATCATAGGAACAACCCTCAAGCAAAGCCTGACCAACCCCTTGGGCGATCCCACCATGTACTTGTCCAGAAACGATCATCGGATTGATGACGTTGCCGAAATCATCCGCAGCGGAAAACCGTTCGATCGTAACTTTGCCAGTATCCGGATCAACTTCAACTTCACAGGCGTAAGCCCCTGCAGGGTAAGTAAAGTTTGACGGATCATAGAACGCAGTTTCTTCCAAACCGGGTTCGATCTCTTCCAAAGGATAGTTATGTGGAACGTAAGCCGCCAAGGTAACATCGCCCCAAGCCACAGACTTGTCCGTGCCTGCAACGCTGAACATACCGTCCTTTAGTTCGATATCAGTGTCTGAAGCTTCCAGAAGGTGAGCCGCGATCTTCTTGGCCTTCGCGATGATCTTTTCCGTGGCGCGTACCATTGCAGACCCACAAACCGCGAGAGAACGCGAACCGTAGGTCCCCATCCCGAATGGGATCTTAGAGGTATCACCGTGGACAATATCGATCTGACTTTCGTCGATACCAATCATATCTGCAACAACCTGCGGGAATGCGGTTTCATGCCCCTGCCCGTGGCTGTGCGCCCCGACCATAACAGAGATGGAACCCGTCGCGTTCACACGCACCGTAGCGGCATCATAAAGACCGGCACGCGCACCTAACTGACCAACGAGGTTCGACGGCGCGATGCCACAAGCCTCAATGTAGTTGTTGATGCCCAGTCCACGCCATTTGCCTTTGGCCTCGGATTCTTTGCGGCGTGCTTCAAAGCCGGTGAAATCACCGATCTCTTCCAACTTATCCATCGTCGCGTGATAATCACCTGTGTCATATTCCACAGCCACAGGCGTGGCATATGGGAATTCAGTCACATAGTTCTGACGACGCAATGCCACTGGATCAGCGCCCAACTCACGCGCAGCCATGTCGATAACACGTTCGATTTGATAGGTCGCTTCAGGGCGTCCAGCGCCACGATATGCATCTACAGGCACCGTGTTGGTAAACATTGCTTTGACGTTCACATAGATCAGCGGCGTTTTATAATTGCCCGCCATCAACGTGCCATGTAGCCATGTTGGGACTGATGAAGCAAAGGTGGATAAATATGCACCCATGTTGGCCAAAGTATCCGTGCGTAGTGCTGTAAAGTTGTTGTCTTTATCAAGCGCCAACTGAATGGTGGTAACGTGGTCACGGCCATGTGCATCCGACATGAATGCCTCCGAACGCGACGAAGTCCATTTCACTGGACGATTACAGGCCTTGGCCGCGAAGGTACAAAACGCTTCTTCCTGATAATGGAAGATTTTAGTGCCAAATCCGCCGCCAACATCTGGTGAGATGACGCGCAGTTTGTGTTCCGGAATGCCCAAAACAAATGCGCCCATCAACAGACGGATTACGTGTGGGTTTTGGGACGTGGTGTAGAGCGTGTGTTGTTCATCGCTACGGGCATAATCACCAATGGCAACACGCGGTTCCATCGGGTTTGCTACAAGGCGGTTGTTGACCAACTCAAGCGTGGTCACGTGGTGGGCATTCTTAAATGCCTCATCAACCGCGCCTTTGTTTTCTTCAACAAATCCCCAATCGTAACAAAGATTGGATGTTAGATCGTCGTGGACCTTGGTTGCGCCCTCTTTAAAGGCGTCCTTCATGTTGATCACAGCAGGCAGCTCAGAACTATCGACCTCGATCGCCTCTGCTGCATCGCGTGCCTGTTCCAAGCTATCAGCTACAACAGCAGCAATTGGCTCGCCAACGTGGCGTACTTTTCCATGCGCCAAAACGGGGTGTTTAGGTTCCTGCATCGGTTCGCCGTGCTTGTCGGTTACAAGCCAACCACAAGGGATACCACCTACAGCTTCAAAGTCAGCACCCGTGAAAATCTGGACAACACCCGGCATCGCAGCTGCGGCGGATGTGTCGACAGAGTTCAATGTGCCGTGCGCAATATCTGAGCGCAGGAAGAACACATAGGCCTGTCCGCGAATATTGATGTCATCTGTATAATTGCCGTTCCCTGTTAGGAACCGAACGTCCTCGCGCCGCTTGCTGCTGGCACCAATTCCGCTTTTAATTTCACCGTCTTTTGGCATGGTCTTTCCTCCCTATCGCAGATCAACTGTTGTCAATCATGCGCTTATGTTTGGTCAAAAGGCGGGGCATCCGCCTTTCCATGATTTTTGGATTGAAACGCTGGGGAACTCTCCCTCCCCCGTTCGTTTGAAGTTAATCTGCACCCAATGCAGCAACGTCCTGTCCGGACGCGGCATAGATTGCCTTGATGATGTTGTGGTATCCCGTGCAGCGGCAAATATTGCCCTCCAAATGCACACGAATTTCTTGCTCTGATGGCTTGGGATTGTCTTTCAACAAAGCCGCAGTCGTCATCACCATGCCCGGGGTACAGAAACCACACTGCAAACCATGGTGGTCCTGAAACGCTTGTTGGATTGTATTCAACGTGCCGTCAGGTGCCGCTTGGCCTTCAATCGTTGCAACATCTGCGCCATCAGCCTCGGCAGCAAGCATGGTGCAGGATTTAACAGCGACCCCATCAACGTGCACCACGCATGCCCCACATTGGCTGGTGTCGCACCCAACGTGCGTTCCGGTCAAATCCAACGTCTCGCGCAAGAATGAAGACAAAAGCGTGCGTCCCTCAACTGTGCCAGACGCGGCTTTGCCGTTCACGATCATCGTGACCTGTGCCATATCTCTCTCCCTGTTGTTTCGTTGTAATTAAATTGAGTTAAGCATGGTGTGGGCCACTTGAGAACAAAAATCTTCCCCTACGGCATGCGGAATGACCCTACGTTCTTGGCAGAACTCTTGCGCGTGGCTGGGGTCTGGTTGGGATTTCCTTAAGCAAACCACCCACCCCCATCGCCGCAATGTCCCTTTGTGACAGTGATATTCCACACAGCAGTCGTTCCAGAACCCAATCGGCCCCGTTTAATGCAGGGGACCGGGCACAACCTGGCAATCCAATCACTGGCTTTGCGTCTAACTGACCAAAAAATAAGAGGTTTCCGGGATCAACTGGCATTCCAAAACCTGTGACTTCACCGCCTGCTTGGCGCAACGCTTGGGGACCAACATCCATGGGATCTGACGTTGCAGAGGCAGTGAGTAACAAAACGAACTCCCCTTCAGCTTCTGACAAAGCCGTCGTAATAGCCGCCTCATTATGTGGCACAACCGTTCGTTCAAGCAGCTCAACACCAAAACGATCCAATCGCCCACGCATGGCGTCACGGCCCTTGATTGAGGGAATTTCATCGCCAACCTGCGTTTCGATCAATGTAGCTGTTCGATACTGCGGTGTTGCAATACGAATGGCATTGGCAGCTACGCTTGCGGCCTGTGACAATGACGATTGCGGGACCGAATAGGCAATAATCTTAATCGTTGCGATCATACTGTTGCTATCAGTCCGATGAAATTGTGGAACCGTTGCCATTGTAATCATCGGATCCACTGCGTTCAGCGCCATTACAGCCGCCTCATCAACCACCACAACCCCTGGGTTGATTGCGTATAAGTTAACACGCCCTGCCCCCGCAGCCGAAATTCGCACCCCAAATTGAGCCGCATCTGGCGCAACCGCTGCCGCCAATCGTGTTGCAGCCTCGTTTTCCTCAACGTCCCCGTTTTCAAGACGCGCGACAACAATGTCAGTCTGCTGATCCGCTAAAAGGTCATTGGTATGTTCATTTGTAAGGACAGTGCCCTTGGCAATCCGGTAACTGGTACCGTTCGCGCCGGACTGAACATGAAGCGAATGGGCAAGCACAGCCCCAACAGCTTGAGATGTTAGAACCGAACCAAACTTCATACTGGCTGACGCAATACTTGAACCATCTCAGACAGGATCGAGACAGCAATTTCCTGTGGACTCGCTGCGCCGATGTTTAACCCTATGGGTCCATGAATACGGTCTATATCCTTTTGTGCAAAACCATCTTCTAACAAGCGCTCAGCTCTTTTTGCGTGGGTTCGTTTAGACCCCAAGGCCCCTATATAAAAAGACTTTGATCGCAGACCAACATGCAATGCCGGATCATCCAGTTTGGGATCATGCGTTAGCAACACCAATGCAGTGCGGGCATCAACGCCGTAAGTCCTAAGCGCCTCGTCAGGCCAATCCTCAAGGATCGTCTCACCGGGAAAACGTGCTGCTGAGCCAAAAGCACCACGCGGATCGATCACAACCGGATCAAAACCGGCAATACGTGCCATCGGCATCAATGCTTGGGCAATGTGAACCGCACCAACAATAGCCAAGCGCAAAGGCGGATTATGGATAGCTACGAACCTCTCACCATCTTCTTCAAAACCTGACCGGTCCTTGGCAAATCGCTCGACGAAGCCATCACTGGTCAGTCCGCGCGTACCACTTTTGATATCAACCACATATGCGATCCCAGTGCGGGTTGTGCGCGCTTCTACCAATCGGGCTAATAGTTCTTCGGACAAGACCTTACCAATCGGCTCAACCAAAATCTTAATCGTTCCGCCACAGGCCAGCCCCACAGCAAAGGCATCACCATCGCTGACACCATATTCCAAAACACGTGCCTCGCCCTTCTCCAACGCCTCAAGCGCCTCAACAACCACGGCACCCTCAACGCAGCCGCCCGAAACCGAGCCCTGCATTTCACCGTCACCTGCAATCGCAAGCTGAGCACCAATTCGACGCGGCGCACTGCCCCATGTTTGGATCACAGTCGCGAGTGCCGCGCCTTTTCCAGCGCGGTGCCATGCCAAAGCCTGCTCTGGTGCATTTTCAAACATGTCCATTTGGACCCTCCGTTTCAGCGATATTCACCCTAGAACGCCACAATGACCAGAGGCTTTGAACCACTTTGTTGTCGCAGATCAGATGCATGTCCTTGCGCTTGCACCAAAGCCCCCCTAAATCTGTCAGGCAATTATAAATTTCCCATGCCGGAGTGCCGCCCATGCCAATGCAGGCCAAAGACATCGAAGACTTGATCCGCGAAACGTTTCCAAACGCTGCGATCACCATCACTGATCTTGCGGGTGACGGAAATCACTATGCGGCCGAAGTGATCGACGAAAGCTTCAAAGGTAAGAACCGCGTTCAACAACAACGCGCTGTTTATGCTGCACTTAAAGGCAAAATGGATGGCTCGCACGGCGAACTACACGCCCTCGCGCTGACCACCAAAGTTCCAGAGTAATTGACCAAGGCCACGCGCCGACGTTTCGAACAATACCCTATCCAAAGGATAATCCGATGACTGATACAGCAACACAAATCCAAACTCAGATCAGCGATAACAGCGTTGTTTTGTACATGAAGGGCACCAAAGAGATGCCACAGTGTGGTTTCTCCAGCAAAGTTGCTGGCGTTTTGAACTACATGGGCGTCGAATTTGCTGATGTAAATGTTTTGGCTGACGAAGCTATTCGCCAAGGCATCAAAGAGTTTTCTGATTGGCCAACTGTTCCACAGCTATACGTCAAAGGCGAATTCGTCGGCGGCTGTGACATCATCACTGAGATGACATTGTCCGGCGAACTGGACACCTTGTTTGCTGAAAACGGTGTGACGTTTGACAAAGACGCAGCAGACAAAATTCGCGAAGCCAATGCATAAACGAAAAAGGTGCGCGAGTTGCGCACCTTTGTTAGTTCATAGAATTGAGAATGGGCCGTTGGATTTATCCAGCGGCCTTTTCTTCAACTGAGGCTGCCAAAGATTCTGCGCGCGCTGCCAATTCTGCCAATGTATCAGTGACAGTTGCTGGGATCACAGGCACTTCAACGCGCTCTGGCGGCGGTGGTGCCATGTTACGCAAGCCTTCCAACTCCGCCTCGCGCTCGTTCAACGTTCCTTGGATTTGGCTTACCTTGTCCTCAAAGCTTGCGGTTTTATCCGCCAGCATGAGGCCCGCCATCAACAACATACGTGCTTCTGGCATACGTCCAACTTGGTCTGACAAAACTTGGGCTTCGTCGTCCAACATCTTTGCAGCAGCCTGCAAATACTGTTCTTCACCGGCTTGGCACGCCACTTCAAAATTACGCCCACCGATGACGATTGTGATTTCTGGCATTAGGCTACTCCCTCTGCTTCATTGATCAGTGGCGTCAACGCCTCGATGATCGCAGTTGTTTCTGAAACATCGACAGAACGGGCTGCACGCAGCGCCTCCAGCTCAGCCATCATAGATTTGTTAATCAAGTGTGGTTCACCCACGCCCGCTTCATTGGCAATGCGCAACGCATCGTTCAACTCGCGGAGGCCATCGTTGGCTTTGCGCACCCGCTGGATTTCGGCGTCCAATTCGGCCATGCGCGCCTTGGCACCTTCTGCCATCTGTGTCGCTGCAGCCAATTCGCCTTCTTGGCGTTGGTTGAGCACACGGACACGTTCAGCCAGTTGTGCATTGGCTAGTTTTTCCTCTTCAAGCGCTTGTTCGAGGGCTGCTGAATCGCCACCGCTGTTGGCACCCAATTGATCCAAGCCACCGGCCACGCGATCCATTGCCGCTGTGATCCGTCGCTGAAGTTCGTCAATATCGCTCATGCATTGCCCTCGTCTTTTCGTATCTGCCGTATATTCATTTTCATCAACTATATCAAAAGACAGCCGATAATCGAGCCACAATCGAATCGAATTTAGTCCCTAGTTTCAATCAGACTACCCAAAGCGACAAGAAAATGCGCCCCCTTTGGTTTCGGGGGTTTGTGGGTCGTCGCTCATCCATGTTTCGCACTAAGCTAATATCCCCGACTTGATCTTTGCGTCTTGGCTGTTATGCAGCTTTAACTTCGACACTTTTCAAAGGATGATACCCCGTGGATTTGACTGCCCTACGCACCGCCAACCCCGATCATTGGTCCAAAGCAGCCGCCATTCGCGCGCTGACCTTAGACGCTGTTGCAGCCGCCAACTCTGGCCACTCTGGCATGCCAATCGGCATGGCCGACGTTGCGACTGTCCTTTTTGAAAAGCACCTGAAATTTGATGCATCTGCCCCGCATTGGCCAGATCGCGATCGCTTCATTCTATCTGCCGGCCACGGCTCAATGTTGTTGTATTCCCTGCTTCATTTGACGGGCTATGAAGACATGACCCTCGAGCAGATCAAAAATTTCCGCCAGTGGGGTGCGATCACTGCAGGTCACCCTGAGTACGGTCACGCAACCGGTATCGAAACCACGACAGGCCCACTGGGCCAAGGCATTGCAAACTCAGTAGGTTTCGCAATGGCCGAAGAGATCCAGCGCGCCACTTACGGCAAAAAAGCTGTGGATCACTACACATACGTCATGGCTGGCGACGGCTGCTTGATGGAAGGTGTAAGCCAAGAGGCGATCACCCTTGCTGGCCGCCACGCATTGTCCAAGCTTATCGTCATGTGGGACAACAACAACATCACCATCGATGGCACTGTTGAATTGTCAGACCGCACGGACCAAGTTCAGCGTTTCAAATCAGCAGGTTGGGCTGTTTTGGAAATCGACGGCCACGATCCGGCTGCCATTGATGAGGCGTTGACCCAAGCCAAAAAGGGTAACAAGCCAACAATGATCGCTTGCAAGACCCACATCGCTTTGGGCCACGCAGCACAAGACACATCCAAAGGCCACGGCGCATTGACCGACCCAGAGCAAATGGCAGCAGCCAAAGCCGCCTATGGTTGGACGACAGGTCCGTTTGAAGTTCCTGCAGAAACTAAGGCTGCATGGGAAGCCATTGGAACAAAAGGGAAAGCTGCGCGTCTTGAGTGGGAAGAGCGCTTTGCGACCCTTCCAAACGGTAAGCAAGAACAGTTTAACCGTGCCTATGCTTTGGACGCTCCAAAGAAGCTAAGCGCCGCCGTAAAGGCGTTCAAAAAAGAAGCGTCTGAAACAGCGCCTAAGATGGCAACACGCGCCTCTTCTGAGAAGGTGCTTCAGGTCTTGAACCCGATCATGCCAGAGACTGTGGGCGGCTCTGCCGACCTTACAGGATCTAACAACACCAAGACATCTGACATGGGTGTTTTCGATCTAGATACACGCGCGGGTCGCTACGTCTACTGGGGCATCCGTGAGCACGGCATGTCCTCTGCGATGAACGGCATGGCGCTGCACGGCGGCGTACGTCCATACGGCGGAACGTTCATGTGCTTCACCGACTATGCGCGCCCAGCAATGCGCCTTGCAGCCTTGATGAAAATCCCAACGGTTTTCGTTATGACGCACGACAGCATCGGCCTTGGCGAAGATGGCCCAACACACCAACCTGTTGAGCACCTTGCAATTTCACGTGCAACGCCAAACACTTACGTGTTCCGCCCTGCGGACACTGTAGAGACGGCAGAGGCATGGGAAATCGCACTGACCACCAAAGAGACCCCTTCTGTCTTGTCCCTAACACGCCAAGGTTTGCCAACGGTTCGCACCGAGCACAAAACCAAAAACCTGACCGCACAAGGCGCTTATGTTTTGGCGGATGCAGAGGGCAAACGTCAGGTTATCTTGATGGCCTCAGGGTCAGAAGTTGAGATCGCATTGGCGGCACGTGACATCCTACAAGCGGAAGGGATCGGCACACGCGTTGTGTCCATGCCATGTATGGAATTGTTCGCACAGCAAGACGAAAGCTACCGCAAACGCGTGCTTCCGGGCGGCCCAGTTCGTGTGGGTGTTGAAGCGGCTGTACGTCAAGGTTGGGACCAGTGGTTGCTGGGCGAACGTGGCAAATCGAACAAGGCTGATTTTGTTGGCATGGACAGCTTTGGTGCCTCTGCACCAGCGGACGAATTGTTCGAACAATTCGGCATCACAGCAGCCAACGTTGCGGCAAAAGCCAAGGCGCTTCTGTAAGGCGTTAACGCACCGTTCGGCGCTGCTGAACGGCTAAAATGTACAAAAGGGCGGGTGTTATGTACAATACACCCGCCCTTTTTGCGTCTGAAATGTGGGGGTTAAAGGTGAAATGTACAGATCAGGGCGTGATCTGTACATTTTAGAGGCTTGGGCTGCGTTAACATCTTGTTCAGGGTCGTCGCGCGTTAACGTTTGAGCGGGACGGTTAACTGTTTGTTTAGGTTTAGATACTCGATCTTACCCCCTAAAGTTGAAAAACAGACAGCACCCTTGCCTTGTGAATTTTCAAAGCTAAGTCTATTTAAACGCTAAAGTAAGAGTTTTCTATGAAGTCAATTTGGACATCCGCAATAATCGCAACGTTGACCCTCTCGGGCTGCATGTCTGATGAAGGTGCAATAGCGCAGGATCCAGTGCCAGTATTAACGGAGGATCCCGGGCCAATAACGCCCCCAAGCTCGGTGAAATTTGCACATTACTTCGACTCGAATGGCCGAGATTATACCTATCACGTCGAGCGGGATTTTGCCATTCTTGAAGGTTCTTCCGTCAGATTGATCATGAGAAATGATTGCGCTGCTTTTTCTTCGGATGATGAAAATGGTACTTGGGCTTGGGCAAATGGAGGTTTCGTTGTCGAGTTTCCAAACCGAAGCTTTGGCTTCCCTCGTCAAGATCAGCCTGTGCCAGGTGGCTATGGATGCCAGATGTGACCAAATAAGTCGAATTCCTCATGTTGTAACCTGTTAACGCTCAATACCCAAAGGATCCCAAAATGCGCATCTTTGCTACTGTTACCCTATCGCTTCTCATTTCAACGGCTTCTGCCGCGGGCCCCTTTGACGGGAATTGGGACTTAGAAAAGGCATATTGCGCCGACGGAGGCTTAAGCGATACCCGTCAGAGTATCTCTGGCAATGTTTCGTACCGCTATGAATCCTCATGCGAATTGTTAAATCCGACGCCCATTCGAGGGATGAAAAACACAGTTCTTTATGACCGTAAATGTGTATCTGAAGGTGAAAGCGTCGACGGGGGTCGCGTTTTGATATCGATTACGGAAGATGGAAAATTGATGACCTACAACGATGGATATTTGAACCTGCGCATCAAATGCTAAGCGCTTTCAGACGCTCGTTGGCTAACTGTGCAGGTCCAACGCCTGCACATTCAGATCAGCAAGCAAATGATACCGCCGGTAATCCAAAGATACCTCGACTAGAGATCTGTTTTATTTGAGAACATCCAGATGTTGCTCATCAGAGTAGTGCGGGACAAGTCGCTAACTGATTTGGCAAAAAATATTACAAGAAGATAAAAGAATGAAGTTATATGTCGTGTCGTGATTGTAAACTTTGCACAGAATCCTCAATCAAAAGTCTACTTTTTGGCCTGCCACGGTTGGCTTGGCGTTTGCTAACATTCTGGAACATTGGGCTTTTCCAAAGAAGATGCCCTCAGTGTAAACACCTGATGTCGCAACACCAACGTCGCGCAGACGGCAGTTTCCGAGATTAAAGTTTATGTGGGCGATGTTTAGAAAACGGTCCAAAACAAAGGTCCACATCGCCAACTTTGAAGAGGGGGATCGAAATGCTCAAGTTTCGATTGAGTTCGATTCTCCTGTCATAACTGAGCGGCCATTAGGGTATCAATTGGCTATTGGCCTTATCAAACTGCTACTTTTCCCATTCCTACTGCCGTTCAAAATCATTTGGTACATCCTAAAAAACATCGTCAGCGAATGACTTCATCTGAATGTGGCTTGAGTTGTTGCACCCGCACGTTCAGAATTGGGTATACGGCCAGCACGTCGGTTGCTCACCACGGCAAACCCCATCTCCATCTTTAGCTTTTCCCACCCAATGCAAATATTTGCACAAGTACCTCTACTTTTGTTAGCGCCATCATCGATGTTTGCGCTACCGTTGCCGCTAACAGTCTGATTTTGCGTTATTTAACCCTTTCTTGATCAAACCCAGCCCCCTAAGAACATCTTAGAAATTGGGTATTCCGAGGATTCTAAAATGACGGTAAAAGTTGGCATCAACGGGTTTGGCCGCATCGGGCGCTGCACTCTGTCTCATATCTCGCAATCGCTGCGTAACGATATTGAAGTTGTTAAGGTCAATGCGACGGGGCCTTTGGCCACTGCTGCGCATCTGATCAAATATGACTCTGTCCATGGCCGTTATCCTCAGGACATCACCGTTGGCAATCGCACCCTTGATTTGGGACGCGGCGAGATCGAGATGTTCTCGACCTATAATATGGACGAGTTGGATTGGTCGGGTTGCGATGTTGTGCTGGAATGCACCGGCAATTTTAACGACGGGCACAAAGCCAAAAAGCATATCGAGCGCGGCGCGAAACGTGTGCTGTTGTCTGCCCCCGGTAAAAACGTGGATAAAACCGTAGTGTTTGGCGTCAACGACGAGCTGTTAGCAGCCAATGACACGATGATCTCAAATGGGTCCTGCACCACCAACTGCCTTGCCCCGCTGGCCAAGGTGTTGGACGCAGCATTCGGCATTGAGTCTGGCATCATGACCACGATCCACAGCTATACAGGCGACCAACCCACCCTAGATCGCCGCCACGACGATCTATACCGCGCCCGCGCTGCGGCAATGGCGATGATCCCCACATCAACGGGTGCTGCCAAGGCGCTGGGTGAAGTGCTGCCGCAGCTTAAGGGCAAATTGGACGGCTCCGCGATGCGCGTCCCTACCCCCAATGTTTCGGCTGTCGACCTGACGTTTTACGCCAAGCGCGATGTGACGGTTGAAGAAGTGAACGCCGCTGTCGCCAAAGCCGCCGCTGGTCCGATGGGCCGCGTATTGGCTTATGACGACGAGCAGAAGGTTTCGATCGACTTTAACCACACCGAACACAGCTCGATCTTTGCCCCTGACCAGACCAAGGTTGTTGGTGGCCGCATGGTGCGTGTGTTGGCGTGGTATGACAATGAATGGGCGTTCTCTGTGCGTATGGCCGATGTGGCTGTTGCGATGGGCCAGTTGGATTAAGCCACCCGCTTAACAACGCTACACTTGCGAGATTGGGGTAAGGCTGGCATATCAGCCTTACCCTTTCGTTGTTTTAGGCCCCGTTCAGATGACAAACCCAATCGCTTTCGTTCTTGGCCTGATTATTGTGATAGGCATATGTGTCGATATTTTTATGTTCGATACAGCCTACCTTCTCTTTTTAGCAAGGAAACTCGCTGAATTCACAGAATGGTTGGCTTTCTGGCGCTAAGCGTTGGTGAGGTTTCGCGGTTGACAAAACCTTCAAAATGGCAATGTTAGCGATAACATGAATTTGTCATATTTGACGAGCGACACCGTTCAAGAAGGAACCCGTACATGACCACTAAAATTGCAATCAACGGATTTGGCCGTATTGGCCGTAACGTATTGCGCGCACTGCTTGAATCAGGTCGCACAGATTTGGAAGTCGTGGCGATCAATGACCTTGGTCCAGTTGAAACAAACGCACACTTGTTGCGTTTTGATTCCGTCCACGGCCGTTTCCCAGGCACCGTAACAACAACCGAAGATACAATTGACGCAGGCCGCGGCCCAATGCGCGTGACAGCAATCCGCAACCCAGCCGACCTGCCATGGTCTGACGTTGACGTTGTGATGGAATGCACAGGTATCTTCACATCCAAAGAAGCATGCCAAGCGCACCTTGATAACGGCTCTACACGTGTATTGATCTCTGCACCGGGCAAAGATGCAGACAAAACAATCGTTTACGGTGTGAACCACGACACATTGACTGCAGACGACTACGTTGTTTCCAACGCGTCCTGCACAACCAACTGCCTGTCCCCTGTTGCTAAGGTCTTGAACGATGCCATCGGCATCAACAAAGGCTTCATGACAACGATCCACAGCTATACAGGCGATCAGCCAACGTTAGATACGATGCACAAAGATCTATATCGCGGTCGAGCTGCAGCATTGTCTATGATCCCAACATCTACAGGCGCTGCTAAGGCTGTTGGCCTTGTATTGCCTGAATTGAACGGCAAACTGGACGGCGTTGCGATCCGCGTTCCAACACCAAACGTATCTTGTGTGGATCTGACGTTTGAAGCGTCACGCGACACGACTGTCGAAGAAGTGAACGCAGCCATCCGCGCAGCCGCTGATGGCCCGCTGAACGGTGTTCTTGCCTACACTGACCTTCCAATGGTCAGCACAGACTTTAACCACGACCCTGCATCCTCCACGTTCCACAACGACCAAACTAAGGTTCTGGGTGGCAACATGGTTCGTATTTTGACCTGGTATGACAACGAATGGGGTTTCTCGAACCGCATGTTGGACACAGCCGTTAAGATGGGTAGCTTCGCGTAAGGCAAAGCCAACCTGTTAGACAAAGAAAAAGGTGCGCTTTCGGGCGCACCTTTTTTATTGTTAAATCGCTTAAATTGGTACGGGTCAGCCCAAGCGCTCTTTCAGCTTTTGGTTCACCAATGGCGTCACAAATTTGCTTACATCACCGTCCAGACGAGCAATCTCTTTTACCAGTTTGGATGCAATTGCTTGATGCTTTGCCTCGGCCATCAAGAACACAGTTTCAACGCTGTCATCCAGCACACGGTTCATGCCAACCATCTGATATTCATACTCAAAATCGGCCACAGCGCGAAGGCCACGAATGATCATCGTGGCCTCAACATCATGGGCACAATCGATCAAAAGGTTCTCAAAAGGATGTGCTACAATCTCTGTGCCTGTCTGTTCAGACAACTTGATGCATTCCGCCTCAATCATCGCCACGCGTTCCTCAAGGGAAAACAACGGACCCTTGTCGCGGTTGATCGCAACGCCGATGATCAGGCGATCCACCAGCATGCTGGCGCGGCGTATAATATCAACATGACCCAGAGTTATCGGGTCAAAGGTTCCTGGGTATAGTCCTACGCGCATGGCCACGCTCCGTCGCATAATTAAGTTGCGCGCAAGCAATCATTTTGTGCCAAAGATTGCAAGCAGGTGTTAGCGTCAACAGACCAACAAAAAGCCTAGTGGCCCATTATCATGCCCTCAAGCGCATCTTTCTCCATCGCCAATTCACTTAGGCGCGCTTTTACAACGTCACCAATCGTTATCAAACCAACCATATCCCCTGCTTCTACCACAGGCATGTGGCGAAAACGGCCCTCTGTCATCATCTTCAAAACGTTGTCTGCGCTTTCATCACGCGAACAGGTCACAAGCTTAGAGGTCATGTAGGTGTCAACTTTATCCATCAGACAGCTGGCACCACGATTGGCGATCGCGCGCACGATATCACGTTCGGACAAAATGCCCTTTGCGTCCTTACCAGTCTGAGAAATAACGACAGTACCAATCTTACGGTCCGAAAGTATTTTTGCCGCTTCTGAGACCAAGGACCCTGATTTCACAGTGACAACTGCGTCGTCAGATTTTGACTTTAGAATTTGATATACCAGCATAGATACTCTCCTAAAATATGTAGTGAATAATTATAGGGTTGCCGCAAAAGTTGTCTAAGTCAAGATTCCTGCTTCGAGGCGGAAAACCTCCTTGCGCACCCCATCAGACAGAGCTTGGGCAAACCGCGCCAGCTTTGCATTCTGGCGATCATCCTCGTGGCGGATCATGTAGAAACTGCGCGTCAGGGCAATTTCGTCTTGCAGCACAAATCGCAACTCAGGCGCAAAGGGCATCGCAAAATCGTGCACCACACCCACGCCACCGCCACGGCGCAATAGGTGCAACTGCACAGATACAGAGTTGGACGCAAGCGGCACGCGCCCTACCCCGATATCAGCCAAATAATCCAACTCACGGTCAAAGATCATATCCGGAATATAACCCACAATTCGGTGCCCGCGCAGCGCGCCCTTTTCCGATATGTCGCCCGACCCTTTCAGATACGCCTCAGATGCCGCCAAATGCAGGCGATAATCCGTGATCTTCTGAACCGTCAAACGCCCAGCCGTTGGGGCACTTACCCCAATCGCCAAATCCGCCTCTCGACGCGACAGATTGAAAACACGCGGCAAGGCCACGATCTGAATATCCAACTCCGGATGTTCAACCGCCAAAGCCGCACAAACCTGCGGCAAGATATAGTTCGCACAGCCATCAGGGGCCCCGATACGCATTTGACCTGTCAAACTGTCACTTTGCACCGGCAGGCTGCTGGTGGCGACGCGCATCGCGATCTCTGCCTCCTCTGCACGGCTCAACAACTCAGCCCCCGCAACAGTCAGCGCATAGCCTTGGGGGGATTTCACAAACAATCCTGTCCCCAAGGACGCCTCTAAACGCGCCATGCGCCGCCCCAACGTCGCAGGATCAAGGCGCAACTGCTTGCCAGCGGCAGACAACCCACCTTCACGCGCCACCGCCAAAAACAAACGCACATCATCCCAATTGTCTTGCATGACCCATCACTCCAGTTGTCACCCACCTTCACTTTACCCCATAAACTCTGGGGGAGGCCGCAGGCCGGGGGCAAAGCCCCTGCTCCTGCCTCACCCCCATACCTACAAAAATGCAAAGCTGTTTTGACATCTTTCCCCTGTTACATGATTTTTTGCAAGACTAAGCTAACGACAAATCAACCAAAGGGATTCCAACATGCAAGAGCTCACGCATTACATCAATGGCGCACACGTCAAAGGCACATCAGGCCGTTTCGCAGACGTCATGAACCCAGCCACCGGCGAAGTTCAGGCCAAGTGCCCATTGGCATCTGCTGCTGAAATGGACCAAGCGGTTCAATTTGCGGCTGCTGCACAGCCAAAATGGGCTGCAACAAACCCACAGCGCCGCGCACGTGTGATGATGAAATTCGTCGCTTTACTGAACGACAACATGGACAAATTGGCCGAAGCCCTCTCTCGCGAGCACGGCAAAACTCTGCCCGACGCCGCAGGCGACGTGCAGCGCGGCCTTGAGGTGGTTGAATACTGCATCGGTGCCCCTGAGTTGCTCAAAGGCGACTACACTGACTCTGCAGGCCCCGGCATCGACATGTATTCCATGCGCCAAGCTTTGGGTGTGACTGCAGGCATCACCCCTTTCAACTTCCCTGCCATGATCCCTATGTGGATGTTTGCCCCTGCCATCGCATGTGGCAACGCGTTTATCCTGAAACCATCCGAGCGTGATCCATCTGTCCCATTGATGCTTGCTGAATTGATGGAACAAGCAGGCCTACCAAAAGGCATCCTTCAGGTTGTGAACGGCGACAAAGAAGCCGTCGACGCGATCTTGCACCACGACGTAATCCAGTCTGTTGGCTTTGTTGGTTCAACCCCAATCGCGGAATACATCTACTCAACAGGTTGTGCGAACGGCAAACGCGTTCAGTGCTTTGGCGGCGCGAAAAACCACATGATTATCATGCCTGACGCTGACATGGATCAAGCCGCTGACGCTTTGATCGGTGCCGGTTACGGCGCGGCAGGCGAACGTTGCATGGCGATTTCCGTTGCGGTTCCAGTGGGTGACGACACAGCCGATCGTTTGATCGAAAAGCTGGTTCCACGGATCGAAAAGCTAAAGGTTGGGCCATACACCTCTGGCAACGATGTGGACTACGGTCCTGTTGTCACAGCCGCCGCAAAAGCCAACATTGAACGTCTTGTTCAAACCGGTATCGATCAAGGTGCTGAGTTGGTTGTTGATGGTCGCGATTTCTCATTGCAAGGCTACGAGGAAGGGTTCTTCGTTGGTCCACACTTGTTTGACCACGCTACCAAAGACATGGACATCTACAAGCACGAGATTTTTGGCCCAGTCCTCACTTGTGTACGTGCAGAAACTTACGAAGAGGCCCTGGGCCTTGCGATGGACCACGAATACGGCAACGGCACGGCGATCTTTACCCGTGACGGCGACGCAGCCCGTGATTTCGCAAACCGCATCAACGTTGGCATGGTCGGCATCAACGTACCAATCCCTGTGCCATTGGCCTACCACACCTTTGGCGGTTGGAAGAAATCTGTGTTCGGCGATTTGAACCAGCACGGTCCAGATGCGTTCAAGTTCTATACACGCACCAAAACTGTGACAGCGCGCTGGCCATCAGGCATTAAAGAAGGCGGCGAATTCTCAATCCCAGTGATGGAATAAGCAATACTGAGTGCCGCCCGTTGTGGCGGCACTCAACCATCTAAACGACCAACTCAAACTCTCATGCTTTGAAATATTCATGAAATAGTTTGAATTTAACATCCGTTCAATTCACCTAGCCACCTACACGCGAGGATCGACATGGATTTTGCCCTAAGCGAAGAACAATCTGCAATTTTTGATATGGCCTATGCCTTTGGCCAAGACGCCATCGCACCCCACGCACGTGATTGGGAAATTGCCGAAACAATCCCCAAAGACCTTTGGCCAAAAATTGGCGAACTTGGCTTTGGCAGTCTTTATGTTTCTGAAGACGGCGGCGGCACGGGCCTTTCGCGCCTTGATGCTACCCTCGTTTTTGAGGCCCTCAGCATGGCCTGCCCTTCAGTTGCGGCCTTCTTGTCCATCCACAACATGTGCGCCAAAATGATCGACAGCTTTGGCAGTGATGAGATGAAGGCACGTGTGATGCCTGACGTTTTGGCGATGAACACTGTCCTAAGCTATTGCCTGACAGAACCCGGATCAGGATCAGACGCGGCAGCCCTCAAAACCCGCGCTGAGCGTACAAACGAGGGCTATACCTTGAACGGAACCAAAGCGTTCATTTCGGGCGGTGGCTATTCAGACGCCTATGTTTGCATGGTGCGCACGGGAGAAGACGGCGCTGCGGGTGTATCCACTGTTTATGTCGAAGACGGATCAGATGGTCTGTCCTTTGGTGGGCTAGAGCAAAAAATGGGCTGGCGTTCACAACCTACTTCGCAGGTTCAATTTGATGATTGCAAAGTCGATGCACAGAACCTGATTGGTGAAGAAGGCAAAGGGTTTAAGTATGCGATGATGGGTTTGGACGGCGGTCGATTGAACATCTCAGCCTGTTCATTAGGTGCCGCCCAAACGGCCCTGAACGCGACGCTGGATTACATGGGCGAGCGCAAAGCATTTGGCAAATCCATCGACCAATTCCAAGGGCTGCAGTGGCGCCTTGCGGATATGGAGATTGAGCTGCAAGCCGCCCGTGTTTTCCTGCGCCAAGCGGCATGGAAGTTGGATACAGGTGCGCCAGATGCGACCAAATATTGCGCGATGGCTAAAAAATTCGTGACCGAAGTGGGCAGCAAGGTTGTAGATCAATGCCTACAACTGCACGGCGGCTACGGCTATCTAGCTGATTATGGCATCGAGAAGCTGGTGCGCGACCTGCGCGTTCACCAAATCCTTGAAGGCACCAATGAAATCATGCGGGTCATCGTTGCCCGCGACATGTTGAAGAACCGCTAAATCATATGACTGACATCTCAATCCGCATCATCGGCCAGGCCGGCCGCATCACTTTGCAACGCCCACAAGCGTTGAACGCTATGACCTACGAGATGTGTCTGGCGATTGAGGCCGCCCTTGATGAGTGGCGCGCAGACCCTGCTGTTAAGCTGGTTGTCATGGACGCTGAGGGTGATCGCGCCTTTTGTTCGGGTGGTGACATCGCGGATATGTATGCCACGGGCACAGCGGGTGATTTTTCCTATGGTCAGAAATTTTGGGCCGATGAATACCGCCTGAACGCCAAAATATTTGAATACCCAAAACCCGTTGTTTCCTTCCTTCAAGGGTTCACCATGGGGGGCGGCGTTGGGATTGGGTGTCACGGGTCACACCGCATTGTTGGTGACACCAGCCAGATCGCTATGCCTGAGGTTGGCATTGGATTGGTCCCTGACGTTGGCGGCACCTTGATGCTTGCCTTGGCCCCTGAGCGTTTGGGTGAATACCTTGGCACAACCGCGTCGCGCATGAATGCATCCGATGCGATCTTCGCCGGTTTTGCAGATATCTACATTCCCGAAGGCAAATGGCCCGAGCTGATTGCCCAGCTTGAAACAACGGGCGATACAGTTTGCCTTGTTCCTGAGACCCCTGCCGAAATCGGACCGATCCAGTCACAGATGCCTGAGATCACCAAACATTTCCGCGGTGTTGGCCTGTCAGATGTTTTGACCACATTGGAAAACGATGACAGTGAGTTTGCCCAAAAGACGTTAAAACAACTGCGCCGTAACAGCCCGCTTTCTATGGCCTGTACCTTTGAAATTCTGAACCGTTTGCGTGGCTCTAACATCTCGCTGGCGAAGGCATTGGACCTTGAATACCGCTTTACCGCGCGCAGTATGGAACACGGCGACTTTATCGAGGGCATCCGTGCGGCGATCATCGACAAAGACCGCAACCCCAAATGGCAATTCGCAGATGGCACCGTCCCTGCGACGGCCGTTTCAAAGATGTTGCTGCCTTTGGGCGAAAACGCATTAGACTTGCAGACCAACACATCGGAAGGACACGGCATGAACATCGGCTTTATCGGACTGGGCAACATGGGCGCACCTATGGCTGCCAACTTGGCTGCTGCTGGACATAACGTGACCGGCTTTGACCCGGCGGGCACAACGGCTGAGGGCGTTGCTGTGGCGGCCACATCTGTTGAAGCGGCGACCGGTGCAGATGTTGTTATCACAATGCTACCCAACGGCGCGATCCTGCGCAGTGTTGCGGCCGAGATGATCCCTGTGATGAAATCAGGTGCGACCTTACTGGATTGTTCCACCGTCGACGTTGAAAGCGCCAGTGCCGTGGCTGCGGATGCTCAGGCAGCGGGCCTATTGGCTGCAGATGCGCCTGTGTCGGGTGGTATCGGTGGCGCGGCGGGTGGAACGCTGACATTCATGGCGGGTGGATCTGAGGCGGCATTTGCCACTGTTTCCCCGTTGTTTGAGATCATGGGGCAAAAGGCAGTGCATTGCGGCGCGTCAGGTGCAGGCCAAGCGGCCAAGATCTGCAACAACATGGTTTTGGGCGCGACGATGATCGCGACCTGCGAGGCATTTGCTTTGGCGGACAAGCTGGGCCTTGATCGTCAAAAGATGTTTGACGTCGTCAGCACATCCTCTGGATACTCATGGTCGATGAACGCCTACTGCCCTGCCCCAGGCGTTGGGCCAACCAGCCCCGCAGACAATGATTATGCACCCGGCTTTGCCGCTGAGTTGATGCTGAAAGACCTAGGGCTAAGCCAACAGGCCGCCAGTGCGGTGGATGCGGACACACCAATGGGTGAACTGGCCCATGCGTTATATAAGAAATTCGTTGAGGACGAAGGCGGATTGGGCAAAGATTTCAGCGCCATGTTGCCAAGGTTCGAAAAGCGCAACCGTGAGGTGTAGTCTGGGTCAGTCGATGGTCTAACTAGATTTGAGTAATACGCCACATCCATGAGCATCCAAACTACAGGTGCGTCCCAACAGCGGTACATCAAGTCTCACTAGGATTTCGACAGTGTTGCGATCTCGCGCAGTTTTTGATTTTACACCTCTCGTAATGGTTGGTGTTTTATGGGTTGGTTGCGGATGGGGCAAGAATCCTGCGTTAGGGACTTAGCTGCCCAAGGTCGGCTTCGAGT
>JAPKAB010000052.1 GCA_028825475.1 Ascidiaceihabitans sp. | reverse complement strand
AATTGCATTTGCATCATAGTACCTGCACGCTGTCGCCTAGGGCGATTGTTCCATCTTGAATAACTTCCGCCAAGACACTGAATTCTTGATGGCCGAAGTGTTCCAAGGCCCCTAACGTATCTGCGTCCCGCTGGCCAGTCTCTGGATTGGCTGCTGTGGACATACAACGCGTTGCTGGCTCTTTTACACGTAATATGGCGTTCCCGATCGCTATATCTTTGCCGACCCAGTCAAATTCAGCCCAAGGGGTGGCACCATCGAACCAGATGTTGGAACGCCAGCGGTGAATCGACAAATCACGCCCAAGGTGTTGCTCTACTTGATTGTGTGATGCGGTGTTGGCCAAACTAACGGATGGATAGGGGCTGTCAGGATACCCATGTTTGTCCAGACGCATAATGTGGCTAGGTTGTGCACGACCGCTAGGGACAAGTGGGGCACTCCAAGCGACGAGTGCCTTAGGGGCATCATCTGGACGAAACGTAAGGTCTGGACGATCAGGGTGGTGCAACGTGATTTCTTGAGTTGCTTCATTAAGTTTCGCCGTGATTGCCATGAGGGCAGGGACACCAGCGGCACGATTGAAGTTCCCACAGCGGGCCCATTCGCCAGTCTTCGCTTTGGATGTTTCGTGAGCTAAAGCCCAGACACGATCCCAAGGCAGGCATTCACCAGTCTTCAAAGCAACTGACGTTAACGATTCGCGGCCTAGGGCTTTGATCGGATGACGCCAGATGCTTGAAACTGATGACATACTTTAGTCCTCTTTAGATTTTCTTTTCAGACTGCCCTTGATGTTGCCGAACACGTCAGGTTTGTAACCTTGGCTGCGCATAATCAAATATTGCTGAGTGAAAGTAATCGTGTTGTTGGCGATCCAGTAAACGACCAAGCCACTGGCGAAGCTGCCCAACATGAACATGAAGACCCATGGCATCCATGCAAAAATCATTTGCTGTGTTGGGTCCGTTGGCGCCGGGTTCAGCTTTTGCTGCAACCACATTGAGATACCAAGGATGATTGGCAAGATGCCGATAAAGATCAACGCCATGACGCTGCCCGCTTCTGGTGCGCCATTTGGGAAGAGTCCGAAAAGGTTCAACAGGGTTGTTGGGTCGGGTGCTGAAAGATCACGGAACGGGCCAAACCATGCGGCGTGACGCAATTCAATTGTGACGAAGATCACTTTGTATAGGGAAAAGAATATCGGAATCTGAAGCAAGATCGGCATGCAGCCTGCCGCGGGGTTCACTTTGTTCTTCTTATAAAGCTCCATCATACCTTGCTGCATCTTTTGACGATCATCGCCTGCAGCCGCTTTCAGCTTTTCCATTTCTGGCTGAAGCTCTTTCATCTTCGCCATAGAGACGTAAGATTTATAGGCCAGTGGGAACAAAACAGCTTTGATAATCAGAGTAAGGCCAATGATGGACCAGCCCATGTTACCGATCAATTTGTTGATCTCGTGAAGCAACCAGAAGATTGGCTTGGTCAGGAAAAAGAACCAACCCCAGTCGATACTGTCGATGAATTTGGTAACACCATCCGTTTGGTATTCACGAATGGTTTCCCATTCTTTGGCACCTGCAAACAGGCGGATCGTGTTGGACGCTGTTGCACCAGGTTCGACGGTGACTTTGTTCATCACAGTTTCAGTTTGGTATATGTCCAAAGATGGATTGTACTTGGCTGTCAGGCGCGATGAAACGTCTTGGGCTGGGATCAAGGTAGTCATCCAAAAGTGGTCGGTCATACCGATCCAGCCATTTTGAACATCCTCGATACGCTCTGCGGGGACACCCTCTTTTGGATGAATGTCGAAATCAGGCATGTCATCCCAATTTGTCTCCGTCAGCTCATCAGCCATCGTGACCAAACCTTCGTGCAGGACGAAGAAATTCTTTAGGTCTTTCGGTTCGCCGTGGCGCGCAAGAACACCGTATGGTGCCATGGATGCAGCGGTGGCACCGTTATTCGTTACGTTTTGTGTGATTGTGAACATGTAATCAGCATCAACATCATAAATGCGATTGAACAAAAGGCCTGCGCCGTTGTCCCATGCCAAAGTGATAGGCTTGCCAGGGGCAAGAATTTCACCATCTACAAGCTGCCAGTTTGTATTTGCGTTTGGCACGGTCTCAGGTGTTACGCCTGTGCTCGCGGCCCAACCGAAGAGTGCGTAATATGGTGAGTCGCTGCCAACAGGTGAGAACAACGTAACAGTGTCTGCGCCCTCATCTTGCGTGACTTTATAGTCGCTCAATTTCAACTCATCGATACGTCCGCCCAGCAAGGAGATTGTTCCGCTTAGGCGTGGTGTTTCGATTGCGGTGCGGGGTGCTTCAAGCAATGCTGCAGGAGCTGCGGCACCTGTTGCAACCACATCGGCGGTATCCGTTTGTGCTGTTGGCGTTAGTGCAGTGACAGCGCCCGGAGATGCGATGGTACCATCTGCAGAAACAATTGCTGTTTCAGATGGGGCAGCAACCTCTGGGGCGGGGAAAAAGACAGCCCATACTAGAATTACAGCTAAGCTGAGTACGGTTGCCAGAATGAGGTTTTTGTTCTGATCATCCATTTGGGACTGCCACCTAATGTCGTTGAGTTCAGTGTCGGGTTCAACATAGTGCAGACCAGAAGGTCAAGTGGATTCGATCATTTTCGGCCTTTCTTCGGTACCAAACAAGATCAATTTTCAGGTATTTGCGTTGTTTTGGTTACCCTGCTTGACGCCCTCCGATTTGGGGGGGATCCAGCAGCCTGTCCTCGTGCGCCCGTATCCAATCCAAAGTTTCGTTGAATGGCATCGGTTTCCCAATCCCAAACCCTTGTACGTGGTTGCAGCCCAGCTGGGCCAATAGTGCGTGTTCTCCGACGGTTTCAACCCCCTCAGCTAGGGTTTCGAGGTTCAGTCGTTCTGCCATGGTTAATATCGCGCTGATCATCCGTTGTTGTTCGGGGTCCCTGTCTGCTTTCATCACAAAAGACCGGTCAATTTTAAGACGGTCAATTTTGAACCGCCTAATCGATGAAATTGATGCGTGGCCTGTCCCAAAATCGTCGAGGTCAACGTGACAACCAAGTGCGACAAGGCCGTTAATGTTTAAAGTGATCTGATCATCCGCGGCGCCAGAGATGACGGTTTCCAAAACTTCTACGGCCAGACGATCTGGTGACAGGTTGAAGCGGTCTAGCTCCCAGCTGATTTTTTCAATCAAACACGGGTTGTTCAATTCGGACCCGCTGAAATTCACCCCAACTTGCGGGACGCAAACACCCGCAGTGTCCCATGCATTGAGCGCAGTAAATGCGTGATACATGATGATTTCAGCAAGGCGCTCCAATAAACCTGCTTGCTCAATGGCTGGTAGAAAATCGACTGGGGCAATCATTCCGCGTTCCGGGTGGTGCCAGCGGGCCAAGGCCTCAAATCCGGTAACTTTACCGGTGTCTGTGGATATTTGGGGTTGGAACCATGGAATGATTTGTCCCGTTTCGAGAGCGCTCTGAACCTCTTCACGTAATGCCGAATGAGCTTGTGTGGCCCGCTGCATTTCTTCTGAAAAGGCACGAATGGTTGATGGTCCTCGTTTTTCAGCTTCCATAAGCGCAATGGACGCGGCTTGCATCCAATCACCTCCTGTAGAACGAGGCGAACGCCTGCAAAGACAAAATCCAATGGAAGTTGTCACGAACAGTGAAATTCCATCAACAGAAACGGGTTCTTCAATAGCGATTTGAAGCCGGCCTGCCAATTGAATGCAGACCTCTAAATCCATATGTCGACTGGGCCCAAGGCATAATGCGAAGTTGCAATCACCCAAGCGCGCGATATAGTCTTGATCACGCATCTGCAAAATAATCCGTTCGCTAACGCGTTTGATCACTGTATCGGCGGCAGTTTGGCCGTGGCGGTCAACCAAAGACTGATAGTCATCGATTTGTATCTGGAACAAAGCTGAGCCTGTCGTTCGATCATATGTTTGTGCGTAAGTTCTTTCGACGAATTCGGTGAATATATCCCGCTGTAACAGTGTTTTTGAACTTCGCTGAAGAAGCGCAACATTGAATTCCCGTTGCGAAAACACTCCAACAGTAAGGAACAAGATTGGCATCAAAACGGCTGCACCGATCAGTGCAGGTTCACCACCAGCCCAATATGTGGCCAAAACACCCGCCGGGAAAAAAGCCAAGGCCTGCGCGCCTGTAATGGTGCGGCGCAGGTCTTCGCGCAGTTTGTGCCAAGTCCAAGAATGATTGACTGACATGATACACCTCGTTGCAGTGTCCGCAGAAAACGAACCTTGTAGAAGTGTTAGGTCTGACCCCTTTGCACTGCGTTAACGCAGTCTTGGAATGTTGTCTGAGTTTAGGTCAATTTGATCGGGTTCTCGTTTGAGCCCCATAAAATCAAAAATTTGGGGGTCTAATAAATGTGAAGGACGCGCGTTGGCCAGTGCATTAAACATGATTTGACGGCGGCCAGGACTGTTGGCCTCCCATCCATCCAGAATCTGTTTTACCTGCTGTCGTTGCAAACCATCCTGTGACCCACACAGGTCACAAGGAATAATGGGATAGTTCATTGCTGATGCAAATTTTTCACAATCGACCTCTGCAACATGCGCCAAGGGGCGATATACAAATAGGTCGCCTTGTTCATTTAGCAGTTTAGGGGGCATGGTTGCCAATTTGCCGCCATGAAACAGGTTCATAAAAAAGGTTTCAAGGATGTCATCTCGATGATGGCCCAGAACCACGGCTGAACAACCCTCTTCGCGGGCAACACGATACAGGTTGCCACGACGCAGGCGTGAACATAGCGAACAGAATGTGCGACCCGCTGGAATTTTGTCTACAACGATAGAATAGGTGTCTTTGTACTCGATGCGGTGGAGCACACCCATCTTTTCCAAGAACGCAGGTAAGATGGTTGCAGGGAAATTCGGTTGTCCTTGATCCAGATTACAGACCAAAATATCCACGGGTAAAAGGCCGCGAAACTTCAACTCATGTAAGACGGCCAACAGCGTGTAACTGTCTTTGCCGCCAGATAAGCAGACCAGCCAACGCGCGTCTTTCTCGATCATCCCATATTGGTTGATCGCCTCTTGGGTCAGGCGGACAATGCGTTTGCGTAGCTTTTTGAATTCAGTCGTGCGTGGTGCGCCGGCGAACAAGGGGTGAATGTCATCGTTTTGATCAAGCATGGTACACCCTTTGGGTATTGTTCAGTCTTTTTCTTCAGGAACAGGATCATAACCCTGGCCGCCCCACGGATGACACCGACATATACGGTGAACCGTCAGATAGCTGCCTTTGATGGCACCATGTTTTTCTAAAGCTTCCAGCGCATAAGCGCTGCACGTCGGTTGATAGCGGCAATTGAAGCCGACCCAAGGGCTGAAAATTAACCGATACAATCGAATTGGCAAAGCCAAGACAAACGCAAACGGGTTCATGTTCGGGCCTTTTTTGGGTGATCCTTGGACAACGCCGTGCGCAAGTCTGCAAGCAGATCTTGAAAGTCACGTTCAGCGGTTTTGTCGCGTCGTCCAATCAGCACATAATCGGTACCCAAAGCTCCATGTTCTGGCAGCACGAGGCGCGCAATTTCGCGCAATCGGCGTTTGGCGCGATTGCGAGCAACCGCATTGCCGACTTTTTTGGAGCAAGTATAGCCAATACGCATTGGAGCATCATCACTCCGTTCGTTGATTTGCAGGACGAATCCTTGCATCGCAACGCGCGGCGCACGTGAAGCGCGCAGAAAATCAGCGCGCTTCTGGATGACTTCAATTTTTGATGGGGTGCTCGAACGAAAACAACCCGCCAAAGGCAGTTCTTTATCAGCTAGATCGCTGGATAAAGAGGCCTTAGGCGGGGTCATTCAAGCAACCAGTCTGGACGCGTATTACGCGCTCAGTTCCTTACGGCCCTTAGCACGACGTGCGTTCAGGATTTTACGGCCAGCTTTAGTAGCCATGCGCGAGCGGAAACCGTGGCGCCGTTTGCGCACGAGGTTAGAAGGTTGGTAGGTGCGTTTCATCGCTCCGTCTCCATATTGTTCGCAAGGGCCAAGATTCGAACCGTGCGTGTCTAATTTCAAGCTCGTCCTCTAAAGTGCTGCAAGGCCCAAGTCAAACCCTAGCGGTGGGAAATCGGGCAGTTTTGCAACAAATAAACAGATATCAACGAACCATTGTTTCAATTACCCGATTAATGGCGAGAAAACACCCTAAAAGGGGCAATAATTATCAAGGGCGCGTGAGAATAATGTTTCACGCTAGCGGCCCTGTGTCTGTTCAGTCCATTGATAAGGGACATGAAAAGAGCAAGAGTGATGCGTATTATGAACAATTCCAACAATTCCGAACCTGATTCTGGTTCAAAGCTAGACCTAAAGAGGCATGTGCCACTTGCGGTGATTCTAGTTGTCGCGATCATCGGTGCATTTACCCTGCGCGATTACCTGACGTTCGATACGTTGCGCGACAATCGCGAGGCGCTGCTAGCTTACCGTGATGTGAATCTTATTCAGACGGCGTTTTTGTTCTTTATCGCTTATGTCCTGATCGTTGGTTTCTCTCTGCCGGGTGCCACGCTGACCACACTAACAGGCGGCTTTTTGTTCGGAACTGTCTTAGGCGCAATTTTAAGCGTGACCGGAGCCGCAATTGGGGCTGCCTTTATCTTTTTGGCGGCAAGGTACGGGTTTGGTGAAAAGCTTGGGGCGAAATTGGAAGCCTCAACAGGACCCATCAAGAAAATCAAAGATGGCATAGATGAAAATCAATGGACGATGCTGTTCCTAATCCGTTTGGTTCCAGTCGTTCCATTCTTTATCGCTAACTTAATTCCTGCCTTTATGCAGGTGCCTTTGCACCGTTTCTTCATCTCAACGTTCTTCGGAATTATTCCAGCGACCGCTGTATTCTCATCGATCGGTGCGGGCTTGGGCGAAGTGTTCGCAGCTGGCGAAAAGCCGAATCTGGGCATCATCTTTGAACCACATATTCTACTGCCTATTTTGGGCTTTGCGGCGCTGTCTTTGGTGCCGGTCGTCATTAAGGCCGTCACCGGCAAAAAAGGGCTATAAGTCATGAAGCGCATTAAAACAGATGTATTGGTTATCGGTGGCGGCTCTGGTGGTTTGTCCGTCGCAGCCGGTGCAAGTCAAATGGGGGCGTCAGTTACATTGCTTGAAGGCCACAAAATGGGTGGTGATTGCCTGAACTTTGGCTGTGTCCCATCCAAAGCGTTGATCGCCAGCGGTAAAGCTGCTTACAGCCAGTCACACGCCCTTCAGTACGGCGTGGCGGATCACCAGCCCAAGGTCGACTATGCGGCCGCTAAGGATCATGTCGCGGACGTTATAGCAACAATCGCACCACTCGACAGTGTCGAGCGGTTTGAAGGCTTGGGCGTTAACGTCATAGAAGAGTACGGCGAGTTCATTTCACCAACTGAAGTTAAGGCTGGTGACACAATCATCACGGCCCGTCGTGTGGTTATTTCAACAGGTTCGTCACCTTTGGTGCCACCGATCCCAGGTCTGGAAAATGTACCCTACGAAACCAACGAGACATTGTTTGAACTGCGCGAGCAACCCAAGCATCTGTTGATTATCGGTGGCGGTCCAATCGGCATGGAAATGGCACAGGCGCACATTCGTCTGGGCTCTAAGGTGACTGTCATTGAGGGTGCGAAAGCACTGGGTAAAGATGACCCCGAATTGGCTGAAGTGGTGTTGAACTCATTGCGCGACGAGGGGGTCGAAATCGCCGAGGACGCGCTGGCTGCCGAAATCAGAGGCAAAGCAGGCGCGATTGAAGTTGAGGTCAAAGATGGCCGTGTTTTCGAAGGCTCCCACCTATTGATGGCAGTTGGGCGCAAAGCCAACATTGATAAGCTGAACATCGAAGCAGCAGGCATTGAACGCACACGCACTGGTCTGGTTGTGGATGCAGGCATGCGTACCACGAACCGCGGTGTCTATGCGATTGGCGATGTCGCCGGTGGTCTACAGTTTACGCATGTTGCGGGGTATCACGCGGGGATTATTATCCGCTCTATGTTGTTTGGTTTGCCGTCCAAAGCGAAAACTTCACATATTCCTTGGGCGACATATACAGATCCCGAACTGTCCCAAGTTGGCCTGACCGAAGCGCAGGCTAAGGAAGCACATGGCGATAAGTTGGAAGTTGTACGCTTTCACTACAGCCACAATGATCGGGCAATCGCGGAACGTAAAACTAAGGGCTTCATCAAATTGATGGTCGTAAAGGGCCGCCCAGTTGGCGCGTCAATCGTTGGATACCAAGCGGGTGAACTGATCAATTTATGGGCCTTGGCGTTGGCCAACAACATGAAGATGAGTCAGATCGCTGCAATGGTTGCCCCGTACCCAACAATTGGCGAGATCAATAAACGTGCAGCGGGTGCCTATTTCACGCCTCGCTTATTTGACAGCGCGGCTGTCAAACGGGTGGTCGGTTTCGTACAACGGTTCATCCCATGATGATTCTGGCTTTCTGAGGTACGATGCTCAATTCACTTTCAGGTCGATTTCTTATCCTGACCACCATCTTCGTGATGCTGGCTGAGATTTTGATTTTTGTGCCCTCAATTGCGCGGTTCAGAGAAGATTATCTTCTTAATCACCTTGAGAGGGCACAGATCGCATCATTGGCATTGTTGGCCGATGATATGCTTGAAACTGAGTTGGAAGCCGAACTACTGCGAAATGCTGGCGTGTTCAACATTGTGCTTCGGCGTGACGAGGCACGACAGTTGATGTTGTCATCCCCGATGCCGCGTGAGATTTCGGAGACGTTTGATTTGCGTGAGGGAACTGCGGTGGTTTTGATGCGCGACGCTGTGATGCGCCTGACGCAGCCACAGAATGAAGTTATCCGTGTCATAGGGGCACCGCTTCGTGAGGCTGGATTGCTGATCGAGGTTACAATGGAAGCGGGGCCACTTCGTACTGCCATGATCGATTATGGCGTCCGAATTCTGCTTTTGTCTGCTGTCATCTCTGTCATCACAGCCTCACTGCTGTTCTTTGCTGTGCGTATCTTTTTGGTAAAACCCATCAAAGGGGTTGTCGATCACATGCAAAGTTACGCTTTGGCCCCAGATGATGGACGCCGGATCATTTCGCCAAGTGCTGGGATAACAGAACTGCGCGAAGCCGAAGATGCTCTCAAATCAATGCAAACGGAGCTGACCAGTGCTTTGCGTCAAAAAGACAGATTGGCGCAACTTGGCAGTGCGGTTAGCAAAATCAGCCACGACCTGCGTAACATCCTAACGTCCGCACAACTGTTCACCGATCGCATCGAGATGAGCGAAGACCCTACAGTCGCGCGCCTTGCGCCAAAATTGGTCAACTCGATAACCCGTGCAGTTCACTTGTGTGAAAGCACGCTGGCTTTTGGCAAAGCAGAAGAACCCAGTCCAACACTCTCGATGGTTCGCTTGGGAATGATCATAGCCGATGTGATGGATGGTGAACGACTGGCCGTTGGCGAACATGACGTTCGATTCGTATCAAATATTCCACCGAACTTGATGGTCCGTGCAGATGCTGAGCAGCTGTATCGTGTAATCTCCAATCTGGTACGCAACGCACGCCAAGCGATCATGGCGAGTGGTAATGCGGCTGAAATTTCTGTCACCGCCTCAGAAACATCCGAAAATTGGTTGATTGAGGTAACTGACACCGGGCCGGGTCTTCCAAAGAAAGCTCAGGAACACCTGTTCACACCATTTCAGGGCGGAGTTTCAAAAGGGGGCTCTGGGTTGGGAATGGCAATCTCTGAAGAATTGGTGAGGGGGCACGGGGGATCATTGGAATTAGTCTCCACATCCTCTGATGGGACTTCATTTTGTATCAAGTTACCTAAGGGCGATATCGTTTTCTAAAATATTTTCAATATTGCGAAAACGAGGGCTTGCATAGTTTCACAGGCAAGACTAAACCGCCACCGAGTGCACCCGTAGCTCAGCTGGATAGAGTACCTGACTACGAATCAGGGGGCCAGGGGTTCGAATCCCTTCGGGTGCACCATTTATCAAATTTGTCGTGCGACACATAGTTTTACCTTTTGTGACAGACCTTTACCTTTATTGGTTTGGGTCAGTGCTGACGGTTTATTTCTACGAATTGATTAAGTTTTGAAGGCAACCGCTTTAGCGGCTTGCTCTGAAACCTTGCCACGTGGCGAACGCTGATGGGGCGTGGCAATGCTATTCGATAAGGTTGGTGCAGCCCGCAAAGCTGTGCGGCCACGGCCTTTTCTAATAGGGTTGCCAGAGGGCGAGTGGCGAGTGGCTTGTCAAAATTCCTTCTGTCAAAATTTGGATAATGACAGGGTGACGGGCGGCCTCAAAATCAGCGCGTCGTTGGAAATGGGAAGGGGGGTATCGTGGCAAAAATCTTGCGACTGACTTCTAAGCGTACGTTTGCTACATGCTGCTCAGTATCATTCTGCAGGAATAGGCTGCCTAACTTATCGCGATCGGCCCAGTGCCGATATTCGAGGATCGCCAAGATCGGCAAGCAAACGTCGTGAAAGCAGCCGTTCGTCTTGACTGTGACATTCTGGGTCGGTTGGGTGACCGCAGGACCATGTCGACGCTCGCCCCACGGCTCCCAATTCCCGCCATCGGCCCAAAACGATCAAACGAAAGTCGCAAAATGGGGTACTTCTGAAAGAGCCTTTTTACCCTAATGGGGCGGGGGCCAGAGTGAATACCCTCGCGTACATTTATATGCTTGCATATTGACTGAGTGTTATTGATTGGGGCATTAGGGT
>JAPKAB010000076.1 GCA_028825475.1 Ascidiaceihabitans sp. | reverse complement strand
TCATGCTCTGTTCACGTCTGGGGTAACCCTACGAACAAACCTTGCGATGGGGCCTTTAGTCGTGCCAAAACTTGATCGTTTGGCCAGGTCTGTTCCAGACGCCCGCGCCATCGCAGACCAACTCGCCGCAAAAGGCGTCAAGTTGGCGCTCGGGGCATCCGTCTATGATCCAACCGACCCCATGGGAAAGATGTTCTTCAACATCCTAGCCACATTCGCTGAATTTGAATCAGACCTCATTCGGATGCGAACCCGCGAAGGCATGGCCATCGCCCGCGCCAAAGGGAAATTACGTGGAAAGCAGCCCAAATTATCTGAAAAACAACAAAAAGAGCTCGGGCGCATGCATGCAACCGGCGAGTATTCCATTAGTGATCTGGCTGAACTGTTCGCGGTTTCAAGGCCGACTGTCTATCGAACCTTGAACCGATTACAAACAACTGAGGGTGCCGCATAATAGCATCATAATTCCTTATGATACTATTTCGCCCCCTACCGGACTCGACCCCAGAAACGCCACACCAACACATGAGCGCCCAAGCTCGTTGAAATCCTTGTCAGCAGAGTCACTACATTTGCGGATCATCTGTTTGACAACAAGCCCGCCCAGACTGTGACATATGAACAGAGTTTTTGTGGCCAAGACCTCACGGCAGATAAGCCCATCCGCGATCATGCTGCCCAAATCCATGATTGAGGTACCCTCACCGGTCTTCAGGCTGGACAATTTTGATGATTTGAACCCACAGGTGTATACGCGGCAATTCGGAAACGTATCAGCAATGACTTGCGGCCAAAATCCTTCCTCAGAGTTTGTCCAGGTGCTGAAGCGGTCACCGGCTAAACCATGCAAGAAAATAATATCTATATCTGGGCTTAAGCTCAACAAGGCCGCATCGGTTGGCGAGATTAAGGTTGGAGCTTCTTCAATCATTAATTACTTTTTCATCTATGGGTTGCCAGACCTTAGAATGTGATGATCCTCATGAAAAGCCGCGAAAATAAGTTTAACAGATCAATTTGATCTCTTGTGCCCCACGGGTGTATTGAGAACGGTGGCGTCCTGAATTCAGAAGCACCTGAACAAACCAACTGATGTCATCAAGAATATGGTACTGCGGGCACCTCACCGTATCCTTCGAAAGCATAAGAGTTTAGTATTTGACGGCCGGCGAAGTAACTTCGCTCTGTCTTGGTCATAGCTGCAAGATCACACACTTCATGCCAATTTTTGCAAATCGTTTCGGTTTGGGTCTCAATAATTTGATGGGCGTCTGCTGCATCAATATGGAAGAAGGGCGCCGCCTTCTGTACATTGATCAACTGCGCGGATCTTGTGTCCGGTGTTATGTTGAGGGCTTGATTGGCGTCTCGCGTCCCACGCTTTTGAGGGGCTATGTCGTAGGCAGGTGTTAAATCGAGCATCTCTCCATCCCAGAAACCGGCGTGGTTTCGGGCGTGATCATCGGTATTTCCAACGAGGATATTGAACGTCATACGGGCGAAAAGCTCAAGCAGGTCCTTAGCGGGATCGCGAAATCTGGCGCGAATGATCTCTGCCAGTTCCGTGTAGGCAACGTGACGGGCCGCAAGCTCGTTTTCCTGTGTCCAGGTCAGTGCCGAGACAAGCGAGCGGCGATGCCAGTCGTTGTCTTTTCTGGAATACTGACGATCGAAACGCTCAACGAGCAGCACTTCGCGATCGAGGACCTGTTCGATATCAACATGGGCAACGTCCATACCTGCAAGTTTGGCAAGGCGCATTGTCACAAATTCGCCCTTCACCATGGCGAAGACATCGTTGGTGGCCGAGAATTTCGCGATCAGTTTGCGAGGTTTTTTAAAGTCCGTATCAGTGATCAACGCTTTAGGACGTGCACCCCCAATTGAGCTGCCATGCAGAATGACGCGATCTAGCTCCTTTGGAACTTCCTTGCCTGCCTCAATTAGGTCCGAGAAATTCTGAAGTTCCTCTAGGGTTGCTTCGGCTGAGAGACGGGGCACATATTCCTCAGCACTCTCTTGGAAGTCGAGCGCCCCGATACGGTCTGACCCCGACTTTATCATGAACGTCATTTCACCGAAGGCATCTTCGTTGATCTCATCTTTTCGATGCCCAAGCAAATCGTTTACAATAACCCGCCTGCCCCACCTGTCTGGCAAGGCGTCTCGCAAGGATGGCGCAAGAAGATGACCTTTGGTGGGGTCGATCAATCCCTCCTTCAACGGCAAATCTGGCGTGAAGATAGGAATCGCGTTTGGATTTTTGCGATAGCTGCGGGCATAACCGAAATGAATGACGTCCGTGTCTTCATTGCGCACAACCTGACCTGCGACCACCGGTGTGCTTTGACCCGCCAGCCAAATCCAGACAAAGAGCGATTTAGGCTCAGAAGTCATCATCGAACTCCGGCTTGCTGTTGCGAACGTTCAAAGGCATGAGCTTGAGCAAAGCCCGATTATCCTGAACACGTCGCGTTGTCTCGTCAGCTCCGTCAAACAGTTCGATGCCAAGCATCGCAGCCGCCTCAAATACAAACCCAATGGCAACGGTTGGCTTTCCAGCCTCCATTGCGCGTACCGTATCTCGCGAGCACCCGACACGCGTTGCTAGGTCAGCTTGGGTCATCTTGCGTTTCTTGCGTGCCAGTTGAATTTCGGTAGCCATTAAAGACAACCCAAAGCGTGTAGACCGGGAGAAACCATCTTGGGTCGCATTTTTGTTGGTTACAGGCATCACGAACGGCCCTTATGTTGTTCGTAAGCTACATTGCATAATAGCTAAAAGAAATCAACCGGAACAGGAAAATTGTTGGCCACACCCAGCACAGAAGGCACTTGTGTGGCCTGTGACCTACAAATGTATCAATGAAAATCGCTCATCTACCCCGCGTCTAGCATCCTTCCAACCCAATTGAATCATCGCCTTGATCTCGTACGTACATTATCAGCAACTCATCGCTAACTTGCGCACAGTATCTGCAAGTACATGTACGCAACGACGCCGAATGGTAGATTTGTTTAAAATGTTAGGTGTTCGCTCGAGCCGCTCTGTTCACCGGTCACCAAAATAAAAACCCACCATGCCCTAAAATATTGATGATGGATTAGATATTGATGCATCCACCAAGTATATTGACGTTAAAAGGGGGAAGGCATGGCCTTGCGTTCTAGCCCTGCCTCTTTAGCTTGAGATGCATGCACACCAAATGGCAGGTAGTTTTGCCAAAATGCCTATTTTGATCGCTTTTAGGGAGTTACTCCAATCACCTTTAAAGAGCAAAAACACTTTCTAGCCAAGTTCGTAGATCGCTGGGGCAATACTGAGCTCTATTCAACAGGAGCCCGATTGGTTAACTTCACCGGACCACTTTACAATGTCGACGGCAGCTCACCAGATCCCCATCTCGATGGCGAAAGTTGGAAAGGACTACTTATCGCCAACGGGATCAACACCCCCTGTTACGTTGGAAATGACACGCCTGACGGCAAAACTCACCCCAAGTTCAGCGTCGGCGGCCACATGACACCAAACCCCGATGGAAAGGTCGCAACCGGAGCCAACAGCTATCTCATGCCGCTCTGCTCATGGCACAACAGCAAGGCTCGTGACGGCGTCCCCTTTGCTCTTAAAAGAACCCTGACGTTGAAGCTTTCAGGATTCTTACAAAGCGAAATCGCAGCAACATTTATGGCCCGTATGCCTAGCGAAAAGCGCCACTCTATCATCTACATCGCCGGAGATGACTTGATGTGCGCCGATCTCTCCCAACCAGAGGCAGATGCAGCAGCCAAGGGACACCTCTCTGATGACGTACTCAGCTGCAATCCAAAGGCTTTCATTTTATTGGAACGCGTGGAGCGCGACGATCAATCAAGATATATTGTAAAAACGTCCTCCATCCACTGACAAAGCCCAGAGGTGAAGCTCCACTTTTCGCGGGATGCGTGAAGCATATGCAGGTTATGTGCTAAAGCAGTCGATACAACACGCAGGCTGCTTAGCGACAGAATTCTTCCGTGCTATGTGTAGGGTTCTGTCGCAAACTTTTTTGACGATTGAGTGCGGCGGTTCTGTGGACACACTT
>JAPKAB010000051.1 GCA_028825475.1 Ascidiaceihabitans sp. | reverse complement strand
GGGTATGGCCATTGCGTGTTTAAAAGTGAGGACCCATGTTAAGTGGTCATAATTGTTTCGGTAAAAAAAGAGGTAGCCGCGCCCGTGTGTCCGTCCAGTATCTGCGCGATTGGTCGCAGCTACGGCAGCTTTAGTCTATTTCCCAACAATAATAATCGATCGCACAATGCAAAATTGTGCCATGAAAAAATTATAGCGCAGCAAGCTCGATCATTTATTTAGGAAAAGTATGTAGCAGCACTCTTCATTGGGATTGTCTCAAAGCATCGTGATAATCATAATGGCTTAAACGCCGCCGCTTTTACGAATTTTGGCACATTTAAATAATTCGTAATCGACCAAATTAATGTACTCGGATCAGCAAAACTCACATACATGTACAGCACTTCATGCACTGCAAAGTAAACTTTGCCCACGTTTCGGTTTATTTTCTATAATACCAACTCGTAATATTGAACTCGCGTGCCCAAAAACTACCATTTAGGTATAAAAATAACGGGTACTTTAAATTGACTGAATTTACTCCGACGCGTACCGCAGGCTTATCAGCCATGCATGCGTTTGTCCCCGCAATGGGCGAACGGTATCAGATAGGGCGCAATTACGATCATGGCCTAGGAATGCATTCAGCAGTATCGGTCTTATCGCCCTATATCCGCCGCAGATTAGTGAGCGAGCAAGAGGTCGTTGCCGCCGCACTTGTGGCACACGGCCCAGATGCCGCTAAGACGTATATCGAAGAGGTAATATGGCGAGAATATGCCCAAGCCATTGCGGCCGTTGGTCTATGTCGCAGCATTGGTAAATTCGGGCTCATTTTCCTCTTTCGCTGCGCGCCGCACGAACGGCGGCTCATGGTTCTGAGTCTCATTAGTTCAGTCTCATTATATACGAGTTCCAACGAGAAATTTTACCACCTAATAAAAATCGCATAAAAACTGTTATGTTAAATAATTCAGTATTGCTGACCTAAACCCATAGATCTAATTGTTCTATCCGAGCAACCGTTATTCATAGATGACGTTTTCGCACGCCCCGTTTTTCCACATTGGGACAAGTGCGCCCGTGTTCCATTTATAAAGCCATCCGACAACATCTCGCGTTTCCCGATCAAGGATGAACTTGATTGGTTCTGCGTGCCGACGTTGTTTTACTTCTTGTTGAGCGGTCTTCGTAGTGGCTGGTACACTGGGTTCGGTCGATTTGGTCACCGCATTGATAACAGTTGTCATGATGAAATCCCCTAAATTGGCGGCGAAGAAATGCCTAAAATTTGGTTTCTGACTTCTGCATTTGGCAGCAGGAAGTACACGTAGTAGTTGTGAAGGGAAATTCTACATAAGCACGACAAAGAACGCGAAGTAACGAAAATTAACGAAAAATAGGACTATTAACGGTTTGAAAAAAACGGTAAATTTTTTGTTGCACCGCAGACAAGCGATGGCAACTTCAAGGCACTGTTTTCACGCCTAGCGGCCGAGGGTGCGGGCCGCCCCGCCGACAGCAGAGGCTTCGCTGACGGTCCTTGGACCCCAGAAACTCTCACCCAAGCGATTTGCGAATTGGACGGCAACATCAAAGGTATTGAGCTGCGGACTGTGCAGGTTTGGTTTCAGGCGAATGACAATGGGATTGGGACTGACAACATACGTTGGTTAGCTCGCATATTTGGTTGTGATGATCCCGAACAAACAAGCAAGTGGCAGGCCGAACTTAAAGCGTCCAAAGAGCGGTTGACGGTAGTACGACGCGCAAAACGAAATTCCACTAATGACACATCGATAGCTGAGTACAGCGAACCTGCAGTTGGCGATCTCACCTTGGAAGAGTTCTTTAGTCCCAACTTCATCCACTCCCAAACGCCAATGGAGCCTGAAACGAAACCGACGGTTACGGGAATCAGTTTAGCCTTGCGTTGCGAACAGATGTTTAGCGGCCCAAACTACCTGTTTATGCCCATTTCGATATGGGGTGGTCTTGCTATATTGTGGTTTTTAGCGATCATCCTCGATGTCCACAGCGTTACCTATTCTCCAATTGAAGGCATCCAAAAGCAAATTGGGTTCATTTGGTCGCCTGGATGGAACCTTGGAGAACCCATCTTCTTGCCAATCATGCTAATTCTCTGCGCTTCTCTGATAAACGTGTGGAAAGAATCTGATCGATCCAAGCTTTTAAGCTACGGAGGCGTTAGCGCTAGTGACACTTGGTATGGAAAGGTCCGTTCGTTCACATCCTCATTTTGGGCAATCTTATTGATCTGTTTTATTCTTATTTTCGTCGTCCAGTGGGTTGGCGTATACCTTTTGCCTCTACTGGCCAACAAACAAGACGTCCCTATGATCGACTGGATGCTGATTGCTCTGGTCAGGCCTGATGTGTTGTCCACTGACGCAGCGATTTTTATCTCTTTTCTGGGTTTCCTGTATTCTGGCTTGATCTACTGGTTTCTTTTCACGGCATCGCTTTTCCTGTTCACGGTATCTGGTGATTTTGCCCAAATATGTCGAGCTAAAGACGACCGCCACATTCCAGTCTACAATGGTTATGCCTTCAAAACCGGGCTGAAAATCATGGAAACCGCGTACCGCTGCACGATCCTTGGGATAATGGTTGCCCTCTGCATCAAATTAAACGCCGCTTATCTTGTCTCGGACGCTGAGAGCATTACAGGTTGGCTGTGGAACGATACCTTGATCCTCTTGGGATACACTGATGAAGAATGGACATGGATTAACGGAAGCCCTTCATCCTTCTTTACGAGCTTTCTACTCCTTTTTCTTCTGTGCTTCGTTTTCGGTGCCTGCCTTCTCCAGGTAAAATCTGGGATCGATAAAACTCCACTATTCGCGCAAGAAAAAAAACGTGCTGCTCAAACGTGGTTACGCATGTGCGCCGTAATCGGTATCCTCTCCATTGGGTACATCATGATTGGTCAGTTCTACGGATTCTCCCTCCTGCTTGGACTGAGTGTTACGATTGCGTTATGCAGTTTTCTATGGGGGGTTGAACCGCAAAGAAGCGTACCCAAGGGGAAGATAACATAATGGAAACAGCACCAATTTACTCAGAAATTTCCGCTGCACCCACCACAGCCAAAGGCTACATGGCAAAAGCATTGGACGGTGTACCGCTCCGCTTGGGTGTCTGGGAAACTGCCAAACCGTGTCAGGGTACCGTACTGTTCTTTCCAGGGCGGGGCGACTACATTGAGCTTTACGGTCATCCTGTGACAGCACTCACCGAAGCTGGGTTTAACGCTGTTGTGATCGACTGGCGAGGTCACGGATTGTCTGGACGAATTTCCAAAAACCCAAAGATGGGCCACGTTAACTCGTTCGCCGATTATCAACATGACGTCGATGCAATGATAAAGTGCATAGACGAGCTACAAATGGCAAAACCGCTATACTTGGTTGGCCATTCAATGGGTGCGTGTATTGGCCTGCGATCACTATTTGATGGGCTATCAGTCAAGGCCGCCGCATTTTCCGCTCCGATGTTTGATATCTACATGGCACCATACGAACGTGCGGCGGCGTGGCCTTTAACATGGGCGCTAAGATCCATTGGCAAGGGTCAAATATATGCACCTGGCTTCAACGATGACAGTTACGTTTTTCGCCACGAATTTTCATCCAACACGTTGACCAACAGCCAAACAGAATATGAACGTTGGGTTATGCAGGGGACTAAACGCCCCGAACTTCATACGGGGGGTCCGAGCATGGGCTGGCTTTATGCAGCCCTTAAAGAATGTTCAGACCTCGCCAAACTTCCCTCCCCGGACGTCCCTTGTTTGACATTATGTGGAACACAAGAAGAAACTGTCAGCGTAAGTTCCATCAGAGACCGTATGGGTAACTGGCCCAAAGGTCAGCTTGAACAAGTGAATAATGCAAAGCATGAGTTGTTCCTTGAACTACCCGAGGTACGCGATGCCGTACTTAAGAAAATCATCCGTTTCTTTTATAACTCGCAGTAATTTGCGGGATCTTCATACGGTAGCTGCGTTAACGACGAAGGGATGGTCAAGGAAATGTGGCTGTTCGCTATGGACCCTTTGAATTCACACAATGCGGACTTTCCCGACTTTCACATTTGGCCATGTTGCTAACGCAGCATTTGTTCGCAGCTGCAGCACATGTTTTGCTGCATCGCAGCCCACGTCACCGAAGCAGTCGTTCAAGATCGTCAAAAGTCACCAAACCGGAACCTCCCTTTCGCTGCTCGCTAGACCAACACGAAAGTCGCGGACTAATCGGCCTTATGTACGTGCGGCTATTGCTCACGCAGCATTTCCTCGAAGTCGCAGCACGTTTCATGCTGCGATGTAGTCCAAGTCGCAGAAGCGGCCATACAATGATACCGATGTCAGTGGATTTCAGACCGACCCTTCGACGCATCGTGCACCAACTTACAGAGGGTGGGACAAAACCGCCGTTCGATTTTTTCCCTTTGCTGACGCAGCATTTCCTCGCATGTGCGGCAGTGCTCATTTAATAGTGCGACGGATTTCACCAGAGCGGTCATTTGGAAGGGGGAAAAAGGGCAATTCCAAACCACCCTTTCGCCACGCTTTGTCGCAACAAGAAAGTTGCAGGAAAAAAATGTGCGTCCGGTGGAGGTGCCGTGATGTCCCGTCGCCCTGCGTAAAGCGCGTCCAAACCATTTGGACAACAAACCTGTTCGCTCACAGACAATAGCTTGTTACTGTCTAGATATTTCGGCAGTCAAATACGCCCCTTTTTTTGATGTCCTCAGTCCATTGTTCACCAACGCCTCAGCAAAGGTGATGCCAGCCGCGACGCCATCAATGATTGGCAGGCCGAACTCACCGCTGAGCTCCGCCATAAGATCAGCCATGCCCGCGCAGCCCAGGACAATTGCCTCTGCGTTATCTTGCTCTATCGCCGCGCGAATTTCAGTGCGAATCTTTGTCAGTGTCGCTGGGTCACCCTCTTCGAGCTTGAGAACTGGAATATCCGTAGCCCGCACCCGCGCGCATTTCTGGCCAAGCCCATAGCGCATCAGGTTGTTTTCCAATCCAGGCACAGAGCGCGACAAGGTGGTGATAACACTGAATTTGTTCGAAACCATGCTGGCTGCGTGATAGGCTGCCTCGCCAATACCCAAGACGGGAACGGACACCAATGTGCGCACCGCATCTAGGCCCGTATCGTCGAAACAGGCAATGACAATCGCATCGACATCGGAGTGACGAGCGACTTCTTCGAGCAAGCCCGGCACGCAGGTTGCGACATCCAGAAAGCCTTGAATGCTGGCAGGACCGTTTTGCGAATTCGACGCGATGATTTCTGTGTCGGGGCGGGCAACCGCCCGTGCTGCCGCTCCGATTTTCGTGGTCATCGAGGCGGTTGTATTTGGGTTAACGATCAGGATTTTCATGATGTATCAGACCTCTCCGCCAAGATAGGCAGCTTTGATCCGGTCATCATGCAGCAAATTCTTGGATACCCCTTCAATAACCACATTGCCAGTCGCCATCGCATAGGCACGGTGTGAAATACTAAGCGCCATACGCGAATTTTGTTCCACCAAAAGCACTGAAACGCCTTCATCACGATTTATAGCCACGATGGAACGGGCTATATCCTGCACCAGCTTTGGCGCAATACCGAGGCTGGGTTCGTCCAGCAGTAACAGCTTTGGTTTCGCCATGAGTGCGCGACCAATCACCATCATTTGCTGTTCGCCGCCCGATAGGGTGCCAGCCGCTTGGGAATAGCGTTCTTTGAGACGCGGAAAGCGGGTCAGTATACTGTCGAGCGTGTCGGCAATCTCGGCCTTATCGGTGCGCGTAAACGCCCCCATCATCAGGTTGTCTTTGATCGACATAAACGGGAAGACGCGACGCCCTTCTGGGACCATAGCGATGCCGCGCCTGACGGTATCTGACGGATCAGCGGCATCAATACGCGTGCCCTCAAATGTCACTGACCCTTTGACCGGTTTGGCCAGCCCCGTGATGGCACGCAGGATTGACGATTTACCCGCGCCATTGGCCCCGATTAGCGCAACAGTCTCGCCTTGATTGACGGTCAGCGACACACCTTTCAGCGCGTAAACGTGGTCGTAGTACAGTTCGACGTCTTTGAAATCTAACATGGCTGTCATGGTTTACATCCCGATCTCATCGTCGACGCTGCCCAGATAGGCCTCGATGACTTTTTCATTGTTCTGAATTTCAGACGGCGTGCCCTCGGCGATCTTTTCGCCAAAGTTCAACACGACAATCCGGTCAGAGATGTTCATCACTGCTGGCATATCGTGTTCCACCAGCATGACGGTCACGCCGCGCTCGTCACGCACCGAACGCACCAGATCGACCATTTGCATGGTTTCGTCGTGGTTCATGCCCGCAAAGGGTTCATCCAGCAGCAACACCTTAGGGTCTGTGGCCAGTCCGATTGCGATGCCCAATGCCCGCAGGCTGCCTTGGGGCAGATTGCTGGCCTGTTCATTGCTGATTGGGGACATGCCCAGAAACTCCAGCAACTCGTCCGCGTATTTGCCAAAAGCATCGACATCTTCTTTGGCCGCTTTGGACCCCCAGAAATACCCCGCAAGGGACGCTTTGGCGCGTAGGTGCTGGGCCACCACAACGCTTTCCCGAACTGTCATGCTTTTAAAGATCGTGGTTTCCTGAAATGTGCGCACAACACCTTTGCGTGCCACGATATGAGGCTTGAGGTTCGAGATGCGTTCACCGCGGTACAGAACTTCGCCTGATGTTGTTGGCACAAACGACGAAATCATCTTGAACAGTGTCGATTTACCAGCCCCGTTTGGACCGATCACCGACAGGATTTCATTTTCCGCCACATCAAAGCTGATGTCATTGTTTGCGGTCAGGCCACCGTATTTCTTGGTGACGTTTTTGACCTGAATAAGGGGGCTCATTTTTTGTCCCCTTTACCAATGCTCAGGCTCAGCAGGCCATTCGGCAAGAAGCGGATCAATAAGATCAGGATCGTTGAATAGATCAGCATTTGGTATTTACCGAATTCAAACAACAGGTCCCAGCCAAAATAAAGAACCAGCGTCCCAAGCATCGGGCCAAAGACATAACCCAACCCACCAAGGAAGCAGTTCAGCATAAAGTTGACCGAGTCAGCGACCTGAAAGCTGGAGGGATAAACCGATTGTGCAATTGAGCCGAACATCGCGCCACCGATGCCGCCAAAGAAGCTGGAGATGGCAAAGATCACGATGCGGATGTAGGAAATGTTAACACCAATCGAACTGGCCAGTTCCTCGTTCTGCTGCATCGAGCGACACAGATGGCCAAGGCGGGAATTCACCAGCCGATACAGCGCAGCATAGGTCACGATCATCAGGATGCAGGCAGTGATGTAAAACGCCAGTTTGGTATTCTCCATCGAGGAGAAATCAGGGATCAGCGGAATGCCAAAGATTGACACACCCGATGGCAAAGGAATGGACGAGATGCCTTTGGCGCCGTTCGTGATGGGCAATGCAAGGGCGGTTAACGTCGCCACCTGCGTCAAGACCAGCGTGATCATTGCAAAATACACACCGCGCAATCGCAATATTGGCAGCCCGATCAGGATGGCAACCAGCGCTGCAAACAACCCCGCAGCAGGCAGCGATATCCAGAACGACCAACCCGCTTTTACCACCAGAATGGCGGATACATAGGCCCCGATCAGCGCAAATGCCCCCTGCCCGATGTTGATCCGGCCAATGTAGAAGGTCAGCCAAACGCCTGCACTTGCGATGGCCAAAAGCGCCACTGATGTCAGTGTATAGTAGAAATCCCAACGGCCTGTTGCGGCAATAATCAAAGGCACACCAATGAAGATGACGAAGAGAAATATCCCAACGCCCATCAATTGTTTTCCGGAAAAACCCATCATTTGCTCAACCCCACGGCTTGCCCATCAAACCTTGCGGCCTGATAGCGAGGAAAATCATCAGTGATACAAAGATCAGCAGGTATGTGATGTCGCCGTATTGATAGAGCAGCGCGAGGCCAATCGCCTCCATAAACCCGAGGATAATACCGCCCCAGATCGCGCCGGAAATCACGCCAGCGCCACCGATCATCACCATCATAAAGGCTTTGATCGACGTCGGGCCACCCATGCCAAGGTTCACGCCCGTGATTGTGACCAGCAAGCCACCCACAAGGCCGGCAAGCATCGCGCCAAGCGCAAAGCCAATCATCGAATAACGGTCCACATTCACACCCATTAACTGAGCGGCGGTCCGGTCTTGGGCCAAGGCCCGCAAGGCGCGGCCCGTTTTGGTGTATTGCATCAATCCTATGAAGGCGACGATTGACAGGATCGCAAGGAAACAAATCAGGATACGGTCATAAGGCATGATCAGTTTGAAATCGTAGTTGAATACGCCGTCGATGATCTTTGGAACACCACGCTGCTTTTCGCCAAAGACCAAAAGGATTACGGCATCAAGGAAGAACGCGATACCGGCCGCCAGCAACATGGTGCTTTCTTCGCGGGCTGATCCTTTGATAACCGGCGCGAATAGGTATCGTTCAATCAAGGCACCCAAAATCGCGAGGGTCACACATGACATGACAAGGGCCAGAACAAAGGGCACACCCCACTGGCCATAGAATGTATAGGTGACAAATCCGCCAATCACATACATCTGCCCGTGGGCAAAATTGAGGACGTTCATCAGAGCGAAGATCAGGGTCAAACCAAGCGCGATCATCGCGTATTGGGAGCCTAGATAGACGCCATTGGCCAATATCTGTTCCATGGGGAATTCTTTCGGGAAAAGGCCCCGGACCAACTTGGCCCGGGGAAGTTACTGCTCAAGAGGGACCTCGAAAGCAGCTAAGAAGAGTTTAGTCTACTTCCGCAACAAACAGCGTTTCAAACGCACCGTTCTGATAGACGTTCACAACCAGTGGAACAGATACCTGACGGCGCTGGCCAAAGGACGACATGCCCACATAGCGCAGTTTAGCATCGCCGTTCATGTAAGGGTTTGGTGCCTCGAATGTGTCCATTGTTGTCTTGAATGCATCCACATCGGTGATCGCAGACGGATCAGCCTTAAGCGTCTCAAGGATGTACTCCAAGGCATAAACCTTGGTGTTGGATTCGTCGTTATATTCGCCAAACATCTTGGTATAACGCTCAACGAATTCCACCATCATCGGCGACGACAACTCAGGTGTGGATGCACCACCAACCGAGATAAAGCCGTTTGCCAGATCGCCAGCACCTTCGGCCAAAACGCCCGCGTCTTGGGCTGTTTCTGTCGAAATCACGCCTTGGAAACCCAGCTCGCGTGCCGAACGGATAAGCTGTGGCGCGTTTGCTGGTGACACACCGGACAAGACCAACAAGTCAGGCTGCGCACGCATGACAGGTGTCAAAACGGGTGTGAAATCTGTGGTGTCGACTTGATACGTCACGTTGTCTGATACAACTTCCATGCCCAATGCCGTGGCTGCTTCGATGCCACCAGTGCGCTGGCTTAGCGGATCGGATTCATTTGCGGCAACAAACGCGACTGTCTTGACGCCTTTTTCTGCCATCAGGTATTTATAGATCGCCGGACCGGACTGATAGTTGGCAACCATGCCCAGAACCGCATTGGATGCAGGCGCCTCATACAGGCTCTTTGGGAAGGCGTAGGGGAAATACATGATGCCGTTGGATTCAGCGACGGGGCGCACAGCGGCGGCACCGTCATCAACGTTTGGCCCGACTACATAGTGGATGCCTTCTTGAGCCATCTTTTCCATGCCCGCGATTGCGCGCTTTGGGTCTTTTTGGTCATCGAATGAAACGATCTCGATGTCGTATGTGACATCGCCGATTTTGTAGCCGCCGGTTTCGTTGATCCAAGCCGCACGTGCTTCCATAGAGCGCTGGTTTGAGATGCCCCAAGAGGCCGCCGGGCCGCTGGTGACGCCAACAAAGCCGATTTTCAGCACTGTGTTTTCAGCAAGCGCGGTTGACGCCATGAGCGAGGTGAAGGCCACAGCCGTCAGGGCTGATTTCATAAGTGATCTGCGTTTCATATCTTAACTCCCGTTGAATTCGATTTCGACGCTTTGCGCGCCATTCTTGGTCGGCAGTTGGATGGATGCACCTGTTATGCCGCACTTCAAGTTCACGATTGTTAACAATCTTTGTCAACACTTTTAGAAATTTGGTCGACAAAAATTTGCCCTTGGCCCTACACTGACTTGAGCGTAAGCAGTGTTGGCGGTGAAAAGCTGCCAGATTAATCTGTTCTGAAAGGTCTCCTTGTGAGCATCAATTTACAGCCAAACAGCCAAGATGAAACGACTATCTCGTCTGATACGGATGAAGATTTGATCGTTGAGCGCATCTATAAGGCCGTCATGGAGCAGCGGTTGGCTCCTAACACCAAGTTAAGCGAAGCGCGACTGTGCGAGACCTTTGGTGTTGGCCGCATGCGTGTGCGAAGGGCACTTTTGCTGCTTTCCAGTCAGGGAATCATCGACCTTCAATCGAATCGCGGTGCCTATGTCGCCTGCCCCGACAAGGCCGAAGCCAATGATGTTTTTGCAGCACGCATGTTGATCGAACCGCCCTTGGTACGTCAACTTGCACAAGACCCAAATGAAGTCAGCCTCGCCCTACTGACCAATCACATAGCGCTTGAGGATGCTGCTCGTAAAGACAACGCGCGCACCGAAATCATCCGTCTTTCTGGCGAGTTTCACACCAAGCTGGCCAAAGCCACAGGCAATAAGTTTATCTCCAAAATGATGCGGGAACTGGTCACACGCACTTCACTGATCGTGGGCCTTTTTGGATCATCAGAGAATTCAAGTTGCCCCGATGACGAGCACAGCAATATCCTGAAAGCGATCCAAGCCCGCGATCCCGATCAAGCAGAAAAGCTGCTTTCGTCCCACCTGAAACACATTCAGAATGGATTGGATATGGATGTGCGCCAGCAACCTCAGGACGACTTGGCGACAATTTTGGGTTCAGTCTGAAAGACTGACCTCGTCTACTCAGGGATTTGAGGAGGACAACCGCTAAAAGATGAGTCTTCTGGACTTTATCAACGGCCCTATCGATGCGCATGTCTTCCATTTTCTGTTCGGCGGACCTGGACTTGCTTCGGCTCGCATGAACGACCAGTTTTCCCGCCGCAGTGCGACAATGAAAACTTTGCAGTTGCAGCAATTTTCGTGCTGCGAGCGCACGCAGCGGAAAACCATCACTTCCGCAGTGGGCTCATTGCCGCCATTTGCCGCATCATGCATGAAAGGCCGCTTTGAAAAATTACGCTATATGTGACAACTGGTCCCTGCCCCCATAAGTCTTCCCTGCACCGATCAAATCAGTACATATTGAACCTTATGCGA
>JAPKAB010000018.1 GCA_028825475.1 Ascidiaceihabitans sp. | reverse complement strand
GGCCTTGGTCGCTTTGGCCTTAAAGCCCGCCGCCTTTGCCGCTGCTTTACCGCAGGCTGTGGCATCCGCCAAAATCGCGGTCAGGGTGGTTTCGCCGTTGGCGGCACCCGCAACGCTTACAAAGCCTTGGCCCTTGTCGCCCAGTGGTGGGCGGTTTGGATCGGGACGGAAGCTGGCTTGGGATTCATCCCACGTCAGTTTGCCACCGCAATGGGACCATAGGTGGACCACAGGAGACCAGCCGCCAGACATGGCAACCGCGTCGCATGCGATCTCTTCCAGTACCGCGCCTTCGCCAGCTTGGGCGCAGATTTCAACGCCAGTGACGCGCTTGCCACCTTGGACGGTCGCAATGCCGTGACCCATCATAACGCGAATGCCCAGAGCCTTGGCTTGCGCCATCAGATCGCTGTCATCCCCTGCGGGACGGGCATCGATGATCGCTGGTACATCAAGGCCTGCGTGTTTCAACGCAATCGCGGTGCGATAGGCATCGTCGTTGTTGGTGACCACAACCGTGCGATCGCCAGAGGACACACCGTAGTTCACCACATAGTCGCGGATCGCAGAGGCAAGCATAACGCCCGGAATATCGTTGCCCGCAAAGCTAAGCGGGCGTTCAATCGCGCCAGTGGCTGTGATGGTTTGCGCCGCACGAATGCGCCACAGGCGGTGGCGTGGGCCAGCCATTTCTGGGGCATGATCCGTCAGGCGTTCATAGCCCAAGACATAACCGTGATCGTAAACACCCGCGCCCATCATACGGGTGCGGATGGTGACGTTGTCCATAGCCTCAAGTTCAGCAGTGATCGCGGTGACGAAGTCCTCGGCAGACTTACCGTCAATCGTGCCACCATCCACAACCGCGCGACCGCCCAGATGGGCGGTTTGCTCGGCCACGATGACCTTGGCACCAGAGGCAGCCGCCGCTTTAGCCGCTTGAAGACCAGCGATCCCGCCACCAATGACCAAGACGTCACAGAACGCATAGAAGTGTTCGTATGTATCCGCGTCGCGGTCAGTCGCTTTGGGTGCAGCGCCAAGGCCAGCCGCGTGGCGGATGATTGGCTCGTAGACGTGTTTCCAGAAAGACCGCGGGTGGATGAACATTTTGTAATAGAAACCAGCAGGCATAAAGCGGCTAAGTTTCGCGTTTAGCGCGCCCACGTCATATTCAAGGCTCGGCCAGTGGTTTTGGCTTTTGGCTTTGAGGCCCTCAAACAACTCAGTCGTGGTGACGCGTTGGTTTGGCTCAAACTTGCCGCCCTCGCCCATTTGAACCAGTCCGTTTGGTTCTTCAGAACCAGATGCCACAACGCCGCGCGGGCGGTGGTATTTGAACGAACGGCCCATCAGGACCTGATCGTTGGCAAGCAAGGCAGAGGCAAGCGTGTCGCCCTCAAACCCCTTAAGGGTTGTGCCATTGAAGCTAAAGCTAAGCGCTTTGGATTTGTTCAGCAGGCGGCCGCCTGTGGCAAGACGTGTGCTCATGATGTGTGGCCTTGGCAAGTTTGCGGGGCTTGGATGCCTCCGGCGGGGATATTTAGGGAACAAAGATGGGTCATGAGAAAGCCCCCCATGACCAGCCCGGACGTTTGGCCGAGATGAGGTCGCAGATCTCTTTTGGTGGCTCGTAGGTTTGGGCGGAATAAGTGCCGAACACTTCGAGGGTCATGGTGCAGCGCGCCGCGTGGAACCATTTTCCGCAACCGTTGTTGTGACGCCAGCGTTCTAGGTGAACGCCCTTAGGGTTTTGACGCATGAACAAGTAGTTCTCGAAATTCTCGTTCGAGGACTCTGGTCCAAAGCGCTTAAGGTGCGCCTCGCCGCCTGCGTGGAATTCTGTTTCTTCTGCGGTTACACCGCAGCATGGGCATTCTAGGACTAGCATAATATGCTCCGCAGAGTTGTATTTTTAGCTTTAATTACCATATTCAGGTGAAGCCCTTCCAAAAAGGATTGAATATGAAAATCATCGTCGCAATTTTCAGCCTGTTTTTGATCGCAGGATTTATTATAGCAATATTTGAGCGCAGACGTGGCAAGGCGTTTTTGGCACATGATTTGCGAAAAGCCTCCCCAGAGCCCCCCAGCACAAGTCAAGCGATTGGTACTGCGACCAACTTTCACCCAAGAGGTGATATAACAAACCATTAGTGCGCAACCCCTGCTGCTACGCTCTCGTCGATAAAGCGGCCCTCAATAAAGCGCTCCATGCCAAATGCGTCTGTTAGTGGGGATGATCCTTTGGCCATCAGTTCGGCCATGGCCCAGCCTGATCCAGGGATCGCTTTGAACCCGCCAGTCCCCCAACCGCAGTTGATGAACACGCCGTCCACTGGTGTTTTGGATAGTATCGGTGATCGGTCCCCTGTGACGTCCACAATCCCGCCCCATTGGCGCAGCATTTTGAGGCGTGAGAGCATTGGGAAGGTTTCGTTCAACGCCCGTACCGTTTCCTCAACATGGTGGAACGATCCGCGTTGGGTGTAGTTGTTGTAGCCGTCTGTGCCGCCACCGATGACCATTTCGCCCTTGTCGGATTGTGACAGGTAGCCGTGCACGGTGTTGGCCATAATGACCACGTCCATTGCCGGTTTGATCGGCTCGGACACCAACGCCTGTAGGGCCACGGATTCTAGGGGCAAACGGAAGCCTGCCATATTTGCAAGATCGCCGGAATGTCCTGCGACCACGATGCCCAGTTTATCGCAATCAATCGCGCCTTTGGTGGTGTCGACGCCAACCACCTTGCCACCTTCGCGGCGGATGTTGGTGACTTCGCATTGCTGGATCACGTCCATGCCCATGTCAGAACAAGCGCGGGCATAGCCCCATGCCACCGCATCGTGGCGGGCCGTGCCGCCGCGTGCTTGCCACAGCCCACCCAAGACAGGGTAACGCGGCCCTTCAAGGTTGATAATCGGGCACAGCTCTTTAACCCGCTGGGGGTTGATCCATTCGGTTGGAACGCCCTGCAATGCGTTGGCGTGTGCTGTACGTTGATACCCGCGCACTTCGTGCTGGGTTTGCGCCAACATAATCACGCCGCGCGGGCTGAACATCACATTGTAGTTCAGGTCTTGGGACATCGTTTCATATAGTGAGCGCGATTTCTCGTAGATCGCCGCAGACGGGTCCTGCAGATAGTTTGAGCGAATGATAGTCGTGTTACGCCCAGTATTGCCGCCGCCAAGCCATCCCTTTTCGATGATGGCCACATTCGTGATACCAAAGTTTTTGCCCAAATAATACGCGGTCGCCAAACCGTGGCCGCCTGCCCCGATAATGATCGCGTCATATTTAGCTTTTGGTTCAGGGGCCCGCCATGCGCGTTCCCAGCCAGAATGATAACGGGTGGCTTCGCGGGCAATGGCAAAGGCTGAATAACGTTTCATAAGCGTCGCTTTCAAATAAGGAGCAAAGTTGCAGCTGGCGGGATTCGTAGGTGTGGCATACCTTGTCCTTGTTTTGGGTGACATGCAAAAAAAGAGGATACTCTGCGCGGCACTTTTTTGCAATTTTGCGACACCGCGACAATGGACTGCAACACACGCCGATCAAATGGCTGTGGGTTGGTGCAACACGCGTCCAATTGCCCCTTTTTTTAAAACCTTTGCGCGGTTACATCATGATTAACTACAAAAGGGCGACGACATGGCGTTTTGGATCACTACAATTTTGTTGGCACTGGTCGTTGCAGGGCTGTTTGCCCTTGCGCTGCTACGCCGCACGGACAAACCCGATGTCGCTGGTGATTATGATATGCGGGTTTACCGTGATCAATTAACCGAGGTCGATCGTGATCTGGAACGGGGTGTTTTAACGCAAGAAGATGCTAAACGAGTACGCACAGAAATTTCGCGCCGTATTTTGGCAGCTGATGCCGAACGCACCGTCGATACGGATTCCGCACGCGGCGCACCTAAAATTGTCACTGCTGTTGTTGCACTTGTTTTGGTCGGCGGCAGCCTTACTCTTTATAATGGGATTGGGCCAATTAATGGCCTAGGTGCACCTGGCTATACTGACTTAGCGTTGGCCGACCGGATTGCATTCGCTAAAACTCTTCGTGAAAGCCGTCCGTCTCAGGCACGCGCCGAAGCCAGCCTGACTGATTTACCTCCGGTGGCTGATTTTAACGCGGAGTACTTGCAACTCGTTCAAACTTTGCGGGACACAGTTGCTGAGCGACCTGACGACATTCAAGGTCATGCCCTATTGGTGCAAAATGAATCCAACTTAGGTAATTTTATTGCCGCTTATCAATCTCAAGGGCGCATTATTGAGCTCAAAGGCGAGGAAGCGACCGTTGAAGACTTCACAGGGTACACAGATTTGCTGATCTTAGCAGCAGGTGGATATGTCTCGCCAGAGGCGGAACAAGCTGCCCGCGTTGCCTTAAGCCGCGACCCAAATAATGGAATTGCCCGCTACTACATTGGTCTGATGCTTGCACAAACGGGGCGCCCTGACATGGCGTTTCGCATTTGGGATCGTCTGTTGCAGATTGGCCCAGAAAGTGCGCTTTGGATTGCACCTATCCTTGAGCAAATACCAGAAATGGCGTTGCACGCTGGTGAAAATTATCAAATCCCAACAATAGGCAATGGTCGCCCAGGCCGTCCTGTAAATGGCCCAACAGCTTCTGACATCGAATCTGCCGGTGAAATGACGGGCGCTGAGCGCATTCAGATGATCGAAGGCATGGTATCTGGATTGTCTGACCGCCTTGCCACAGATGGCGGTCCAGCAGATGAGTGGGCACAGTTGATTGGTGCATTGGGTGTACTTGGTCGAACGGATCAGGCATTTGCTATCTATAAGAATGCTGAAATCGTGTTTGCCGATGATCCATCCAGTTTGGACTTGGTCACGCGGGCAGCACAACGCGCTGGAGTGGCCGAATGATACTTGAAGACGTCACAGAGTTCAGCGCAGCCCTTAAGCCGATGCGCCCTATCATAGGGTTGGATTTAGGCACTGTTACGATTGGTTTAGCTGTATCGGATACATTTCTCGGCGTCGCCTCCCCTTTGGAAACGATCAAGCGTAAGAAGTTCGGCCTTGATGCTGCACGTTTGATCGAAGTCATCGAAAAGCGTGAGATATGCGGTTTGGTCCTTGGACTTCCGCGAAACATGGATGGGTCTGAAGGGGCGCGGTGCCAATCCACCCGTTCCTTTGCCCGCAACCTTGAAAAGGTATGGCCCGGCCCAATCACCTTTTGGGATGAGCGCCTGAGCACCGTTGCAGCTGAACGTGCTTTGCTCGAGGCTGATACATCCCGCAAACGTCGCTCTGAGGTTATTGACCACGTTGCTGCAGGTTTCATCCTGCAAGGATTGTTGGACCGCTTACAAGTCGTAAGGAAAGCATCATGACAACACCCCCAGTTTGGCGGCGCAATGAAATTGAAAGCCCATGTATTCAAATCTGTGTAGTGCATCCCGAAACACGGCTGTGTACTGGCTGCAATCGTTCCATAGATGAAATTGGGCGCTGGTCTAAAATGCACCCTGATGAGCGTTCAGAGATAATGTCAGAGCTGCCAACCCGGCAATCAAGCCCCAAAGGGCGGCGCGGAGGTCGGGCAGCACGGTTAAAGCGTTAGTTACCCAATCATCGCTTTGCGCAACATATTTATCGCTACCAGCACTAAGAACACACCAAACGCGCGCTTCAATGGTTTAGCATCCATCGAATGCGCCAGCTTCACGCCCCATGGGGCAGTCACCAACGTCATGGCAATGATGATACCGAACGCGATCAGATTGATTGCCCCAATGGTCAGTGGCGGCACGTCCATCTTCATATCAACAAACAAGAATCCAATCACAGCCGGTACTGCAATGACTACGCCAAACCCTGCGGCTGTAGCCACGGCACGGTGAATAGCTGTATTGAACAGGCTCATCAAAGGCACGCCAAAGCTGCCCCCACCTATGCCCATCAATACAGACATAAATCCAACCAATGGCGATAGAATAAACCGCACTGGGCCTTTTGGCATCGCTTGGCCCAGACGCCATTCTGCGCGTCCAAAGCTCATGTAAACACCAACGATCAGCGCTAGAATGCCAAAGATCGCCTGCAGCGTATTGGAACGCAGTTGCGAAACAACCAGCATGCCAACAAGTGCACCCACAGCAATGCCTGGGGCCCAGCTGCGCAAGATATCCCAATCAACAGCACCCTTTTGATTGTGGCTGTGGACTGAGCGCACGGATGTTACGATTATCGTCGCCAATGAGGTTGCCAGACACATCTGCATCAATTGTGGACCATCATAACCAAGCGTCTGAAATGCATGAAAGAATGCAGGCACAAGAACGATACCACCGCCGACCCCTAAGAGCCCCGCAAGGACGCCAGCAAAGGCACCAATGACCAAAAGAACAACAAGCATTTGGATCAACAACATCGTCTCTGGCATGATATTTCCTTTGAATTAGCCCGCTTGTGCGGCTTCGACTTCTTGAGCAGTCTGCGCCATTTGTGCGAGCGCCGCCAGAACCAGTTCAGGCCCTGCACCCGGTTTATTGCCATCGTCAGACAGCATACGTCGCCACCCACGTGCCCCAGGGCGACCCGCGAACAGACCTAACATATGACGGGTAACTTGGTTTAGGCGGCCACCTTCCATCAAATGTGCTTCGATATAGGGTAGCATCTTGTGCACAGCTTGTTCTGCGGTCGTTACCTCGCCAACGCCAAAAATGACGGGATCCGCGGCACTTAAAATGTCGCTTGCCTGATGATAGGCAGCACGGCCAACCATGACGCCATCCAAACCATTTTCAAGAAAATCAGTTGCCTGCTCGAGCGACGTCACACCACCGTTCACAGAGATATGCAAGTTGGGGAAATAGCCCTTCATCTTATGAACTAATCCATAATCCAAAGGTGGCACTTCACGGTTTTCCTTCGGGCTAAGGCCTTTAAGCCACGCCTTGCGCGCATGAATTGTCACACGTTCGCACCCTGCCCCAACGATCCGCGCCAGAAACTCAGGAAGGACCTCTTCAGGATCCTGATCGTCGACGCCAATGCGGCACTTAACAGTCACCTCAACGTCCACCTCAGCCCGCATGGCTGCCACACATTCAGCTACAAGCGCGGGATGTTTCATCAACACAGCACCAAATGTACCAGACTGAACACGGTCGGACGGGCAGCCAACATTCAGGTTAATTTCGTCATATCCAACATCGGCCCCCATGCGTGCGGCCTTTGCCAATTCAACAGGATCAGAGCCGCCAAGCTGCAAGGCAACAGGGTGTTCAGCCACGTCATGGTCTAACAAATGCATTGCACCACCACGTACAAGTGCCGGGGACGTGACCATTTCAGTATACAGCAACGCCTGTCCGCTTAGCTGACGGTGCAGGTAACGGCAGTGGCGATCGGTCCAGTCCATCATAGGCGCAACCGATAAGCGCGCAGAGCGCGAGACGCTGGATTTATTTGTTTTCATCAGCTTTTCCGGTGCTTGAAGCAAATTATTTTATCCGCCGCACTTAGGCCGCGACCCATCTGCATTGGTTCAAAAGTGCAACTATCAGAAAATTGGTTCTAGACAAATGGAATCCAAGCGAACAATCCTTCGAGTTGGATTGATATAGCTTTGCATTAAAATTCGAAGATAACGTATTTGTCTTTAACTACCCCTCGCGAACGCCTCCGCACCAAAGTTAATAACAACATTCCAAAGGGATATGACGATGATTTCACTAACCTTAGGAATGATTGCGGCCTGTGCATGGGGTATCCACGATTTTTGCATCCGCTTTGTGTCTCAACGTGGTGGCATTCTCCCAGCGATTGCAACCGTAATGATTGGCGGGGCATTGTTCTTGCTTCCTATTTCGGGTGCTTTCGGAAATTGGTCTGCAATGACTCTGCAAAGCTTTGGCCTCAGCGCCCTAAGTGGAGCAATCTACCTTGTCGGCTGTATCGGCCTTTACAAGGCATTTGGGATTGGTCCTGTGCGTTTGGTTGCCCCCATCGTTGGATCATATCCAATATTGTCGATCGGTTGGGCTGCCTTGATGGGCCAAACCGTTTTGTGGGATCAATGGCTCGCTGTCGGCTGCGTCATCATGGGTGTCGCAATTGTCAGCATGTTGTCTGACCATTCTGAAAGCGACGGATCGCAAAGGGCCGCAATCGGCTGGTCCTTGATTGGCGCAGGAGGCTTTGCAATGGCGTTCGCCGTTGGGCACCTCGCGACGCAAGTTGGGAGTGAATTGCCTGTGATATTGGTCACGCGACTGACCGCTGCAACAGGTGCCATCGCCCTATTGGCCCTGTCCTCAGGTGCGAAAATACCTGAGCGAAGCGCATGGCCCTTGCTGGCCCTAATGAGCGTATTGGATGCCACCGCCCTTGGGATCGTTATTGCAGCAGGCAATTTACACCGTCCAGAATTCGCAGCAGTAGCAGCCTCAACCTTCGGAATAATCACGATTATTCTGGCATGGTTGTTCTTGAAAGAACGCATGACCGCACGCCAATGGTTTGGCGTTGCAGTTTGCTTTTTCGGAGTTGGCTATCTGGCGCTTTAGTTTCCAACCAGTGACGGCAACCAAAGGACGATGCCAGGGAATGAAACCAACAGTGCGATTGTGACAGCGTCAGCTAAAAAGAACGGCATCACACCCTTAAATACATCCTGAACTGTCAAATCATCACGCACACCCGCAACGACGAAGCAATTGAGGCCGATGGGCGGAGTGATCAAACAGAACTCTGCCATTTTGACCACTAAAATCCCGAACCAAATGGCGCACATTGGCCCAGACATTCCGAACGCGCTATCTGCTGCGGTCACGTATTCACCACCGTTCAGCGCCATAACGGCGGGGTAAACCACTGGCAAAGTCAGCAACAACATTCCAATTGCATCCATGAACATACCCAAGACGGCATAAGCCAATAATATGCAGATTAGGATAGTCAGTGGGGCCATATCCAATGAGACGATCCAGTCGGAAAACGCGTCCGGCAATTTCGCAAATCCAAGGAAACGGACATAAATCAAAACACCCCAGATGATGGTAAAGATCATCACTGTCAGTTTGGCTGTTTCAAGCAATGCCTCTTTCAACTGGCCCCAACGCATGCCGCGATACATCGCCATCATGAACACGATGAAAGCACCAATCGCACCACCCTCTGTTGGGGTGCCCCATGCGTCGCCAAATGGGTTGTAGACAAAGAAGATAATGATCACGACGACCAAAACGATTGGCAGCGCAGGCGGTAGGGATTCAAAGCGTTGTTTCCAAGTAAACCCTTTAACAGGGGGACCTACATTCTTGAATGTCATTGCAATGCCGATAATCAAAACAGCGTAAACAATTGCAGAAAACGCGCCTGGAATAAAACCTGCGAGCAGGAGCTTTCCAACGTCTTGTTCAACAATGATCGCATAAATAACCAGAATTGCCGACGGTGGAATAAGCGAGGCGAGCGTTCCTCCTGCTGCAACAACACCAGCTGCAAATTGTTTATTATATCCGATCTTCAGCATTTCGGGGATCGCGATGCGAGCAAAAACAGCAGCCGTGGCCACAGATGCACCAGACACCGCTGCAAAACCTGCGGTCGCAAATACGGTTGAAACGGCCAAACCACCGGGAACCCATGCAAACCAACGCTTACATGCCTCGAACAAAGCGGTGGTAAGCTTTGCATAATAGGCCAAGTATCCGATCAGGATAAATACGGGGATCAATGACAAAACATTAGCGCTGACCTTTGATTGCGGCGTTAGGCCTGCAATACGCACACTGACCTGCAGAGCTTTTCCAAATTTTTCGGGATCATAATCGTAACCATTCCACCGCAGCCAAACGAGACCAACAAACCCCGCCATGCCTGCGGCAAAAGCCACGCGCATGCCCAATAGCACCATGACCAACATTCCGCCACTGACCCACAATCCAATTGAAATGCTATCCATCAGTCTGCTCCCTCAAGTGCGCGTGCTTCGATTGCCGCCTGTTCAGCCACCGTCAAGTTCAGTGGGACGCCAGCAGGGTTTTCGAGGCCGAACACAAATGCGCGCGCAAAACCCCATGCCTGTAAAAACAAACGTAGTGACAACACGCCAAACGCGAACGGAACAACCAGTTTTGATGGCCATAGTGGTAGATAGATATCCGTGGTGCTGTCTTTGCTACACAGCGGGCGTGCACAGTCGAAAGAACGCATGAAGTGATCCCAAGATCCCCAAGTCAGAGCAATCATGAGGATCAGGATCATTAAGACTGAGATCAACTCAAACAACCAAAGTGTGCGACCACTTAGCTTGGAAACCAACATGTCCATCCGAATGTGCGTACCATCGCGTTGGACGTAGGCAACGCCCATAATAGCGATAATTGGCATCGCGCTCTCAATCAAGTCAACATAGCCCATCATCGGAGCGCCAAAGAATTTGCGGGTCGTGACGGAGTACGCGGCCAAGAACATTAGTGAAAAAATCGCAAGGCCGCTGATTAAAGCGCAGAAACGCTCCAGCGGCAACAATGCCCGATCCAATCTACTTAGCAGACTGGAATCCTCCAGTACCGCAGCTGATCCTGCCATTGGTCTACTCCCCCCGAGTATATTTTAGATAGTTAGGCCGCCCCAACTGTGCGGGACGGCCTATTGATAGGAATTGACGCTTAGTTTGCGGCTTTGGCTTCTGCCAAGGTCTTCACAACTAGGTCATATAGCTCTTGGCCTGGTAGGCCTTGCGCTTCCATGTCTGCGATCCACTCGTCGCGGATTGGATCAGCGGCCTTCGCGCGGAACTCGGCGATGACATCATCGCTAATTTCAACCTTTTGAACGCCTTTTTCTTCCAACACAGCATCCCAACGGCCCAACAATTCACCGTAGTTGGCCAAATAGTGATCCAACGCTTCTGGGATTGAGCTATCAAGTGCTTCACGTTCTGCATCAGACAGATCGTCATAAGCATCGATGTTCACAACAACTGGGCAGTTCACGGTCCCTGGGTTCAGGTTGGCGGTCCACCAAGTCGCTTGATTGATTGTGCCGAATGACAGGTGCGCGTGCTGTGCGAACGCAACCGTATCGACCAATCCACCTTCCATGGCTTGGTATGCTTCAGTCGCTGTTACAGATGTTGGAACACCACCAACCGCTGAGAATGCTTTGCCGATGCCGCCGGTCGCACGAACGCGCATACCTTCAAAATCAGCCAAAGTTTGACGTGGTTCGCCTGTACCAACCAAGTTGTACTGTGGCATTGGTGACGTCATCAGCAACTTAGCGTTCCATTGCGCCATTTCCTCAGCCGCGGCTGGGTGTGCGTAAACCGCTGAAGATACTGCAACTTCTTGCGCAAGATTTTCAACGCCCAAGAATGGTAGTTCCAAAACAGTTACAACACGGTTTTTGTCGCGGTGATAACCAGCACAGAACTGCGCCATCTCAAATGCCCCAATGCTGATTCCATCAAGGTTTTCACGGTTCTTGGACAGACCGCCATAGCTCACGTTCATTGTGAACTCGCCATTGGTCTTCTCCGAAACCAACTCAGCCAACTTCTCAACGTGTTCTGTAAATGCGCGGCGCTTGCCCCAGACAGATACGTTCCATTCGGTCGCAGCAGCTTCCAGTGCGAATGTAAACGAGACTGTGGATGCAACAGCACCCAATATGAATTTGTTCATTGTACTCTCCCAAGTTTGCGAAACTGACAGCTAAGGTGCGGTGTTCCGCCTTCAAAGAGGCTAGCGCGGGGCTGACCTTCTGCCAAGTGTTATTACGCGGCGTAAATCAAGCAAAGGAGTGAACGCTGAATTTTTGACGGTGCTTAAATATTGTGCACAGACGGAGATTTAACCCAATCCAAAACGTCGAAAAGAGCCGGAAGCACATTCGGGTCAGCAGTCAGAAAATACCTACGCCAACCGACCCGTAACACCGTGCTGGTTATGAAATTACGCTATATTATTTACAGCGCTCGCGCAAAGCCACGTGACCTTGGTTATAGGCAAGTAATTGACCTCTTGAGGTAATCGAGAACAAAACGCGGCCACCACTGTATGTATCACCCTCCCCGAAACATTGAAGGTCGTATAGAACGGACGTTCCCATATCCCTAAGATTGGTAGCCTGAACCATATCACAAGAGGATTCCCAGTAATTGGCCGTATTACCAGATATGGTTAATCTGAAATCATTCATGTCGAGGGCACATGCCTCTTTGGAAGAATCCCAAGTTCCTTCAAACGGGCCGGCAACGGCAGCACCCGTTGAGGCCACGCTGATCATCAGTAGAGCAGAAAAAATACGCATTTTTTATCCCTTTTAACTTTGTGCAAGAAGTTTAGTCATCTTCGGGTCTATTACATCTGGCAATCATAGCCGACATCGACAGGTTGATCTTGTCGCCCAAATCCGATCCGACGGGTTGGAAACTCAATCACAAATCCACCGTTGGCCCAAGCCCAAGTTCCCTGTTCTTCTTTATCTGACAAAGCATCACAGTCTTTACCAAGGTAGATTGTCTCATTCGCACTCTTGAGTGCGGCGCCATGGGCATTTTGCGTTGCAGTATAAGTGGAGCCATTAGACCCCTCGTAACCAAAAGAGGGCCCAGCAATAAGAGCCAGTGAAGCAACTGCTAGCATAAAGATGTTCTTACGCATTGGAATCCTAACTGTTTATGAGTTTCAAAACGCTATACCGATGTTCGCATTCGGGCAATAAACTTAGACTTCTCTTAAGATACCCTTCAAGCAGAAGTCTAAGACAAGACCGCAAGTTGAAAATTTTCCACATCGCAAACCCAAGCCCCAACCACCATTCATTTGCATCGATGGTAAAGGGATGCCTCGTTGTCGTTATACGGCAAAAGCTGACCATCCGCGGTTATCGAAAGCAATCGGCGGCCCCCATTGTAGACAGTTCCTTCGGCATTACACTCGAAATCATAAAGCACCGTTTTTTCCATATCCCGAATTGGAGTGGAGCGGACCATCGTGCAAATCGTGTCAGCGATTACACTAACCAACTCGTTATCAAAAATTGAAATTCCCTATTCCCATGTCGGGTCACATTCTCCGCCCCCCCCCCAAAAGCCATCAAAAGGGCCTGCCGTCACTGCCGTTGAAAGAAAGCCAATTAGTACTGCCATCGGAGTAAAGCGCATTGAACTTCCAGTCCTTTTTTACATCGCTGAGTTAAATTATTCTGGGGTCCAGTAGTCGACAATATGTAAAAAATGATCTTAAGAGATTACACAAACTGAGGATCTTCTTTCCTGCGCTTAGAGCGCTCTGGAACCATAGCCGATTCTACAAAATGGCGCTGCGCCAGATAGCGCAGCAAAGAGAATGACTTTACTCATTGAACAGCCTTTTCAACTTTCGCTTAGTAAAGATCAGAATTCAAATTGTATCATTAGTCATGTTTCTTGACCGATCCTTGACATTCAATCTACCGAAAATATAACAATATTTACAAAATATTCCGTATTAATTTACAAAATGCACTCTACCTCGGAAAAAACTTTACAGCGAACTCCTTATATTCCAGTCTCTTATTCCCTTCTTTTCAATTCGCGGTATGATCTCGCCGAACGATCAATACTGAACTGCGTGGGAGTGACGCATTCAGACCTACGCTTGATCAATGAATGCCCCAAAAGGGCACGGCCATTAGGGAGGCGCCAACTATGTCTGAGACCCAATCCAAAACATATCCCCCGTCCGCAGAAATGGCAGAAAATGCCAATGTCGACGCCGCAAAATATGATGCCATGTACGCCGCGTCCATTGCTGATCCCGATGCATTCTGGGGTGAGCATGGCAAGCGCATCGACTGGATTAAGCCATACACCCAAGTCAAAGACGTAAACTTCACTTTGGGCAACGTATCAATCAATTGGTACGCTGATGGCACATTAAACGTAGCAGCCAACTGTATTGACCGTCACTTGGAAACTCGCGGTGATCAAACTGCGATCATCTGGGAACCAGACAGCCCGACAGACGAGGCTCTGCACATTACGTACAAGCAATTGCACTCCTCGGTTTGCAAAATGGCGAACGTCTTGAAAGATCTTGGTGTCGGCAAAGGCGATCGAGTTGTCATTTACATGCCAATGATCCCTGAAGCGGCCTATGCCATGCTTGCATGTGCGCGTATCGGCGCTATCCACTCCATCGTGTTCGCTGGGTTCTCTCCTGATGCTTTGTCCGCACGTGTGAACGGTTCTGAAGCTAAGGTTGTAATCACTGCAGATGAGGCCCCACGTGGTGGCCGTAATACCCCACTTAAAGCGAACGCAGACAAAGCGCTGGCTGACTGTAACGCGACAGTTCAATGCCTAGTTGTGCGCCGCACAGGCGGCGATGTTGCGTGGAACGAAGCACGTGATCGCGATTACAATGTGCTAAGCCAAGCAGCATCATCCGATTGTGCACCAGAAGAGATGAATGCTGAAGATCCGCTGTTCATTCTATACACCTCTGGTTCGACAGGTATGCCAAAAGGCGTGGTCCACTCCACCGGCGGTTATATCGTTTACGCAGCAATGACCCACGAAATCACCTTCGACTATAAAAACGGCGACGTGTATTGGTGTACCGCTGATGTAGGCTGGGTCACCGGCCACAGCTATATCGTTTATGGTCCACTTGCGAATGGTGCGACCACTGTAATGTTTGAAGGTGTTCCTACGTACCCAGATGCTTCTCGCTTCTGGCAGGTTTGTGAAAAACACAAAGTGGCACAGTTCTACACAGCGCCAACTGCTATCCGCGCATTGATGGCGCAAGGTGATGACTTTGTTAAGAAATGTGATCTAAGCAGTCTACGTATCCTTGGTACAGTGGGTGAACCTATCAATCCAGAAGCCTGGAACTGGTACAACGAAATTGTTGGCGGCGGCACCTGCCCGATCGTTGACACATGGTGGCAAACAGAAACAGGTGGTCACTTGATGACGCCATTGCCAGGAGCACATGCAACAAAGCCGGGTTCTGCGATGAAGCCCTTCTTTGGCATTGAACCTGTGGTTCTTGAACCAGCAAGTGGTGAAATTATTGAGGGCAACGATGTCGAGGGCGTCTTGTGCATCAAAGACAGCTGGCCCGGTCAAATGCGATCTGTTTGGGGCGATCACGAACGCTTTGAAAAGACGTATTTTGCGGATTATGAAGGTTACTACTTCACCGGTGACGGCTGCAAACGAGATGCAGAAGGTGACTATTGGATTACAGGTCGCGTCGATGACGTAATCAACGTATCCGGCCACCGAATGGGAACGGCCGAAGTTGAAAGCGCACTGGTGGCACACCCACAAGTCGCGGAAGCTGCTGTTGTTGGCTATCCACATGATATCAAAGGGCAAGGCATTTATTGCTACGTCACATTGATGAATGGCGAAACCCCGAGTGACGAGCTGCGTGTTGAACTGCGCAACTGGGTCCGTAAAGAAATAGGTCCAATCGCATCACCTGACCTAATTCAGTGGGCACCTGGTCTGCCAAAAACCCGTTCAGGTAAAATCATGCGCCGTATCTTGCGCAAAATTGCAGAGAACGACTTTGGCGCTTTGGGCGATACTTCAACCTTGGCAGATCCAACCGTTGTTGATGACCTCATCGAAAATCGTATGGGCGGCTAAATGATCCCGATGGTGTTTGCCGCATAAGCGCGGCGAACACCATTGACCAAAGGAAATACACTATGAATACCTCACCTGTTCTAATCCTACTCGGCCCGCCCGGTGCTGGCAAAGGTACCCAAGCGCGGATGCTAGAAAAGCAATTCGGCCTTGTTCAACTGTCCACTGGCGATCTGCTGCGCGCAGCAGTTGCCGCAGGAACGCCTGCAGGACAAGCCGCTGACGCCGTAATGAAGGCTGGTGCGCTTGTCAGCGACCAAATTGTGATCGATATCTTGCGCGACCGCATGGCTGACGCTGACTGCGCCAAGGGCGTGATTTTGGATGGCTTCCCACGCACAGCGATACAGGCTGCGGCCTTAGATGAATTGCTGGCGCAGAACGGCCAAAAGATCAATGCCGCCATCAGCCTTGAGGTGGATGACGCAGCAATGGTCGAACGCGTGGCTGGACGCTACACATGTGGCGACTGCGGTGAGGGATACCACGACAGCTTCAAAATCCCCACCAAAGTGGGCGTTTGTGACAACTGTGGCGGAACAGAAATGAAGCGCCGTGCAGATGACAACGCTGAAACCGTGAGTGGACGATTGGCAGCCTATCACACGCAAACTGCGCCGTTGATCAGCTACTATGAGGACAACGGTGCGTTACAGCGCATTGACGCAATGGGTGAGATCAATGTGATCAGCATAGCGCTCACCGCGGCGGTAAACAAGATCGTCGCCCAATAGCGCTAATTCTTAAACAGTTAAAATACAGACTTCCGCAAAAGCAAATGCTCCCCTAACGTCGTAATCAAATACATATTTGATTGAAGGATCACGGCCATGGGGTTTCGCGCAGCGATAGATGATAACGACGTTAACTCGATCACAAACTGGATGCAGACCGCGCCCGAGACAACCTCGGTCGCGGACTTCCTTCCGGGGCCCGGCATTCAGAAGCTAGAACTTAAGTTTGACATCGATGAGTTGCGTGCAGCGCTCGACGAATGTTTGGCACGCGAAGCCTTCAAAGGCGGAATGCAAGATCAAGGATTTGCCGCCCTCCCCCTCACCCAACGACCCGGTCAAACTGAATGGACAGAAAACGATCTTTCTGGTCGTTACTGGTTACGCGGCGATGCGCGATACGTCGAAGAAGCCCGCGAAGATTTGGTGCCGGAAATCGACTTTTCCGAATTCAACCCAAAATTCAAAGGCACTTACTTTGAATATGTTCACGAAGAACTAACCAAACGCTTTCCAATCGGACGGACCCGTGTGTTGGCCAAAAGTCAGTATAACTGCAATTCTTGGCACCGTGATCCAGAACCGCGCCTACACATTCCGGTTACAACAAATCCCGGTTCCTTGTTTGTGGTCAATCACCATGTAACCCACTTGCCAGCTGATGGATCTGTCTACTTCACAGACACGCGTGGTTATCATACTGCGTTAAATGGCGGCGACACAACTCGCGTCCACATCGTCGCCGCCCTCGCCTACACTCAGGTCACTAAATGAGCACTTATGGTGCAATGGATAGCGGTATCCGTAACTCAATTGTCTGTGATTTGCGTAGTGACACAGTCACCTGCCCCGACGACGCGATGCGCTCGGCAATGGCAGCCGCTGAAGTTGGTGATGATGTTTACGGCGAAGACCCCAGCATTATTGCTCTTGAGAACCGCATGGCAGGCTTGCTTGGAAAAGACGCCGCCATGTTTGTTTCCAGCGGTACACAAAGTAACCTTTGCGCAATCATGGCACACTGTGGCCGTGGGGACGAATTGATCGTGGGCGACGCTTATCACATTTATGCTGATGAAGCCGCCGGTGCTTCGGTTCTGGCAGGCGTTTCGATGCATGCGATCCCCGTGGACGAAGGTAACGCCGTTTCAGCAGAGCAAGTCAAAGGTGCGGTTAAGGATGACGACCCACACTACGCACGCAGTCGCTTGTTGTGTTTGGAAAATACGGTTGGCGGCAAAGCCATTTCATTGGAAAAGATGCGCTCCCCCGCACAGGCGGCATGGGACGCTGGACTATCCGTTCATTTAGACGGCGCGCGCTTTTTTAATGCAATAACGGAACTTAAGTGCACGGCTAAAGAACTCGCTAATTGCGCCGACAGTGTTTCCATCTGCTTTTCAAAGGGATTGGGCGCACCAGTTGGTTCGATTTTGGTCGGTAGCCACGCCATTATCGCAAGAGCTAGGCGCAATCGCAAAATCTTGGGCGGGGGATTGCGACAGGCGGGCGTCTTGGCCGCTGCCGCAACACATGCGTTAGATCATCATTTGTCACTTCTGCCCGTGGACCATGACCGCGCAGCTCAATTGGCCGATGCCCTGCATGACTTAGATGTTGGAAATGTTCACAGCGGTACAAACATGGTGTTCTTCACACCCAACGCTAGCCAACATAACGCATTACATGCTCATATGGAGGCTGCTGGTGTACGCATTGGTGGGCAACATCCTACGATAAGGATGGTCATGCACCGCGACATTGACGATGCGGGATTAGAGGCAGCTATCGCAGCCTTCCGTAGTTTTTACGCATAAGGAACAATGCACATGCCGGCAGTAGATTTCATCCTCGACACTAGATTTGACGATCTACCTGCCGCCACAATCCATGAAGCCATTCGCTGTCTGGTCGACACCTTAGGTGTGGCCGTTGGCGGGTCGCAAACCCAACTAGCAAGCATCATTCACAACCATGCGGTACGCCAGTTTTGCGGAACAGACGCAATCCTTTGGCAAGACGGCCGCAAAGCCAGCGCTGCGGGAGCAGCCCTTGCCAATGGCATGACAATCGATGCGCTGGATGCCCATGACGGTATGAAATTGGCCAAGGGCCATGTGGGCTGCGGCATCTTCCCTTCATTGATCGCAGTCATGCAGGCCGAAGGGATTGATGACCCCAAAGAATTTCTAACTTCCATCGTAATTGGATACGAAATCGGTACTCGGGCCGGAATTGCCTTACATGCAAGTGCCTGCGATTTTCATACTTCTGGCGCATGGATTTCTTTGGCGGCAGCCGCATTAACTGCTCGGCAATTGAAATTAACTAAGGGCCAAACCCGAGAGGCGCTTGGCATTGCAGAATATCACGGTCCACGCAGTCAGATGATGCGTGTTATTGATGCGCCCACGATGCTCAAAGACGGATCAGGGTGGGGCGCAATGGCTGGGGTTTCGGCCGCATACCTTGCACAGGACGGGTTTACCGGTGCCCCTGCTATCACCATGGAAGCTCCTGAATTAGCAAAATATTGGGATGACTTGGGTCAGAACTGGTACATTGAGCAGCAATATATCAAGCTTTATCCAGTTTGCCGCTGGGCACAGCCTGCCGCAGAGGGAGCGTTGGCTTTGATCCGTGACCACGATGTCACCGCAGATCAGATCACATCGGTCAAAGTCGAGACATTTCATGAGGCAAGACGCCTTGCCTCGATCCCCACAACGACCGAGCAGGCGCAATACTCGCTACCGTTTTCAGTCGCTGCAGCAGTTATGCGTGGTACAATCGGTGTGGCCGAGATCACAAACGATGGCCTCAGCGACCCACAAATTATCGGGTTGGCCAAGACTGTTGAGATTGTCGACGACGACGCATTTAACGACGCCTTCCCCGCCCGTCGCTTTGCACGCACCCACTTCTACCTTAATGATGGGCGCATCTTGTCCTCAGGTGCCACGGAGGCACAGGGTGATCCAGAGAACAAAGTTTCAGATCAAGTGATTTGGGACAAGTTTCGCAGCCTCACAACACCGGTATTGGGTACGGCATGGTCAGAACAGTTTTTAACTTTGGCCAAGGGTATTGCGGATGCCCCATCCGTTACGCCATTGTTTGATCTGATGGCGCAGACAGCACAAACTAAGGACCTGAAATGATAGATCTTTACTCATGGACAACGCCAAATGGACGTAAAATCTCGATCGCATTGGAAGAAATGGGGCTGGAGTACAAAAGCCATGCCATCGACATCACCAAAGATGAACAATTCGCACCTGATTTTCTAAAGATCAGCCCTAACAATCGGATCCCTGCAATTGTTGACGGGGATCAATCTATATTTGAGTCGGGTGCAATCCTAATGTACCTCGCCGAAAAAACCGGCCTATTTGCTCCTGAGTATGGGAGCCCCGAATATTGGCAGATGATGCAATGGTTGATGTGGCAGATGGGTGGTTTTGGCCCGATGATTGGCCAAGCGCACCATTTCTTAAAGTACAACAAGGGCAAGTCCGAATATTCAGAGCAACGCTATCATGCTGAAACACTGCGCCTTTATGGGGTTTTGGACCGCCACCTCGCCACTTCCCCATATATCATCAGCACACTCAGCATTGCGGACTTTGCGACATGGCCATGGGCCTCCCGGTTTGAATACCATCAAGTTGATCTAAACGATTTCCCGAATGTAAAACGTTGGTATCTTGAACTTGCCGCGCGTCCCGCATTTGCACGCGGCTATGCCCAGCCCAAAGATGCAGGCCCAATTCCTTTGCCGTAGCCACTGGATTGGTGGCACGCCTTTGCTTATCTGTGCACTAAGGCAAATAGAACTTCAAAGGACACCATCATGCAAACTTCGAAATCCTACATGGAAGCGGCCAACGCAGCAGTTCCACGCATCCCAGCCGATGAAGCAGTAACCCGTCACGCGAACCCTACAGCCGTTTTCGTTGATGTGCGCGACAGCGCTGCCATCGCGGCAACGGGCACGATCAAAGGCGCGCAACGGATTCCTCGTGGCATGCTTGAATTCATGGCTGATCCAGCGACGGCGGCACACAACAGGGCACTCACCAAGGATGCTGAAGTCTATCTGGTTTGCGCTGCTGGTGGGCAAGCGGCATTGGCCGGTAAGACCTTACTCGACATGGGCTACACAAATGTGACCAACATTGGCGGCATCGGTGACTGGGTCAAAGCTGGTGGGCCTGTTGAAGAGGCTTAAGCCGCTTGCTTAGACCGCATATTTGAACGAATAAACGCGCCGATGAAAATGATCGTTAGGATCAAAATGATCGTTGGCGCGGGTGCACTGTCGATAAAGAAGCTAACGTAAACGCCCAATATTCCAGAGAATACAGTGACCCCAACCGCAATCGGCAACATGCGTTTGAACTGGTTCGTCAACAAAAATGCAATCGCCCCAGGTGCAATTAATAATCCGATTGATAGAATTATTCCTACCGCTGAAAGCGTTGCCACAATCGTCAGCGAGATCATCGACAATAATCCGTAGTGCAGCCAATTCACGCGCAGGCCAACCGCTTGGGCCTGTATCGGATCAAAGGCGTGCAACAGCAGGTCTTGGCGGTTAGCAATCACAACAGCAGCAACGAAGGCCGCAATCAGACCAGCGGTCCACAGATCGGTTGCGTCGACGCCCAACATATTGCCAAACAGAATATGATCCAGATGCACGTCTGTTGTAATTTTAGTGTACAAAACTATCCCAAAACCAAACATTCCTGAGAACACTATACCCATTACCGTGTCTTGTTTCACACGGCTGTTCTCAGACAGAAAACCCGTGGCGAGAGCACAGAACATACCTGCAAAAAACGCTCCGATGATCAGCGGTATACCGATGATATAGGCGATCACGACACCAGGTAATACCGCATGACTGATAGCATCCCCCATCAGGGACCACCCTTTGAGCACAAGGAAGCAAGACAGCAAGCTGGTTGGCACTGCGATGATCGTCATGATCATGAAGGCGCTGTTCATAAACGCAAATTGGAACGGGAGAAGCAGTTCATTCATCATCATGACACCAACGCTGCAGCTGCGCGGCGGCGGGCGGCGATGTAGCCGTGTTTAGGTGCGAAAAAAAACGCGATTAAGAAGATCACGGTTTGCAATGAAACGATCAAACCACCCGTGGCCCCATCCACAAAGAAGCTGAGGTAGGCCCCGAAAAAGCTCGTTCCTGCCCCAAGTGCAACGCTGAGCATCAGCAAGCGCGGGAAACGGTCTGTCAACAGATAGGCCGTAGCCCCCGGTGTGACGACCATCGCAATCACGAGAAAGGCACCAACGGTTTGCAGGGCCGCGACGCAGGATGCGGATAGCAATGTGAAGAACACAACCTTTAACAAGTCCGGCTTTAACCCAATGGAGCGTGCGTGGTTTTCGTCAAAAAAGGTGACCATCAAGTCCTTCCATTTAGCCAGCAGGATCGCGAGGGTCACGAAACCGATGATCGCCAGTTGAAGTGTGTCGGACGGTGTGATGGCAAGGATGTTGCCCATGGTAATAGTTTGGATGCTCACGGATGTGGGTGACAGCGAGACCATGAATAATCCCAACCCAAAGAACGACGTAAAGATCAGCCCAATAATAGTATCCTCTTTCAAGCCCGATCTTTGGTTGAGAAACAGCATCGCACCAGCCGCCAATCCGCCCGCAGCAAATGCGCCCAGCGCAAATGGCAGGCCCAGCATATAGGCCCCTGCAACGCCCGGTACGATAGAATGACTAAGCGCGTCACCGATCAGTGACCACCCCTTTAGCATCAGATAAGCCGAAAGAAATGCACAGACCCCGCCAACAAGTGCGCTGACCCACATGGCGTTAAACATGTAGTTATAGGTAAAGGGCAAAAGCAATGTTTCGATCACTCTTTGGAGCCCTTCTCATCGCTGTACACAACAAATGGACGTTCATCATCCGTGATCACGCGGATTGTCCGGCCATCCTCATCGTCGTGCAGATCGGCTCCACCAAGAACGAAGTGGCGCAGTACGCCGCCAAAAGCCAGTTCCAGATTGTCATGTGTAAAAGTAGTCTCGGTCAGCCCATAGGCCAGCACGGTTTCTTTAACCAAAACAGTCCGATCACAGAATTCTGGGACAGAGCCAAGGTTGTGAGTTGAAACCAACATAACCCGCCCCTCATCGCGCATTTCGCGCAGCAGCGTGATGATTGCATCCTCGGTCTGAACATCCACACCTGTGAACGGTTCATCCAGCAAGATCACCTTGCCCTCTTGGGCCAGGGCACGGGCCAGAAAGACGCGTTTGCGTTGACCGCCTGACAACTCGCCAATTTGGCGGTGGCGGAATTCGATCATGTTGACGCGTTCAAGGGATGATGTGACAGCATCGTGATCCAGTTGCGAAGGGCGGCGCAGGAATCCCATGTGACCATAGCGCCCCATCATCACCACGTCTTCGACAAGGACAGGAAAGCTCCAATCGACTTCTTCAGACTGGGGCACATAGGCAACTATGTTTTGGCGCAACGCATCTTTGACAGGCATCCCCAACACAGTGATCTCGCCTTTGGCAGCGGGGACAAAGCCCATAATCGCCTTGAACAGCGTGGATTTCCCTGCGCCGTTTACACCGACGAGCGCGGTAATCGTTCCAGTGGGGATTTCAAAGCTAGCATTGCGCAGGGCCGTGTGACCATTGCGGTAGGTGACTGTGACGTCATTGGCGGTGATGCCCGTTGTGGCGTTCATTTAGTCAATCCAGTCGAAATTGTTTCGATCGTAACACGCAACAGGTCGATATAGGTCGGCACTGCACCATCTATGTCTGTTAGGCTGTCCACGTATAACACACCACCGTATGTCGCACCTGTCTCACGCGCGACCTGTTCGGCGGGTGATTGGCTGACCGTGCTTTCACAGAATACGGCTGGAATATTGTTTGCACGCACCCCGTCGATTACCTTACGCACCTGTTGTGGTGTACCTTGTTGATCGGCGTTGATCGGCCAAAGATAAAGTTCCTTCATATCAAAATCACGTGCAAGATAGCTAAATGCCCCTTCACAACTCACCAACCAGCGCTCCGCTTGAGGCACGTTCAAGATAGCTTCTGCAAGCGGTTTGATCGCCTCAACGATCTCTTTCTTATACGCCTCGGCGTTAGCTGTGTAGATCGCCGCGTTTTCAGCGTCATGCTGCACAAAAGCGTCGCGAATGTTGTCCACGTATATCATGGCGCTGGTCGTGCTCATCCACGCGTGTGGATTTGGCTTACCGTCGTATTCACCACCGGTGATACTCATCGGGTCAACACCATCAGTCAGGGTGACACTTGGCACTTCTGATAGATTCGAGAAAAACTGTTCGAACCACAGTTCAAGGTTCAATCCGTTCCAAAAGATCAAATCAGCACCTTGGGCGCGGATGATGTCGCGAGGCGTCGGTTGATAACCGTGAATTTCGGCACCCGCCTTAGTCACACTTTCCACAATGGCGGCGTCCCCCGCCACGTTACGAGCCATATCGGCGATCACAGTGAATGTGGTTACTGCCTTGAATTTGTCGTCGGCTGCTAGAATTGGAGACGCGAATGCTGCGCTTATTGCGAGAGAACAAAGTCCCAAAGTAATCCGTTGCATATCGACTCTCCCTTCAAAGGTATGGCACCAACATGTGACGCTACATGCGAACTATTCGCAATAGATATCCTAATTGAGAATGAAACGCAACAAAGGCAAGTGCTCTGCCTGCCGCCCCTCCTTACAATAGGTAAAATTATCCACTAATCTGCGTATGATTAATAAAATTGATGGGTATGACGTGTGAAAATCAACCTAAAACAGCTTGAGGCCTTTGTTTGGGTCGCAGACCTTGGCAGCTTTCGCAAAGCTGCTGATCGCTTAAATACAACACAACCAAACGTTTCATCCCGTATTGCACTGCTTGAAGGGGCAATGAAACGCAAGTTGATGGAACGTGATGCAGGGTCTGTGCGCCTGACATCCAAAGGAATCCAGATGCTAGACTACGCCAGAAAGGTTCTGCGCGCGGCAGATGCCTTTGCTGACGCAGCTGCAGAACCCAGCCTGATCGACGGCACTTTGCGTCTTGGCGTAACTGAAATGATCGTTCACACGTGGCTCAGTGACTTCCTCAAAGCCCTCAGCACTACGTTTCCACAGCTGCATGTAGAACTAACCGTTGATCTGTCGGTGAACTTGGAACGTGAGCTAGCCGCGCGCACCCTCGACCTTGCATTGCAAAACGGCCCTTTTCGCCAACAAATGACTGGAGAAATTCCACTTGGGGACTATCCACTTGTTTGGGTCGCCTCACGCAGTCTTAGTTTACGTGGAATACAGAACCCCACAATGGACCACATCGCTCAGCATCCTATCTTAACCCACAGTCGTGACACGAGACTCTACACCGAAACCGCAGCGCATTTTGCACGCCGCAAAGATTTGAATGTTCGCCTTGTTCCATCCAGTAATTTAGCAGCCTGCTTGTACATGACGCTGAACGGCATGGGCGTTGCCACCCTTCCTGCCGCAATGGTTACTAAAGAGTTGAACAGCGGTGACTTGATCCAGATTGATTACCAATGGCAGCCAGAAGATTTGGAATTTTTTGCACGTTTTGATGCGGACCGCGCACCCAGCTTTGTCCCCCAAGCCGCTAAGATCGCGAAAACAATGGCGGACTTCCACAAAAAATAGGATAAATTTTCCTTATTCTTACTATCGAATTTAACAATTTGATTTGATCTACTGACTCGCCTTAATTTGAGAAAACAGACTCAAACCCACAGGGAATCCAGTAGACATGGGCAACAGCGCAATTCGTATGGGCGTCGACATCGGCGGGACCTTTACCGACGTGGTTATTGAGGTAGAGGGGCAACAATTTTCAACAAAGGTTTTGACAACCTACATCGCACCTGAAAACGCGATTATAGATGGCATGCAGCAGGTTTGTGCCAAGGCCAATATTTCCTCTGCGGATATTGGTCAAATCATCCATGGCACGACCCTTGCTACAAACGCCCTGATCGAGCGTCGCGGTGCCAAAACAGCCCTGATCACCACCGAGGGTTTCCGCGATGTGATCGAGATGCGCACCGAAAGCCGGTTTGAGCAGTATGATCTAAACCTCACCCTGCCAGAGCCATTGATCCCACGCCAAAGCCGCTTCACCATTTCAGAGCGTGTGGATGCCACTGGCGGCGTGTTGATTGATCTGGACCGCGCAGAGGTTGAAGCGGTTGCCGATCAGATCAATGCGGCGGGATATGAAAGTATCGCTGTTGGTTTGATCCACTCATATCTGAACCCAGTTCACGAACGTATGGTGCGCGATGTACTTGCTGAGAAACTGCCGGATGTGATGGTGTCGCTGTCTTCTGAGGTCTCCCCACAGATGCGCGAATACGAGCGGTTCAATACGGTTGTCGCCAATGCCTATATCAAGCCGTTGATGAAATCCTATCTGGGTCGCCTGAAAGGTCGCCTTGAGGATGAGGGCGCGGATTGCTCTGTCTTCCTGATGCACTCTGGCGGCGGGATCATTTCTATTGAGAGCGCGGCTGACTTCCCTGTGCGCCTTGTTGAATCCGGTCCTGCGGGTGGTGCTGTTTTTGCTGCCAACATCGCCGCGCGTTATGGTTTGGACAAGGTGTTGTCCTTTGACATGGGCGGCACCACGGCCAAGATTTGCCTCATCAAGAACCAAACCCCAAAGACATCCCGCGTCTTTGAAGTGGCCCGCACCTATCGTTTCAAAAAGGGCTCTGGAATGCCGATTTCGATCCCTGTGATTGATATGGTCGAAATTGGTGCTGGTGGTGGGTCGCTGGCCCATATCGACTCTATGCGCCAAATTCGGGTTGGGCCTGAAAGCGCGGGATCGGAACCTGGACCAGCCTGTTATGGCCAAGCCGGCGACAAGCCTGCGGTGACCGATGCTGATTTAGTTTTGGGCAGACTCGACCCTGACAACTTTGCTGGTGGATCAATCCAACTGCATGCAGAAAGCTCTGCGGATGCTTTGGTCAATGTGCTGGGTAAAACGCTAGATATGGACGCGCAAACGGCGGCCTTCGGTCTGGCCGAGGTTGTGGATGAAAACATGGCCAATGCGGCCCGTGTGCACGCGGTGGAAAACGGCGAGGATCTATCTGAGTACACCATGATCGCATTCGGCGGGGCCGCCCCACTGCATGCTGGTCGTTTGTGTGAAAAGCTGGGCGTTGATCGCCTGCTGGTGCCAACGGGCGCTGGTGTGGGATCAGCAATTGGGTTCCTACGGGCACCGTTTAGTTTCGAGGCGAACCGTTCTGTCTATATGAAACTGTCAGACTTTAAGCCTGACATTATCAAATCTCTACTCACGGAACTGCAGGACGAGGCCACAGGATTTGTACGCTCATGCGATACAAGCCCAGACATTATTTCTGAGTTCAAAGTCTACATGCGCTACACGGGGCAAGGTTGGGAAATTCCGATTTCATTGACTGCTGAACAAGCCATGTCACCAGATGCGGATACCTTCCTTAAGCTGTTTGAGGCGGATTATTCCGCCCTCTTTGGCCGCACTGTGGATGGCATGGATGTTGAGATCACCGTTTGGTCGGTGAACGCGACAACCCCGCCAGAGCAGGTCGCGCAAATCGCGCTGGCCTCTGACACGGGGGCCGCAACGGTTGCGGGTCAACGCGCCTTATTTGATCCAGCCCTTGCCGCTGTGACCGATGCCCAAGTGGTGCTGCGCGATGACATGAAGACAGGCCAAACCGTTCAAGGCCCCGCCGTTGTGACAGAGGACGAAACCACCATCATCGTTCCATCGTCGCGCCAAGTGACGGCCCAGCCCGACGGCACAATCGACATGACCACCAAAGGAGCGCAAGCATGAGCACCCCGTCAAACGTTGCCTATCAGGTCATGTGGAACCGCATGATTTCGGTCGTTGAAGAACAAGCACAAGCATTGGTTCGCACCGCCTTCTCAACATCCGTACGCGAAGCGGGTGATTTGTCTGCGGGCGTCTATGACACCGACGGTCAGATGTTGGCCCAAGCGGTGACAGGCACACCCGGACACGTGAATGCGATGGCCGATGCGGTTGGTCACTTTATCCGCCGCATTGGACGCGAGAACATCTTTGAAGGTGACGTCTATATCACCAACGATCCGTGGGAAGGCACAGGCCACTTGCATGACATCACCGTTGTGACGCCGTCCTTCCACAAGGGCGAGCTGGCGGGTTTCTTTGGGTGCACCGCCCATATCGTGGACATCGGTGGCCGTGGTTTCGGCGCAGATGCAGCCAGCGTTTATGAAGAGGGTCTTTATATCCCGATCATGAAGCTGGTGACCCGCGGCGAAGTAGACCAAACCCTAATCCGTATCGTGCGCGGCAATGTGCGTGAACCTGATCAGCTGGTTGGCGACATCTATGCATTGACCACCTGTAACGAGATCGGCCATCGCCGTTTGATCGAGATGATGGAGGAATTCGGGCTGGATGATCTGAATGGCATCGGCGGATTTATCCTTGAGAACTCGCGCCGCGCAACGCTGGAATGTATCAATGCCCTGCCCCATGGCGAAGCATCAGGTGAAATGACGGTTGATGGGTTCTCTGCACCGATTACGCTGAAGGTGAAGCTGAGCATTGAACAGGATCGTATACTATCCGACTTTGCAGGCACCTCTGGTGTAGATAAAAAAGGCATCAACTGTCCGCTGGTTTATGCCAAAGCCTATGCTTGCTACGCTTTGAAATGCGCCATTGCTCCTGAAATTCCGAACAACGCCGCCTCCTTGGCTCCGTTCGAGATTACGGCCCCTGAGAACTCAATCGTAAATGCGGTACACCCTGCGCCTGTGGCCCTGCGCCATATCGTGGGCCACTTTGTTCCAGATGCGATTTACGCGGCTTTGGATCAATTGCTGCCCAACACTGTGCCTGCTGAGGGCGCGGGTTGTCTGTGCAATTTCCAAGTGTCCCTGCGCCCCCGCACCGATGCGGAACCCACAGTTGGCGCGCGCCGTGCTGAGGTGCTGACGTTCAACTCCGGTGGCGCAGGTGCGCGTCCGCAATTTGACGGTTTGAACGCGACAGCCTTCCCATCGGGTGTAATGACCATGCCGATTGAGGCCACAGAACACACTGGCCCCGTCATTATTTGGCGCAAAGAGTTGCGCCCTGACAGTGGCGGTGCGGGCAAGTTCCGTGGGGGCTTGGGCCAGTACATGGAAGTCGGCGCGCGCGAGGGGCATGAGTTTGATTTCCAAGCCATGTTTGACCGCGTAGATCACCCTGCCCGTGGCCGCCAAGGTGGCGAAAACGGTGCACCAACGACTATCATCCAAGACGACGGCGCTAAAATGTACGGCAAAGGCAAACAGTTTGTGGCGCATGGGCGCCGTGTTGTTTTGGCCTTTCCCGGTGGGGCTGGTTACGGTCCTGTCAGTGAACGCGATCCAGAACTGGTAAAACGCGATTTGGCTCGTGGATATATATCCGCCGAGACTGCCGCGCACGATTATGGAATGACGCAGCAAGACATTGAAGCGGTCCAAACCGCCGTCGCAAAGGGAGAGATGGTATAATGAGCAAACTGCAAACACCCAAAGCCAACAGCTATGACGTTGTAATCGTCGGCGGCGCGATGCTGGGATCATCCGTGGCGTGGTTCACAGCCACCAACCCCGATTTCAACGGCAGCATTTTGGTCGTTGAAAAAGACCCAACTTATGAATTCACATCCACCGTGCACACCAACAGCTGCATGCGGCAACAGTTCTCAAACGAGGTGAACATCCGCGTTTCCCAGTTCGCTGCGGATTTCGTGAAGAACTTTCGCGAATACATGGGCGGTGATGAACGCGTGCCCCACCCGATTTTGCAAAGCTATGGCTATATGTATTTGGCCGACAACGCAGAATTCGCCGCCACCTTAAAAGAGGGCCAGGAAATTCAGGCCAAATTGGGCGCTGGTACCAAGCACATGACCGCTGAGGAAATCAAAGCGGATTACCCGTTTTATAATCTCGACGACATCTTAGTGGGCAACCACAACCTGATCGACGAGGGCTATTTTGACGGCAACACCCTGTTTGACTGGTGGAAACGCTCAGCCCGCGAGCGCGGCGTTGAATACCTAACAAACGAAGTGGTCGCTATGACCAAATCAACGGATGGTTCCAAAGTGGAAAGCGTCACGTTGGCCTCTGGTGAGGTCGTGTCATGCGGCACGGTTGTGAACTGTTCTGGCCCACGCGCGGCGTTGACGGCGGCGATGGCGGGCATCGACATCCCTGTTGAGCCACGCAAACGCTACACCTTTATCTTTGACGCAGAAACGCCGCTGGATCGCGATCTACCACTGACGATTGATCCGTCTGGCGTGCATATGCGTTCTGAAGGGACCTATTATCTGGCCGGCTGCCCGCCAGATGATGACCCTGCGGTGGATTTTGACGACTTCGTTCAGGATCATTCGATCTGGGAAGAAAAGGTATGGCCTGTGCTGGCCACCCGCATTCCAGCATTTGAGCGGATCAAGTTGATCAACTCATGGGCGGGGCACTATGCCTATAACACCTTTGACCAAAACGCGATTGTTGGCCCACACTCAAAGATCACCAACTTTATTTTCGTCAATGGCTTCTCCGGTCACGGGTTCCAGCAGTCCCCTGCGATGGGGCGTGGCGTGTCTGAATTGCTGACATATGGTGAGTACCGCACACTGGATTTGTCAGCCTTCGGATATGAGCGTATTGAGAAAGGTGAAAAATTCCCAGAGAAGGCCATCATCTAATGAACCTCCCGCAAAACCCATTCACCCGCGCCATTACTGCAGGGAAAAAGCAGATCGGCCTGTGGGTTACACTATCAAGTAATTTCACAGCCGAAGTTGTGGCCCCGTCAGGTTACGACTGGGTCCTCATCGACATGGAGCATTCGCCCAATGACCTTAATTCAGTCATCGGACAGCTACAGGTCTTTGCTTCAACCGGAACCACCGCGATTGTTCGCCCAGATTGGAACGACACGGTTCAGGTAAAACGCTTACTAGATTCCGGTGCGCCAGGCCTATTGTTCCCGATGATCCAAAATGTAGAAGAGGCACAAAAGGCAATCGCTGCAACACGCTATCCACCAAATGGCGTGCGCGGTGTTTCTGGTTCCACTCGGGCGAATAAATTCGGTCGCATCAAAGATTATTTTGCCAAAGTCGAGCAGGAAACAACCGTGATCCTGCAGCTTGAAACCCAATCAGCCGTCGCGATGGCCGAAGAAATCGGGACCCAAGACGGTGTTTCGGGTGTGTTTTTTGGACCCGCGGATATTGCTGCGGACATGGGCCTATTGGGCAAACCGATGGACAATGCTGTATGGGATTTGATCATGCCAGCCGCCCGCGCGCTAATGGCCAAAGGTATCCCCGTTGGCACACTAGTATTGGACACAGAATTTGCCGCCAAATTGCTGAATGAAGGCTTCACATTTGTGGCTTGTGGGTCTGATGCATCAATTCTTGCCAAAGGATCTGATGCACTACTTGCTCAAGTCAAAGGTGGGTTACAGTGAACTACCTGGCAAAGCGGTTGGATGCAGTAAAACCCTCTGCGTCAGCAGCTGTTAGCCAAAATGCCAAAGCACTAAAAGCCGAAGGTCATGACGTGATCGATTTGGGATTGGGCGAGCCAGATTTTGATACGCCGGCCCACATCGTTGAGGCAGCTTATCAAGCTGCTAAACTCGGTGAAACGCGCTATCCACCAACGGATGGAACCGCCGCGCTTAAGTTGGCAATTATCGATAAATTCAAACGCGACAACACCTTAAACTTTTCCCCAAGCGAAGTCATTGTAGGAAACGGTGCCAAGCAGGTCATCTTTGATGCGTTCATGGCGACATTGGAAAACACGTCCGAAGTTCTGCTTTGTGCCCCATATTTCGGTCAGTACAAGGACATGGTTTTAATCCTTGGTGGGCGACCTATTGTTATCGATTGCCCGCCCGACAACGGTTTTCGTCTAACCCCCGAGTTGCTTGAGGCAGCAATTACGCCTCACACCCGTTGGCTTTTGTTGAACCTCCCGTCCAATCCATCTGGGACGTCCTATGATGCACAGCAACTTTCAGAGCTTGGCGATGTAGTCCGCCGCCATCCGCACGTGTTGGTTATGTCGGATGAAATTTACGAACACATCACTTTTGATAGCAAGAAACATGTTTCATTCCTTTCGGCCAATCCAGATTTGAGCGGTCAAGTGTTGATAGTAAGTGGTGTATCAAAGGCCTATGCGATGACCGGCTGGCGCATTGGTTATGGCGCAGGCCCTACCCCTTTGATTAAAGGTATGACCAAAGTGCAGTCGCAGATATCATCGGGTGCATGTTCGGTGGCCCAAGCAGCTGCATCGGCCGCACTGAATGGCCCCCAAAACAGCGTCGCCCTCTTCAAATCCGCATTTGAAGCACGGCGTAATCTGGTTGTCGAACGTATCAAAGGGATCGATGGCTTGACGCTGGCTCCACCAGATGGCGCATTCTACGCCTATATAAATTGTGAACATTTCATAGGTGCCACGACTGCAGAAGGTATTGCACTAGAAGATGACACAGCATTTACCGCATACATCTTATCCGAAGCCAAAGTCGCCGCAGTGCCAGGCAGCGCCTATGACTTATCGCCTTTTTTTCGCATCTCCACAGCTTGCTCTGAAGATGTCCTGAACATCGCTCTGGACCGCATCGCCGCGGCCCTTTCCAAATTGACCGTCAAAGGAAATACACCATGAAAAAGATCGTTCTAACAGGCGCAGCTGGCCGTCTTGGATCTCACTTGCGCGAACCGCTTAGCAAAATGGCAGATCAGTTGGTTTCAACCGACCTGGCAGACGAGATCGGCACACTTTACGCGGGTGAAAGCTATGTGAAAGCTGACTTGGCCAACCTAGATCAAATGGTTGACCTACTTAAAGACGCAGACATGGTTGTCCACTTTGGCGCAATTGGGGACGAAGCACCGTTTGATGCAATCCTTCAATCCAACATCGTTGGTGCCTATAACGTGTGGGAAGCCGCATTTAAAAACGGTGTGCGTCGTGTTGTTTATGCTTCTTCAATCCACGCCGTTGGTATGCACCCGAAAAACGAATTTATCGGAACTGATGCGCCTCACCGTCCGGACACCTATTATGGTCTGGCCAAGTGTTTTGCGGAAGATCTGGCCAGTCTTTACTGGGACAAACGCGGTGTTGAATCCGTTTGCATGCGCATTCTGTCTGCCGCAAACGTCGGCAACCCTCGCGCTGTTGGGTCTTGGTTATCATACGATGATCTAATCCAACTGGTGACACGCGCGATCGATACACCTGTGACAGGCTTTGCTGTCGTCTACGGCGTATCAAACAATGACCGGGTGCCTGTGGACAACGCAAAAGCCAGCTTCCTTGGCTATCGACCAAAAGACAACGCTGAACAGTTTGCTGCAGAAACATTTGCAGCGAGTGATGTGTTGGACAGCCAAGACCCAGGTAACATGTGTCATGGTGGGCCGTTTGCTTCTGTCGAGCTTGGCAATTCTGGCGTTGCGACCATGAACATCGTTGACGACACGAAAAAAACGTAAGGGGATCAGAATGACCAATCCAGTAGCAATGATTGTTGGCGGAGGCAGCGGCATTGGCGCAGACGCAGCCCGCAAGATGTCCGAAATGGGCTATGACGTCGCTGTATTTTCCTCTTCAGGCAAAGGCGAATCTTTGGGCAAAGAGCTCGGCGGCTTGGGCTTCACGGGCTCCAACTTGGTGGTTGCGGATCTAGAAGCCTTTGTTGCCGCGGCGATGGCGCGTTTTGGCCGGATAGATACAGTGATCAACTGTGCGGGTCATGGTCCCAAGGGCCCAATCATGGAAATCAGTGACGAGGACTGGCACCTTGGCATGGATTACTACTTCATGAACATTGTGCGTATTACCCGACTGGTCCTGCCAATAATGCAGAGCCAAGGCAAGGGATCCATCGTCAACATCTCAACCTTTGCGGTATTCGAACCTGATCCAGACTTCCCAACATCTGCGGTATTCCGTGCTTCATTGGCCTCTTACACAAAGCTGTTTTCAACCAAATATGCACCTGAAGGTATTAGGATGAACAACATCCTTCCGGGTTTCATCAACAGCTTGCCAGAGAAACAAGACCGTTTGGACCGCATTCCTGCTGGACGTTACGCAGATGTGCGTGAACTCACTGAAACCGTGGCATTCATGGCGTCTGATGCTTCTAGCTATGTAACGGGCCAGAACCTTCGAGTTGATGGTGGTTTAACAGTCTCTGTCTAAACAACTGCCCATATGAAACGAAAGCCTCGCATTCTTGCGGAGCTTTCTCTTTTTTCCCAGTTTGATAACCATCGATATAGAAAATTAATTTGCCGACTTTTGTACATCGAACAATCTGACTATACTGATAAAAAAGAAAAGCAGGCGCAGCATGGCAAAACAATCAAGCAATCCAAGAACCTTCAACGTTGTTGTCGTTGGCCAGAATGGCCGCTTGGGCTACGAAGCCTTGCTTTTTGCTGCATCTCTGCGCCATCACAGCCCTGATTTTCAAGGAAAACTGCTGATTGCAGAGCCACAACCGGGTCCAAAGTGGCCAAACGATCCACGCCTAAAACCCGACATCCGCGAAGCCCTTGAGGGGTTGGATGCTGAAATTGTGCCGTTTGAATGCAAACACTTCGGCGCCGATTACGCCTATGGTAATAAAATTGAAATGTTGTCCGCATTACCCAAAGGTGAACCATTCGTCTTTTTCGACACCGACACCCTAATCACTGACAACCTGATGGAAGTGCCTTTTGACTTTGACCGCCCCAGCGCATCGCTTCGCCGTGAAGGTACATGGCCAAAGCCTCCGCTTTATGGCCCAGGTTATGCGGGTATTTGGAAATCGCTCTATGATAAATTCGGCTTGGATTTCGACAGCAGTCTAGATTTGTCGGAGCCCGATGAGTACTGGAAGCGTTATCTCTACTTCAACGCAGGCTTCTTCTACTACAACTGCCCTCATGCTTTTGGTGAGAAATTTCTAGAATACGCATTAGCTGTACGTCGCGAACCAATGCCTGAACTGGCCTGCCAAGAATTAACGCCATGGTTGGATCAAATAGTCCTACCTTTGGTGGTACATGCACTTGGCGGTGGTCGCGATACCTTGGAAGCTGGCTATCTCGATGGTAAAACCAGCTGTCATTACCGCATGTTTCCGCTGCTTTATGCACGTGAAAGCCAGCATGTAATTGAAACCTTGGAAACAGTTGCCGCACCGAACAAGATCAAAAAAATCCTAAAAGGTTATGAAGCGATTAAGCGTACCGTTTATCAAGGTCGCGGTGAAAAAGTGCGTGCATTGTTTGATCAAAACCACATGCCGCGGCGCGAACAAGCGATCCGCAATCGGATTAAGTCCGAAGGCTTCTGGATGCGCTAAGACTTTGGTTTTCAGTCTCACCCTTGATCGTTGGCGGTGCATACCTTACTCCACAAGGCAACAAACAGCCGCTATGGAAAAGGATCTAAACAATGACTGATGGCCCAACTTATGGTTTTGATACGCTGCAAATTCACGCAGGCGCAAAACCTGATCCAACAACTGGCGCGCGTCAAACGCCGATCCACCAAACGACAGCCTATGTCTTTCGCGATGCTGACCACGCTGCTGCGTTGTTCAACTTGCAAGAAGTAGGCTTCATTTACTCCCGCCTGACCAACCCCACAGTTGCCGTTTTGCAAGAACGCATTGCGACCCTTGAGGGTGGCGTTGGCGCGGTTTGCTGTTCATCTGGTCACGCGGCCCAAATCATGGCGATCTTCCCGTTGATGTCACCGGGCATGAACATCGTGGCTTCTAGCCGCGCATATGGCGGTACGATCACTCAGTTCAGCCAAACCATCAAACGCTTTGGCTGGTCTTGCACATTCGTTGATTTTGACGATTTGGATGCGGTTAAAGCAGCGATTGACGAAAACACACGTGCGGTCTTCTGCGAAGCGATTGCCAACCCGGGTGGCTACATCACTGACCTCGACGCAATCTCTGCAATCTCTGACGATGCAGGCATTCCATTGATCGTGGACAACACAGCCTCCACCCCGTACCTGTGCCGCCCGATTGAACACGGTGCAACATTGGTCGTGCACTCAACCACCAAATACCTCACAGGCAACGGCACTGTGACAGGTGGTTGCGTCGTCGACTCAGGGAAATTTGACTGGTCAGCAAACGACAAGTTCCCATCACTCAGCCAGCCAGAGCCAGCATATCACGGCCTCAAGTTCCACGAGACCTTTGGCAACCTTGCATACACCTTCTTTGGTATCGCAATTGGCCTGCGCGATCTAGGCATGACAATGAACCCGCAAGCGGCGCACTACACGCTAATGGGCACTGAAACCCTATCCTTGCGCATGCAACGCCACGTTGAAAATGCTGAGAAAATCGCTGGGTGGCTCGAAACCGATCCGCGGGTTGATTACGTGACTTATGCGGGTCTGAAGTCTTCACCATACTACGACCGCGTTGCTAAAATTTGCCCACGTGGAGCGGGTGGCTTGTTCACTATCGCTGTCAAAGGCGGTTATGAAGCATGCATTAAATTGGTCGACTCGCTAGAAATCTTTAGCCACGTCGCCAATCTCGGCGACACGCGGTCCTTGGTCATTCACTCGGCTTCAACGACACACCGTCAGCTGACTGAAGAGCAACAACGCGCATCTGGTGCAGCTCCAGAAGTTGTGCGCATTTCAATCGGAACAGAAGACGCAGACGATTTGATTGCTGACTTGGATCAAGCTCTAGCCAAAGCGACAAGCTAAGCCAATACACAATTGCTCTGCGGGATCGGCAATATTCCGCAGAGCAAATTTCAATGCAGCACATAAACTGCTGTGCCTACCCCCTTATTTCCTTTGGTTATTTCGCATCTCGCATACACCGTGCGATTGATGAACACCGGCGTTCGACGAGTCTGCTCCACATTTTAGCGAAATACTTCCCATCGTAGCGTGACTGTTATATCCTTAGGATTGAAGATGTGCCGCTGGGCACGCAACAGATCGATGGAACCGACATACGATGAAGCCGAATTTTGCGCTTTCCCTTTCTTTTGAGGGCATTCGCCTGCTGCTGCGCGCAGCGGATGGCTGGCGTTTGGTTGATGAAGTTGCTCTCGATTCTACGGATTTGGTTGGCGATTTAGCCAAATTGGAAGCCAAAGCGCGTCAATGCATTGATAATGCGATCAGCAGCAAGTTGATCATTCCAAACGATCAAATCAAATATATTACGCTTGAAACGGGTGACCTAAGCGAAGATGAGCGTGACCAACTCGCGCTTGATGCGCTAGAAGGTGCGACTCCTTATGCCGTTTCTGATCTGGCCTATGATGTTAGTTCGGATCAGTCACAAACCTATGTCGCAGCAGTCGCTTGCGAAACCTTGGCAGAAGCTAAAGCATTTGCAAGAGAGCACAACTTTAACCCTGTAAGCTGGGTGGCGATCCCTGAAGAAGGTAACTTCGTCGGCGAACCATTTTTCGGTGCAACCTCGCCGAATAGCGATTTAACAATTGTTCCTGACCAAACTGTACTTGTTGTAGTTGGAAACGCTGCTGACATTCCGCAGGCACTCATTCCCAAACTCGAGCCTGAACACCTGGAACCTGAGGTTTTTGCCATTCCTGTTGTTGAAACAGTAGCCGTTTCTGAGGAAGGCGTGCTGGAACATGAAGAGCCAGAATTAGCCGCGCCGATAGCAGAACAGGCGACCGAAGACGGCGTCAGGGAAGAACAGCTTATTGCGGACAATTTTGACGAGGTCGCGGCTGAAAAACTTGTCTCTCCACCCATAATACCGACTGAAACAACAGAACCAAAACTTGCGCCTGATGCCGTGGCCGTTGCGCCCCCAACAGCCATCGAATCCCCTACCCAGATATCTGAAAACCCAGTAGCTGTTGGCTTCGCAAGTCGTCGGGCACCAAATAGACCGTCTCCATCGCTTGCAGGTGCAACCCGAAACATCCTGGCAACCTCAGTCATCTCTGCCTCTGTCCCTTCGTTAGAGGATACACCATCTGAAACACCCGGATTGGTCGCGATCGATCCGCCTGAACCTCAGATCGCAGCAGGGTTCTTGAGCCGGCGGAGCAAATCCGGCAACGAGTCGATACCTGCGCCAGCCCCAATTTCAACCCAACCATCAACAGAGGCGCAGCGTTTAACAATTTTTGGTGCACGCAAAGCAGATCGCAAAGCGTTTGTTGGTGGAAAACCAAAATTCTTAGGCCTTATCTTAACTGCCGTATTATTACTTTTTCTTGCTGGCGTGGCCGCTTGGGCCTCTGTCTTTATGGACGAAGGTCTTGCCCGCTTCTTCAACTCCCCAAATGACGACGCAATTGCTGAGGCACCCTCGGGCTTGGCACCGACCCCATCAGAGGACATAGGGCCAAACATTGAAACCGCATCCCTATGGTCTGACCTAAGCCCTGAAGACACGGCCGTATTGGACGCCCTGCGCACACCACAGGCCGATCCTGTCGTTGCATTACCAGAACTTTCAGCTCAAGAACTTGCGGCAAACTACGCGGTAACTGGAATATGGCCTGTTGCGCCAGAAGTCCCGCAGCCCGCATCATTGATCAGCCTGGCTGACCTGTACATTACCAGCATCGATCCCGTCAGTTCATCCAACGATGCTATCGCGTTGCCCAATGTTGGCGCGCTTTTAACTGACCGCGGACTTGGCGAACAAACAACGCCCGTGGCGGCGGGCACATCCTTTGCGCTCGGTTCTAATGGGTTGGTCGTTCCGACGATCAACGGTGCGTTAACGCCCAGCGGAGTTACAGTTTTTTTAGGTCGCCCCGAAGTTACACCGCCACAAATGCCAGAACGTAAGGCTCAACCAGAAAAAGTGGATCCGGCTCGTGCGTTGATCGCCAAAACACGTCCACAGCCACGACCATCAAATCTTATCGAACAAAATGAACGATCCGTAAATGGGGGGCTTTCGCGATCAGAACTTGCCCAATTACGCCCACGATTGCGCCCGGCAGTTGAACAAGCCGTTGCGCAACGAGATGTCGATCCAGCCACTGAGAACGCACAAAATGACGCAGCAGCGGCGGCGGCGGCGGCTTCACTTGCGGGGCTGGCACCACGTGTTGGCGGGATAGTCATTGAAGGTCCAACAAATCCACAGGCAGTTACGGCATCTGTACGCCCAGATGGACGTCCAAAGAATTTCGCGCGGATCGTCAAACGTGCCAAGGCAAATCAATCAACGGATCAAGGAACGCGTGTTGCGTCAGTCGCGCCAAAGGTTGTTGTTCCCAAAATTCCGTCGTCCGCCAGTGTCGCAAAATCAGCGACGGTCAAGAACGCGATCAACCTTCGCAACGTTAATCTGATCGGCGTTTACGGCAAACCATCTAGCCGTCGAGCTTTGGTCCGTCTTTCAAATGGCCGCTATCAAAAAGTTCAAGTTGGCGATCGTATCGATGGTGGACGCGTCTCAGCCATTGGCGACAACGAGTTGCGCTACAAAAAGGGCAGCCGAAACTTGACCCTCAAGATGCCAAAAAGCTAGTTTCAGCCATCTGAAACGCCGGCCTCAGCAAAGGTAGACATACCACTGTGACACGCAACAGCACCCTGTAGAATACCAATGGCTAAAGCTCCACCAGATGCCTCTCCCAAGCGTAGTCCAAGTTGTAGCAACGGTTGTTTTCCCAATGCGACCAACATCCGTTTATGAGCCTGTTCATCACTTTGATGCCCCGCAACAGCGTGATCTAACACACCATTTTGTGTGGCATGCAAGCATGTCGCGGCTGCTGTACAAATAAACCCGTCCAAGATTACCGGAATCGACAGCGCACGCGCGCGTAGGATCGCACCAGCCATAGCTGCCAACTCGCGACCACCCAAAGCCGCCAATGCGTCTAAACCGTCGCCTTTACCGGCGTGGCGCTTTACACCTGCAGCCACTACGTCAGTCTTCGCTTGAAGTGCGGGCCCCTCAACACCTGTACCACGGCCAGTCCAATCGGCGGCATCACCGCCCAGTAGCGCCATACCAATCGCAGCCGCTGAAGTCGTATTACCGATGCCCATTTCACCCGCAACAAGCAAATCAGTATTTGGATCAACTGCATCCCAACCAGTTTGGATAGCTGCGCAGACCTCCGTCTCAGTCATTGCAGGCCCTTGTGTGAAATCAGCAGTAGGCGTCTCCAAAGACAATGCGTGGACGTCCATCTTTGCGCCAAACGTCTTAGCCAATTGGTTGATTGCAGCACCGCCATGTTGGAAATTCAAGACCATCTGCTCTGTAACTTCGGGCGGGAATGCAGATACACCTTTGGCAGCGACACCGTGATTGCCTGCAAATACAATAATTTGTGGGGCGCTGATGACAGGGCGATCAGTCCCGCGCCATCCAGCATACCAAATAGCCAAATCTTCTAAACGTCCTAAAGCACCTGGTGGTTTGGTCAGTTGGCTATTGCGTGCCTGTGCACCTTCAACAGCGGCAGCGTCTGAAACTGGCAGTGTCTGCATCAATTCGCGCACATGATCGAGTTTAGTAAAGGTAATTGTTGATGAATTGTTCATGTGTCGCTTCCTACTCTTGCCAGACCTGTATCGTCTGTTTACCCAATGCGCCTTAACCTGCAAGACATGAAAAAGGCGCGGACATGAATAAAAACGACTTGAACGGCACGACCTTCAGAAATTCTCTTTGGGATATTGTTGCTGCAGGCACATTATTGACTCGGCTGCCCTTGCCACAAGCGCCCGATGAAGCCTTTGAACGCCAAGCAGAAAATGCATGGGCGTTTCCTATTGTTGGGGTAATTGTTGGCATGGCAACCTGCATTGTCGGCGCGATCGGTTTTTGGCTGGGCGTGAATGCAGCGATCATTGCCGGCCTCATGCTTGCCACCAGTATGATCATAACCGGTGGGATGCACGAAGACGGCCTTGCTGACTGCGCCGATGGCTTTTGGGGCGGTTTTGATCCAGCGCGTCGCCTAGAGATCATGAAAGACAGCCAAATAGGCACTTACGGCGTTCTGGCAATCGTCATTGTCACTGGCCTTCGCTGGATGGCGCTAAGCGCCGCTATTTCCCTTGGGTTTGCCGGTGTCATCGCTGCCGCGGTTCTATCAAGAGGCGTACTACCTGCAATCATGGCAATGGTAGAAAATGCCCGCGATACAGGGCTGTCGCACAGCGTTGGCCGCCCAACGCAGCAGACAGCGGCCTTTTCATGCGGTGCTGCTGGTGTATTGGCGCTGATACTTATTGGATTTAGTGCAATCGGTGCGGCACTGATCACGGTGTTTATCGCGTTTGGCCTGACTAAGCTGGCAAAAACAAAAATTGGTGGACAAACCGGCGATGTATTAGGCGCAACCCAAGTCTTGTGCGAGACCGCGATCCTGGTTTTCCTGGTCGCTTAACAGCAGCGAACAAAAAACCGCGCGAGGCTTTCATCTCGCGCGGTTTTTGAAATTTTTAGGCGTTTTAGGTCGCAGCAATGACAGGCACAACACGGCTCATCAACACATCTACGATCTTGGTTCCAGCAGCGACTTCGTCACCGCCTTCAACAGCCGCAACTTCACGTGTAAGACGCTCAAGCGCAGCTTCGTAAAGCTGACGTTCTGAATAGCTTTGCTCACGCTGATCATCAGTGCGGTGCAAGTCACGCACAACTTCAGCAATTGCGATCAGATCACCAGAGTTGATCTTTTGCTCATACTCTTGCGCACGACGGGACCACATAGCGCGCTTAACCTTAGCTTTACCCTTTAGGGTCTTCATCGCATGCAAAATGTCATTTGGTGATGACAAAGAGCGCATACCGATTTCAACAGCTTTATGTGTTGGGACGCGCAGAGTCATTTTGTCCTTCTCGAAAGAAATCACAAACAGTTCTAGCGTAACGCCAGCAACTTCCTGTTCTTCAACATCAGTGATTTGACCAACACCATGGGCTGGGTAAACCACAAATTCACCGGTACGGAAGTCTAGCTTTTTCGATTTAGTCATTCATTTTCCTCAGAAAACAGATAATTTCCATGCAAAACTCAAAGTCAAAACCGCAACTGGCGGGGCAAGAATGCCACGTCAAATTTGCGGTTTTCAGTGATTTCTGGGCCCAGCTTCTTAAATATCGCTGGGCTGGGAATTGATCCGTTAGGTTATATACTCAAACACCATACCACAAAAAAGCCCCCCAAGAAAGTTCGCTGGGAGGCCTTTTAACTAAAAATAACAAATTACTTTTTGAAATTCATGGCTCGGAGCGTATTTCCGCCCCAAAACCGCGAATCTATAGTGGCTTAGCCACCCTCACCTGGCGCTTCAGAGAAGAGCTCCATCTTGCCTTCTTTGCCGTCCATTTCCTCCGCATTCGGAAGTTGGTCTTTTTTGGTGATGATAACCGGCCATAGCTCAGAATACTTACGGTTAAACTCAACCCACTTTTCCATGTCAGGCTCAGTATCAGGGCGAATAGCATCTGCAGGGCATTCGGGTTCACAAACTCCGCAATCGATGCATTCATCTGGATGAATGACCAACATGTTTTCACCCTCGTAGAAACAATCTACGGGGCAGACTTCGACGCAGTCTGTGTATTTGCAGGCGATGCAAGCATCATTGACGATATATGTCATATAGGGTCGCTCGTTTTTAACGGTTCGTTGGACTAGCTAATTCAGTGGAGAGGATCATTCAAGGTCGTCTCTGACGTCGCTGAAGGAATGGATGCGATAAAGATCACCTTTACGGCGATCGCGCTTAGTCGGGCGCCCTTTTCCTTCAAAGCTAGGGTTTGCAGGATGTTTGTTCTCAAGCTTGACCTCGGACGGGGTCAAATCGGTGTAAAGTTCTTGTGCTTCAGGCGCTGGACCACGGCGATCACCGATATCACCAATCTGAATAACACGCGTTTGTGTACCGACTGCAAAGGTTAAAACGTTGCCTGCTTGGATGAGCGTGGATCGTTTGGTGACTCGTTCCCCATCAACCCGAACATCGCCAGCAGCAACACGGGTCGCGGCCAATGACCTCGTCTTAAAGAAACGGGCAAACCACAGCCATTTGTCTAGCCGTTGTTTGCCCGATGGATCGCTCACTTACTTACCGCTTTTCAATCCCATCAATGCCGCTGCAAACGGATTGTCGGGATCGATTTTCTTCTCAGGTTTTGTTGGACGTGCAGAGAAAGACTTTGCCTTGTCGTCGCGCGCACCTTTGTTGGCACCACGTGGCTTACCTTTAGGTTTACCTTTACCACGGCTTTCACCGCTTGGCTTATCGCCAGTACGGGCTGGACGTGTGTTTGCACGCGGTGCACGTGACCAAGTGAAGGTGTAGAACACCTCCATCTCGACCTCTGCCACAGGTGCTTCAGTATCAATCGCTTCAGCAGGTGCCGCTGGAGCATCAACTTCTGCCTTCACAGGTGTATCAACAGCAGCCGGTGCAGTTTTAACTTTGGCACGTTCACCTTTTTCAGCTTTGTAACCAAGGCCCTGCATCAGATCCACAAATTGCTCAAGCGTCATACCTGTAATGGACAACATGTCAGCTTTGGCTTCAAATCCTCCACGTGAGTCCTCTGAGCGCAGCATGTCAGCAAGACGTTCCAACATATCGATGCGGATCGCGCGTTCGCCTGCAATGCGGTAGCCTGACACCGTGTCGGCCCCTTCCGTCACACCCTTTTCAGCTGGGATTGTGACCAAGCCAGGAGGAGGCGATTCAGGAAAAATATCCAGCCCTTTGTTCAAAGACCAAAGAACCAAACGCAGACGCGTCGCAGCGGGCTTCAACAACAATGGCATAAAGATGGTGAATTGACCAAAACGGATACCATGTTTGCGCAATGCGCCACGAGCATCTTGATCAAGTGCCTTAACTTCGTTGGCCACCACAGAGCGTGGCAACACCCCCATGTTTTCGACCAATTGGAATGCAAAGCCGCGCGCTAAACCTATCAACGCCTCGTCGCGACCAAGGTTCAACAACGGCTCAAACAAGGCCGCAACCTTGCGATCGATGAAATGTTGCAAGCGACGTTGCACTTTTTCAGCAACCTCTGGCCCAGCAACGTCATCAACAAAGACTTCAACCCGTGGCTTAAGCGCATCTGCGCCAGCGACAAGTTTACCAACGGCAGAGGTACCCCACATAAGGCCGCCCTGTTCCGTGTAATCAATTTCTGTATCAGGAGCGTTATAAAACCGATCAGCGCGCAGATGAAACTGCGGGGCTAACGCTTGAAGCGCCGCCGTTTTGATCGTTTTGGCCTCAGCCACTCCAGTGCCTTTGTCCTGACTAAACCGGAAACCATCCAGTTTGCCAACAAATTCACCCTCTACAGTCACTTCACCTGCGTCGTTTACTTCGGCCACCATGGCTTCCTTCTGTCCCAATCGGCGCAAAAGCACGGATGTGCGCCGATCTACAAATCTTTGGGTCAAACGCTCGTGCAGCGCGTCCGACAACCTGTCTTCTACAGAACGCGTCTGCTCACGCCAATGACTTTCGTCATTTGTCCAACCTTTGCGTTGTGCCACATAGGTCCAAGTTCGAATAAAAGCGAGCCGTTTAGACAATGTATCGATGTCTCCATCGGTCCGATCGATCACTTTGATCTGTCTTTCCATCCATTCGTCTGGAATGCACCCACTTTGATGTAAATAGTTGTAAATAACTGCTACAAGGTCCGCATGGGTCCCCCGACCAATGCCTCGAAAGTCCGGTAAACGGCATGCATCCCATAACAACCTGACCGATGGCCCATCGGTTGCACGCGCACTCACTTCCCCAACTTGGGATAGGTTTTTAAGTGTTGCTAAATCGTCAGCTTCACGGGCTTTGACCAACATTTCGTGGTCAGGCGATGCCTCAAGTGTCTGAATCAGACGGTCAACGCTGCCAAATTGAAGCGCATGATTGCGGAAATTCAATTTGCGCTGTGGCGTGAACTTATGGTCCATAATGGCCTGCGCCATGCCGTCATCCAGGGGACGCGCGTCCCCTGTCACTCCAAATGTCCCATCTTTTAGGCCGCGCCCTGCCCGCCCAGCAATTTGCGCTAGCTCATTAGGCGCAAGTGGACGCATACGGCGCCCATCGAATTTGGATAGCGCAGAAAATGCAACGTGATCAACATCCAGGTTCAACCCCATCCCGATGGCATCTGTCGCCACCAGATAATCAACCTCACCGTTTTGATACATCTCAACCTGTGCATTACGCGTCCGCGGACTGAGTGCCCCCATCACAACAGCAGCCCCCCCCTTTTGACGGCGCAAAAGCTCAGCAATCGCATATACGTTTTCGACGGAGAACCCGACAATCGCGCTACGCGGACGCATGCGGCTAATCTTTTTTTGGCCAACATACGTTAGCTCAGACATCCGCTCACGCCGTAAAAACTGTGCTTCAGGTATCAGTTCAGCAATCGCACTGCGCATTGTATCAGAGCCAAGGAATAGCGTTTCCTTCAGGCCACGCGCACGCAACAAGCGATCCGTGAAGATATGGCCACGCTCAGGATCGGCACATACTTGGATTTCGTCAACTGCTAGAAAATCGCACCCCATGCCTTCTGGCATAGCCTCAACCGTACACACCCAATATTGGGTGCGCGGCGGAACAATGCGTTCTTCACCTGTGACCAAGGCCACAACTGACGGCCCACGAATTGCAACGATGCGGTCATAGACCTCGCGCGCCAAAAGGCGCAGCGGCAGGCCGATGACGCCCGTTCGATGCCCCAACATACGCTCGATTGCATAGGTGGTTTTACCTGTGTTTGTCGGACCTAAAACGGCCACGACACGTCCGTTCAGCGACACGACATTCCCTTAATGGCCCAAGCTTTTAAAGCTCACGCCCGATTCCTTGGCTTTCCAGCCGTTCAAGTGCATTGGTCGCGTTTTCGTGATTGGGATGCAAGCGCAGAACCTCCCGAAATGCCTTTTCAGCACGGGAAAAATCTTCGAATGTCATCATCATTGATCCAAGGCCAAAAACCGCATCAAAATTGTTGGGATTCAACACCAAAGAGCGTTTCAAGTCGGCTAACGCTGGCCCAAGTAATTCGATTTCGAAATACGCTATTGCCCGTCCATGCCAACCCTCAGCAAAGTTTGGGGCATGATCAGTGAGTGCACTAAAATGTTCGATTGCAGCATTTGTATCCCCAGAGGCCATCGCCTCGCGCCCGCGCAATAGCAGCAAATCCAATGCCTTAGACCCAGATCGCGACCACTCCAATTTTAGCGCCCGTTCAATTTTGGCGACGTCTCCGACTTCGGCAGTTTTTAGCTGCTCTAACAGATCAGAGGTGACCGGTTGCGCAGCCAATGGTAAGGAATTTATGACTGTCATCATAATTGCCGCAACGGTAAGTTTGAGGTTCGCTGTTTTGATGCCCATATATAGGAATGTAACAGGACGCAGCCGCATTTCCATAGCAGTCTGCGCAAAATAGCCAAAAGGGCCATAACACATGAGTGATCTTATCAACGCAGCCGTTACTGCATTAAACGAAAAATTGGCAGGAGCCGCATTTGATGGTTCCGCTAAATTCGAAATCGAAGGCGAAGGCGGCGTGGTAATCGACGCTGATGGCGCACGTGCGGGCGACGATGAAACAGATGTAACCCTAAGTGCTGACGCAGAAACGTTCGAAGGCATCTTGGCTGGTGATACAAACGCCACAAGTGCATTTATGACAGGTAAGCTTAAGGTCGATGGCGACATGGGCATGGCAATGAAATTGGCCTCTGTTTTAGGCTAAGGATCTAGTAATATGACTTTGACTGCCGCACCTTTTTACGCTGACATTTGCCCATCGGGTGATAATGCGACAGCCTATTGGGCCACCACATCAGACAACAAACGTATCAGACTGGCAGTCTGGGCAGAAAACGCGGCTCGGGGTACAGTTTTGCTATTCCCCGGCCGCACCGAATACGTCGAAAAATACGCGGCGTGCGCCGCGGACCTAGAGAGCCGCGGGTATTGCACGATAGCAGTCGATTGGCGCGGCCAAGGTTTGGCAGATCGCTTGTTGGGTGACCCAATGGTCGGGCATGTCGAAAAATTCCATGATTATCAAAAAGATGTCGACGCGCTCTTGAGAGCTGCCGAGGAATTAACTCTTCCAAAGCCATATTACCTTGTCGCACATTCGATGGGTGGTGCCATCGGACTTCGTGCCTTGAAAAACGGGTTACCAGTCAAGGCTGTCGCTTTTTCTGCACCAATGTTTGGCATTCATATTGCCCCGCATTTGCGCCCCGTCGCATGGATTTTAAGTCATATCATGCCGTTTCTAGGCAAAGGCGCATCCTACCCACCAAATACATCACCTGAATCCTATGTGCTAACAGCGCCCTATGAAGACAACATGCTGACCACCGATCCCACAATGTTTGAACTCATGACAGATCAAGTGGCCAAATACAGCGCTCTTGGCCTTGGTGGGCCCAGTTTTGTCTGGTTACGTGAAGCCTTAAGAGAGACACGGTCTCTTGCAGCGCTACCTTCCCCTGACATTCCAACGCTCACATTCTTAGGCACAAATGAGCGGATTGTGCGTGTTAGCTCGATCTATGACCGTATGAACCGGTGGGACAACGGCAACCTGGCCCTTGTCGAGGACGCAGAGCACGAAATTCTCATGGAGCGCCAAGGTATACGTGATGATGCTTTTGATCAGATTGCAGCACTATTCGCGGACCAAACTTAGCAAGACTGATCTTCAGCCTTAACAAAGCGGTGTTCTGTATCGGACGGGCACCCGCTTCATCAAAATACACACATAAGGACGTCCGCAAGCAGCGCCTGCGCGCAGCATTTGCGTATTTGTGCCTTGTCCCGCCTGCCCCTCGCACATACCTATTAAACTAACAAAACCAATGAGGCTTCAAATGTTCAGACTCCCTTTCCCCGCCCAAGATGCAAACACCGGATCCGGAGGCATAAATAGCGATGGCCCAATGGGCGATCTCCCTGAATGGAATCTAGATGACCTATACACTGGAGAAGAGGCACCCGAACTCACACGCGATCTAGAATGGCTTGAAGCCGAGTGCGCATCTTTTGCCGTCGACTATGAAAACAAGCTAACCGGTCTTGATGCCACTGGCCTGCTTGATTGTGTCCTCCGTAACGAAAAGATTAACCAAGTCGCTGGACGTATCATGTCCTATGCTGGCCTGCGCTATTACCAAAAGACAACAGACGCGAGTCGCGCAAAATTTATGTCGGATGCGCAAGAAAAAATTACAAACTACACAACACCACTGGTTTTTTTCACGCTTGAATTGAACACATTAGACGACGATCACATGGAAGCCCTTTTAGCCGCCAATGCTGATCTGGCGCGTTACAAACCAGTATTTGACCGCATCCGCGCGATGAAGAAATACCAGCTTTCCGACGAGTTGGAAAAATTCATGCACGATTTGGGTGTCGTCGGCGATGCATGGGAACGACTGTTTGATGAAACCATCGCAGGACTTGAGTTCAACGTGGAAGGTGAACTTCTCAACATTGAGGGCACATTAAACCTGCTAACGGACCCTGATCGCAGTGTCCGCGAAGCGGCATCACGTGAATTGGCCGAAGTCTTTGGGGCCAATGTCAAAACCTTCGCCCGTGTGCACAACACGCAAGCCAAGGAAAAAGAAATTATCGACCGCTGGCGTGGCATGGAAACACCGCAAACAGGCCGTCATTTGTCCAACGATGTGGAACCCGAAGTCGTCGAGGCATTGCGTAATGCTGTTGTCGCGGCATATCCCAAGCTAAGCCACCGTTATTACGAACTAAAGCGCAAATGGCTGGGGCTTGATGTGATGCAGGTTTGGGACCGCAACGCGCCCCTCCCAATGGAAGACACCCGCATCGTCGATTGGGCCACAGCCGAAGACATGGTGATGTCAGCCTATAACGCGTTTGACCCACGTATGGGCGAACTCGCAGCACCCTTCTTCTCAGACGGTTGGATTGATGCAGGTGTAAAGCCGGGCAAGGCCCCGGGTGCATTTGCACACCCAACCGTGACGAATGTGCACCCATACGTGATGCTAAATTACTTGGGAAAACCACGTGATGTCATGACATTGGCCCATGAGTTGGGCCACGGCGTGCACCAAGTGTTGGCCGCAGAACAAGGCGAAATGCTTTCTTCAACCCCACTCACGCTAGCTGAAACAGCTTCTGTCTTTGGCGAAATGCTTACGTTCCGCAAGATGCTCGATGGGGCTGAAACCAAGTCAGAACGCCGCATCCTTTTGGCTGGCAAAGTCGAGGACATGATCAACACAGTTGTGCGCCAAATCGCGTTTTATGATTTTGAGTGCAAGCTTCACGCAGCACGTGCTCAAGGCGAACTCACCCCAGAAAATATCAATGATATTTGGATGAGTGTACAAGGCGAAAGCCTCGGGCCAGCATTCGAATTCATGGACGGTTATGAAACCTTCTGGGCCTATATCCCCCACTTCGTCCATTCACCGTTCTACGTCTACGCCTATGCTTTCGGCGATGGCCTCGTGAACGCGCTTTATGCGGTTTACGCAGAGGGTGATGAGGGTTTTGAGGATAAATACTTCGAGATGCTCAAAGCTGGCGGATCCAAGCACCACAAAGAACTGCTTGCCCCATTCGGTCTTGATGCGTCTGATCCAAAATTCTGGGATAAAGGTCTTTCAATGATCTCAGGGTTCATCGACGAACTCGAAGCCATGGAAGACTAAAACCAATTTGGCCACGCGCCCTTCAGCGCGTGGCCCACTCATTTTCCTCTTACCAAACAAACTCTCCCCAAAGGGCCGCTAAGAGAATACGTCAAACAATCACTTCAACTGGCTGTCCTTACTCCCGCGACGATTGATCCCGCTACGATTTTGATGCTGGGTCTCACGCTCTTGAACACAGTCAAGGCACAACTTCACTCCAACCACCGCCAGCCGCCGTTGTTCCGAGATCGGCTCCTCACACTCTGCACAATGTGAGAGGCTTGAGCCCAAAGGGACTTTGCGTGCCTGCATGCGGGCCAACTCATCATTGATTGATGCTTCGATCTGTTCACTTACAGCACCATCTTTTGCCCAACCACCGGCCATTTCAGGTCTCCAAATTTTGCAAAGAACCACCTTGGCTATTGCCTTGATCATGATCTGATTTACGATGCAGTCAACTAAAACCAAAGGAGACGGCAATGCGTGTATTGGGGAAATGGATCAGACGACTCTTGCTTGTTCTCGCCATTGTTATCATCGCCTTCTTTATAATCGCGCCGGGCTACGTTGAAGAAACCCGCAATAGCATCGTGCCTCATGACCCATACCCGGTTTCGGCCGAAGCCCAAGCGCTCCATGACACGCTTGTCATTGGTGATTGGCACGCCGATAGCCTGTTGTGGCAGCGTGACTTAGCCAAGCGTGGAACACGTGGTCAGGTCGACATTCCACGCCTTATTGAAGGTGGGGTTGCCATCCAGGTGTTCACAGCCGTTACTAAAAGCCCAGCTAATCAAAGCTATGACAGCAATTCCAGTGATGCCTTTGACAACATCACTCCGCTTGCGATTGGGCAACTTTGGCCTATCCGCACATGGGGATCGATCCTTGAGCGCGCCATGTACCAAGCAGAAAAGCTACATCGCTTGGCCGATAGAATACCTGATAGATTGACCATTATTACTTCCCTAGCTGACCTCGATAACCATCTCGCCGCCCGTGCGGCTGGCAGCACGGGCGTGGGCGGTATCCTTGGGATCGAGGGCGCACACCCGCTTGAGGGTGACCTTGCGAATATGGACAAAATCGAGTCTGCTGGGCACCGTATCATCGGCCTACAACACTTTTTTGACAACGAACTTGGTGGCTCGTTGCACGGCGAAAGCAACGCAGGGCTAACAGCTTTCGGACGTTCTGTTGTGGCTGAAATCGAAACGCGCGGCATGGTGCTTGACCTTGCTCACTCCTCACCACAAGTGGCGGTTGATGTGCTCGCTATCACCTCTATGCCAATCATCGTTAGTCACACTGGCCTTCATGGGCACTGCCCAACTAAGCGAAACTTGACTGATGAGTTAATGGGGGAAATCGCTGCTTCTGGTGGCGTCTTGGGAATGAGCTACTGGGCTGAAGTCGCTTGCGGCGACATCTCGCCATCTGGAATCGCACGCATGATCAAAGCAGGCGTAGACGCAGTTGGCGTTGATCACGTATCGCTTGGCTCTGATTTTGATGGCTCTGTTGAAACCGCGTTTGACACATCTGAGCTTCCTGCACTGACCCACGCACTGCAAGAGGCCGGGCTGACAGATTCCGACATTCGCAAAGTCATGGGTGAAAACATGATCCGTGTCCTGCGATCTCGCCTAAAGTAACGCGCTACTCTGCCATTTGGCGATCAACTTGCTCTTCTTCATTGATCATAGCCTGTAATTGACGACGGAACCGCAACTGCCCTCCATCAATCGGAAGATCGATGTGCGGCGTGCGCTTGTTACTCATGCCCTTTTGCACCTCATTGAGGACCGCACGATCCTCTTCAAAGGCGTGCTGTACATCCTCTGTCATCAACTGCGACAGTGCCGCATCATCTGGCCGAATATTGCGTAGTTGGAACCAGTAGTAACGTGTCTCACCCTCAGTTGTGGGGGTCATAAAGTTATAGCTGTCCATGATGAACACATCCTCATGCAATGGCCCATCAGGCCCCCCTGTGCCCGCAGGTGTAAACACCGCACGGATCAACGCATGTGAGGGATAGCGCACCTCGTAATGCTGCAAACGGTCGCAATTCCCTTTAAAACCAATGACTTTTTTGTAAAATGGCGCGGGTTCCACATCCATCATCCAGCGATGCACGATCACGCCGTCCTCGTTCTTAGTCACCCGCAACGGAGCGTCCTTGGTCGCAGCTTGGCCAAAGCTGCCCGCATGCACCCATGCCACGTGGGTCGGGTCCAGCAAGTTGTCACACATCAACAGGTAATTGCATTCCAATTCCATCGCATCGCCACGATTGATGCCCCAGTCTGGGTTGTTGTAGTTTTCGATCCCGAAGATATCTTGGGGGTCGGCCAAGGCGGGGTTGCCCATCCAAATCCAAACCAGCCCGTATTTTTCATGCAGGGGATAGGCGTGAACCTTGGCGTTGGACGGGATGCGCCCTGTGCCCGGTGCCCAAACGCATTGGCCAGCGCAGTCAAACGTCAGACCGTGGTAACCACATTCAACAGTGTCGCCTTTGATGCGGCCCTTGGACAGCGGCAGTTTACGGTGTGGGCAGGCATCTTCTAGCCCGACGAATTCACCTGTCTCTGTACGAAAGACACAGATCTTTTCGCCCAAGACCACGATCTGCTGCAAGTCGCGTGTGATCTCTTCAGCCCAAGCCGCCACATACCATGCATTTTTCAGAAACATCTCGAGCACTCCATTATTCCCCTGCGACTACACAGGTTTTCCAAAGGGGCGTCCACAAAAAAGGCGCCAGTTGCCCAGCGCCTTTTCCTCAATTCTAATCTTGGCCTGCTTTAGCCAAGTGCTGCGCTACAACGTCCGCAAACGTCTGCATGTGCGTGTCCGCCAACATCTGGAAGGATCTTCCAGCAACGGCCACATTTGTCGCCCTCAGCCTTAGCAAAGACAACTGAAACGCCCTGGACCTCAGGAATCACAAACGCGCCTTCAGGGGCTGCGCCTGTTTCCAGCTTCACTTGGCTGGTGATGCACAGATCGGCAAAGGTTTCTGGGTTGGTGATGACCGCTGCCAGCTCTTCGGACAGGTACACGCTTGGGCATGCCTCAAGCGAGGAACCGATAACCTTGGCTGTGCGCTGCTCTTCCAACGCACCCGTCACAACACGGCGCACGGCGCGCACGATGTCAGAACGTGCTGCCAGCGCATCATTGCGCCACTCGGCTGGTGTTTCTGGGAAATCAACCAAGTGAACCGAACTTTCAGCGGCGTTACGTTCCAACCAGACTTCTTCCATCGTGAAGGGCAAGATCGGAGCAAGCCAAGTGGTGAGGCGTGCGTATAGGTGATCCAGCACGGTCAAAGCCGCGTTTTGGCGGTTCGATGCACCATCACAATACAACGCATCCTTGCGCACATCGAAGTAGAAGGATGACAGGTCTTGGGTCGCGAATTCAAAGATTGCGCGGAACACACCTTGGAAATCAAACTTGGCGTACCCGGCGCGCACGGTTTCATCCAGCACAACCATCTTGTGCATGATCAACTGCTCTAGCTCTGGCATGTCTTTGATATCCACAGCCTTGGACCCATCAAAATCGGCCAATGAACCCAGCATAAAGCGGATCGTATTGCGCAGGCGGCGATAGCTGTCTGACACGCCTTTCAGGATTTCATTCCCGATGCGTTGATCGGCAGTGTAGTCCGTTTGGGCCACCCAAAGACGCAAAATATCAGCGCCGTATTGCTTGATAATCGTTTCAGGCACGATCGTGTTGCCGATGGATTTGGACATCTTCATGCCCTTCTCATCCAGCGTGAAACCGTGGGTCACAACATTACGGTAAGGTGCGCGGCCAGTGGTGCCGACGGATTGCAACAAGGATGAGTGGAACCAACCACGGTGTTGGTCGGTGCCCTCCATGTAGACATCAGCGATGCCATCTTCAGAACCATCTTCGCGGTCGCGCAAAACGAAGGCGTGCGTGGAGCCTGAGTCGAACCAAACATCCAAGATGTCGAACACTTGGTCATATTCATCAGGGTTCACGATGCCGCCCAAGAAGCGTTCCTTCGCGCCCTCTTCGTACCATGCATCTGCACCTTCAACTTCAAATGCTTCAGCGATGCGCGTGTTGACGTCCGCGTTGCGCAGAAGAAAATTGTCGTCAGTCGGCAAAACGCCCACCCGCGTAAAGCAAGTCAAGGGCACACCCCATGCACGTTGACGTGACAGCACCCAATCAGGGCGTTGCTCCATCATCGCGTGCAGGCGGTTGCGGCCTGATTGTGGTGTCCATTTGACGTTGTCGATTTCAGTCAACGCACGTTCGCGGATCGTTAGACCATGCGTGTCTTGGCCATCGCCCACTGCCTTATCAACGGCAGCGAACCATTGCGGTGTGTTGCGATAGATGATCGGAGCCTTAGAGCGCCAAGAGTGTGGATAGCTGTGCTTGATCTTGCCGCGTGCCAAAAGGCCGCCAACTTCGACCAGCTTGTCGATGATCGTCTTATTCGCATCACCCTCGCCGCCTTTGCGGTTCAGGATGTACGTGCCGCCAAAGAACGGCAAATCAGCGCGCAGGCCGCCATCGTCCATGACGTTATAGGTGATGACCTGCTGCAACATGTTCAGGTCGCGGTACAATTCGTACTCGTCCATCCCGTGAGATGGGGCGCAGTGCACAAAACCCGTACCTTCTGTGTCGGTGACAAACTCAGCCGCGCGGAAATCACGCGCTTCGTCCCATTCGCCGTTTGATCCCTCAGCACCAGCCAATGGGTGGCTTAGGGTTAGGCCTGCCAACTCGTCAGCGGGAACGCCGCGTACGCGGGTCCATTGGTCTTCTTCAAGACGGGCGCGTTTCATCACGTCAGCGGCCAAGTTGTCAGCCAACAAGAATTTGTCACCAACAGCTGTCCAGCTTTCGTCAGGCGTGCCTGTCACTTCATATAGGCCATAAGCGATGTCTTGGCCGTAAACGACAGCTTTGTTGGATGGGATGGTCCACGGTGTCGTGGTCCAGATCACAACATGCGCATCGTTCAAATCATCGGCCGCATTGCTCACCTTAAACTTCACCCAGATCGTAAAGCTCTCTTTGTCGTGGTATTCCACCTCGGCCTCAGCCAATGCGGTTTTCTCGACAGGTGACCACATCACAGGCTTGGAGCCTTGATACAGTGTGCCGTTCATCAGGAATTTTTGGAACTCCTCCGCGATTACGCGCTCTGCGTGGAAATCCATCGTCAGATAAGGTTTGTCCCAATTGCCGTTGATGCCAAGGCGCTTGAACTCTTCGCGCTGCACATCGACCCAGTCAGCGGCAAACTTGCGGCACTCACTGCGGAATTCATTGACCGGAACGGCGTCTTTGTTCTTGCCCTTCTTGCGGTACTTTTCTTCGATCTTCCATTCGATCGGCAAACCGTGGCAATCCCAACCCGGGATGTAACGGGCATCAAAACCCATCATCTGGTGGGACCGCACAATCATGTCTTTGATCGTTTTGTTCAGCGCGTGACCGATGTGCAGATTGCCGTTCGCATAGGGCGGGCCATCATGCAGGGTGAAGGGCTTACGCCCTTCTTTTTCGCGTAGGCGGTCATACACGCCCATATCAGCCCAACGGGCAAGCCATTCAGGTTCGCGTTTGGGAAGGCCCGCGCGCATTGGGAAATCGGTCTTTGGCAGGTTCAAAGTGGTTTTATAGTCAGGTGTCTCGGCGCTCATTTGGTCGCGTCCTTCGGATCAAAATTTGGGAATGTCTTGGGTCGGTGCGAGTGGCTCAAACACCTTAGCCCGGCAGCTCACTGTATCAGAGCGCCGGGGATATAATTCGTATAATGATCTGGTCAATACAGCTCATACCCGCCTTATAGGCAGGTGGGATAAGGCTCACAAGTGTCCATTCACCCCAACCTGCCTGTTACTCTGGCTTTGGTTCGACCTGTTCTTGGGCCCAACGATTGAGCCACGCCAATCCTGCCAGCGACAAACCAAGGACCAGCAATGAGAACACACGCGTCAGTCCCTCAAGCCCCGAAATATCGACAAAGAATACCTTGGCAACTGCCGCGCCAATCACAAACAAACCAACTTTGCGCATCATTGCAGAGCGTTTCGCCAAAGATTGGTAAAATAACCCGCCCCCAATCAGCAGTAAGGCAATGGTGTAACTGTACAATTCTGGCTGTGCCATTCCGTTAGACAGTGGCATGCCCTGCGGTC
>JAPKAB010000002.1 GCA_028825475.1 Ascidiaceihabitans sp. | reverse complement strand
GATCCTGTCGTTAGGCTCAGAGACAGTTGATACGTCTACAGCTACAGGCAAGCTGGTCCTTAACATGATGGTTTCCGTCGCCCAGTTTGAACGTGAAATGATGAAAGAACGTCAGGTCGAAGGCATCAAGAGAGCGCAAGCTGAGGGTAAGTACAAAGGTCGTGTACCAAAGGCCATGCAACAAGCTGACAAGGTTAAGGCACTAGTAGCTGCTGCTGTTGATCGGGTTAAGATACAAGAGCAGTTGGGCATCTCAAAAGCGAGTTACTATCGCTGCTTGAAGGTGTGACGGTATCTGGCAAGCCACTACAGTGCAGCGCATGAAGGTACGTTGGTAGAGCCGTAGCGCCTCACTGACGGCCAGTAAGCTCTGGGTTGCATGAGTTCACTTGAGGCTGCTGTGAGATTGTAAGCTGCGTCTGAGGGAGCGTGGGACCCTCCAGATTATGAGAGGTAAATCACTCCCGCCTTGGTATTCAGCATGAGCTACAACATAAGAATAAAGGTACGGTTAGCTTGAAGCTGCGACTAGGTACTTACTCATGCAGAGGAATACTGCTGCGGATCGTATTCCCATTCATCCCAGTTAATCTCCTCGGTCGTAGACACAAGCCGACTAGGCTTAAGGCCCTTAAAGTATGTCCTCATGTGTTCATCTTTGGACACCTTATGCTTATGTCCGACAGCGTAATAGATGGCCTTGTCAGGTAGTTCCTTTGGCGAGTTGTGCAGCATTGTTATGACAGAAGTCCTAAACTGATGGGCCGTTATCAAACCACTTTTCTTGACTTCCCTCTGGAGGGCGCTCGAACGTGCCTCGATTGTTGTCCCATCTAGCGGCAAGAGGTAGCCATCTGCGCTGTTCTTAAGCAGTCTATCAACAATAGCTGACAGCTTGGAGTGAATAGGAATAACGTGCGGCTTACTAGTTTCTGGTCGATGCCCCTTATCAATTCTTATCCTAAAGCACCTTACGCCATCAGAGGTAATCACATCAGCACAAGTTAGGTTAGCTATGGCGACCGCCCTCCGACCTGTGTGGGCAAGTAGCATGAGGCCATCTTTGTTTTCTGTGGCGGCTAATGCTTGCCTGAAACCTTCGCCAGAAATGACTTCTTTGGGTTTGCTGTTGATGGCTTTCGTCTGGAGACCATCAAGCACAGACAGGTCCAACTGCTTAAACAAGACCTCTTGACCGAGATACCTGTAAAAGTCTCTGCAGGATGTCTTCATCGACTTTTGGGTTGCCCCTTTGACCTTTCGCTCTGATGTCCAGCGCATCACTGCCTGTTCTGTTACCTTCTCAAGGCGTATAAAGTGGTCGCATAATTGACAAACCATAGTTCTCTTTAGCTCAATGCTCTTGGGTCGGTTACCCTTCTCCGCACACCATGCCAAAAAGCCTTCTAGATGGTCTTTCAGTACTACGGTCTTGTTTGTCGCTCGTTCATAAGCGTCGTATTTCTCGGTATCATCATAGAGTACATCTAAGGCTATATCGTCTATTTCATCAGCCGAAAGTCCGTCAGCTTCATACTTTACCACGCTAGCTTTGATGTTGTGGTATTCCCAGTCTGGACTTCTTGCTTGTTCTATCTTCGACCACAAATCATCCGCCCACACATTGGCAATACGGGACGCCTTCTTCTGGCTGTCTGTACCCGTCGTTCGCCTGATACGTTTCTTGCCCCCGTTTAACTTTGCCCTCACGTCTTCTGGTAAGGTCAGTTCGAACCACCAGTTTGGACTGTTTGGCCTACGATAGAGATATTTTGGCATCTTGATTACCCACATGATTTACCCACACATAAAGCCAACAAGAATAAGTAATGCAACAATAAATTGGGGTTAGGTGATCCAAGCTACTAACCGATAGTTAACGCAACCCTGCAAACGTTAACGCGGCGGCTTTGTTAATTCTTTGTGAACGATGTCATGGTGCATGAAATGTACAGATTGGCGGTCAATCTGTACGGTTTGGCAAAATGGCCTGAAATTCAGCGATTTTGGTGGGATCAAACTGCACAGTTCATGCGGTGATCTGTACAGTTTAGTGGAAATTGATCACCGAACGGCGCGTTAACGCCCCTTCATTCGGCCCCGAACAAGGGTGCGTTTTTTCTGTGCTTCACGGATGTACACGAACACGCCAGAGGCCAAGATCATTGCGATCCCCATCCAGACCTCCCAGACGGGTAATTCTGAGAAAATGAACCACCCCCAGAACACAGCTAAGGGCAAGCCGATGTACTCAAACGGGGCCACAGTCGCGGCATCGGCCATGCGGTACGCTTGGCTCAAAGCATAGCCGATTAAGGCTGAGGCAAAGCCCAGAAACCCGAACAACCAAAAGTCACTTTGTGCGGGCCATATCCATGCGCGCAGCAGGAATTGGATCGATGGATTGTCAGACCCTTCGGCAAAACGCCCATCGCCAGCTATGATGTAAAATCCAATAGAAACAACGACAAACGTTCCTTGGATGTACACGGCCAATGCTGACGCTTTGCTTTTCACACCCAGCTTGCGGGTTAGTAATTGGTTTAACGCATAGGTCAGTGCAGCGACAACAGGCAGCAATAAAATCAAGCGCGAGGTGCCCAATGTATCAACGCCTTCCCACGGGCGCTGCATGATGACGACACCCAAGAAACCAAAGACCACAGCACCCAAACGCAAGGGACCAACCTTCTCTCCCAGAATGGGAATCGAGAGCAGGGTAATGAACAAGGGGGCCGCAAAAAACAGGGCGGTTGCATCGGCCAAAGGGATCGCAGCCAAAGCCACGAAGAACGTCATATTGGACGTCACAATCAAAAGTCCCCGTAAAACATGCAGTCCGGGCTGATTGGTCCGCAAAATCCGCCATCCACCTTCCATCTGCACAAAGATCAGGCTGAACATAATTCCAATGATCGAACGGGTAAAAACCATCTGATGCAAAGGGTAACCGCCAGACAGCTGCTTGATCAGCATGTCATTGATTGAAATAAAGAAAACGCCTGCTAGGACGAATAAAATTCCAATTGTGGCGTTGTTTTGGGGGGCTGTGCTCATGCAAATAGGCCTATCACGGAATTCGTTTTCAGCAATAGTAATGTGGATTTTTTGTGTTTAGGGTAAACTGACCAGAACGAGGGATTTGACCAGATGAAAATGACCGACACCCGCCAGATCAAAGCGGCTCCAGCAGAAGTATTTGCAGCCCTATTGGACCCCGAAGTTCTGAAGGCATGTGTGCCCGGCGCGACCGCAGTGACTGGTAATCCGACGGATGGCTTTGAGGCGTCCGTGACGCAAAAAGTTGGGCCCGTAAAGGCGACGTTCAAGGGGCAGGTTACCCTTTCTGATATGATTGAAAATCAATCGCTTAGCATCGATGGTCAGGGCAAAGGCGGCGCTGCCGGATTTGCCAAAGGTGGTGCCAAAGTCACGCTGGTTGAAACGGCTGATGGGTGTGAGCTTAGCTATGATGTCGAAGCCAAAGTCGGTGGTAAATTAGCGCAATTGGGCAGCCGTATTATTGACGGGTTTTCCAAGAAAATGGCGGATCAGTTCTTTGGCAATCTGCAAGAACATCTTGAGGGTCCGGCAGAACCTGAAGCGACTGAAGGCGAGCTTGAAGAGGGCGCGAAAAAAGGTTGGCTGGGTCGTCTGACTGGCAAAGAATAACGCGCACGACTTGTGCGTAATTACTCAGTGGTATCAGGCTGGTGAACTCCGTATTGAGTGCACAAGCATTCTGTGGAGGCCGACATGGCAAACATTCTAGAAATCAAAGACCTGCGCAAATCCTATAACGGTGGGTTTGAGGCACTAAAAGGCGTGAATCTTGAAATCGAAGAGGGCGAAATTATTGCCCTGCTTGGCCCCAATGGTGCAGGTAAAACAACATTGATTTCAACGATTTGTGGCATCACCTCTGCAACATCTGGTGACGTTAAGGTTGCTGGAAATTGTATCAAAGATGACTTTCGCGCAGCCCGCAGTTTGATCGGTTTGGTGCCGCAAGAGGTTGCGCTTGAGCCGTTTGAGAAAGTTATTAACACAGTGCGTTTTTCACGTGGATTGTTTGGTAAATCACGTGATGAGGCGGCAATTGAACACATCCTGCGCCGTCTGTCTCTTTGGGATAAACGCAACAATGCGGTCAAAGAATTGTCGGGCGGTATGAAGCGCCGCGTCCTGATCGCAAAGGCATTGGCCCACGAACCCCGAGTTCTGTTCTTGGACGAACCAACCGCAGGTGTTGACGTTGAGCTGCGCAAAGACATGTGGGACATCGTCGCTGATTTGAAAGCCGATGGCGTGACAATTATCCTGACAACACACTACATCGAAGAAGCTGAGGCCATCGCGGATCGCGTTGGTATCATTGCCAAAGGCGAGCTGTTGTTGGTCGAGGAAAAGGCCAAGCTGATGGCGCGAATGGGTAAGAAAGAGCTGGAGGTTCAGTTGACCGAACCGCTTGATACTATCCCCAAATCCCTTGCAAAATATGAGCTGTCGCAGACGCATGATAAAACATCGGTTGTCTATACCTACGACACCAGGGGCGAGCGTACAGGCATAACCCAGTTGCTGAATGACATCGCTGCTGCGGGTCTTTCTTTGCGGGATGTTTCCACACGTCAAAGCAGCCTCGAAGACATTTTCGTGACCCTGGTGCAGGAGGACGCAGCATGAATTGGACTGCAATCAAAGCAATCTACATATTTGAAATGGCGCGGTTTTTCCGCACATTTCTTCAAAGCTTGATTTCACCTGTGATCTCGACGTCATTGTATTTCGTGGTCTTTGGTGCTGCGATTGGCAGCCGTATCGATCAGGTCGACGGCGTCAGTTACGGCGCATTTATTGTGCCTGGTTTGGTGATGCTAACTGTGATGACACAGTCGATTTCCAACGCATCTTTCGGCATCTATTTCCCAAAATTCATAGGCACGATTTATGAACTTCTGTCCGCACCCATCAGCTTTTTAGAGATCGTTCTGGGTTATGTTGGCGCGGCAGCGACCAAGGCGATGTTCATCGGTGTTATCATCTTGATCACCTCGTTCTTCTTCGTCGATATTCAAATCGCACACCCAATCGCGATGGTCCTTTTCCTTGTTCTGACATGTATCAGCTTCTCACTGTTTGGCTTTATCATCGGCATTTGGGCCAAGAATTTTGAACAGCTGCAGTTGGTGCCTTTGTTGATCGTGACGCCCTTGGTCTTCTTGGGCGGGTCGTTCTATTCGATCTCTATGCTGCCACCGGTTTGGCAAACGATTTCAATGTTCAATCCCGTTGTTTACTTGATCTCTGGCTTCCGCTGGGCGTTCTTTGGGCTAGAAGATGTGCCTGTCGCAACCAGTCTTTTGGCGATCGGTTTCTTTACCGCGCTTTGCCTTGGGGCCGTATACTGGATCTTTAAAACGGGCTGGCGCATTCGCACTTAAATCCACATGCCCTTGTGTGACGCGAGGGACCAACTAGATTGATAGATATGAAACGCTGGATACCTTTTCTGAAATCTGAACCAACTGTTGCTATCATCCGTCTTCAGGGCATGATCGCAAGCGGTGGACGCGGCGCATTGAATGACCAAGCACTCGCTGGTGTTATTGAAAAAGCCTTTGCGCGCGGCAAACCCGCTGCTGTTGCTCTAGAGGTGAATTCACCTGGTGGCAGCCCCGTTCAATCCTCATTGATTGGTGCGCGTATCCGCCGGTTGGCTGAAGAAAAGAACATCCCTGTTATTGCTTTTGTCGAAGATGTTGCTGCGTCTGGTGGATATTGGTTGGCTGCGGCCGCCGACGAAATATACGCTGATCCGTCATCCGTTGTTGGATCGATTGGAGTTATTTCTGCTGGCTTTGGTGCTCATGAGTTGTTGGCCCGTCAGGGTGTGGAACGGCGCGTTTACACCGCTGGTGAATCCAAGTCGATGTTGGACCCTTTCCGCGAGGAACAGCCAGAAGATGTGGCACGCCTCAAGGGGTTGCTGAATGATATTCACGCCAATTTCATCGACCATATAACAGATCGCCGTGGTGCCAAGTTGGACCAAGAGGCAAAGTTGTTTACAGGCGAAGTTTGGTTGGCCAAGCGTGCCGTCGAACTGGGCCTGATTGATGGCATTGGCCACCTTAAACCGATGCTCAAAGAGCGCTTTGGCAAAAAGGTCAAGTTCCGTCGCTATGGTTTGAAACGCTCGTTCATGTCACGTTTTGGGGCGCATATGGCGCAGGACGCAATGGCATCTGTTGAGGAACGTGCTGCCTACGCACAGTTTGGATTGTAAGACATGATTTTCAAACTGGTCACACTGTTCCTTGTCTTCATTGCATGTCTTGCAATGCTTGGAAAAATGCACTGGATCGGTGGAAAACGCCTAGCAAACGCTAAATGCAAATCATGCGGACGGTTTCGTATTGGCAAAGGTCCTTGTGGCTGTGGGCAAAACAAAACCTAGTTTCCGAAGTGTTTGGGAGGAGAGGTTCGATGACCAATAGTCTTGTCACTGGTGCGGGCCATAGACTGGGGCGCGCTATTGCGCTGTATTTGGCCACGCGTGGTCATGACGTTGCTGTCCACTACTCGACTTCTGAAGATGCTGCATTGGCAGTTGTCGCCGACATCAAGGCGATGGGGCGCAATGCAATTGCAATACAGGTTGATCTTTTGATTGAAGCAGATGCGCAGTCTTTAGTCTCGCGCGCAGCGGAGCAATTGGGCGGGCCGATTTTGTGCCTTGTGAACAACGCTTCGACCTTTGAACATGATACTATCGAAACAGCTTCGCGCAATACTTGGGATCACAACATGGGCAGCAACCTGCGCGCCCCATTTATTTTGACCCAAGCAATGGCGGCGCAGGACTTGCCTAAAAGGCTTGATGCCGAGGGTGAGCCTATTGCGGTTGGGTTGATAGTTAATATGGTCGATCAACGTGTGCGCAAGCTGACCCCTGATTTCATGACCTATACGCTGGCGAAGATGGGTCTGTGGGCTCTGACCCAAACCACGGCCCGCGCACTGGCACCAAACATCCGTGTGAACGCAATTGGGCCGGGACCAACGTTGCAAAACATACGGCAAAGCGACGAAGACTTTGCCAAGCAACGCAGCGCCACCGTTCTAAAACGTGGCGCGAACCCATCCGATATCACTGCAGCTTTGGGTTATTTTCTGGATGCGCCCGCCGTAACGGGACAGTTAATTTGTACCGATGGGGGACAACACTTGGGCTGGGAAACGCCTGATATTGTAGGGTGCGAATAGAGGTGACCGTCATTAGTTTTGCACCGCGTTCAGAACGGTTACGATTTGATTTACAAAAGGCCTTTGTTTTCAGTGCGTTGTATGTTGTTCAGTTTTTTATCACTTTATTTCAATGGGTTATATAATTGCCTATTTTTTAGGCAATTCAGTGAAGCGCCTAAAAAATAACGAAAATTACACAGTACGCTAAACTTATGGACAGAGTTATCCACAAGAACAGTGGACTAGTTAAAGCTTGATCCCGCTTGGGCTACAGTGCAGCTAAACAAAGAATCGAGTGCGACTCACATGGCGACTGATTATGAAGAACCACAACCACAGGGTGATATTTCTGTCCCGCAGGGTCATGAGGTTATTCAGGCCTACCTAAAGACAATTGATGGATCTCCCGGTGTCTACCGTATGTTGGATCACGAAAGTCGCGTTCTGTATGTGGGTAAGGCGCGGAATTTGCGCGCGCGCGTTAGCAGTTATGCACGGCCAACGGGGCACTCTGGCCGCATTGCACGCATGATTTCGATGACCACGTCGATGATGTTCCTCACAACACGTACCGAAACCGAAGCGCTGTTGCTTGAGCAGAACCTGATCAAACAGCTCAAGCCGAAGTTCAACGTGTTGCTGCGCGATGACAAGAGTTTCCCAAATATCTTGGTGACGGCCAAACACGATTTCCCGCAGTTGAAAAAGCACCGGGGTGCCAAGAAAGAGAAGGGGAACTATTACGGCCCTTTCGCCAGCGCAGGTGCTGTGAATAGAACACTGAATCAGTTGCAGCGTATGTTTTTGTTGCGTGACTGTACGGACTCTACCTTTGACAGCCGAACGCGCCCGTGTTTGCAGTTTCAGATCAAACGATGTTCTGCGCCGTGTGTGGGGAAAATCAGCCCTGACAGCTATCGCCAAACGGTCAAAGACGCCGAAGACTTCTTGAACGGGAAGACCACAGCGATCCAAGCACGCCTTGCCTCTGAGATGTCAGCGGCGTCCGATGAGTTGGAGTTTGAACGTGCCGCCGCCTTGCGCGACCGGATCAAGGCATTGACCCAAGTGCAAACGGCACAAGGCATCAATCCCAAAGGCGTGTCTGAGGCGGATATTATCGCATTGCACCTTGATGGTGGTCAGGCTTGTGTTCAGGTGTTTTTCATTCGCGCAAACCAGAACTGGGGGAACCATGATTATTACCCGAGAGTGGGAGCAGACATGGATGCGGCAGAGGTTCTTGAGGCCTTTGTGGGCCAGTTCTATGATACTCGTGAACCGCCCAAGCAGGTTATATTGTCCAACGAGATCGAAAACGTAGATTTGATGGCCGACGCCTTATCGTTCAAATTGGGCCGCAAGGTCGAAGTGCTTATCCCGAAACGTGGTGAAAAGGCAGATCTGGTAGATGGTGCGTTGCGCAACGCACGTGAAAGTTTGGCCCGCAAGTTGGCGGAAACTGCAAGCCAAGCACGCCTTCTCAAGGGCTTGGCTGAGGCATTTGATCTGCCAGCGCCGCCTGAGCGAATTGAGGTCTACGATAACAGCCACATCTCTGGGACCAACGCTGTCGGTGGCATGATCGTCGCGGGGCCAGAAGGCTTCATGAGAAATCAATACCGCAAGTTCAACATCAAAGGGGAAGACATCACACCGGGCGACGACTTTGGTATGATGAAAGAGGTTTTGACCCGCCGGTTCAAACGCTTACTCAAGGAAGACCCCGATCGTGGACGCGGCATGTGGCCTGATCTGCTGTTAATCGATGGTGGTGCGGGGCAGGTAAGTGCTGTGCGTGAAATCATGCAAAAATACGGTGTGGGCGACATTGCGATGGTTGGTGTAGCTAAGGGTGAAGACCGCGATGCGGGTAAAGAAGAATTTTACCGTACAGGTAAGCGCCCCTTCGCTTTGCGCCACAATGATCCGGTTCTATATTTCGTCCAGCGCATGCGGGATGAAGTCCACCGTTTCGCGATTGGCACCCACCGTGCAAAGCGCAGCAAGGCGATTGGTGCGTCGCCCCTGGATGGCATCCCCGGTGTAGGCGCTGCACGAAAACGTGCATTGCTGGCCCATTTTGGGTCTGCCAAAGCAGTGGCCCGCGCGAACCTAGCTGATTTGGAAGTGGTTCCGGGCGTTTCAAAAGGTATGGCGCAAAAGCTATACGACTACTTTCAGCCAAGCTGATATTCGCAATTAACGAGAAATAGGCACCATTGTGTCGATGCTCCCCTTTTACCCAAGCCATAAGGTCGCTAACTGTAAGGCTATGAATTGGACAATACCTAACATACTGACAGCAATCCGTCTGGTCGCCGCTCCAATGGTCGCCTTGATGTTCTTATATTTCACACGACCCTACGCGGATTGGTTCGCGTTGGTCTTGTTTGTAAGCGCGGCCTTCACCGATTGGCTGGATGGTTACCTTGCGCGCAGCTGGCGCCAAGAGACCAAGCTGGGCGCGATGTTGGACCCGATTGCGGACAAAGCGATGGTTGTGATCGCGCTGATGGTGATCATTGGCTTCTCAAGCTGGTCTGGTTGGTTGGTCCTGCCTGCCACGGTGATTTTGTTCCGGGAGGTTTTCGTATCTGGTTTGCGTGAATTCCTTGGCGATACAGCAGGCACCTTGAAGGTGACAAAACTGGCCAAGTGGAAAACCACTCTTCAGATGGTCGCGATTGCGGTCCTATTTTCCCAAGGTGTATTCGAACATTACTTTGGAATGTCTATCATGGGCATGGACGAAGCGATGGTGAATGCTGTGCTTTCGGGTGGTGAAGAAGATTATCTTGGCCTTGGTTGGAAGCTGAAAGGCGCACAATGGGCTGGCCAAATTGGCCTGATTTTATTGTGGATTGCAGCTGCACTGACCGCGATCACTGGTGTCGACTATTTCCGCAAAGCGATCCCATATCTTAAGGACGACAAGTGATGGACGTGCTGTACTTCGCTTGGGTGCGTGAACGTATTGGCATCCCGCGCGAACAAGTCGAAACATCTGCTGCAACTGTTGCAGATTTGGTGGCCGAGCTACGTTTACGCGAAGAACGTTATGAACTGGCGTTCTCTGATCTGACCGCCCTTCGAGTGGCTGTTGACCAAAAGTTGACTGATTTCGATGCGCCGCTGGATGGCGTGCGCGAGATTGCGTTTTTCCCACCCATGACGGGCGGTTAAGCGATGCGCGTTGTTGTTCAAGAACAGCCTTTCGACATTGGTGCTGAAACGACAAACTTTGCAGCAGGGCACAAAGACATGGGTGCGATCGTGACTTTCACGGGCATTGTGCGCGACCTCCCTGGTGATCCATTGCAAGCGATGGAAATCGAACATTACCCGGGCATGACCGAAGCTGCCTTAACAGAGATTGCGCAAACAGCGATTGATCGATGGAAGCTTGGTGATGCGCTGGTCATTCACCGCTATGGGCGTCTGGTTCCTGGTGAGATGATCATGATGGTGGCTACTGCATCCAAGCATCGTAAAAATGCGTTTGAAGCGGCTGAATACCTTATGGACTACCTCAAATCCCGCGCCCCGTTTTGGAAGCGCGAGATCACTGACGCCGGCGAAAGCTGGGTTGCGTCCAAGGCCGAAGACGAAGACGCGCTGACCCGTTGGTGAGCTTGGCTTTACAGAACCAGTACCTCTTTTAGGCAATCCCCAAACGATGTGGTTTCCATCGATGGCAGGGCTGCGCGTAGTTTGGTCGCATCCACCGAATGTGATACCTTCCAAAGGTACCGCATTTCGTAGATTTCTTTGATCGTTGGCGAGAAGAGGCCAATAAACGGAATAATGAACCACGGCATACCACTGCGTTTTAGGGGGCGTGCGGCTGCTTCCTCAACCGCTTCGATCAATTGATTGCCTGTGAGCGTATAGCCCTCAAAACCGAATGTATCGAATTTGGGCAACGAGCTTCGTATCTCTGCAAGGCCAACCATCGCATTGGCCGCGTCAGGCAAGTATGCCCATGCATGGGGTTGGTCCGTTGGTCCGGGGTACATAATGCTTCCCTTTGAGACCTTATTGGCGATGTGGCCGTCGAACCAATTGCCTGACTGTTCGGCATCAATGAAATCTCCAGCCCTTAGGATTATGGTCTGTACGTCTGAAGCGGCGAATGCTTTTTCCATTTGTTCGCGTAAACGGCCCTTGCGTGTGGTTGGGACGTGGGCTGTGCTTTCTGTCAAAACAGTAGGCATTGCGTCCCCGTAATTATAAATATTTCCGGGGATCATGACAGTTGTGCCGCTTTGGCTGGCCGCTGTAATTACGTTGGCTGTAAGCACCGGCATGGCCTTGGACCATGCAGGGTAGGGTGGGTTCAGCGCGTGAACGATCACGTCCATGCCTGTGCAAGCTGCTGTCAAAACGTCGGCGTCAAAGGCGTCGCCGCTAACCTGCTTCGCACCCTGCAGCGCGGGTGAGGTCCAGTTGCGACCAAAGGCTGTCACGTCCCACCCTGCGTCTAAGAATGCTTTTTGTGCTGCGCGTCCAAAACGACCCTTTGCGCCAAGAATAATAACGGATGATGTCATGATAGCTCCTATCGTGATTTGCGTTAGGAGCAATTTATGATATTCATTTTTAAATCTAAATTGGGTGAATAAGCATAAGGTTATTCGAAAATGAATGGAGTGAACTTCATGCCTGATTGGGCATTGTTGCAATCGTTTGCGAATGTTGCCTCGCACGGATCCTTGTCTGCTGCCGCACGGGCCAGTCAAACGAGCCAGCCAACGCTTAGTCGGCATATATCAACCCTTGAGCTGGCATTGGGGTACCGCGTCCTACGCAGGACAACGGGTGGGATCGAGTTGACGTCTGAAGGTGTAAAACTGGCCGCGCAGGTGTCAAAAATGAGCGAAGCCGCCGCCGATCTTGGACAGGTCACTGAGGGCATCACCCTAACAGGAACGGTGCGCATCTCTGCCAGTCAGATCGTTGCGACATATATCCTACCAACGATCCTTAGTGAGATTCATGCACAAGAGCCCGATATCCAGATCGAAGTGGTTGCCACGGATGAGACAGATAACTTGTTGCGCCGTGAGGCTGACATTGCGCTGCGAATGTATCAGCCGACCCAGCTTGATGTAATTGCCAAAAAGGTAACGGAACTTGAGTTAGGGATATATGCGGCTCATTCGTATCTTGAGCGCAACAACATGCCCCAGCAACCTCAAGATCTGATAGAGCATGATCTAATTGGGTATGATCGAAGTGAATTGATTATCGATGGTATGCGTAAAATGGGTTACGAAATTACGCGCGATTTTTTCAAATTCCGCAGCGATGATCAGGTGGTTTGCTGGCAGATGGTTCTTGCCGGATTTGGGATAGGGTTTAACCAGGTGATGATCGGGGATGCTGACCCCCGGGTGCAGCGTATAGCGCCAGAAATGCCAATTGGGACAATACCAATATGGCTGGCCGCACATACAGGCCTAAAAACCAATCCACGTGTTCGATACGTGTTCGACGCGCTTTACGCCCGTATCCACAAACTGCATTAAGCTTGGTTGACGCTTTCTATGTAGCGGCGCATTTCTTCGGTCTCGTGACGTGCGTCACGAAGACCATCCATTGCCGCGCGCAATTCAGCTTCTGTTTGGTTCAGCTGATTGGTCAATTCTGCCTCACGTTGCTGAAGATATGTGATCGCTTGATCCCGTGTTTCTTCAGCTTCATGCAATTCTTGGCTCATGCGGTCCAACTCTGCCACATCGCCTGCTGCCACGCGGGTAAAGCGGTGCACCAGCCAGTTCGCAAACCAGCCAAGGCAAAATGCAACGAACAGAATAATCGCTGTGGCGACTACAAATTCAGTTCTGCTCATCGGTTTCCCCTTCACTAGGCAGTGTGCTCTCAGACTGCGGTGTATTGCCTGTTTCTGCAATAGTTTCCAGCATTGTTTCGCCCTCTCGGACAGAAGGTTCGGGGCGGATCAATCTAAACTCGATACGGCGGTTCGCTTCGCGGCCTTCCTCCGTGTCATTGTCTTGCAGTGGAAGGCTTTCACCGTAACCTTTTGCCGAGAATGAAGAGGTCAGAACACGTCGGGCCCGCAGCTCGTTTAACACTGATTGTGCGCGGCTTTGGCTCAGCGCGAGGTTCATCTCTTCACGGCCTTGGCTGTCAGTATGGCCTTGAATTTCCAAACGAATGTCGCCGCAGGTTTTCAAAAGTTCAGCGATTTTGTCCATTGTAGTCAAGGTTGATGCGTCAATCGTTGCGCTGCCTGGTTCAAAGCTGATTTGTCCAGCAGAAACGATTTGACCAATATCTGCCTCGCATTCATCTGGTGTTGGAATGCCAGCGACTGGATCAAGCTTCTTTTGATAAGTTACATCAACTTCGAACTCTTGTGCTTCGCCAAGCTTGGTGGCCAAAAGGGTTGCGATTGCGCGGCTTGCATCAGGATCGCCCGTATTGCCGCGAATGCTCATAGTTGTTGGAGTTACAGTGACCGCGCCGTTGTTCAGGCCTGATAGCGCTTCAAGTCCAGTCAAAACCCTTGCAGCCCAATCGTTTGGTAATCCGTCAACCACGCGTGTGGCAATGTATACTTTTTCTGACCCAAAGCGTGCTTTCGCATAGCTGTCTACGACTGACCGGAGGTTGTCGCTTACCAATCGGCCGCGAAGTTGCACTTGACCTTCTGGGCTAAGGGTCGCTGTAAATTCTGGTGGACCTTGGTTTGGATCGATGGTTTCCGGCAGTTTGGCATACAAAGCGAACGCTTCTGGCAATGAAGTTTCCAATTCGCCAACCACGCGATCAAACTGTCCTTGTGCGGTTCCCTCTGCCCCAATCAGTGTAATGTCACCATTTGAAATGGTGACTGATCCGCCGCCGAGCTCTGCCAAGGCTTTGATGCTGTCATCAACGGCGTTGGACCAATTCGCGCTAGGAACTCCCATGCCAACCGTACACTTGCCTTCGCCGTCCATACCAGCGGCCTTAGCCGATGCAAGAATAACACCTTTTGCCTCTTCGGTATCCGCAGAACAGGCATCAAAGCGTGCGCCAGTTTCATCGATCAAGAAACGCAAAGTAAATGGGGTGATGACCGGACGCGGGGCTGAAATGTCTAAACGCATGCGTAGGCCCGGAGGGGCCGCGCGGTTCAAACGTTTTTCTAGTGCCGCTTTGTCTTCAGCACTGTCCGTAATGGCGGTAATCGATACGCGGCCAGCAGAAATTGAAACTTTTGATCGTGGCAGTTGCTCCATTGCAGTTAAAGCAAAACCAAGCGCGTCATTCCAACCTTCTGGAGTTGGGTAATCAGCGCTTTCGATCAGGTCGGTAACCTTACCATTCCCACTCATGGCGGCAAAGCGGTCTAGAATATCTTCGCGGTCTGTCTGTGTCGGGATCAGACCGATAACCGAGATACCAGAGTCGTTGCGCAAAATTTCTGCTGAAAACCGTGGTGGAGCAAGGGCGGCTGATGCAACAACCTCCATGTTGTCTATCACGCGGGCGGCATCCACGATTGTTCCAGCTGTACTAAGCGCTGCAAAGCGTGTTGCCTCAGTGGGTGCAATACCCTCCAGGGTTACCTGCAAGCCATCGGCTTCAACTTCTGCCCACGGCATTTCTGCTGTGTCCAGCGCTTGGCGCACCCCAATCTCTGAGGTTTCCTCGATCAGTTTTACGGAAAAACTGGCTGCTACAAGTGAAACAGCCGCGGCTGAAACAAAGGTAATAGCTACAATGGCAATCGCGGACAGACGCATGGGCGTATTCATCTCAGTTGTGGGGCCAGACGTGGCGTATTGCACTGATACGCGCAGAGGCTTCGTGATTCAATCAAACGAACAGTGCAATCGCAAAAAAGAACAGCGGAATCATGCCGGTGTCACGGTTAACACGAAATAATTGCATGCATTTCGCGGGATCGGTGATGTCTAAACCACGCAATTGCCACGCCATATGCCACCCCATGGCCCACGGCCCAGCCAAGACAAAGACCATTGCCAAGGTAGATGCGTTGGGCAAAGCGCTGAAAATGACAGCGATCCCCATTAATCCAACAGTCAGTGCCAGAAAACGGCGCAGCCAATCAGGTGTTTTTTCTGCAAACAGTCGGGCAGTTGATTTGACCCCGATTAGGGCGTCGTCTTCGATATCTTGATGGGCGTAAATCGTATCGTAAAACAACGTCCATGCGATGCCGGCTAGGTATAGGACAACGGCGGGTGCCTCCAAGCGACCGGTGTGCGCAGTCCATGCCAGCAACGCGCCCCAATTGAACGCAAGCCCAAGGAAGACTTGGGGCCACCAAGTGAACCGTTTTGCAAAGGGATAGACAGCTACAGGGACTAGGGCCAAGACGCCCAATTTGATCGCTGCGGTGTTGAAAGTTAGTAAAATACCAAAGGAAATAAGGGCCTGAAGTCCCATCCATACCAATGCGGCTTTGCCGCTTACCTGTCCGGATGGTATCGGGCGGGACCGTGTACGTTCGACTTGTGCATCAATGTCGCGATCCGTGAAGTCGTTCCACGTGCACCCTGCGCCACGCATCAGCCACGCACCTGCAGCGCAGCCGACAGCGATCCACAGATCGTACCAACCTATTTGTTGATCGCTTAACATTGCCAGCATCAAACCCCACCAACATGGGACCAAAAGCAGCCACGTCCCGATAGGACGATCAGCCCGCGAAAGGCGCAAATATGGGCGCGTCCATGGCGGGGCCCATGTATCGACCCAATTGTTTTTTACTGCATCTGCGACGTGACCATCTGGTGCTGGCGTATTCTCTTGCATATGTATCAACTCATGACAGCTAAGATCCGCCTTTACATAGACGCAGCCCTCAGTGCAGGGCAATCAGTTCCTTTAACAAAGGAGCAGGCACATTACCTATTTGGCGTGATGAGGCTTTCACTAGGGGCGCAGGTTCTGTTGTTCGACGGAGTGAACGGTGAATTTATTGCTGATGTGATCGAAGCAGGAAAACGCAGCGGCACATTGTTGATCGCATCTCAAACGCGTCCATTGCAGATGCCGCCCGATTTATGGTTGCTTTTCGCACCGATCAAAAAGACCCGCACAGATTTTATCGTTGAGAAAGCCGCCGAAATGGGCGCGTCACGTATTGTGCCTGTGCAGACGGAATACACCAACTCGGGCCGTATCTCGCAGGAACGCTTGCAAGCCCACGCTGTTGAAGCGGCAGAGCAATGTGGCGGCACCTACGTTCCGAAAGTCGATGAGATGAAGCGTTTGGATCGTGTCTTGAACGATTGGGACACGTCACGCCAAATCATGTTCTGTGACGAAGCAACCGCCAATGATCCCGCAACCCCGTTTGAAGGTGGTGCAGGGCCGTGGGCCATTCTGATCGGGCCAGAAGGTGGGTTCTCGCCTAATGAACGCAAAAGGTTGCGAGGGTTGGAGTACGCCCACGTTGCCCAATTGGGACCACGTATTTTGCGAGCAGACACCGCAGCCGTCGCCGCGTTGACCTTGTGGCAAACAGCGCTTGGAGATTGGAAATGAGTTTTATTCGCCCAGAAGCTGCAGCCGGAATGACTCGCTGGCGAGAGGCGCTTTATGGTGGCGCGATTCTGGCCTTGGGCCTGTTCTGGATTTTTGGTTCACGCGGTTTGCTATATTTGCTGGGCTTTCCAGTTACGATAGTTGCGCTGATCCTGATTTGGGTTGGTATCCAACGGGGCCGTTTTCGCACAGACGCGGGTGGTGCGGGGGCTGTCCAGATTGATGAGGGGCAGATCGCTTACTTCGGTCCGATGACGGGTGGTGCGGTAGCCTTGGCTGATCTTGAGCGCCTCACACTCGTGCGTAGCCTCAAGCCAGCGCATTGGCGTCTGGATACGCAACACGCCGATAGCTTGCTAATCCCAGTCAATGCTGCTGGATCAGAGGCGCTGTTTGATGCCTTCGCGACATTGCCTGACCTTAAAACCGAACGTATGTTAAGTGAATTGAACGGATCTGATGATCAACCAGTTGTGATCTGGGAAAAGCGCACAATGCGCCCCGCACACCACAGGTTACATTGACTCCGCTTTCAATTCGCATCATCCCTAAATTCCTGAACTCAGCCAATCTTGGAGCTATGTCATGTCCATTCCACAAACCGGCGGCGGACCTATCGAACATCACGACCAATTGGCCGAATATTTGGCTGAGGGATGCAAACCAAAAGCGGATTGGCGCATCGGGACCGAGCACGAAAAGTTTGGCTATTGTAAAGACACGCTAAAGCCACTGCCATTTGAGGGTGAACGATCCATCGTTTCCGTTCTGGAAGGGTTGCGCGATCGTCATGGGTGGGCCGAAGTGCGCGAAGGCGGTCACTTGATCGGCCTAGAAAAAGACGGCGCGAATGTTTCTTTGGAACCAGGTGGGGCACTTGAGTTATCTGGTGCACCTGTCGAGACGATCCATGAAACCTGTGACGAGGTGAACGTTCACCTGCGCGAAGTCAAAGAAATTTCAGACGAAATTGGTGTTGGTTTCATCGGTCTGGGTGCAGCGCCCTTGTGGACACACGACGAGATGCCGTTGATGCCCAAGGGTCGTTACAAGCTAATGGATGCCTACATGGATAAGGTAGGCACCGCTGGCACAACAATGATGCGCCGTACATGTACGGTTCAAGTGAACCTTGATTTTGGGTCTGAGGTCGACATGGTGCAAAAATTGCGCGTGGCTTTGGCCTTGCAGCCTGTTGCGACCGCATTGTTTGCGAACTCTCCGTTCTTTGAGGGTGAACTGAACGGGCATAAATCGTGGCGTGGCCGCGTGTGGCGTCACCTTGATGACGATCGCACTGGCATGTTGCCATGGGTGTTTGAAGACGGCATGGGCTTTGAACGCTGGGTCCAATATGCCCTCGATGTACCGATGTATTTTGTCTATCGCGATGGAAAATACATCAACGCATTGGGTATGTCCTTTCGTGATTTTCTAAAGGGTAATCTGCCTGCATTGCCGGGCGAAACACCAACCCTATCGGATTGGGCCGATCACCTAACAACGGCTTTTCCTGAGGCGCGTATCAAGAAATTTATGGAAATGCGCGGTGCCGATGGTGGGCCGTGGCGCCGTCTGTGTGCGCTTCCTGCATTTTGGGTTGGTCTGATGTATGACCAAACCGCTTTGGACGGCGCATGGGATTTGGTGAAAAATTGGACTGCAGAACAGCGCGAAGAACTGCGTGTAGCTGCGTCGATCGACGGATTGCAAGCGAAGGTAGATGGCATCAACATGCATGACATTGCGCGCGAAGCGGTGGCACTAAGCCACAGTGGTTTGGTCGCTCGTGGGCGCAGTGGTGCTGGTGGAATGGTTCCTGATGAAACACATTTCTTGAACGCGCTGCATGAAAGCATAGAAAGCGGAAAAACACCTGCTGACGAATTGCTAGAGCGCTATCATGGCGATTGGAATGGCGACATTTCCAAAGTGTTCGGCGAATATTCTTACTGAACGTAGGGGCGGCGCCCCTACGGCTTTAGTTATTTCGCGCCGATCTTTGGCTCAGTGCCTGCGCGGATACGCTTGATGTTTTCGCGGTGACGGAAAAACACCATCAATGTCAGAAAAATGCCCATGAACAGGGCCGTTCCTTCGCCCATAGCTATCAACAGGAATGTTGAGGCGGCTGCTGAAACCAGTGCGCCCATTGATGAGATGCGCCATAAAAACGCGCCAATCAGCCACGTGGCGCAACAGGCGGCACCCACTGGAAACGAATAAGCCAGCATGATGCCAAGGAATGTTGCAACGCCTTTGCCGCCATTAAACTTTAGCCAAATTGGGAAGCAGTGACCCAACATTGCCATACCTGCGGCCAGTTGTGCGGCGTCTTCGCCTGCAAAATTACGAGCCAAAAGAAGTACAATAGCTCCTTTGGCTGCATCAAAGGTCAGGGTGAGTGCGGCAGCCTTCTTGTTCCCAGTCCGCAGAACGTTTGTCGCGCCGATATTCCCAGAACCAATGTCGCGCAGGTTTCCAAGGTTCATGATGCGGGCCACAACCATCCCAAACGGAATTGAGCCAAGAAGATAACCGATGGTTGCCCAAAGGGTCAGAACAACGGCTGAGTTTTCGATAATAGGCATTGCTTATGTTCCGTATACTTTGTTGCCGCTGACGTAGGTTGCGATCACTTTACCCTGCATCCGCTGCCCGTCAAATGGCGTGTTGCGGGATTTAGATTTCAGAGTGGCGCGGTCCATTACGAATGGCGCGTTTGGATCAAACAGGACCAAATCTGCGGGTGCTCCAACGCTTAGGCGTCCAGATGGCAGGCCAAGGAGTGAAGCAGGGTTGAATGACATTGCGCGCCATAGGGTTGGCAGATCGATGATATCGGCATGAACCAAGCGCATAGCGGCAGGGAGGAAGGTTTCCAAGGCTACGGCACCGCTTGCGGCCTCTTCAAAGGGCAGGCGTTTGCTTTCTTCATCTTGGGGCGTGTGCATGGAACTAATGATATCGATCAGGCCAGAGGCAACTGCTTGCGCAATCGCAAGGCGGTCTTCTTCCTCACGCAACGGTGGCTTGATCTTAAAGAACGTCCGGTAATCTGCCACGTCCAGCGCGTTCAGCGTTAGGTGGTGGATCGACGTACCTGCAGTGATATCTAGACCGTTTGCTTTGGCACGCTCCAATGCTGGCAACGCCCGCGCGGTCGTGATCTGATCGGCATGATAACGTGCGCCTGTCATCTCTACCAATGCGATGTCGCGATCTAACCCCATGCGCTCGGCCATGGCCGTTACGGCAGGTAGGCCACGCAAAGATGCGAATTTACCCGAAGTGACAGCAGCCCCTTTGCTCAGAATTGGCTCTTGAGGATGTGCGATAACCAATGCGCCCAGCGAACGGGCATAGGTCAATGCGCGGCTGAATACTTTGGTGTCTACAATCACGCTGTCACAATCGGTAAAGGCAACAGCACCTGCGTCTTGAAGAAAACCGATCTCCGTCATCTCGCGACCTTCGCGCGCTTTGGTCAAAGCAGCCATTGGGTGGACGTGCACAGGTGCGGCCTCGCGGGCGCGGCGGATTACGAACTCAAGTGTTTCAGGGTTGTCGATTGTTGGATCTGTATCGGGACGTGTCACCATTGTGGTAACGCCGCCAGCAGCAGCGGCTTGGCCGGCCGTGCGAAAGCTTTCCTTGTGACGTTCGCCCGGTTCACACACTTTTACACCGATATCGACAATGCCCGGAGCCAGATATTTACCTACGCAATCGATAACGGTCGCACTCTCATCCGTCGTGGCCGCGGCATCGTAAACAGCGACAATCATGCCGTCTTCGATCAGCAAGCTGCCAAGTGTTTCTGTCGCTGCTTCAGGGTCTATCAAACGAGCGTTTGTAAACAGGGTGCGGTTTGGGAGTGTCATGAGCCAATCCATATGATGAGGCCGGTAAAGGCGAACATAAACAACAGGGCATAGGTGGCGATGCGCCCAGACATGGCAGCCTGCGAAGGGACTTTCTTTGCAGGTTTGATTTCATCGTTACCAGTGCCCAATTGCGCACTGTCATCGGGGAGTTTTTTGAATGTCACAGGCGTGCCTTCAGTAAAAAATGTCGCGATATGGCGCAGGGGTGATTGTGGATGAAGCGTTTGTTTATCTTGGCCAAAGGCTGATGAAAACACCAGCAGCACATGGCCTTTGATTGCGTCCAGTTGAACGCGCATTTCGTCAATTTGGTCCTCGGGAACTTCGTTACCAGTCATCAGGTATCCAGCAAGGCCAAGGCCCTCAAGGTCACTGACATGAAACACTTCCACAAATGTTTCATCCAAGTGCACCGCGCCTAAAGCGACTTTGGCATCAAACGTATCCATTTGTTCAGACGGTATGTCGATTGCAAACAGGCGGATCACGCCTGCTTCAAACGCTGGAATTTGCATTGTTGTGCTCATGACGCAGCCTCTGACGCCATGGCGGCGCGAATGGTTTCACAAACAGCTTTTGGGTTGTTTAGGTAAAACATCGTGACCGCAGTTCCGTTGCCCAGGCGCAATTGAACGTTCCATAGGAAACGCTGATGAACTGATGTCATTTCGGACAGCGGAAGGGCGCGTGCTTCCATGTCTTCGTGGGCATTTTCATAAATCAAATCGTTGGGTGTCAACGTCCAGATTGATTTGCGGTGGGCCAACCACTGCGTGAAATCATCAAGGACAAACATGTACACCACGCACAGCGCAATCGAGGCCGCAAATGCGGTCGTTCCGCCGACATAGGGCCAAACGGGTGAAATCATTGCGAACGTAACCAGAAAAATACCGCAACAGCGCAAGCCAAAGGCCCGTAGCGAGGGTTGCCATATTTCTATTGGCGCAAGGCTCATGCAGTGCCCTTTAGGTTGCGGGCCAAAAGGTCCATTGCAGCCATGCGCACAGCAACACCCATTTCAACTTGCTCTTGGATAACGCTGCGGTTGATGTCATCAGCGATGTCGCTGTCGATCTCAACGCCGCGGTTCATTGGGCCAGGGTGCATAACAATCGCGTCGGGTTTTGCATGGGATAGCTTTTCAGCGTCCAGACCATAGCGGTGGTAATACTCACGCTCAGACGGGATAAACCCACCGTCCATCCGTTCCTTTTGTAGGCGCAACATCATCACGACGTCTACGTCTTTTAGACCCTCATCCATGTTATCGAACACTTCAACACCGAACTCTTCGATACCTGATGGCATCAATGTTGGCGGACCGATCAGGCGGATGCGGTTTTCCATCTTGCCCAAAAGCATGATGTTGGAACGGGCAACACGACTGTGGGCGATATCGCCGCAAATTGCGATAGATAGGCGGTGCAAACGGCCTTTGGCGCGGCGAATGGTCAATGCATCTAACAACGCTTGGGTCGGATGTTCATGACGCCCGTCACCTGCGTTCAAAACCGCGCAGTTCACTTTTTGCGCTAGCAGATCAACAGCACCCGAATGGGGGTGACGCACAACCAACAGATCAGGATGCATCGCATTCAGTGTTAGGGCGGTATCAATCAGGGTCTCGCCCTTTTTGACTGATGAGGCCTGCATCGCCATGTTCATGACGTCAGCGCCCAATCGCTTGCCAGCAAGTTCAAAGCTGGCTTGCGTACGCGTTGAGTTTTCAAAGAACATGTTGATCTGGGTTAGGCCAGACAGCACGTCAGAGTGCTTTTTATCGCCGCGGTTTAACGCGACATATTCCTCCGCCAGATCAAGGATCGTAGTGATCTCTTCTGGTCGCAGTTGTTCAATCCCCAGAAGATGGCGATGTGGAAATGTCATGTGCGGAACCTCGTGATATTTGCCGCGTTATAGAGGGCGGATCGTGTTGCGGCAAGTATTGGGATTTTTAACTTATTTATAGGAAATAGGGAAATATTTTGCGTTCTGAAAATGGGGGCGTTTTACCTGCCGTTTTAGACGGGTAGGGTGGTCGCATGGAATCAGTGGATTATCATTCAGCCGCCGCAATGCTGGCATGGCAAATTGAGTTGGGCGCAGATGAATCAATCTGTGACCAGCCGCTTAATCGCTATGAACTGCCTGCAGCCTTGGCAAAACCTGCCAAAGCAGTCGTTGGGAATGATCCCAAAGCACGACCAACGCCTCCGCCTGTTTATGAAGTACCAAAAGTTGATGGTGCAACAATCGCACGTGATCTTGCCGCCCAGGCGGGTGATTTGGCTGCTCTTGAACAAGCCGTGGCTGGATTTGAGCATTGTGAGTTAAAGCGTGGTGCACGCAACATGTTATTCGGCCAAGGTGTTGCAGGCGCATCTGTAATGGTAATTGGTGACGCACCCAATCGCGACGATGACCGCGCTGGTGTCTTCCTTGAGGGGGCACGAGGGCTGCTGTTTGATAAAATGTTTGCGGCAATTGGCCTTTCGCGGACGGGTGAGGCACCTGCAGTCTATTACTCACATATTATGCCGTGGCGCCCACCCCAAGATCGCGATCCTAAAGCAGATGAATTGGCGATGATGAAGCCGTTCATCGAACGCCAAATTGCTTTGGTGAACCCAGATGTTCTGATCTTGATGGGAAACATTGCCTGTCAGTGTTTGATGGGCAAACGTGGCATGACTCGCTTGCGTGGCGATTGGGTTGAAGTGATGGGCAAACCGACCCTACCAATGTTCCACCCCAGCCAATTGATGCGGACCCCGATTGCCAAACGCGATGCATGGGCCGATCTGCTTTCTGTGAAATCACGTATTCAGGGCTGAAAGGTCACCCATATCATGAGCCGTATTGACGAAACTGCTACCTTCATTCCTGTCCGCATTGCCGTCCTCACCGTTTCTGACAGCCGTGGGCTCTCTGAGGATCGGTCTGGCGATGTCTTGGTTGGACGGTTGCAAGATGCAGGGCACACCCTCGCGGATCGCAAAATCCTTACCGATGAGCGCGCGGACATCGCGGCCCAATTGCGCACATGGTGCGATGACCCTGAAATTGACGTTGTCATCAGCACAGGTGGCACAGGTCTGACGGGGCGTGATGTGACGGTTGAAGCACACCGCGACGTCTATGAAAAAGAGATCGATGCCTTTGGCACGGTGTTCACGATTGTGAGCATGCAAAAGATCGGCACATCTGCGGTTCAAAGTCGTGCCACAGGCGGCGTTCGCAATGGCACGTACCTGTTTGCACTGCCTGGTAGTCCGGGTGCATGCAAGGACGCATGGGACGAAATTTTGGTGCGCCAACTCGATTTCCGTCATCGCCCTTGCAACTTTGTAGAAATATTACCGCGTTTGGACGAGCATCAGCGACGGAAATAGTTTCAGCATCCGTATAACCACCTGAGCGCTTGGCATTTGTGCAAAGTGGTCTACGTTAAAGCTCGGCTTATTTGGCTGGCTCTTGAAGGATATTTGATGCGGTTTTTAAGACAAAGTTTGGTTGGCGTGTTTCTGGCAGCCATGACGTTTGGATTGCTGGCTTTTGCAGGCCAAATGATTGGTGGCGCGGTTCAGGACCGTATGGGCAAAGAAAACCGTGCACGTCCCGCGAAAGAACGCGTCTTTGCCGTGAATGTTGTGCGCGCGGAAATTGGCGTTGAAACCCCTGTTCTGGCCACCTTTGGCGAAGTGAAAAGTAGACGAACTTTGGAGCTACGTTCCGCATCTGGCGGTCGTGTGATTGAACTCTCAGAGCAGTTTGTTGATGGGGGCGAAGTCAGTGCGGGGGATGTGCTGGTTAGGATCGATCCATCCAATGCCCAATCCACATTGTCGCGCGTTCAGGCAGATATTGCAGATGCTCAGGCAGACGCACGCGACGCACAACGCAGTCTGGCCCTTGCCCAAGACGAACAAATTGCGGCCCAGGATCAGGCAGACCTGCGCGCCAAAGCGCTGCAACGTCAAAGGGATTTATTAGAACGAGGCGTTGGCACTGCAGCGGCCCTTGAAACGGCTGAACTTGCCGCATCATCGGCCCGTCAGGCCGTATTGGCACGCCGCCAATCGGTCACACAATCACAAGCGCGTATCGATCAAGCAGCGTCCGCAATCGCGCGCGCGCAGATCGCATTGGCCGATGCCGAACGTGGGCTTTCCGATGCTACTCTTATCGCCCCGTTTGATGGCAAACTCAGCGCACCCAGCGTTGTTGCTGGACGCCTTGTCGGCGCAAACGAACGGCTGGCTGAACTTATCGACCCAGCTTTGCTAGAGGTCTCGTTTCGCGTTTCCACAGCCCAATACGCGCGATTGCTTGGGGATGACGGCGATATCCTAAACGCTGATGTCACAGTTGTCTTGGATGTTGCTGGCGTTGATCTTGAGGCGAAGGGGCGCATCAGCCGCTCAAGTGCTGGATCAGATGCGGGGCAAACTGGACGCTTGTTGTTTGCACAACTCGACGACAGTGTTGGTTTTAAAACCGGCGATTTCGTTCAGGTGCGCGTAAAAGAACCAACTGTACGCGGCGTTGTCCGTCTTCCGTCATCTGCGCTGGATGCCAACAGCAGCGTCTTGATTTTAGGGTCTGAAAATCGGTTAGAGGCGATTGATGTGTCTTTGGTGCGCCGACAGGGTGATGATGTCCTTGTGCGCGCCCGTGGCCTTGAAGGGCGCGACGTGGTCGAGGCACGCTCGCCTTTGTTAGGCGCTGGCATTGTCGTTAAGCCTCTGCGGGGCGGCGTCGATGATGCGCCCAAGGCACCGGCAATGGTTGAACTGTCCGATGAGCGTCGCGCCAAAATTGTCGCCTTTATTGAGGGCAACAATCGTATGCCGGCTGAGGCCAAGGCACGCATCCTTTCACAACTTTCCGAACCTCAAGTGCCAGCCAAAGTGGTTGAGCGCATTGAGGGACGGATGGGGGGCTAACCCATGCGCAAAATACCAAACGCCGCGGGCGGTATCCTTTCATATTTCACCCGTCACCGTACCATTGCGAACCTTTTACTGGTGATCATGGTTGTTGCGGGTTTGATGGCGATCCCGAACATGCGGGCCCAATTTTTCCCTGATGTTATCATCGACAATGTGTCGGTCAGCACACAGTGGAAAGGGGCTGGGGCCGAAGATATCGATGCCGGTATTATTCAAGTTCTTGAGCCGGGGTTGCTGGCGGTTGAGGGGGTCGATAGCTCCTCAAGCGTCTCGCGCGAGGGGTCTGGCAGCATCGTTCTTGAGTTTGTGGCGGGCTGGGATATGGCGCGTGGGGCTGATGATGTGCAATCTGCCATTGATAGCATTTCGACCCTCCCAGAGGACGCTGACGAACCCAAGGTACGGCGCGGAGCATGGCGTGATCGCGTCACGGACGTCGTCATCACAGGCCCAATCGCCCCTCAACAGTTGGGGCTGTTTGCCGATGAATTCGTAACCCGTTTGTTCGCCGAAGGCGTAACACGCAGCACAATTCGTGGCGTCGCCGCACCTCAAGTGTTGATCGAAGTGTCATCCGCGCAGTTGATTGCAAATGATGTCACCATGTCCCAAATCGCCAGCGCGATTGCGGCAGAGGTGAATGCTGATCCCGCGGGTGACGTCGCAGGGGCAAACGCCCGCGTGCGCACTGGAACCCAAAAGCGTAGCGTCGAAGAAGTCTCTGGCGTTGTTTTGCGGTCAAACGCAGATGGCAGCACGCTAACAGTTGGTGATGTGGCGCGGGTGTTGCGCCAAGGCGTGGACCGCGATCGTGGTTATTTCGTCGGCGATCACCCTGCAATTTCCATTCGGGTCGATAGGTCGAATGATGGTGATGCAATCGAAATGCAGGCGGTGGTTCAAGAGGTTGCAGACACTTTGCAGCTTACGTTGCCACGCGATGTAGCCATTAGTTTGATCCGCGCACGGGCCGAAGCAATTTCAGACCGCCTTGATATCTTGATCGACAACGCGCTGGTTGGATTGATGTTGGTTGTCGCATTGCTATTTTTATTCCTCAATGCACGCACCGCGTTCTGGGTTGCTGCGGGTATTCCTGTTGCTCTGATGGCAGCAATTGCTTTGATGTATGTCGGTGGACTGACGATTAATATGATCAGCCTGTTTGGGTTGATCATCACGCTAGGTATTGTTGTGGATGATGCGATTGTCGTGGGTGAACACGCCGATCACCGTGCTCGCCATTACGGCGAAGCCCCCGTTATAGCCGCTGAAAATGCAGCGCGGCGCATGGCGATGCCAGTGTTTGCTGCCACCTTAACAACAGTCATCGCATTCTTTGGTTTGGTGGCTGTGGGCGGCCGTTTTGGCAGCTTGATTGCGGATATTCCGTTTACGGTGATCGCGGTTTTGATCGCTTCGCTTGTTGAATGTTTCCTGATCCTGCCCAACCACATGTCCCATGCGTTGGTCGCCGTGAACAAACGTCGCTGGTATGATTTGCCCAGCCGTGTGGTGAATATTGGGTTCGATTGGTGTCGTACCAACTTGTTCCGTCCCTTTATGGGGTTGGTCATTCGTGCCCGTTATGTGGTTCTGGCTGGTGTCATAGCCGTGCTGGCCAGCCAAGTGATCCTTGTTATCAGTGGCGAGGTGCAATGGCGTTTCTTTAATGCGCCTGAACGTGGTTCCGTCACCGGTAACTTTGCGATGGCTGAGGGTGCAACACGTGAAGACACTCTTGAAATGATGCGCGAAATGCAACGCGCCACCAACGCGCTGGCGGCAAAACGCGAGGCAGAAACTGGCGTTAACCCTGTCGATTTTGTCATGGCCGAAGTCGGTGGCAATGCGGGGCGCGGCCTTGCAGGTGCAGAAAGCAAAGACGGTGATCTGCTGGGTGCGATTTCAATCGAGTTAATCGACGCCGATTTGCGCAAAGGGTATTCCAGCTTTGCCTTTGTGTCTGAATTGCAGAATATGGTGGCGAACCATCCGCTTGTTGAAACGGTCAGTTTCCGTTCATGGCGCTCAGGCCCAGGTGGGGACGGAATGTCGGTTCAGTTCTTCGGTGCAGATACAGATGTTTTAAAGGCGGCCAGTCAGGACTTGCAAAAGGCTTTGGCTATCTACCCTGAGGTCAGCGCGGTTCAAGACAATTTGGCCTATGATAAAGAGGAACTGATTTTGGACCTCACGGCCCAAGGTCAGGCGCTTGGCTTTACCATCGACACATTAGGACGTGCTTTGCGCAATCGCCTGAATGGTATTGAGGCGGCGACATTCCCAGATGGGGCCCGCAGCGCCAGCATCCGTGTTGAAGTGCCCAGCAGCGAATTGACTGCAGATTTCATGGAGCGGATGCAGATGCGTGCACCAAGTGGCATTTACGTTCCCTTGGCTGATTTGGTCAGCGTTGAACGCCGTACTGGCTTTAGCACCGTACGCCGCGAAAACGGGGTGCGTTTGATTTCTGTGACGGGTGATGTGTCAGAGGATGATCCAGCCCGCGCGACCGAAATCAACCGCGCCTTGGAAGAAGAGATTTTGCCAAATATCGCGTCCACCCGTCAGATCGAATGGCGGATGACGGGCCTAAGTGAACAGGAAAGCACGTTCTTGAATGATGCCATGACGGGTCTGATCTTGTGTCTGACTGGTATTTATCTGGTGCTGTCGTGGGTCTTTGGCAGTTGGACGCGGCCTATGGTGGTTATGGCGATCATCCCGTTTGGATTGATCGGAACAATCTACGGTCACGCTGCATGGGGTGTTCCCCTTAGCATGTTTACGGTTGTTGGTTTGCTGGGGATGACAGGTATCATCATCAACGACTCAATCGTTTTGGTGACATCCATTGACGAATACGCCGAAGACCGCGGGTTGGTTCCCTCGATAATAGACGGGGCATCAGATCGTTTGCGGCCTGTGATGTTAACAACATTGACCACCGTTCTGGGTATGTCGCCCCTGCTATATGAGGGGTCACAACAAGCGCAGTTCTTGATGCCAACGGTGATCACACTGGTTTACGGCCTTGGGTTTGGGATGCTGTTGGTTCTGTTGGTTGTACCCGCGTTGATCGCTGCCCAACACGATGTCTCACGCCACATCACCGCGATGCGTCGTGGTGTGAGTGCACGGGCCAGTGGTGTCGCATGGGGGCTTCGCGCCCTATGGGTCGCAATCTTTGCGTGGGGCGGGGCAACATTGGGCTACGCGATATGGTTCAAACAATTGCCAGAACAGATCACAAACGCATTTCCGATGGCGGCAAACATGTCGCCAATGACGGGGGCATTGGGCCTGTTCATCATGGGCAGCGCGGCACAGGTTCTCACCACCTACATCATCCTAGCACTTGGCTTTCAGATCAGCGCATTGCGCAGACGCCGCGCGGCTTAACCGGCGCTACAACCGCGAATATCGATGGCGTGGTTTGACCCCAAAATGGTGATGCGCACGTCAGAGCGGTTCACTGAAAACGCGGTGCCCGAGGAATGGAACATCTGTGAAACGGCAATCAACTGATCACCTTTGCGGGTGGTCACAGGTTCGCTGACCCAAATGGTGTCTTGACCTGCTTCAATAACCGTCTCTTCACGGCCACCAGCGGATGGAACAGTCACACGTGCCTCAATCTGCATGCCATCATCAGTTGGGGTGAGGCGACAAGTTGCGGACTTCACACCAGCTTCTGATGCGGAAAATGGGGCAGAGGCTAAGGCAGACGCAATTTCCGGAGTAGGAAATGAACCCGCTTCCTCCAGCTTTGCGTCAAATTTCAAAGTGTAGGGCGCACAAATGTCTGAACAGATGCCGATGTCCATACGACCCTTTAGGCGGACCGGTTTGTCATCGCGTTTGGGGGCGATGTGTAGGGGAATGACCAACTGCTTTTTATATCCAATAGAGCGGACGCCACCGTCGTCAAAAACTCTGGGCTGCGGCCATGTGATCTGCATCTGAGCAATGTTGCGCGCACCTTTCCAGCTGAACAGCGGGGGTATGCCCGAATCACCGGGGGCACGCCAATAGGTCTTCCACCCATCCTCCAACGACAGCTTGATCGCTGCGACGCGGCGGCCGTCTGACAGTTCCCAACCTTGCAGAACCTCAACCGAAACGGGGGGATGGTCGCTTGCTAGAACTGGAATTGCCATAAGGGCGGTAAGGGCCATGGCGGATATTGAAGTTTTTATCATAATCCATAAATGGAGAGCACTGGGCGAAAAGCCAAGTCACGATGGAGTTAGCTATGTTTCGCTGCTGCTTGCGCTCTCGTGTTTATGGCACTTGCGCCACAGTGTGCGAACGGCGCAGAGTAGATCCAAGAACAGAATGCTGGAGAGACGCGTGACCATGAACCCAATTGAAATGTCAGGACAATTGGCTGGCAAATTGTTGATCGCTATGCCCGGCATGGGCGACACGCGGTTTGACCAATCGGTGATTTATCTTTGCGCACACTCTGACAAAGGGGCGATGGGGCTTATCGTCAATAAACCCGCAGAGGGTGTGGTTTTGGGTGACGTCCTGGGGCAATTAGATATCGAGGTGAACCCTAAAGTTCAGAAAATGCGGGTTCATGTGGGCGGTCCCGTCGAAACAGCGCAGGGATTCGTTCTGCACACCCGTGATTTTCAATCTGACCTTCACAGTCTGAATGTGGACGAAGACTTTGCGATGACCGGTACGATGGATGTGCTTGAGGCGATGGGCCAAGCCAAAGGGCCAATGAGATCGCAACTGATGTTGGGATATTCTGGGTGGGGCGCAGGGCAGTTGGAAGAAGAAATTTGCCAAAATGGCTGGCTGATCTGTGAAGCATCGCCTGAATTGGTGTTTGAAACGGATGACGGTGACAAATGGTCAAAAGCATTGGCCAGCATCGGTGTTAGCCCTTTGACGCTTTCTGCGTCTGCGGGCCGTGCCTAATTCAACGCGGCGCTGCAGCCCGACGTAAACGATCATTTATCGCGCGGCCCAAACCCGTTTGAGGGATAGGGGCAATCGCAATTGGTTTTCCGATTTTGTCCAATTGATGCAGGTGATCAAACAAGTTGGCTGCGGCCTCAATCAGGTCGGCATTTTCTGATAGGTTAAGATCACATTGCATTGTGCCAAAGCCTAAGAACAGTTCACCGCTCATAGCGCTGGATACGTTCAGCCGCACCGCCTCGGTTGGCGCGTAATGGGATTCCATCTGGCCGGGGGAAGTGATTGTTTTTGGGGTCTCTTGTGGCAAACCAACGCTCAGCGTCGTTTCAATCGCCTCAACCGCAACGCCGCCGTGGCGCAGCAACGCAACATCGGGCGTTAGGCCCAGAATTGTACTTTCCAACCCAACGGTGCAGGCACCATCATCCAATACGGCGGCGATTTTACCAGACAAACCGTCAAAGACATGTTGCGCAGTTGTTGGACTAATGCGGCCTGACGGATTGGCCGATGGCGCAGCGATTGGTGCATTTGCCAATTCCAATAGGCGCTGGGCGGTAGGGTGGTTTGGAACGCGTATCGCCAATGTGTCCAAGCCAGCGGTCACCAAAGACGACAAACCATGCCCTTCGCGCAGTGGCAGCACCATCGTCAACGCGCCGGGCCAAAATTGATCTGCCAACAGTTGGGCCGTCTCGTTCCACATCACATATTTCTGGGCACTGGCAACATCAGGCACATGGACGATCAGCGGATTAAAGCTGGGCCGCCCTTTGGCTGCGTAGACACTTGCGACGGCTTTTCCGTTTCGCGCATCAGCACCCAACCCGTAAACGGTCTCGGTTGGAAAGGCGACCAAATCACCATTTTGTAACAAGCCAGCAGCGCGCGCCAAATCCGCGTCATTTGCATGAAGGTGCAGTGTTTGCATCGTGCTCATATTGCCCCCTACGTGACGCGGCGTTTTGATTGCCTGTTTTGGTGATGCACCTCATGGTGCGTTTAAACCAGTCCAATACAAGGCCATCCGCTGCTTGCCAAGCTGGGCAATTTGCGAAGCCTTGTGCACCGATGCAATACCGACGTTATACCGACGTTAAACAGATGCCGATTTTATGAGGTTCAGATGCCATACCGCGCCCCCCTTGATGACTACAATTTCCTCTTTGATCATGTTATCGGACTGGACAAAGTCCGCCAAACGGATCGGTTTGAGGATGCGAGTGATGACCTGACCCGTGCCATTCTGACTGAAGCTGGAAAGCTCTGCGAAGAGGTCATGGCACCCCTTCAGCGGGCTGGTGACATGACCCCATCTTACCTAGAAAACGGTGTGGTTCGCACAGCAGATGGATACGCCGATGGCTTTAAGGCCATTGCCGAAGGCGGGTGGATTGGCATGTCCGCAAACCCTGAGTTTGGTGGTATGGGTCTGCCCATGACGGTGACCACTGCAGTCAATGAAATGATGTCTGCAGCCTGTCTATCCTTGCAGCTTGCTCCTTTGATGTCACAGGGCCAGATCGAGGCGCTTGAGCACCACGCATCTGACGCAATCAAAGATATCTATTTGCCCAAATTGATATCAGGCGAATGGACAGGAACTATGAACCTGACCGAACCTCAGGCGGGATCTGACGTTGGGGCGTTAAGTTCCAAGGCCGAAGAGAATGGTGACGGCACCTACCGCGTAAGTGGCCAGAAAATATATATTTCTTGGGGCGACAATGATTTTGCTAGCAATATTTGCCATCTTGTTTTGGCCCGTTTTCCCGGCGCGCCTGCAGGGACAAAGGGCATCAGCCTGTTCCTTGTTCCCAAATATTTGCCGGACGAAGACGGTGAAGCTGGCGTTGCCAATTCACTGAAAGTTGTGAGCCTAGAGCACAAGATGGGTCTGCACGGATCGCCTACTTGCGTGATGCAATATGACGAGGCCAAGGGCTGGTTGGTGGGGCCAGAGGGTGGTGGCATGGCGGCCATGTTTACCATGATGAACAACGCGCGCCTGGGTGTGGGATGCCAAGGGATTGGTGCCGGCGAGGGTGCCTATCAACACGCACTGGCTTATGCACTGGATCGCAAACAAGGTCGCACACCGGTTGAGGGTGGCAGTGGCACAATCGTGGATCACGCCGACGTGCGCCGTATGTTGCTCAGCATGAAAGCCGACCTATTCGCATCCCGCGCCATCGCTTTGTCCTGCGCCGTAGCCATCGACATGGGCACCGCCACGGGCGAGGCCGAATGGAAAGCCCGCGCAGCATTTCTTACACCCATCTCCAAAGCCTTCGGCACCGACGTCGGTATCGAAGTTTCCAACACCGCCCTGCAGGTCCACGGCGGCATGGGTGTGATCGAAGAAACGGGGGCTGCACAGTATTCCCGGGATGTGCGTGTCACTGCGATTTATGAAGGCACCAATGGTATTCAAGCGATGGATTTGGTTGCCCGTAAAATGATGGACGGCGGCGAAGTCGCGAATGGTCTGATTGATGAAATTGAGGCACATGCTGAGGCAGCACGCGATCGTTTCCCCAACATGGCGGATGATGTTTGGCAGGCCTGTGAAAGCCTGCGGGAGGCAACGGATTGGCTGAATTCGGAAACTGATCTAAATCAACGGTTTGCGGGTGCGGTTCCATACCTTCGTGCCTTTGCGCGCATCCTAGGCGGACATATGCATTTGGCTGCGGCCTTGGCTGACAGTAAGGGTGGAAAACGTGAAAAGTTGGCGCGGTTCTATATCAAACGGCTGATGCCAGAATACGTTGGATTGTTGGCACATGCCCAGTCTGGTGCTGATGATCTATATGCGATTACGGTCGAAGAATTGGCATCCTGATGGGTGATATCGCGCCTAAAGGTCTGAACTACCCATGGGAAACGCCACCTGAACATGGTGTTCCGATTGAAGTCGCTGAAGGGGTCCTTTGGTTCCGCCTTCCGTTGCCGATGAAGTTGGATCACGTCAATGTCTATGCATTGGATGAGGGCGACAGCTGGACGGTTGTCGACACCGGTTTTGCATCAAAGAAGTGCAAGGCGATCTGGCAGGGAATGATGAATGGTCCATTAGGCGGTAAGCCCATTGGTCGCGTGGTTGTGACCCACCACCATCCGGATCACATTGGTTTGGCCGGTTGGTTGAAAAGCAACTTTGGGGCTGAACTGGTTACCACACGAACCGCATGGCTGACTGCGCGAATGCTAACTTTGGACGTTCAGGAGGTCCCAAACGCTGAGACATTGGCGTTTTATAAGCTGTCTGGGATGGATGCGGACTTATACGCTAAACGTGCAACTGAACGCCCCTTCAATTTTGCCGATATCGTTGCACCGATTCCTTTGGGATACACACGCATCCAAGAAGGTGAGCGGATCAAAATGGGTGGCCGCACGTGGGACATTCATATGGGGAATGGCCATGCGCCAGAGCACGCAACCTTCTGGAGCCAAGATGACAATCTGGTCTTCGCAGGCGATCAAATCCTGTCCTCAATCAGCCCGAACGTTGGCGTCTATGCAACGGAACCAATGGCCGACCCCATTGGTGAGTGGTTAGAGGCCTGTGAACGCCTAAATCTTTTGGTGCGCGATGATCATTTGGTGTTGGGTGGCCATAAATTGCCGTTCACAGGTTTGCCGCAACGTATGCGTCAGTTGATTGAAAATCACCACAGTGCTTTGAAACGGCTGGAAAAACACATCGAAACGCCAAAATCAGCGTCTGAATGTTTCTCTTGTTTGTTCAAAAGACCGATAGGTGAAGGCGAATATGGGCTCGCACTGGTTGAGTCTGTCGCGCATTTATCGCACCTATATCAAACAGGGCTTGCGACGCGTGAACTGCGTAGCGACGGCGCGTGGGTGTACCAAAGCAAAGGATAAAGCATGGGCGATCAGGTTAAGACAGCAGCAGAAGCCGTAGAAGCAGACGCGCTGCCACGTGTTCACGAAGTGCATGCAGATCCCGCGACGCCTAATGCTGGCAACAATGCTGTCCCAAGTGGCGTCGCCAAGACACCGGTGCAAAAGAAAAGCCAAGCGCAATGGGCCTATGAGCGTCTGATCATCTACCTCAAGAACTTTGAAGAGCAGCTTGATAACGAGCACGAGGCCGCGATGGGGTTTGCGGGTGGCGAAGCTGGTGTTCTCAAAATTGAAGGCATGGGCTATTATGATCCTGATATCGTGACGTTTTATGGAACGGATCCTGCGGGTGGTCGCACGCAGTTGGTGCAACATGTCACGCAGTTGAATGTGATGTTACGGGCAGTTCCTAAGGATGTTGAGAAGGCAGAACCCAACAGGATCGGCTTTCGTTTGGCCCAAGATTTGGACGACGACCATGAACAGCCCGTTGAAGATGTGTGAACAATTTACAGAATGTTTCTGGCCTGCGCCGCTTTGACGTGGTGACAGAGCGCATCAGTTGATATAACCAGCACGAAATTATTGCGACCAATTCGACCAAGGAGAGACACATGGCTGAGCATAAACACGGCGAAATGAATTCAGAGACTCAAAAAAGCGACTATGATGCGTTCATCAAATTTGGAACATGGTCCATCGTGGTTGTGATCGGAATTTTGGTATTTATGGCGATTTTTGCACGTTAATTTGAATTAGTTGTTTGGGGTTTAGGGTATGCGGATTTTAGCAAGTTTAATAGTCGTTGCGTTTTTGGCGGCATGCTCATCTCAGCCCCCTAGTGCCCAAGCGACTGATGAAATCATTGCGCAAACTGCGTATCGCGAGGCAGGCCCTGCAACGCTGACGCTGATCACAATGATCAACAATGGCTCGCAAGCTGGCGCACATACTGCCTTGATGATCAATGGATCTCAGCGTGTTATATTCGACCCTGCCGGATCGTTCCGAAATGAAAGAGTGCCGCGCCGCGATGACGTGTTGTACGGTATTCGCCCCGCGGTCTTGGCTGCTTACAAAGGGGCGCATGCGCGCTCTGAGTATCACATCGTGCTGCAAACTGTTGAAGTGAAACCTGAAGTGGCGGAACAAGCGATCCGTCTGGCGATAGCCCGCGGCAGCGTTGGTGATGCGCAATGCGCTGCTTCTACTATTGCTTTGTTAAGGCAACTTGATGGTTTCTCGCAGATGTCGAGCACCTTGTTCCCCAAACGTTTGATGAACAATTTTGCGACGCTTCCAGGCGTTCAGACCGAGAAATATTACGAAGATGACGAAGGTACGATCCTTGATGGCATCGCCAAGGTTCAACTTTAATCTAACGTCTTTTCTTAACCGAATAAGTACAATCCAAGCCCTAGTGTGATAGCACCTGTGCAAATCGCAACGATGACGTTGCGGGTCCATGCGCCAACGCTGAAGGTTACGATTGCAGCAATCAAGCGAACAGGTTCAGGACCGGTATTTGCTTCGTTGGACAACGCAACCATTGGTGCGATTAGTGCGGGGATAATAGCCACAGCTGTATAGCGCAGGTATCTAAGTGCCCATGCCGGCAGTGGGCGATCCCCAACCAACCCCAAGAACGAAAAGCGCAACATGAAGCTGCCGATTCCCAAGGCGAAAATGATAAACCATAGGCTGCTTTTGTCGATCATGGCGCAGCCTCTTGCTTGCGTTTGATCCATACTTCGGTTTGCGATCCCGCGGACATACCCGCAAATCCTGCGATAATCAGGCCCAGTGAATACGGAACGTTGATGCAGATTAGACTGACAACGATTGCCGTGATCGCGGCAACTAGGTGTGGCAGGCTGCGTATCATCGGGGCAATCATTGATAGGAACGCTATGGGTAGGGCAAAGTCGATCGGGATTCTTGGCGGCAGTTGGGTGCCCAGTGCTGCGCCAAGAAAGCTACAAATGAACCATGCGCCCATGACTAATGTACATGTCCCGAAATAATACGCGGTGCGCTGTGGTACGCTCATGTTTGGTGCATCTTCGAATTTCGCATGCGCCAATGCATAACTTTGGTCGACCAACATGTATGACATCAAAACCCGTTGCCAAAGGGGTGCCGTCCCAAGGTAGGGTGTGATGGCAGCGGAATACATCGCAACGCGCAGGTTCACAGCGAGTGCGGAAATCAACACGATCAAGGTTGGCGCTTCTTTTTGCATCAACTCAAGGGCAGTGAACTGGGCGGCCCCGGCGATGACCACAAAGGAAAAGCTCATGACCTCAAAAAGGTTCAAACCAGCTTCGGTTGCGATGACACCAAACAGCACGGCAAAAGGCGCGGCGACCAAGATAAAAGGCGCCCCGTCGCGAACGCCCATCCAGTAGGCGGATTTGGTGGTGGTGGATGTCATGTGGAACTCTTAGATTATCCTCAAACGACTAGCAGTCAAAAGGTAGGGATGCAATTGGCACGATCAGATGACATGGAGCACTACTTGGTTGCCCCTGATCCGGCAAAGGTCGGATTGACCCGCCACGTTGTTGGCACAGACCACACTGGCGCGGAAACTGCGTTGTCGGTCGTGGAAGAGCGTCCGTTGACGATCTTCCTGAACCGCCAGGAAATTGTGACAGCGATGACCATTGGGGATTACCCTGAATATTTGGCGTTAGGTTTTTTGAAGAACCAACGAATGTTGGCTCACGATGATGTCGTAACCGGTGTCGATTATGACGACGAACTTGAAACTGTCGTGGTGCGTACGCAAACGGTTACCAATCACGAAGAAAAGCTAGCCAAGAAAACCCGTACCAGCGGGTGCGCTGTCGGGACTGTCTTTGGCGATATGATGGAGGGTCTTGAGGGACTTGAACTGGCGCAGACCAGTGTTCGTACCTCATGGCTGTATTCATTGGCGGCCAAGATCAACCGCACGCCCAGCCTGTATCTTGAAGCAGGTGCCATTCACGGAACCGTCTTGTGCCAGGAAGATCGTCCTTTGGTCTATATGGAAGACGTTGGCCGTCATAACGCGGTCGATAAGATCGCAGGCTGGATGCTGCAAGAAGGCGTAAGTGCTGAAGACAAGATCCTTTATACGACAGGGCGTTTAACCTCGGAAATGGTAATCAAAACGGCGATGATGGGCATACCTGTTCTGGCGTCGCGTTCTGGCTTTACGGCTTGGGGTGTCGAGATTGCGCAGCAAGTTGGGCTGACTTTGATCGGTCGAATGCGAGGGCAACGTTTCATGTGTCTAAGTGGCAAGGAACGCCTGATCTGGGACGCTGATCCAAGCGCAGTTAAGGACGAACCACGCAAATCTGGGCGTAAAGGCGGGAAGACATGAACGGTTCATTGGGCGTCATTCTGGCAGGAGGATTGGCAACGCGTATGGGCGGCGGAGATAAGGGCGTTTTGCCGCTTGGGTCATCCACATTGCTCAGCCACGTGATCGATCGATTGACGCCTCAAGTGGATGGCATTGCGTTGAACGTGAACGGCGATGGTTCGCGGTTTTCCCATTTGGGGTTCCCAGTTATCGCCGACAGTATTGATGGGTTTGCAGGTCCATTGGCTGGTGTACTTGCCGGACTTGATTGGGCGGCAAAGCAGGGTGCGACGAGCATCGTGACCGCAGCGGCAGACACGCCGTTTTTCCCGTCTGATTTGGCTGCACTGCTACACCGTGAGGGTGAAGGGATGGCGCATCCTTTGGTTATAGCGGCGACACCTGATCCTAAACGCGGCACCTCACGCCATCCAACTTTTGGACTTTGGCCCGTCGCATTGCGTGAAGATTTGCGTGCGGCCCTATTGGGTGGAGTGCGTAAAGTTGTGCAATGGACTGACAGTCATGATGGGCGGTTGGCCATGTTCCCTGTTGATCAGGTAGATCCTTTCTTTAACGTAAACACACCCGAAGATTTGGCACAGGCAGAGGCGATGTTATGAGAGTTTATGGCGTGGTCGGTTGGAAGAATGCGGGCAAAACAGGATTGATGGAACGGCTGGTCACAGAAATCTCTGGACGCGGTTTCAGCGTTTCCACTGTTAAACATGCCCACCATACCTTTGATGTGGATCACGAGGGCAAGGACAGCTATCGCCACCGCATCGCCGGTGCCCGTGAAGTTTTGTTAGCCTCGCGCAACCGGTTTGCATTGATGCACGAGATGCGTGGCGATGATGAACCGACACTGAGCGAGTTGTTGGGCAAATTGGCCCCCGTCGACTTGGTTCTGATCGAAGGGTATAAACGCGACGCGCATTCAAAGATCGAAGCGTTTCGCGCTGAAACGAACAACCCTTTGATCGCGACGGATGATCCGACCATTCGCGCTGTAGCATCTGACACACCGATGCCACTTGATCGTCCTGTCTTTGATCTGGACGACACTGTCGCGGTTGCCGACTTTATTCTGAGTGAAGTGGGGCTGATCAATTGAGCGGTCCAATCACGCCCCCACCACTGCGTAACGACTGTTTTGCATTGCCTGCTGGCGTGCATTGGACACCCGTTGATGAAGCATTGGCGCTGCTGCGTGAACGCCTGACGCCTGTAACGGGGCGCGAAACTGTTCCTGTATCTCGGGCAATGGGGCGGGTCTTGGCAGATGACGTGGTTGCGCCGCGTGCTAACCCACCTTTGCCTAACACTGCTGTGGATGGATATGGGTTTGCCGGAGGCCGTCCAGAGGGTCCACATGTCTTGGTGCTATTGGATGAACGCGCTGCTGCGGGCCCGCGATTGGCCACTGTTGTTCCAGAAGGGCGGGCCGTTCGTATTCTAACGGGTGCGGCATTGCCAACTGGTGTGGATACTGTGGTTCTTCAAGAAGATGTGACGATTGCTGATGGTCAGATTGCTTTCAACGGCCCAATTAAAACGGGTGCCAATACCCGCCGCGCCGGTGAAGATGTTCGTAAAGGTGATGTTATCCTAACGGCGGGTCGTCGTGTGACTGCTGCAGATATGGCGATATTAGCCGCGACTGGAGCAAATCAAGTTAATGTGCGTGTGCCTTTGCGCGTGGCTGTTGTTTCAACAGGTGATGAGCTGGTTGAAGCGGGTCAATCAGCTAAACAAGATCAGATTTATGATGCGAACCGTCCGATGTTGTTATCTATGATTGCGGCCATGGGCCACGTGCCTGTGGATATGGGACGCTGCGCCGACGATCGTGCCGCCTTAAGTTGTGTTTTGGACGATGCAACCAGCAATGCTGACGTTGTTATCACCAGTGGGGGTGCATCAGCTGGGGATGAGGATCATGTTTCGTCGTTGATGACAGAGGCTGGCGCGATGCAGATGTGGCGGATCGCGATTAAACCAGGGCGTCCATTGGCCTTGGGTCTTTGGAACAATACACCCGTATTTGGTTTGCCTGGTAACCCTGTGGCGGCGATGGTGTGTACTTTGGTATTCGCCAGCCCAGCAATGGCTCAATTGGCTGGCGCAGGATGGGTGGCCCCTGTTGGCTATGATGTGCCCGCAAACTTCACAAAATCGAAAAAAGCTGGGCGGCGCGAATATTTGCGGGCACGAATGTGCGATGGACAGGTCGAAGTGTTTGGATCTGAGGGCTCAGGTCGCATTAGTGGCTTAAGTTGGGCTGATGGCTTTGTCGAATTGGCTGAGGATGCGCAGACAATCAACAAAGGCGACCTTGTGCGTTACGTTCCATTTGGAAGCTTTGGCCTGTAATACGGGTCGCTTTTAAGCCGCCAGAGGGTCGTTTGCAGCCTTGCTTGATCGCAGTTGTCTGTCTACGAAGTTTGGATGACAGATACATCGCAAAACCCCGCCAAAAAAACCGTCGTTAACAGTTGGAACGAATGGGATCCATTACACCACGTGATCGTAGGCCGCGCTGACGATTGCCACATCCCACCGGAAGAACCAGCGTTAGACGCGAAGGTTCCCGAAGACAGTGACATGCGTGGCCAATGGGGCCGCCGCCCACAAGAAACCATCGATCGTGCGAATGAGTTGCTCGACAACTTTGCTGACATGTTGAGCAAGCGCGGCGTACGCGTTGATCGCCCAAACAGCATCGATCATTCCCAAAGTGTAACGACACCTGACTTTCACACCGAAAGCCAGTTTGGCTGCATGCCGCCGCGTGATGTATTGTTGACTGTTGGTTCTGAAATGCTGGAAGCGACAATGTCTTATCGTTGCCGTTGGTTCGAATACCTAAACTATCGTCCATTGCTAAAGCAGTATTTTGAAGACGACCCAAAATTCCGTCACGAAGCCGCGCCAAAGCCGCGCCTGACGAACGAAGATTATCACCCCGATTACCTTAGTGACAAAATTGGTGACAGGCAGCGTCTGAAGTGGGCTGAAGAAAAGTTCTTTGTGACCACCGAAGAAGAACCATTATTTGATGCGGCTGACGTTTTGCGTTTTGGCCGTGATTTGGTCGTGCAGCATGGGTTTACCACGAACCTTAAAGGGATCGAATGGTTGCGCCGTCACTTCCCTGATCACCGCGTTCACACTGTGAACTTCCCTGGTGATCCGTATCCAATCCATATCGATGCGACCTTTACGCCTTTGCGCCCTGGTTTGATCCTGAACAACCCGCAGCGCCGCCTGCCAGAAGAGCAGCGTAAGATGTACAATGACAACGGTTGGGAAATTGTGGACGCAGCCCAGCCTGCGCACAACGCCCCACCAGCGCTTTGCTATTCATCAACATGGTTGTCTATGAACGTCTTAGTACTAGATCCGAAAACGGTTTGCGTTGAGAAATCTGAGGTCTATCAGGCCGAGCAAATGGATAAGTTAGGCATGAACGTGATCGAAGTCGAATTGCGCGATGCATATGCCTTTGGTGGCGGTTTGCACTGCTGTACCGCGGATGTGTACCGCGAAGGTGATTGCGAAGATTACTTCCCAAACATGCCATCCTAAGAGAATTGATTTCATCCGCTAGCAAGTTGGCTGGCGGGTGAAACCCTATCGCCGGTTGCTTTTTTACTAATCACGTCTACATGTTGAGCAACCAATTGGAGGCGGCCATGAAAAATGTCCTGACGCTTTGTACATTCATCTTAGCCAGCCCAATTGCGGTCTTTGCTGGTGAGCCTAATTGCGACGTGAGCTTGGATGTCCAATTTTTAGAGGGTGCTCCAGTTGATCGGTTTGTGCTGACCAATGGATCAGAACGTGGGATTGTTCAGGCGGATGTTCAATTTGATTTACGCCCATCCGCTGGGAAGCTGATTTTTGATACGCAAAGTGGTGGCTCTGGCGTCGAAGTGTACCAACCCTTCCAAAGTACAGCTGCAAATCTGGACGTCGCGGATGGTGCCGAAGGTTTGCGTATGCCACTGGGCGGGTTGGAAGCAGGCGCATCAATTAGCTTTACCATTGATGTGGATGATCGCTTGACAGCATCTGACTTGGGACAAATCAGGGTGTCGGGGTCTGAAATGCAAGGCACTGTCGTGACACTAACAATTGATGAACACAGCTATTCAGCGGTTTTTAACGCGAAGAACCTAGCGGTGATCGATGCTGAATGCACTGACAAGATTTAGTCAAACGTACCAGCGACACGACCTAACAACATAAATGCACGTGCCGTGCGTGTGTCTGAAAGCGCAGAGATTTCGCTGTCATTAGCGCGCGGTTCAAATTCAGCAAATACCTTATCAAATCGGCGTAAAAAGTGGTGCGCTGCATCGCGAAAAATCGGGTCTTGTTTCATACGACCCGAAGTCAAAACCAATGAAGAGCGATCCCGAACGCCACCAAGAACAGCAACAGGGCGACCACGTGTTCCGCCCGCGAACTGACGCCAGATTTCTGGGCGCGCACGATCAGGGCGAAGGTCATCCATATAAATGCCGTCTTGGCTTAGCAGGGTCAAAACGTCTTGAGCCGCTTGGATCAGTTGGCTTGCTTCGCGATCCTTAAGGGCGCGGCGCAATGCGGCAAAGCCAACTTCGTCTTCCGCTGTTTCTGGGAAATTCATTGCCCGAATAAAGTCTTCCGTTGCCAATGGCGGAGTGATGTCTTCTGCCGTTGTTCCCAATGCGAGGGCAGGTTGATCATCAACCTCAGTCTCAACGCGGGCTGCAGCGCGGTTTGGTTCGTTAACATTTTCGCGGCGCGTAGTGAACGTTGCCAACGTTGTTTCGGTTTTGCGAGCAGCTGCGGCGATTTCATCAAGCTTGCGGCTAACTGATGGCTCACTAGACAGGTCACGACCTTGAGATTGGGCGATGTAGGCTTGACGAATGGCATCAATTGCAGCCTGCAAGCGTTGGCTTTCTTCGCGCATAACGCGGCTGGCACGTGCAGCTGTGGCTGCAACCCATATCATTGCCACAGGCATGAAAATAGCCAACATTGTCATCAGAAAACGCAATCCACCACCATCAACAGTCGGGTTTGAATCATCTGGCAAAGTTAGGAAAAAAATTGCGGCTCCAATCAACCAAATCACACTTAGAATGATCGCGATGGTCTCTATCCCGCTAATTCCGCTGTGGACGGGGCGGTCGTAGATACCCAAGGGGGTAGGGCGAGATTTTGAGGTCTGATTGGACATTTTTTGATCCTATCAGGCGAAAACGATGGACAGAACTTCGTACGATTTCACACCACCGGGTGTGCGCACTTCAACACTGTCTCCTTCGTCTTTGCCAATGAGGGCGCGGGCAATCGGAGACTTGATGTTAAGAAGACCTTTTTCAATGCTGGCCTCATATTCGCCAACGATCTGATAGGTTTTTTCCTCATCAGTGTCTTCGTCTACCAAAGTGACTTTTGCGCCAAACTTGATCGTACCTGACATTTTTGCAGGATCGATGACATCTGCCAATGAAATAACGCCCTCTAGCTCTTTCACACGTCCCTCGATGAAGGACTGTTTTTCTTTAGCTGAGTGATACTCTGCGTTCTCGGACAAATCGCCGTGTTCACGTGCATCTGCAATGGCTCTGATGATGGTAGGGCGCTCGACCGTTTTTAGGTGTTTTAGCTCTACTTCCAAATCAGTGTGCCCTTTGCGGGTCATTGGGATCTTTTCCATAACATTGGTCCAACTGTGAAAAGCGGCCCAAATGGGCCGCTGTTAAAGGTTAAGTTCCAAATGACCCAAAGGGGCATGTAAATGCAAGTGTTCTAAACATGTTGAGCTGTTCTTAGCTGTTGTGTTGCATCGCGTGCGCCCGTTTGTAACAGCTCTGGTTGTGGGCAAGAACCGGAGGTTAGGTAATGGAAAGTGAAATTTGACGCACTGAGCCAGTGGTTGGACGGTTCTAAGGCATGCAACGAAACCGCATTTGATTTACGTTGTGTCGAGATTGCATTGATCTGCCTGCTGGGGTAGCAAATGTGAAAGAATATTTCGGTCGAACCTTCAAGGTCGACACCTATGAAAAAGGACCCACAGAATGGCTCAAATTGAACGCGAAACAATGGAATATGACGTTGTCATCGTTGGTGCTGGACCCGCTGGTTTATCGGCCGCCATTCGCTTGAAACAGCTGGATGCCGATTGCAACGTTGTGGTGTTGGAAAAGGGCTCTGAAGTCGGGGCGCATATCCTTTCTGGGGCTGTGCTAGACCCATGTGGACTGGATGCATTGATCCCTGACTGGAAAGCCAAAGGCGCGCCTTTGAACACGCCCGTAAAAGAAGACAACTTTTACATGCTTGGCGAGGCAGGCCAGTTGCGCATCCCGAACGCGCCGATGCCACCGTTGATGAACAACCACCACAACTATATCGTCTCTATGGGCAATGTTTGTCGTTGGATGGCAGAACAAGCTGAAGAACTGGGTGTCGAAATTTTCCCAGGTATGGCGTGTTCCGAATTGGTTTACGGCGACAACGGTGAAGTAAAAGGCGTAGTCGCTGGTGTTTTCGGTCTGGAAGCTGATGGGTCTATCGGTGAAAACACCGAAGTCGGTATGGAACTACACGGCAAATACGTGTTCCTTTCCGAGGGCGTGCGCGGATCATTGTCCAAAGAAGTCATTGCGAAATATAATTTATCTGATGGTCATGAGCCGCAAAAATTCGGCCTTGGCATGAAAGAGATTTGGGAGATTGATCCAGCAAAGCACAAAGAGGGCACCGTTACCCACACGATGGGCTGGCCGCTAAACTCTAACGCTGGTGGTGGTTCGTTCGTTTATCACCTTGAGAATAACCAAGTGTACGTCGGTTTTGTTGTGCACCTGAACTACAAAAATCCGCACATGTTCCCATACATGGAGTTCCAGCGTTTCAAACATCATCCTATGATGAAGGACCTTTTGGAAGGCGGCAAACGCGTCGCTTACGGTGCGCGCGCGATTTCTGAAGGTGGATATCAATCCATGCCTAAGATGGTTGCGCCAGGCGTTGCTTTGCTTGGTTGTTCTGTCGGTATGGTCAACGTGCCGCGCATTAAGGGTAATCATAATGCGATGTTGTCAGGCAAAGCTGCTGCAGAAGCGGCAATGGCTGCAATCAAAGCGGATCGCTCTGGTGACGAACTAACCGCCTATGAGGTTGACGTTCGTGAGGGTGCGATTGGCAAAGACCTGAAAAAAGTGCGCAACGTTAAGCCTCTTTGGTCCAAATTTGGTTTGATGACATCTTTGGTCGTTGGCGGCTTTGATATGTGGTGCAATACCTTGGGTTTTTCGCTTCTGGGTACGCTCAAGCACGGCAAAAACGATGCTGACAGCACTGAACATGCCAGTAAGCATAAGCCTATTGATTATCCAAAGCCGGACGGCAAATTGTCGTTTGATCGCCTCACAAACGTTGCATACTCATTCACCAACCATGAGGAGTCCCAACCGGCTCACTTGCATTTGATGGATCCAAGTGTTCCGGTCGGTGTGAACCTTGAAAAATACGCGGGGCCATCGGCCCGTTATTGCCCTGCGGGTGTGTATGAATTTGTTGAGGAAGCGGGCAAAGACACCAAGTTTGTTATCAATTTCCAAAACTGTGTGCACTGCAAAACATGCGATATCAAAGACCCAAGCCAGAACATCAACTGGACGACACCGCAAGGCGGTGATGGGCCGAACTATCCAAACATGTAAGCGGTTAAATAACTGAAGAAACGTAAAGGCGGGCAAAGGTCCGCCTTTTTGAATTTTAGATCACGCGTCTGTGTGCCGAATGTGACCTGTAAGGGTCCCCAGCCATTGCACCTTTTTGCTGACGTGCTAGCTTTGGACACAACCAAACATGAGGCGACACTGTGATCCGATTTTTGATGTCTACTGCTGTGGCGATGACTTTTTCTGTCAGCGTAGGGGCACCTCAGGCTTTAGCGCAAAGTGTTTCCGGGGCCTATCTGGCTGGGCGTCAGGCGGCATCGCAGAACGATTTCAAAAATGCATCAACCTACTTTGTCAAATCGCTTGCACGTGACAGTGCCAATCCAGAACTGATGGAGGGTGCTGTTTCATCGCTTTTGGCGCTGGGGAAGATTAAACAGGCTGTTCCGATTGCAAAAGCAATTGAGCAGCTGGAATTGCGTAGCCAGACAGCAAGTATGGTTTTGATTGCTGATTTGGTCATGCGTGAAGACTTTGACGGAGTTATTGCCCGCACGGGCGACAATGGAGGCATTGGGCCTTTGGTCGATACGTTGGTTTCAGCATGGGCCAAATTAGGGCAGGGCAAAGCTGCGGCTGCTTTTGAAGAGTTTGACGTTGTTGCTGAACAACCAGGAATGTCCGGTTTTGCTACCTACCACAAGGCAATGGCATTCGCGGTTGTTGGTGACTTTGAGGGGGCTAATAATCTATTCTCTAGCAGTAATGCAGATGGCGCATCTGCTACACGCCGTGGGGCAATGGCGCGTGCCGAAGTGTTATCACAACTTGATCGTAACGCTGATGCGGTGCAATCGCTGCGCCTAGCGTTCGGGGATGCAACTGACCCAGAGCTGGATGCACTACTGGAAGCGCTCGAAGCGGGTACGATGGTTCCATTCACGCATGCGACATCAGCAAGCGACGGTATTGCCGAAGTGTTTTATTCCCTTGCGGGGGCTCTACGCGGCGAAGCGGATGCTGATTATACCTTACTATATGCACGCTTGGCCTATTTATTGCGCCCCGACCACATCGATGCATTGCTGTTAAGCGCCGAATTGCTGGAAGATCTTGGTCAATTTGATCTGGCAATCGATGCCTATAAAAAGGTTCCAAGAACTGACACCGCATCACATGCCGCTGAGTTAGGACGCGCTGCGGCCTTGCGCAGTTCCGGTAAAGCTGACGCCGCGATCGAAGTTTTGGTGCAACTTGCACGCCGTTTTCCGGATATGGCTATTGTTCATTCTACACTTGGGGATGCGTTGCGCAACCAAGACGAGTTTGAGGATGCTGTGGCATCCTATGATAGGGCGCTTGAACTGGTCCCTAAGGGGTCACGGGGGCGTTGGTTCATCCACTATGCACGCGCAATTGCGCATGAGCGTTTGGACAACTGGGAACAGGCCGAAGCCGATTTCCGGGCAGCATTGGAGTTGAACCCTGAACACTCTCAAGTTCTAAACTATCTTGGCTACTCGATGGTCGAGAAGCAGATCAATTTGGCTGAGGCTCTTGATATGATAGAACGCGCTGTGGCGGCGCGCCCAGACAGCGGGTTTATCGTGGATTCACTCGGTTGGGTTTTATACCGTTTGGGTCGCTATGGTGAAGCCGTCGCACATATGGAAAGGGCCGTTGAACTAATGGCCGTCGATCCCGTCGTGAACGATCATCTAGGAGATGTGTATTGGGCCGTGGGCCGCAAACGCGAAGCAGAGTTTCAGTGGAGCCGCGCCTTGTCGTTTGTGGATTCAACTGAGGTCGATGGTGAAGCTGACCCAGATCGTATGCGTCGTAAATTGGAAGTTGGATTGGATGCTGTACTGCTTGAAGAAGATGCAGAGCCGCTGAAAGTCGCAACCGATGATTGAAGCCTTCGCGCCCGCGAAGATTAATCTAACGCTGCACGTGACCGGCCAGCGCAGTGACGGGTATCATCGGTTGGATTCTCTCGTTGTCTTTGCAGATGTTGGCGACAGGTTAATCGTGACACCCGCAAAGAAAATGTCGCTTAGGGTGAGCGGAATATACTCTGAGGGCGTTCCGACAGATAATAGTAACCTTGTTTGGAAAGCTGCCGCAGCATGTGGTTTCACCGCTGACATTGGTTTGGAAAAGCAATTGCCGAACGCTGCCGGCATTGGCGGTGGATCGGCGGATGCCGCGGCTATGTTGCGTGTTGCAATGCAATTTGGCAACTCAATCGATAGGGATGTAGCATCCTTGGGTGCTGATGTTCCTGTATGCGTTTCTAGCTCCCCGCAGCGTATGCAAGGGATAGGCGATGTTTTGACGAACGTGCCATACTTGCCAGATATGTGGATTGTTTTAGTGAATCCACGCGTGGATGTTCCAACGCCAATGGTATTCTCAGCGTTGAAAACCAAAATAAATCCCAAGATGGTGACCGTGATGCCGAATTGGAAGGGTTTTACAGAGTTCTGTGCGTGGTTGGAAAGCCAGCGCAATGATCTGCAAGCGCCCGCTGTTGCGATCCAGCCCGTTATTGATGACGCCTTGGCTGCTTTGTCGGATTCGGCCATTGCCCGTATGTCAGGGTCAGGAGCAACCTGTTTTGGTCTCTACCCAAGTGCCAAAGACGCAGGTGAAGCGGCGCAACGTATTCAAAAAGCCCATCCCCATTGGTGGGTCGCTGATGCCAAAGTCTTTACGGCTTAGTTGATCCGTTCCACAACATAGTCTGCGAGATCGATCAGCATCTGTTTAACTGGGTGGTCAGGCAACGACGTGATTGCAGCGGTGCTTTTCGCAGCCCATTCAATTGCCTCATCGCGCGTGTCAGCCAAAGCACCATGTTTGTTCAGCAAAGCAATTGCAGTTTCGAGGTCGCCCTCTTCTTGCTGGCCTTTTTCGATTGTCCGCTTCCAGAACGCATGCTCTTCGGGATCAGCTTTTGCGATTGCCTTGATCACTGGTAATGTCAGTTTGCGTTCACGGAAGTCGTCACCGATGTTTTTGCCAGTTGTGGCAGGCTGGCCTTGATAATCAAGGAGGTCATCAACGATTTGGAACGCGATGCCCAAAGCGTCACCATAGTCGAACAGTGCTTTCACCAACGTTTCATCAGCCCCAGCAATCACGCCGCCAACTTCGGTAGCTGCTGAAAACAAGGCTGCCGTTTTTCCACGCACGATTTGTAAGTAAGTGGCTTCTGTTGTTGCGATGTCGCGGGCCGCTGTGAGTTGTAGCACCTCGCCTTCAGCAATCGTCGCTGAAGCGTTGGCGAGGATGTCTAGGACACGCATTGACCCCGTTTCGACCATCAATTGGAACGAGCGTGAAAATAGGTAGTCACCAACCAAAACTGAGGACTGATTGTCCCACAAAAGGTTTGCAGTTGGACGACCACGACGCTGTGCGCTTTCATCGACCACATCGTCATGCAGCAAGGTTGCTGTGTGAATGAATTCTACGGTAGCGGCCAAGTGGATGTGGAATGGACCCTCATACCCACACATCCGTGCGGCTGCCAATGTCAACATTGGGCGCAAACGTTTGCCGCCTGCCTCAACCAAATGCGCAGTCACTTCTGGAATCCGTGGGGCGTGTTCTGATGCCATGCGGGCGCGTATCAAAACATTAACATCGACCAAATCATCAGCCAAGTAGGCTGCCATCTGGTCGTGTGGTTTTTGCTGTGCGTTCGAGTCGGTCATCTGATTTCCCCGCGCAGCCCCTCGACTGTGAGGCTGCATGTCATTACATAGTTATATATGAAGGAATTATTACGCAGAACCGATCCAACGATTATTGCCTTTGCCACGGCCCTTCTGTCTGGTGAGGATATAGCTTGCTTTCAAATGGACGTAAATATGAGCGTGTTGGAAAGTGGCATTGGAATATTTCCGCGTCGATTGATGGTTCGTCCTGACGATCATGATATGGCTGTCAAAGTTATGTCCGACAACGATATCCCCCTCGGCGTATGACCAGTTTTGATGACCTGACGCATGATGCCTTTTTAGGTGGTAAGCTTCAGTTATTACAGCCAAAAAATGGATACAGAGCTGGTGTTGATCCTGTGTTTCTAGCGGCGACAGTGAATGCCAAGGAAGGTGAGACCGTTCTTGATTTAGGATGTGGTGTCGGTGCTGCGGCATTATGTCTTGGGACTAGAATTCCAAGCTTAAAATTGACTGGAGTTGAGCGTCAACCGGAATACGCTGTACTGGCACGAAAAAATGGCCTTGAAACGGTCTGTGCTGACTTGGAAAACCTTCCGGATGAAATTCGTCAACAGCAGTTTCACCACGTACTTGCCAACCCACCCTATTATGACCGCACTGCCAGTGTGGCGGCACGCAACACTGGGAGGGAAGGAGCGTTGGGTGAGGACACTCCATTGTCAGCTTGGATGAAGGCCGCGGCGAAAAGATTGAAGCCAAGGGGGCACGTTCACGTAATTCACCGCGCTGAGCGACTGGTCGATCTTTTGTCAGCCCTTCCAAAAGTATTGGGGAGCGTACAGGTTCTCCCACTTGCGCCACGGGTTGGGCGCAAGGCAGAGTTAGTAATTTTACGGGCAAAAAAAGACGGACGTGCCGCATTTGAATTACTTTCGCCGTGCATTCTGCATCTCGGTGATCGCCATGAGCGTGATGGCGATAGCTACTTGCCTGAAATCAAAGCGGTTTTGCGAGATGGCGCAGCGTTGAAATTTTAACCGGCTGTTAAGCGCCATTATGCTCATACTGTTTCCGCGGCGTGACAGCATGAATTTTTCATGGTTCAATAAACTCACGCACTTTATCAGCAAGGAGGATTGAATGAGCTTAAACTCGCATCTGGAAGAACTGAAAAGAAAGCACACCACTCTTAGTCACGCGGTTGAACTGGCGCAGCGCGCGCCTGCAAGCGATGACATCGAAGTGGCTAGTATGAAGAAGCAAAAGCTTCGACTGAAAGAGCAAATTTCGCGATTATCAAACTAACCTATGTATGGCGCAGTTGTATAAGTGACTGCGCCATCTCTTTAATTACGATTTCCAGCGGGGATGATTTTTAGGCCTGCAGTTATATCAGCAGTTTTTCTTATCTCGGCGATCATCCATTCACGGAATGCTTTGATCTTTGGTTGATTCTCGCCCCCTTTAATACACAGGAACCTGAATCGTGCTCCGGTGCCTAGTGCGGTCTTGAAGGGCATAATCAATCGACCTTCGGCGATTTCTTTCACAACAAATGCACGTCTGCCTAGCACAACGCCGGCGCCTGCAAGTGCAGCATCAACGGCGTGATCGCCTTGTGAAAATTGCACGCCATGAATTTCGCCACCATTGACGTTCATCGCGGCAAACCATTCTGTCCAGCCAGCAGGTGGGTCTAAGAAATCAACACTATGGTCAATAATCAGGGGTGCCTTTGTCAGGCTTTCAGGAGTGGGAAACTGTTTCGCCAGTTTTGGTGTCATGACTGGAGCCACCCATTCCTCGGCCAATGGCATGGAAAATAGACCATTGTCGGGGCCGTAGCCAAAACGCACGGCCACGTCGATTCCGTCACGGCTAAAGTCCATCATGCGAAGTGATGCCGAAAACCTAAGTTCGATTTCGGGGTGTGCCTGCGCAAATTTGAACAATCTTGGAGCAAGCCATTTGGCCGTGAATGCAGGGCCTGCTGTTACGTTAAGCGTTTCGTTGTCTTGCAGACGTTCTGTTGATCGCCAGGCTGCTGCCAAAGTTTGGAACCCGTCTTTGACGCCGGGTGCCAAGACTTTGCCTGCTTCGGTCAATTCAACGGCACGATTGAGTCGACGGAAAAGGGGGCTGCCCAAGTGTTCCTCTAATGCTTTGATTTGATAGCTGAGCGCAGCAGGTGTGACGTGCAATTCATCCGCAGCCTTGGCAAAGGACATATGGCGCGCGGCGGCATCGAATGCGCGGAGTGCTGTGAGTGGAGGGAGTCGTTCTACCATCATTCAGTTTAATACAGCTTAACTGAAGGGATGAAAAGTCTCGTTTGTCAGCTTATTTTTTAGCGAGCATAGTGGTGTCAGATCAGAAACACTGATGCAAAGGATTATGGAAATGTTTGAAGTATCTTCACACGCTGATGTTCAACAAGGAATCAAAGCGGCACATGCAAGCCGCGCGCTGGCTGTAGAGGCCGCATGGAATTGGTTGTTTGGCAAGAAATCTTCCCGCTGAAGGATCGCTACCTTCTTACGGGATAAGAAAAGGCCGATCTGTGAAAACGGATCGGCCTTATTCTATTTAAAATGCCGGTTAGACGAAGAACTGGCCGCCGTTGGCTGTAATAGTAGAGCCATTGATAAAACTGGCATCGTCGGATGCAAGAAATGCAACGCATCGCGCAATTTCTTCGGGTTCTCCCAAACGTCCAGTTGGAATTTGTGCGACGATACTATCGCGCACTTTCTCTGGCACGGCCTTCACCATATCGGTTGCTATGTAGCCGGGACAGATTGCATTTGCGGTTATGCCCGCCCGCGCGCCTTCTTGTGCCAATGACTTAACAATCCCTAAATCTCCTGCTTTGGTCGCCGCGTAATTAACTTGAGCAAACTGGCCCTTCTGACCGTTAATCGAGCTAATAACGATTACACGGCCGAATTTACGTTCACGCATCCCATTCCATAGCGGATGAACGGTGTTGAAAACGCCATTTAGGTTCGTGTCGACAACCTCATGCCATTGTTGGGGTGTCATTTTATGAAATGGAGCATCGCGGGTGATGCCTGCGTTTGCGACGACGACATCAATTGGACCTAGGTCTGCTTCGACTTGTGCAGAACCTGCAGCGCTTTCATCGTAGTCGGCCACATTCCACTTATAGCTTCTGATCCCAGTTTCTTTTGTGAATTTCGCGGCAGCGTCGTCGTTGCCTGCGTATGTTGCTGCTACAGTATAACCAGCATTTTTTAGAGCAATTGAAATTGCAGCGCCGATCCCTCGGGAGCCGCCTGTAACTAGGGCAACACGTGACATTTTAAATCTCCTAAATTATTCTCGCAATCTAATTACAAAATAAAATAATAATTAGCAATATAATTACGTGTTGGAATTTGTTGATTTATTAAGATATTGTTTAAAAACAAAAAAGGCGGGACACTGGCCCGCCTTTCCTGTGACTTTCAAAGTGCTTATGGTCGCTCAAGACACATTGCAACGCCCATTCCACCGCCAATACATAGGGTGGCGAGCCCTTTTTTCGCCCCACGGCGCTTCATCTCAAACAACAACGTGTTCAAGATTCGTGCGCCAGATGCCCCAATTGGATGTCCAATCGCGATTGCACCACCGTTGACGTTGACGACATCTGGGTTCCAACCCATTTCCCTGTTTACGGCACAGGCCTGGGCCGCGAACGCTTCATTTGCTTCAACAAGGTCTAAATCTTCTGCTTTCCAGCCGGCCTTTTCCAATGCCTTGCGACTTGCGTGAATGGGGCCAACGCCCATGATTGCCGGGTCCAGACCTGCGGTTGCATAGGACGCAATCCGTGCAAGTGGCTCAATGCCACGCTTTTCGGCATCATCTGCCGTCATCAATAGGGCGGCAGCTGCACCGTCGTTCAGGCCAGAGGCATTTGCTGCCGTCACAGATCCTTCCTTTGCAAAGGCTGGACGCAATTTCTGCATCGAAGCCATAGTTGCGCCATGACGAATGTATTCGTCAGCGTCGACAATAATATCGCCTTTACGGGTCTTAACTGTGAAGGCTGCAATCTCATCCGCAAACCGTCCAGCAAGCTGTGCAGCTTCTGCTTTGTTCTGGGATGCAACTGCAAATTCGTCTTGCATGTCACGAGTGATTTTCCATTTCTCAGCAACATTTTCCGCAGTTTGGCCCATGTGGTATCCGTTAAAGGCATCCCACAGCCCATCGCGGATCATCGTATCTATGTATTTCATGTCGCCCATTTTATGGCCTGCACGTAGATGCGCGGCATGGGGGCTAAGGGTCATGTTTTCTTGACCACCGGCTGCAACGATTTCCGCGTCACCTAGTTGGATGTGCTGGGCGGCAAGTGCAACCGCGCGAAGGCCCGAACCACAAACCTGGTTGATTGACCAAGCTGATGCTTCTTGGGGAAGGCCTGCGTTAATGTGCGCTTGGCGCGCAGGGTTTTGGCCCTGTGCTGCGGTTAAGACTTGGCCGAGGATAGTTTCAGAGACTTCGGCTTTTTCAATTCCGGCCCGTTCGACGATTGCTTCCAATACGGATGTACCCAAATCATGGGCTGGTGTGTTGGCGAATGCGCCGCCGAAGCTGCCCACTGCTGTGCGCGCCGCGGACGCAATGACGATGTTGGTCATGAAAATAGATCCTCTAATTTGTCTAAGTGCTAGGTAGTTTCGTTGATCTAAAAGTGGACCAACGCTCTACAAAAAGGATACTAATATCATTTATTTGGGTGCGACAACTGGCTGCAGAGCGAGATGCCGTTATGACGCAGCGTGCTCTGGCTTGTTTTCAGACCACTTTGGGCGGACTGACGGGGCACTGAAATAAAAGCCCTGTAGGCAATCGGCACCCAGTGCGATTAGTGTTTCGGCCTCTGCTCGTGTTTCAACAAATTCGGCGACGGTAAGCATGTCAAAATGTTTTGCGATATCGATCATGGCACGGACCAAGACTTGATTGTCTGGGTCGCTATCGATGGATTTGATGAACTGCCCATCAATTTTAAGAACGTCAAACATGAAGTCTTTGAAGTAACGTAATGCAGTGTGACCTGATCCAAAATCATCCAGCGCAAAGCTGACGCCTAAAAGTTGAAGCTCATCCATGAACTTTACGACTTTTTGTGGCTCGCCCATTGCTGAGCTTTCTGTGATTTCAAGAATTAAGCGTTCTGCGATAGTTTCATCGCGCTCTAGCCAGCGGTAAAAATTTCGCTTCCATGGGCCAAACCCAATGCTGCGTGCAGACATGTTGATAGAGAGCCGCAAGTTGGGCTTATTGAACAGGCACTGCATCCCCATGTTGAGTGAGAGTGAATCAATTCGCCGCCCCAATTCGGTGTCTTCGATAACGTGGATGAAATCCTTGGCTGGTATAATACGTCCAGTCGCGTCCATCACACGGATCAAGCCCTCATAAAACCCAACCTGGCGAGGGTCACTCGACATCATGACCGGTTGATAAGCGAGAAGTGTTTGTTTGTGCTTGATGGCAGCGGCCACCATCTCGAGGGTCTGGCCGTCACGTTTGGCAATAGCGAGGTTAAGTGGGCTCTGCTTTATGCCACCTGCATCTTGCATTTGTGTGTTTCGCTGATTCATTGTGTGCCACCTCTTTGCAAACCGTTTTTATCACAAGGCGACACAATCTAATAACGGCTTAAAGGGCGCTTTTTGTGCTAATTGACGGACACTTAAATTAGAAAGTTATTTATTATGGAACGCTGCGGCTGGGTTGGGCTCGAACAAATTTACGTTGATTATCATGATGCCGACTGGGGCGTTCCGGAATACGATAGCCGCGCGCTGTGGGAAAAGCTGGTGCTTGATGGGTTTCAGGCTGGCCTGAGTTGGCTTACCATATTGAAAAAACGTGAAAATTTTCGCGCAGCGTTTGCAGGGTTCGACCCCAATATCATCGCGACTTGGGGTGAAGATGACGTTGAACGCCTTTTGCAAGACGCCGGAATTATTCGTCATCGTGGTAAGATTGAAGCTACCATTGGCAATGCGCGGGTCTGGCAAAAGATTGAGCAACGTGAAGGATTTGATACGTTTTTGTGGAATTATGTGGGTGGGGCGCCTCTCCAAAATCATTGGGCGACCCAAGCAGATGTTCCTCCCTTTACCGAATTGTCGACTCAAATTTCGAAGGATTTGATGAAGGAAGGTTTCCGTTTTTGCGGACCAACAATCGTCTATGCATTCATGGAAGCGGTGGGAATGGTCAACGATCACATAGTGACCTGTCCACGTCATGCAGAAGTTGCCAAACTAATCCGCTAAAACGCCGTTGACTCTGTGCCTGCGCCCCGTATAAGCGCGACTTCATTGGTGTTGGTGGCCCCTGCAAGGGGATGCCTGTCGGGGTTCGCCCAAAGGACAACGCCCTTCATAGCCAAAAATGGCACCCTTAGAAGGAGATCAGTCGTGACTAAACGTACGTCTGCCAAACATAAAATTGACCGTCGCATGGGCGAAAACATCTGGGGTCGCGCTAAATCCCCAGTAAACCGCCGTGAATATGGCCCAGGCCAGCACGGTCAACGTCGTAAGGGCAAATTGTCCGACTTCGGTATCCAGCTGCGCGCAAAGCAAAAGCTAAAAGGTTACTACGGCGATCTTACAGAAAAGCAATTCCGTCGCATCTATGGCGAAGCAGTTCGTGTTGGTGGCGATACAGGTGAAAACTTGATCGGCCTACTAGAACGCCGCTTGGACGCTGTTGTGTACCGCGCTAAATTCGTAGCAACTGTATTTGCTGCGCGTCAGTTCGTGAACCACGGCCACGTCAAAGTGAACGGTAAAAAAGTAAACATCCCATCATACCGCGTTAAAGAGGGTGATGTGATTGAAGTACGTGATCGTTCCAAGCAATTGGCCGTTTTGCTAGAAGCCACACAATTGGCTGAGCGCGACGTTCCTGATTACATGGACGTTGACCACTCAAAAATGACTGCAACATTTGTGCGCACACCAACATTGGGCGACGTTCCGTACCCAGTTGTTATGGAGCCAAACTTGGTTGTTGAATTCTACGCGAAGAACTAATCTTCGCCGAAATTCGAATAGTATTAAGGCCGTCCAATTTGGGCGGCCTTTTTCGTTTGTGACACTTCCAGCGGAAATTTGGGTGCGTCAGAAATCCAGCTTTTATTGTGGTGCTCAGAACGATATGTCTGTCCTGACAAATGAGGGCTGATGAAATGACATCTATCAAGGCGCAACCAGGCATTATGGATATTGAGCTGTACCAAAGCGGTGCAGCCCATATTGAAGGCGTGGATAATGTCATCAAACTTAGCTCGAATGAAAATCCATTAGGCCCAAGCCCTAAAGCAATCGAAGCATATCAACGGGCGGCCAACAACCTGCACCGTTACCCGTCCTCGGATCAGATTGGGGTACGCAGAGCGATTGGTGAGGTTTTATCACTCGATGCTGATCGTATTATCTGTGGCGCGGGCTCCGATGAAATTATCGCATTTTTATGCCAGGCCTTTGCGGGGCCAGGTGATGAGGTGATCCACACCGAACATGGTTTTGCGATGTATCGCATTTCTGCCTTGTCTGCGGGCGCGACCCCTGTTGAGGTGCGTGAGAACGAACGCGTCACTGACGTGGATGCCATTCTCGAAGCTTGTACTCCCAAGACCAAGTTGGTGTTTATTGCCAATCCCAACAACCCAACGGGTACGATGATCGGCGAGGCCGAGATTGCCCGTCTCGCTGATGCTTTGCCGCCCCAAGCGATCCTTGTCCTTGATGGTGCCTACGCGGAATTCGTTGAGGGGTATGATGGCGGTGCCGCTTTGGTCGATAAGCGCGAAAATGTCTTTATGACGCGCACATTTTCCAAACTGTATGGATTGGGCAGCCTACGCGTTGGCTGGGGATATGGTCCTGCTGCATTGGTCAATGTCTTGAATCGAATCCGTGGCCCGTTCAACCTTAGCCAATCAGCATTGGACGCAGCAGAGGCCGCAATGCGTGACTTGGAATACACAAACTACTGCCGCCACGAGAACGAAAAGTGGCGCACCTGGTTGGCGAATGGGTTGTCCGAGATCGGCGTCCCATCGGATGTGAGCCAAGCCAACTTTATTTTGGCACGTTTCGCCAATCAGGCTGAGGCAGAGAATTGCGATACTTATCTGCAATCCCAAGGTTTGGTTGTTCGCCGTGTTGCGGGCTATAAGTTGCCCAACGCACTTCGTATCACGGTTGGTGACGAAAGCGCATGTCGCCTTGTTCTTGGGGCCATTCAAAATTTTAAAGCAGGCAAAAAATGACCAAAGTATATGATCGCGTCGCTTTGATTGGCCTTGGGCTGATTGCATCCTCCATGTTTTGGGCAATGAAACGTTCTGGGTTAGCAGGCGAAGTTGTCGGTTTTGCACGCAGTGCGGAGACACGTGACACGGCCCGTAAAATCGGACTGTGCGACCACGTATATGATGACGTCAAAGAAGCCGTAAAAGACGCCGATTTGGTTGTGTTGTGCGTACCCGTGGGCGTGATGGGGACAGTTGCCGCAGAAATCGCAGGGTCGCTCAAAGCAGGGGCCACGGTTTCTGATGTTGGTTCAGTTAAGCAGGATGTTATCCAATCTGTTGGACCACATCTGCCTGACAACGTGCATTTTATCCCTGCGCATCCGCTTGCTGGTACCGAACACTCAGGCCCCGAAGCCGGATTTGCAGAACTGTTTGACAACCGTTGGTGCCTATTGGTTCCAGCGGAAAACACATCAACTGATGCGATCGCTCAGTTGCGTGCGCTTTGGGAAGGTATGGGTTCAAATGTTGAGGAAATGGACGCAGAACACCACGATCTTGTTCTTGCGGTCACCAGCCACGCGCCCCATCTTATTGCCTACACAATGGTTGGTGTCGCAGATGACTTAGGCCGCGTGACGGATGGCGAAGTTATCAAGTACTCAGCTGCTGGATTTCGCGACTTTACCCGGATCGCAGCAAGCGACCCAACGATGTGGCGCGATGTATTCCTAAGTAACAAAGAAGCGACCTTGGAAATTCTTGGGCGCTTCACCGAGGAACTGTTTGCGCTGCAACGTGCTATTCGGACAGGTGACGGCGATCACTTGTTTGATTATTTCACCCGCACGCGTGCTATTAGACGTGGCATCATTGAGGCGGGGCAAGACACGGCTGCACCAAACTTTGGCCGTGGTGCAAAGGACGGCGAATGATCCGTCTTGTGTTTGTCGCAACTATCGTGATGGCAGATGTGGCGTGGGCGGGCCTGGATCTATCTTTGCGTCCTGTAGGGCGTGCTGGGACAGGTGCCCGCAATGTTGAACCGTTGGCCGAACGCCCACTTGAGGCCCAGTTGCATCTGGTTGCGGCTGCGTCGGCTGGCACAAGTCTATCGCTGCGCCCAAATTTGCGGCCAAGTGGTGTTGTGACAGAGGCGATGGCCCGTAAGCGCAAACGTTTCAAAGGTGCAGTTTGCGGTGATCTCGATATTCAGGGCGAAGTTGTTGGGCGAGTTCCGGGTAAACTGATTGGGTGTGGCGTTGAACATGGGGTGCGCGTGCGTAGCGTTGCTGGTGTATCTTTGAGCCAGCAATCTGTGATGGACTGTGGAACAGCTAAAGCGTTGAAACGATGGATTAACAAAGGCGTCAAACCAGCTGTTGGCAGCAAGGGTGGCGGATTGTCTGGCCTGAAAGTTGCTGCGCATTATTCTTGTCGGACCCGCAACAATAAGGCGGGTGCCAAGATTTCAGAGCATGGCAAAGGCCGTGCTATTGATATTTCGGGGTTGGTTTTGAATGATGGTCGTACGATCAGCGTCCTCAAGGGGTGGCACAACGCGGATAGCAAAACCATGCGCCGTGCACACAAAACTGCCTGTGGACCATTTGGGACTGTCTTAGGCCCCAATGCCGACCGCTATCATCAGGACCACTTTCATTTTGACACAGCCTGCTACCGAAGTGGACCATATTGCCGTTAACGCAAAATGATTTTTGGGGCAGGGCCAATTGGAATGAACCCGACCAGCATCAATCCGCCGCGCAAGTTTAGTTGAACGTCCAATGCGCTTGGGTCTCCAGAGAAACGGGCTAGGGTGCTAAGACCGCTTTCCGCTTGCTGGCGTAAACTATTGCTTAGAACGCCAGAACGTTCAGCCAAATCTAACATAATTTGCCAGTTTTCCGCCTGAATATTGATTGTGCCAGTTGGAGTGCCCGTTGCATCGATTTCTAGGTCGGCCGCAAAAAAGAGCCGCAGATCTGCCCATGCTGCTTCCGCCAGTTTCAGTTTGATTTGTCGCGGTTGTGGCCTTGCGGTTTCAATCGCACTTAAATCCCAAGGTTTGTTGAAGATGATGTCCGCATCAAGTGTGAAGGTGTCAAAGGTCAACGGCCAATCTTCAGGCAAGCGAAGGGCCGCACGTGGCGCGTCACCAGGTTTTAGTTTTGCGGCTTCAGCGGTAATTTCGTACCGTTCAGAAACTGTTTCATTTTGGTTCATCGTCAGGCGCAAGTTGTCTGCACTTAACGCTGTCTGATCGTTCGTATTCAGTGACCAAGGGCCAGTTAACGCTGATATCTGCTCAAGCTCTAGCGCGGCACCGGGGTGCAGCTTAAGATCAGCAACGCTTTGCGCAATCTTTAAAGTCGACCGATTTTCTGATGTGACAAAGGAAATAGCATCAGTCGGAAGCACAAGGGTAAGATCGCCAGGCCAGTAAGTTGGTGCACCAATCTTTAACGCAGGCAGGTTTACCACTACGCCAGTATCGGGGTCAGCCAACACGATATCAGTCATGTCTGCGTCAACACGCGCGGGAAATCCGCGCAAATCAAGGGAAACATAATCCGCCTGCCAGCCGACATCACGTCGATCCTCGAACCAAGCATCAAGGGCAGCTTGCAAACTAAATCCAAAGATGGCCCACCACGCACACCACAAAACAGTCACAAGTAGGACGATCCACAATAGCCAACGCATAACAGACCCTTTCTCTTTGGTTCGAAATCGGGTTTATCCAAGGTCAGTTAAAAGAACCAGAGTGGTGTTGCGAATGACGATGTGGGTGTTTGGATACGGAAGCCTTTTGTGGAACCCTGGTTTCGAAATCGCGGAGCAGGTGGTGGCAACTTTGCCAAACTACGCGCGTTCATTCTGCATGCGTTCAATTCACCATCGTGGGACGATCGAAGATCCCGGTTTGGTTCTGGCACTCGATGAACGTCAAGGCGCGCAATGTGCGGGTGTTGCCTTTGCAGTTGCTGCGGGGAAAGAGGACGTAACACTTCAATATTTGCGTGAGCGTGAATTGGTATCCTCTGCGTACATAGAGAAAACCCTACCGTTAGATTTTACTGATGGGCGTCGTGTTGACGCCGTTACCTATGTCATTGACGAAAGCCATGAACAATATTGCAGTGATTTGCCATTGGAAGAGCAAGCGCAAATTATCGCCAATGCGGTCGGTGGGCGTGGGCCAAATTGGGAATATTTGTACAACACAGCCAATCATTTACGCGATATCGACCTGCGTGATCCTGATTTAGAGTGGCTTACAAAACGGGTCCGCGAGTTGGTTGCATAATTCCTTGGCTCTTTAGGTGAATTTTGTCTAGGTTGTAGGCTAGAGCAGACACAAAGCCCGGAGCATGGCGCATGGCGCAGGCAGACAACGAGGCACAGCCACATTTCACGCAACCAGTACGCCAGATCGTACTGATGTTGACGGTGATTGGCTTGACCACATTTGGCGCATTTGTTGCGCTTCCACAGGTGTTGCCTGTGTTCGAAGCCAACCCGCAGCTCAACAGCTTTATCTTTTTGGTGTTTTTGATTGGTGTCGTTGCCTGTTTTTGGCAAGTGTTCCAACTGATCGGATCCGTCATTTGGCTTAAACGGTTTGCCTCTGATACTTCTGAAGTGAATTCAAAAGCACCGCAGTTACTTGCGCCTTTGGCATCACTATTGCGCACACGTGGTGCGCGGATGCAGATCAATACATCGTCAACGCGCTCTATCTTGGATTCCGTTGCAACGCGGATTGATGAAGCCCGCGAAATTACGCGCTATATCGTCAACACACTAATCTTCTTGGGGCTGCTTGGAACCTTTTATGGCTTGGCAACGACAGTACCAGCATTGGTCGACACCATCCGCAGCCTAGCCCCAAAAGATGGCGAGGCCAGCGTCGCCGTGTTTGGCCGCTTGATGACAGGGCTGGAATCACAACTGAGTGGCATGGGCGTTGCCTTTGCCTCATCATTGCTGGGTCTCGCTGGGTCTTTGGTTGTCGGCATCTTGGAACTGTTTGCAGGCCATGGGCAGAACCGCTTTTATCGTGAGCTTGAAGAATGGCTTAGCTCAATAACACGTGTTGGTTTCTCGTCTGGTGAAGATGCATCCTCGGAACAAGCAGCGATGACAAGTGTTCTTGACCACATGGCAGAGCAGATGGAAGCAATGCAGCAGATGTTTGTTCAATCTGACGTCAGCCGCTCAATGGTGGATGAACGCCTTGGGCAACTAAGCGATTCGATCGAACGCATGACATATCAAATGCAACATGGGGATGCTGAAAATTCAGCCCTTGAACGTGTTGCTGCTGGTCAAGAACGCCTTATCGCGCACTTTGAAAGCCAAGGTGGGGGCGAAGGTGGTATGGACGCGGAAAGTCGGATGCGATTGCGGTCTATAGATGTCCAAATGTTGCGCATTCTCGAAGAAATTTCCGCAGGTCGTCAGGAAAGCATGGCAGAGCTGCGTACTGATATTTCTGCACTTGCCCAAGCGCTTTCACAACCGCGTGGACAAGCACGTAGATTGGCAAGATCTAGATCACAAGACGAGGCTGAGTAATGGCCTTATCACGACGCACGGGCGCACGGTTCCAGGCGTCGATTTGGCCGGGCTTTGTGGATGCAATGACAGGCCTTTTGTTGGTCCTGATGTTCGTTTTGACCATCTTTATGGTGGTTCAATTTGTTCTGCGTGAGACTATTTCGGGCCAAGAAGTTGAATTGAATGATCTTGCTGGCGAAGTCGCCGCATTGGCGCAAGCCTTAGGATTGGAAGAACGGCGCGGCAATCAATTGGACGCGCGTGTAAATGCGCTTAATGCGACGCTCAATGAAGCACGCGACCAAGCCAATGTTCAGGCGAATGTTATTGCGACGCTGACGGCCGAGCGTGACACTCAAGCCCAAAAACTAGCTGAAGCTGGCAATCAGATCACCGCATTTGAAGCGCAGGTGGCGGGCTTTTTGGCGCAACGTGAAGACGCGCTTGGAACTATTGCCGCACTCGAAACGGAACAATCGCGCCTTGAAACGGAACAGACCCGCCTTCTATCTGAGCAAGAGGCGCTAAACCTCGCTTTGGCCTCAAACCGAAGCGAAATCGACGCTCAAAGCGAAGCGGCAAGATTGGCAGCAAGTAAACGTGAAGCTTTAGAGGCATTGATTGCAGACCTTCAATTGCAAAGTGCACAAACTGGAGATCGCGTGATTGCGCTTGAACAACAGCTTGCGACGACTGCAGACGCGCTGAGCGAAGAAGAAGCCGCTAAGTTGGTTGAGGCCGCCGCTGCCGAAGCACTGCGAAATCGCCTTGAAAATGCGGATGCTGAATTGACAGCAATGACACTGTCGCTTGAAGCCAAGCGCCGCGAAGCTGAGGAAACCCTGACACTACTTGCTGCTGCGCGCGCTGCCGAAGGTGATCTTAACGCCCAGTTGGTTGCTTTGTTGTCTCAAGTTGAGGCGGGCACATCACAAAGTCAAACCCTACAAGCTGATTTACGCGCGGCGCAAAGCGATGCTGATAATCTGCGGACCCAACTTGGCCTAACAGACCAAAGTGCAGCGGAGCTTAAGGTGCAATTGGCGGCAGCTGGCCAGCAAATTGCGGATTTTCAAGCACAAGTGGCGTCACGGGATGAAACCTCTGAGGAGGTTCAGGCGCGCCTAACTGCGGCTTTGGCTGCCAAACTAGTTGCGGAACAGTCGCTGAATACTGCGGCCATAAATGAGGATGAGGTGCGCAAGCAACTTACCGCGGCGTTGGCTGCCAAATTGCAGTCCGAGCAAACATCGCGCGATCTGCTGTCTGCCACAGAACAACAGGCACTGCTGCTTGAGAATGCTAAAACCACCCTATCTCAGGAGCGTGCGACCAGCGCTGCGGCCCAACGCCAGACTGAGTTGCTGAACCAGCAAGTAGCGGCCTTGCGCACGCAGCTTAAGGAGCTAAGCGGCCTTCTCAACCTAGCAGAGCGACGCGATCAAGACGCTCAGGTTCAATTGCAATCACTTGGGTCTGATCTAAACACAGCGCTTGCCCGTGCGGTCGCCGAAGAACGCCGCCGTCGTGTGCTTGAAGAGCAAGAGCGCAAGCGGCTTGAAGCAGAAACAAAAGATTTGGCACAATACCGTTCCGAATTTTTCGGACGTCTGCGCGATTTGTTGGGAACTCAAGAAGGCGTGCGGATCGAAGGAGATCGATTTGTGTTCTCCTCCGAGGTTCTGTTTCCACCTGGCGGAGCGCAACTATCGCCATTGGGTGAAGGTGAGATTGCGAAAATCGCCGCAATTTTACGTGGAATTGCAGATGAAATTCCGCCAGAAATCGATTGGGTCATCCGCGTAGATGGACACACTGACAACGTGCCATTATCCGGCTTGGGTGAATTTGCGGACAACTGGGAACTTAGCCAAGCACGTGCATTGTCGGTTGTGAAATACATGGCGAATTTCTTGGCCATCCCGCCCAGCCGATTGGCCGCAAACGGTTTTGGTCAGTATCAGCCAATCAATCGCGCAGACACGCCTGAAGCGCGCGCGCAAAATCGCCGGATTGAGTTGAAGTTTACTGAAAAATAACTGGGCTATTCGACAGCAATTTTGGTCTTTTCCGTGCTGATGACATCGCCATCACGCACCAAAGAGACTGATCCAAAATACATCCCCCTTGGCCAGCTGTCTTTGGTCAGACGTTTTCCAATTGCGCGGAACAGCTGCGCCTTGTTTTTTTTGATGAGGACCGTTTTGTTCAACATGATCCCAGTCGGCCCTTCTAAGATAAGGCGCATTTGATCGCCTTTCTTAGCACCAAAACCAAAGCCAAAAACAACGATCGCGGGCGCGTCAACAGGCAGGCTTTGTGCGGCGGCGCGCCCCGATTTTACATCTTCAAATGCTGGGACATGATCGGCAAACGCGGCATATAGAACGGCACCTGCGCGGTACGGCAGTGGTTCGCTCCAAAGGGTGTCTTCGTCAGGTTCGCCGCATGTAACGCTGCCGTCAGGATCAAACGGATCGATCACTTTACCATCTTTACGAACCGAAAGGTGAACATGGGGAAATTGGGTGCGGCCACTGAGGCCAATTTGACCTAGCACGCTACCAGCCTCAACAATTTCACCGGTTTTAACCTGTATTGATCCCTTTTTCATATGGCAGTATTGGGTTTCCCAGCCATATTCGTGGCGGATAACTAGGCCATTTCCACATTCTTTACCCTTAACATTAGTAGCATTCTTGGCGGTGTAAAGGACGTCATCAACGCTATTGCGGGTTCCCATCACGGTTCCTTTCGCAGACGCTACCACGTCTACCCCAGCACGCATTTGTTCCAATGTGCGGAGCGCGAAATCGGTGCCTTTATGACCGTCATAGCTGAGGGTTGAGCAGCGAAAGTCGGATACACCTTCACCATCCGTGTGATCAACATATTGCTGGATGTAGCAATCGTCTCCCAGTGAACAATCAACGGGGGACGATAGGACCAACTCTTGTGCCCCAACAGCCGTAGTCGCGGCGTAAAGGGCTGCGACGGCTGTGAGGCACGCGCGGATCATTCTGCGGTGAGCAAAGGTGGCTTGTCACCAGAAATGCGTGGTTTGGCCAAACCTTCGATCTTGATGTCCAACTCCCGACCCTTAACGCCAACTTTGACAACACCACCTTTGGTCAATTTGCCAAACAATAGCTCCTCGGCCAGTGGTTTCTTAATGTGTTCTTGAATGACGCGCCCAAGTGGCCGCGCACCCATTTTCTCATCATAGCCGCGATCACCCAACCAAGCAGCGGCTGCTTTGGTCAGTTCAATCGTCACGTTGCGATCCATCAACTGCGCTTCAAGTTGTAGAACAAACTTCTCAACGACCTGATTGATGACCTCTTTCGGAAGACGAGAGAAGCTGATGACCGCATCCAGACGGTTGCGGAATTCGGGTGTAAATGTCCGCTCGATCGCTGCAGTGTCTTCGCCAACACGGCTGTCGCGACCAAAGCCTATGGCCTCTTTCGCTTGCTCTGCTGCCCCGGCATTCGACGTCATGATTAGGACCACATTGCGGAAATCAACGGTTCTGCCGTTGTGATCCGTCAGCTTACCGTGGTCCATAACTTGGAGCAGGATATTGTAAACATCAGGATGCGCTTTTTCCATTTCATCAAGCAACAGCACGCAATGCGGATGTTGATCGATACCGTCCGTTAACATGCCGCCTTGGTCAAAGCCGACATAGCCGGGAGGAGCGCCAATCAGACGTGAAACGGCGTGCTTTTCCATATATTCCGACATGTCAAAACGCAGGAGTTCAACGCCAAGTGTATCTGCAAGCTGTTTGGCGACCTCGGTTTTACCAACACCCGTTGGGCCAGCAAAAAGATAATTACCGATTGGCTTTTCTGGTTCACGCAGGCCGGCGCGTGCAAGTTTGATCGCGCTGGACAGTGCTTCGATTGCCTTGTCCTGACCAAAGACAACGCGTTTTAACGATGTCTCTAGATCGCGCAATACAACGGCATCGTCTTTGGAGACGCTTTTTGGCGGGATGCGCGCGATCTTGGCCACAACGGCTTCGACCTCTTTGATACCAATTGTCTTGCGGCGTTTTGCGGCGGGGATCAAATGCTGTGCAGCACCTGCCTCGTCGATCACGTCAATTGCGCTGTCTGGCAATTTGCGATCGTTGATATAACGGGCAGCCAACTCAACAGACGATTTGATCGCATCAGCAGTATATTTGACCGAGTGATGGTCCTCAAAATACGATTTGATACCACGCAGGATTTTCACGGCATCCTCAACGGATGGCTCATTCACGTCGATCTTCTGGAAACGACGGCTTAAGGCGCGATCCTTCTCAAAGTGCTGGCGGAACTCTTGATAGGTCGTTGAACCCATCGTGCGTAGTTTCCCACCGGCAAGAGCAGGCTTTAACAAATTAGAGGCGTCCATTGCCCCACCCGATGTGGCACCAGCGCCAATAACAGTGTGGATTTCATCGATGAATAGCACCGCGTCGTCATGTGCTTCTAGCTCAGTCACGACTGCTTTTAGACGCTCTTCAAAGTCACCGCGGTAACGCGTACCTGCAAGCAGTGCGCCCATATCGAGGGAAAAGATGGTGGTTTCAGATAGTACTTCAGGTGTCTCTCCCGCAACGATCTTACGGGCAAGGCCCTCTGCAATCGCTGTTTTTCCAACGCCTGGATCACCAACCAAAAGCGGGTTATTTTTACGGCGACGGCAAAGCACTTGAATACAACGTTCCACTTCGCTGTCGCGCCCGATCAATGGATCAATGTCGCCCTCACGTGATTTCACGTTCAAGTCTACGCAGTACTTTTCGAGTGCGCTTTCTTTCTTCTCGCCGTCCGTGACGCCTAGATCATCGTCCAGACCGTCAGGGGTTCCTGAAACGGCACGTTCTTCACCGTACTCGGGATCTTTGGCCACGCCGTGGGCGATAAAATTGACAGCGTCATAACGTGTCATGTCCTGCTCTTGCAGGAAGAAGGCCGCGTTTGATTCACGTTCTGCAAAGATGGCAACGATGACATTGGCACCTGTGACTTCTGTACGGCCCGATGACTGAACATGGATTGCCGCGCGTTGGATAACACGTTGGAACGCAGCCGTTGGCACAGCTTCAGAACCATCAATATCTGTGATCAGATTTGCCAGTTCTTCGTCGACGAACTTAACAAGCGCACCGCGCAGTTCGTCGGCGTCAACAGAACAGGCCTGCATCACTTTTTTCGCATCTGGTTCATCCAGCAACGTCAGCAATAGATGCTCGAGTGTTGCGAACTCGTGATGACGATCATTTGCCAGCGCAAGTGCTGCGTGGATGGCTTTTTCTAGTGTGGTCGAAAATGAAGGCACGTTGTGCTCCTGTCGATCGGGGCGGTTTAGGGATGCGAGCAATCTCGCGGCTGAACCATCCGTGGCATTATACAGTTAGAGTTTGGTTGATCGGTGGCCAGCTTCAAGTGCTTTCTTTTACAAAAGGGCCTGAAAAGCCGATATAATTGATCAACCTGCTATCAAGTTTTCGTCAAAACCTATCTTTACGGGCGCGAATCTCAGTGAAGACATCAATGTGGGATGCGCCGGTTAGGTTTAGGTGTTCTTGGATTTCGGGGTTGTCCGCCCGCAAGAATGGGTTGGTTTCACGTTCTAATTCCAAAGTTGATGGGATGGTTGGCAGTCCATTTGCGCGTTTGTATTCAATGTCCGTGATACGCAATATAAGTGCCGGATTAGCAGGATCAACCGTTGTGGCAAAAGAGGCGTTGCTGGCGGTGTATTCGTGGCCTGAATAGATGCGGGTTTGGGGGGGCATTTCAGCAGTTTTTTGTAGGCTCAAATACATCTGTGCAGGTGTGCCTTCAAACAGGCGTCCGCAGCCCATCACCATTAGGCTGTCAGCCGTGAAAAACGCATCAGATTCTGGCAGATAGAATGCGATGTGGTCGATGGTGTGGCCAGACATGTCCAAGACCTGAACCGTTTCGCCACCAAAGCTGAAATTGTCAGCATCCGCCACAGCCATATCCAGTGGTGGTAGGCGGTGGGCATCGCCCTTGGAGCCCACAACTTTTGCCGGATACTGCGCCAGAACTTCTGGCAGCCCATCGACGTGATCCGGGTGGTGATGCGTGATCCAAACTTCGCTAAGTGCCCAGCCTCGTTGACTTAATTCGGCCATGATGGGTGATGCTTCTGGCACATCGACAAGGGCAGTTTGGCCACTTGCAGCATCATGGATCAGATACGCATAGTTGTCTTGAAGGCATGGGATTGTGACGATCTCAAGGGGCATGGCCATTTACCTGATGGTTGTTACACTGCAAGGTGATTTGATCCTAATTTGACCTATTGGGGAAGTGTCTGCAATGCACCTTGATGTACAAGATTTGAGGAACTTCTATTACCGCAGTACGCTTGGGCGTGCGGCGCAGAAATCGTTGCGCACACAGATGTTGAACATCTGGCCCGAGGCAAAGGGGCAAACCGTTGTAGGTTATGGTTTTGCGGCCCCTCTATTGCGCCCATACCTTGAGGATGCGCGACGGGTTATAGCGCTTATGCCGGGACCCCAAGGCGTGATGCCGTGGCCAGCCAATGAACCCAATGTGTCAGTGCTGACCGAGGAAACACGGTGGCCGATCGAAACAGGGCATGTTGATAAACTTGTTGTTTTACACGGCCTTGAAACCTCTCATCATTCTTTTGACCTGCTTGAAGAATGCTGGCGTGTCTTGGGGCCGGGGGGCAAAGTGCTGTTCATCGTACCCAATCGGGCAGGGGTTTGGGCACGGCGCGATGGTACGCCTTTTGGCTATGGGCGGCCTTATTCTGTGGGGCAGTTAGAGGCTGAGTTGCGGCGGCACCAGTTCGTGCCAGAACGGCATATGGGTGCGTTGTATCAGTTGCCGTCAGGTAAGCGAATTTGGATGAAATCGGCACCCATGTTTGAGCGGATTGGGGTGCATATGCCAGCTATGGTTGCCGGTGGTGCGGTGATGGTTGAAGCGACCAAACAAGTGTATCCGCCAAAGGGTACAGTTGCGCGCCAAAGACGTGCGATTAACGTGCTTGAAGGGTTGGGCACGCCGGTGGTCGAACCGACCTAAGGGCGCTGTGTTAACCTGAGGAATGCTGTTCCTGTGAGGCCAGCGAATGGTCCAAAACAAGTGCAAACTGTACAGATGCACCACCAAATTGCGCAGTTTGGTGAGGGTTATTTTGCCCAAAACCGTAGGTTTTGCGCAAGACTGTGCAGATTGGGGGCAGTTTTGTACAGTTTGACGATTTAACAACCCAATCACCCGAAAAAGGGTTAATTGCCGCCGTCCAAATCAGAGGTTTTTAATAAAGAAAGTCGAAACTCGAGCTTTCAAGATTGGCTTGAATGACATCAGCAATCGTCAAATTGGTGGTGCCCAACAAACGTATTGTTGCTGTCGATGTGATTGCAGTTTCTGTTGATGTCGCTGCTGGGTCTAAAGCTGAAAAAATCACATCAGTATAACTGTCATCATCAGCTTGAACGATTTCGAAAGTGATAGGTGCATCGCCGCCACTACCTGCGGTGTTGATCTCGAGCGGCAGGACAAGCACATCTTCGCCAGGGACAAAATCGGTGATCGTGGTCACGACACCTTGATCAGGAAAGTCGCTGTCAAATTCCAAACCTGCGAAAAGCAATTCGAAACGGTCTTCGCCGTTGCCACCGGTTAAGGTGTCAAACGAGTCTGCGCTGTTGAGATAAGTACTTGTCTCAATCCTATCGTTTCCCGCGCCGCCATCGGCAATGGCACCAATTTGAAAGGATGGTGAATTTGCGAGTACAATAATTTGGATGTTCCGAAGGCTTGATTTTGTTACTGTTGAGGTGGCGCTTACAATCATATGGCGAAAAATCGAACAGATTCCGGGGATTCGACGTCCAATTCGACAAAATAATTACAAAAACCCTAACAAAAATACTGCCACAAAGGGTCGCACCTCGCGTAATGCCTTGAAATTATTAAATAAGCCTATAAGAGCGCGATGTCACAGATATGTTGCGAGGCGCGATTACCTCTGTTACGTACGCCCTGATTTCATCGCTTCAGTATGTATTGAAGCGATCCAACCCCTTACGCCAAACCATCTGGTGGAAACGTAGGGCCATGACATCGAAAGGGTGGACGTGTCAGAACCAGCTTCGATTGCCACAAGTATTGCGGGCCGTTATGCAACGGCCGTGTACGACCTTGCCAAAGACGGCAAGAAGGTCAAAGCCATTGAAACAGATTTGGGCGTTTTGTCCGATGCAATGGCAGACAGCAGCGACTTTAATGCGCTGATCCATTCTCCTATCTATTCGCGCGAAGAACAGGGTGCAGCAATTGCCGGCCTCGCGAAGAAGATGAAACTTTCACCAATTATGAGCAACACGCTGGCCTTGATGGCATCAAAGCGTCGTTTGTTTGTATTGCCTCAGTTGGTTGTCGCCCTGCGCGAAGCTATTGCTGAAGACAACGGTGAAGTTACAGCGGACGTCACCAGTGCTTCAGCGCTGACGAAGGCGCAATCAGACAAGCTTGCCAAAACGCTCAAAGCGAAACTTGGTAAGACTGTAACCATCAATGCGACCGTGGATGAGTCTCTCATCGGCGGTCTTGTCGTTAAAGTGGGTTCGAAAATGATCGATACGTCGATCCGCTCGAAGCTCAATTCCCTCCAGAACGTAATGAAAGAGGTCGGATAAATGGGTATCCAAGCTGCAGAAATTTCTGCGATCCTGAAAGACCAGATCGAAAACTTTGGTCAAGAAGCAGAAGTGGCCGAAGTTGGCCGCGTTCTGTCCGTCGGTGACGGTATCGCGCGTGTATATGGTTTGGACAGTGTTCAAGCCGGTGAAATGGTTGAATTCCCTGGCGGAATCCAAGGCATGGCCTTGAACCTTGAATCTGACAACGTTGGTGTTGTTATCTTCGGGTCCGACCAAGACATTAAAGAGGGTGACGTTGTTAAGCGCACCAACTCAATCGTGGACGTGCCAATCGGTGACGAACTTTTGGGTCGTGTTGTTGACGGTTTGGGTAACCCAATCGACGGCAAAGGTCCGATCAAAACTTCGAAACGCGGTTTGGCTGAAGTTAAAGCACCGGGCATCATTCCACGTAAATCGGTTCACGAACCGATGGCGACTGGTCTGAAGTCTGTTGACGCGATGATCCCAATTGGCCGTGGCCAACGCGAATTGATCATTGGTGACCGCCAAACTGGTAAAACAGCTGTGGCTCTGGATGCGATCCTGAACCAAAAATCATACAACGAAGCTGCTGGCGACGACGAGTACAAGAAATTGTACTGTGTATACGTTGCGATTGGCCAAAAGCGTTCTACTGTTGCGCAGTTGGTTAAGAAGCTCGAAGAAACTGGCGCGATGGAATATTCCATCGTTGTTGCTGCAACGGCGTCCGATCCTGCACCTATGCAGTTCTTGGCACCATATGCTGCGACTACAATGGCTGAGCACTTCCGCGACAACGGTCGCCACGCTTTGATCATCTATGATGATTTGTCAAAGCAAGCTGTGTCTTACCGTCAAATGTCCTTGCTACTTCGTCGTCCTCCAGGACGTGAAGCGTATCCTGGTGACGTTTTCTATCTTCACTCCAGATTGCTTGAGCGTTCTGCGAAATTGGGCGATGCATCCGGCAACGGTTCATTGACAGCTTTGCCGATCATTGAAACTCAGGGCGGCGACGTTTCTGCGTTTATTCCGACAAACGTGATTTCGATCACTGACGGTCAGATCTTCTTGGAAACAGAATTGTTCTACCAAGGTATCCGTCCTGCTGTGAACACAGGTCTATCTGTGTCTCGTGTTGGTTCATCTGCTCAAACCAAAGCTATGTCTTCGGTTGCTGGTCCGGTGAAACTTTCCTTGGCTCAGTATCGTGAAATGGCTGCATTTGCGCAGTTCGGTTCCGATCTGGACGCTGCAACACAACAAATGTTGAACCGCGGTGCGCGTTTGACTGAGTTGATGAAGCAAGCACAATACTCCCCACTGACAAACGCGGAAATCGTCTGCGTCATCTTTGCGGGTACGAATGGTTACCTTGACGCCGTTGACGTGAAAGAAGTTGGTCGTTTCGAGACAGCAATGTTGGCGCACCTGCGCAACAACAACGCTGACTTGTTGGCTGACATCACCGACAACGACCGTAAGGTAAAGGGCGAGCTTGAAGACAAGATCAAAGCCGCACTTGACGCATTCGTCGCAGATTTCGCTTAAGGGGATAAAGCCAGATGGCCAACCTTAAGGAACTCAAAAACAGGATCGCGAGTGTTAAGAACACTCGTAAGATCACAAAGGCCATGCAAATGGTTGCCGCGGCGAAGCTTCGCCGCGCGCAGGAAGCTGCGGAACAGTCACGTCCCTATACAACGCGTTTTAACGCGGTGATGGGTGGCTTGGCCGCGTCCGTAGGTGGCAGCGGCTCTGCGCCGAAATTGTTGTCAGGTACTGGCAGCGATCAGGTGCAGTTGATGGTTGTCATGACGTCAGAACGTGGTCTTTGCGGCGGGTTCAACTCGAACATCGTCAAAAAGGCCAAAGCACATGCGGCAGCACTGAAGGCTGCGGGCAAGACTGTTAAGATCTTGACCGTTGGCAAAAAGGGTCGTGACCAAATGAAGCGCGAATACGGCGACTTTTATATTGGCCACGTTGACCTGACTGAAGTGAAACGCGTTGGCTACACGGATGCGCAAGGCATCGCTAAAACTGTATTGGCCAGCTTTGATGCCGGTGAATTCGACGTAGCGACGCTGTTCTATGCGAAGTTCGTGAATGTTGTGACGCAGATCCCAACAGCACAGCAAGTTATCCCCGCGATGTTCGAGGTGGATGAGGATGCAGCTGATACAACGTTGTATGATTACGAGCCATCTGAGGAAGCCATCTTGGCCGACTTGCTGCCACGTAGCATTGCAACCGCGATCTTTAGTGCGCTGTTGGAAAACGGTGCGTCCGAACAGGGCGCGCGCATGTCTGCAATGGACAATGCGACACGCAACGCGGGTGAAATGGTCGACAAGTTGACGATCCAATACAACCGTTCGCGTCAGGCCGTGATCACCAACGAGCTGATTGAAATTATTTCGGGTGCGGAAGCACTCTAGAGAGAACCGGAGAAATACGACATGGCAAATGCAGTCGGAAAAATTACTCAAGTCATCGGCGCGGTCGTCGACGTTCAGTTTCAGGACAACCTTCCTGCAATTCTGAACGCTATTGTGACTGACAACAACGGCAAGCCGCTGACGCTAGAAGTAGCACAGCACCTTGGCGAAAACACAGTTCGCGCAATTGCGATGGACGCGACCGAAGGTTTGGTTCGTGGCACCGCAGTGACCGACACTGGTAAACCAATTCAGGTTCCAGTTGGTCCAGGCACATTGGGCCGTATCTTGAACGTTACTGGTGATCCAGTTGACGAACAGGGTCCAGTTCTCGCGACTGAAACACGTTCAATCCACGGCGAAGCGCCAGCGTTTGATCAACAGTCCACAGCGACTGAGATTTTGACAACAGGCATCAAAGTGATCGACCTTTTGGCCCCTTACACTAAAGGTGGTAAAATTGGTTTGTTCGGTGGTGCTGGTGTTGGCAAAACCGTTTTGATCATGGAATTGATCAACAACATTGCGAAGGTACACTCAGGTGTGTCCGTGTTCGCGGGTGTTGGTGAGCGTACGCGTGAAGGTAATGACCTTTACCACGAGATGATCGAATCTAACGTTATTGTTCCTGACAACTTGCCAGAGTCTAAAATTGCTCTGGTATACGGTCAGATGAACGAACCTCCCGGTGCGCGTATGCGTATTGCTTTGACTGGTTTGTCATTGGCAGAGCAGTTCCGCGATGACACGGGTTCCGACGTTTTGTTCTTCGTTGATAACATCTTCCGCTTTACTCAAGCTGGTTCTGAGGTTTCTGCGCTTTTGGGTCGTATCCCATCTGCGGTTGGCTACCAGCCAACATTGGCAACCGACATGGGCATGATGCAAGAGCGTATCGCGTCTACAAAGAACGGTTCCATTACATCGGTTCAAGCTGTGTACGTTCCTGCGGATGACCTTACCGACCCTGCACCAGCGACATCGTTTGCTCACCTTGATGCGACAACTGTTTTGGATCGCTCCATCTCAGAAAAAGGTATCTATCCAGCGGTTGACCCACTTGGTTCAACATCACGTTTGCTAGATCCGTTGATCATTGGTGACGAGCACTACAAAGTTGCGACAGACGTTCAGCAAGTTTTGCAGCGTTATAAGTCTTTGCAAGACATCATCGCGATTTTGGGCATGGACGAATTGTCAGAAGAAGACAAATTGTCAGTTGCACGTGCGCGTAAGATTGAACGTTTCCTAAGCCAACCATTTGACGTTGCGAAAGTATTTACTGGCGCAGACGGCAAACAGGTGCCTTTGGAAGACACAATCAAGTCGTTCAAAGCTGTTGTAGCTGGCGAATACGATCACCTACCAGAGGGCGCCTTCTACATGGTTGGCGGCATCGAAGACGTGATTGCAAAAGCCGAGAAAATGGCAGCAGACGCAGCCTAAGGAGCCTGAACAATGGCAGACACTATGCAATTTGATCTGGTTTCACCTGAAAAGTCTCTGGCCTCTGGGCCAGCGACATCAGTGCAAATCCCTGGTGCGGATGGCGACATGACGGTTATGGCCAATCATGCTCCAACAATCACCACGTTGCGCCCTGGTGTGCTGCGTGTTGAGGCACCAGACGCCACAACAGAATACGTTGTGACGGGTGGCTTTGCTGAGATCAGTGCTGCAGGCGTTTCAGTTTTGGCTGAACGTGCAGTGGCAAAAGGCGATATGACGGCCGAAGATATGAGCGAAATGGTTGCTGAAGCGCGCGCTGCGCTGAACAATGCCAAAGAGTTCTTTGAAAACGAGCCGGGCCCAGTTGATGATGCTGCCAAGTTGTTGGCAGACATGGTCGCAATGGGCGATGATATGGGTATCGGTTCAAAGTAATTTGACCCGACTATCTTAAGAGTAACAAGAGGCCCCGTTTTCCGGGGCCTTTTTTGCTTTTGGGGGGGGCGTAATCTTCCCTATTAAGTGTTAATGATGAATCGAATTTGAAGTGAAGTGCATATGAAGAGTTTAAGAAGCCGGCTGATTGGAATTGATCAAGGGGACACAGTCCTCTTTTCCGACTTTGAAAATGACGGTGAGATGTGGACAGGTCGCGGTCAACGCGAACGTCGCCGCCGGGTCAAGTTCACAGAACCGTTCCGCACCGCACCAAACGTTCAAACGTCGATCAGCCTTTGGGACATGGACGCATCCACCGTTATCCGTGCTGACATTGCAGCTGAAGCCATCACTGAAGATGGTTTTGATCTGGTGTTCCGCACGTGGGGTGACACACGCGTCGCCCGTGCCCGCATTGGCTGGATGGCCATTGGTGAACTGAGTGACGAAGATGATTGGGACGTGATGTAGGGTACAGACCCCACAAAAAAGGGCGGGGATGAACCCGCCCGATTTATTGTAGAAACAGGGCGCTTTGCAGCGCCCTTTTGTTATTCTGCCGGATACATGCCGTCGTAGATTGGTCCAAGGCTTTCAGCCTCAAACAACGACGATACGGATGTGCCTGTCCAGATGTTCATGATCGCTTGGGCAAACACAGGCGCCGTTGGCACAACACGGATGTTGCTTGCATCAAGGATAGCTTGTGTTGGCTGGATCGTGTCGGTGATAACCAAAGATTTCATAACTGAATTGGTCACACGCTCTACCGCTGGGCCTGACATGACGCCGTGGCTGATGTAGCTGTGCACTTCCTTAGCGCCGTTCTCCAGCAGTACTTCAGCTGCTTTGCATAGGGTGCCCGCAGTATCGCAGATGTCGTCCACGATTAGGCAAACTTTGCCCTCAACGTTCCCGATCACTGTCATCTCTGCAATCTCGCCCGGTTTTTCGCGACGCTTGTCTACGATGGATAGGGGGGAGTTGATACGTTTGGCCAGTTCACGTGCACGTGCAACGCCGCCAACATCAGGGGAAACAACCATTAGCTCGTCCATGCGGTCTTTGAATTGGTCTTTAATGTCCAAAGAAAAAACAGGAGAGGCGTAAAGGTTGTCCACTGGGATATCAAAGAACCCTTGGATCTGTGCGGCGTGAAGGTCCATTGTTAGAACCCGTTCGATACCGGCACCAACCATCATGTTGGCAACCATCTTGGCAGTGATGGGTGTGCGCGCCTTTGTGCGGCGGTCCTGACGGGCATAGCCGAAGTATGGGATGACCGCTGTGATACGCGCAGCAGAGGAGCGACGCAACGCATCACACATGATCAGTAGTTCCATCAGGTTGTCGTTGGTAGGGTTGGACGTTGGCTGGATGATAAACATATCCTCGCCACGTACGTTTTCGAACACTTCTACAAAAATCTCGCCATCATTAAATCGTTCGACGCGGGCATCAACAAGTCCCACATCTACGCCACTGTGCAACGACATACGTTCGGCGATGGAAGAGGCCAAAGGTTTGTTAGCGTTGCCTGTGATCAGTTTGGGTTGGTCGGTGACTGGCATATTTTAGATCCCCAGAGATGCGGCGGATACGCCGCATGTATATTTGACAGATTCGCGATGGTGGCACCCGCTTATCACGCCTATACTTCTGGGCAAAGCACAGCCCGACCTAATGGAGAAACATAATGGCTCATATCGATTATTACTTTGCGACCCTTTCCCCATATGCCTACCTTGCGGGCACTCGAATGGAAGAAGTTGCGGCAAAACACGGTGCAACGATCACATACAAACCCCTTGATATCATGAGCCTGTTTGGCCGTACCGGTGGTACCGCACCAAAAGATCGCCACATCAGCCGTATGGAATATCGTGCCATCGACCTGTTGCGCCAATCTGCGGCTTTGGGCATGGATTTCAATCTAAAGCCTGCGCACTGGCCAACCAACATGGCCCCATCATCCTATGCATTGATCGCAGCGCAAAACGCCGGTGGTGGCGATATGGGCAAAGCGGTTCACGCGTTGTTGCGCGCTGTTTGGGTTGAAGAAAAAGATATCGCCGAAGATGCCGTGATCAAAGCATGCCTAGAAGAAGCTGGCTTTGATCCATCCTTGGCTGACAGCGGTCTTTTGGAAGGTGCAGAAACCTATGGCCGCAATCTGGAAGAAGCTGTCGCTGCCGGTGTGTTCGGTGCGCCATTCTACATCACGGATGATGGCACACGATTCTGGGGCCAAGACCGTATTGCGGACCTTGATGCGCATTTGGTATCAAAGGCTTAATTCCAAACGTGCACACACATACAGGTATATTTGGGCAGGGGCCGCGTCAGGCCCTTGCCATCCACTGTTCGCTTGCGCACTCGGGTTCGTTGGCGGGTCTGATGGGGGCGTTGTCGGATCAATTGACTGCTGTTGCCTATGATCTTCCAAGCCATGGCCGATCTGGTGATTGGGATGGCACGGGCGACTTGCACGATGTGGCCACCGATATGGGCCGCGCGTTGCTAACAGAACCGATGGATTTGATCGGTCATTCCTTTGGCGCAACTGTCGCCATGCGGTTGGCGATGGAGCATCCCGAGTTGGTGCGCAGCGTGACCATGATTGAACCTGTCTATTTTGCGCCCGCGATTGCGGACTACCCTGATGAAATGTTTGCGGCTCTTGGTGTGAACGAGGAATTCAATGCGGCATGGGCCGCAGGTGACCGCGAAACGGCTGCACGTTGCTTTAATCGTGTTTGGGGTGATGGCACCAAATGGGCCGATTTTTCACCCCGTGCCCGCAGCTATATGACCGACCGTATTCATTTCGTGGTTGGCAGTGCGCCGTTCTTGGAAGAGGACAGCGCGGGATTGCTGAAGAACGATATGTTTGCGCGTGCAACAATGCCTGCTTTGTTGATCAAAGGTGGTGCGTCAAATGAGGTCGCAGGCTTTATCAATGAAGCAATCGCGCGGCGTTTACCTGATGCTACCAGCGCCAGCATTGAAGGTGCAGGCCACATGGCACCGCTGACGCACCCCGAACAGGTGGCCGACGTCATTCGCGCGTTTTTGAGCGGTTTAGAAAAGTGAGATAAACTGGTCGATCTGCTGCGTGCTGAGAGACCAATCACACACAAACCGCGCCATCAATTGCTCGTCTGGATCACCTGCGTCCACATCACCACCCATCACGTAGTAAACCGCGCCACTGCCCAATAGCTTTTGGTGCACGGCGCGTGGCAATGTGGCGAAGATGATGTTTGCATCGACCGAGTGCAGGATATTTGCGCCATTCGCTTTAAGACCGCTAAGCAGATGGGCGCAGTTGTCGTTGGCTTTGGTTGCGGCCTTTAGCCAAGCGCCCTCTTTGAGGTATCCAGACATTTGTGCCGAAAGGTAGCGATGTTTGGACAATAGATGCGCCCCGCGTTTGCGGCGCAGTTCAAATTCCCATGCTTTTGTGGGCTCAAAAAAGATCACGGCTTCGACACCCATACAGCCGTTTTTAGTGCCGCCAAAACTGACCATATCAACCCCAGCTTTCCACGTCATTTCAGCAGGCGTACAGCCCAATGCCACAAGAGCATTGGCAAAACGTGCGCCGTCTAGGTGAACGGGCAGGTCGAATTCTTTGGCCACGGCGCTGAGCGCTTGGATTTCTTCAACGCTATAAACGCCGCCTTGTTCGGTCACCTGTGTGATCGACACGGGCCCGCGTTGTGGTCCGTGGACGCCGCGGTTTTGTTCGTTTGTGATAGTGGTGCGCAAGGCATCGGGCGTCATGCGATCGTTGCCGGGGACCAAGGTGAGTTTGGCACCGCCTGCGTAAAATTCGGGTGCGTTGCATTCATCCTCATGGATGTGGGCAACGGGTGAGCAAAAGATGGTGTCCCATGGCTGTGTGTAGCTGGCCAAGGCCAGTGAGTTCGCGGCCGTTCCAGTCGTGACCAGATATATCGTGGCCTCTGGTGCTTCAAACAGATCACGCAGGGTTTGGCGGACCTCGTCCATGATGGTGTCGTTGCCGTAGGGCATTTGGTAGCCGGTGTTGGCGTCAGTGAGGGCTTGCATCACTTCAGGTAGGGCGGGGCCTGCGTTGTCGGATGCAAAAAACATTACTGTGGTTCCTCGATAATGTGATCTTCCCAATCTTCTTCTGGGATATCAAATTCGGATAGGGTTTGCCCTTTGATGCTTATGCCCGCCTCATGCACGGAATCGGGATTTCCCGTTACCAAAGGGTGCCATTCTGGCAATGGCTTGCCTTCCCACAACAATCGGTAGGCGCAGGTTGTGGGCATCCAATAGGCGTGAGTGTCCAGATTCTCAGGTTTTAAAACGATGCAATCGGGCACGAATTGGTGGCGGTTTTCGTAATGTACGCAGCGACAGGTCGCGTCATCCAACAGGCGACAGGCGATGTTGGTCAGGGCCACTTCGCCGCTGTCTTCGTCTTCCAACTTGTTGAGGCAGCATTTGCCACAGCCGTCACACAGCGCTTCCCATTCTGCTGGGTTCATTTTGGCAAGCGGTTTGCGTTCCCAGAACTTGGCGGCAAGTTTGGTCATAGGGCCCCCAGAATTTCACGCGCTTGGGCACAGTCGGCATCCATTTGCGTGATCAGGGTCTCAAGGCTATCAAAGTTCTCTTCTCCGCGCAGGTACGCGACCAGCGCGACAGAAGCCTGAGCGTCATATAGATCACCAGAGAAATCGAACACAAAGGTTTCGATATTGGGTTTGTTTTCCCCAAACATCGGGCGCACCCCAAGAGAGGCCGCACCGTGATATGTGCCTGCGTGTGGACCATCAAGAACGTCAAAGATTACGGCGTACACACCAAGGGCCGGCAAATGTAGCCCATCAACGGACATATTGGCTGTTGGATAGCCCAATTCGCGCCCACGCTGTTCGCCGCCAATCACTGGCCCTTCAATGCGGTGCCAGTGGCCCAACATTTCGGCCGCGATTTCGGGGTGCCCATCCGCAAGCGCCTTGCGGATCGCGGTAGAGGAAACTGTGTCTGTGTTCGCGGCCAAAAGCGGTGCAATCGTCACGCCAAATCCCATCTCTTTTCCAAAGGCGACCAAATCATGCGTGGTGCCAGCGCGGTCTTTACCAAAACAGAAATCAGCACCCACAACGACATGCGCAAGGCCAAGGCCATCGGCAATCACGCTTTGCGCAAATTCGCGTGGCGTGAGGGAGGCCATGGCGGTGTTAAAGTTCAACTCATACAACCGATCCACACCCAGTTTCTCCAGACGGCTGGAACGGGCCTCACGGCTCATCAGGCGAAAATGGGGGGCTTCGGGTGCAAAGTAGGCGCGGGGATGGGGTTCAAAGGTCATGACCCCCAACGGTGCGTCAGGGTTTGCGGCGCGCGCCAGATCGATCACGGATTGATGACCGATGTGAACGCCGTCGAAATTCCCAATCGCGACGGTCGCGCCGCGATCTTGGGGTTCTATGAATTGGTAGTCTCGAATAATACGCATAAACATTGCCTAGCGAGGTGGGCGAGGTGACGCAAGAACCCTAAGGCAAGGTAAGTTAAATCATGCAGGTGTGCGCGACGGGGCCATAACGGTTGCATCGCCAATGATGACGTTTTTGCCATCCACAGTGCAAACGCAATCCAACTTTACCCGACTTTTTTCGGGCTGGATATCTGTCACGGTGACTTGCGCATGAACGGTGTCGCCGGGCCGAACAGGGGCCAGAAACTTGAGGTTTTGCGCCATGTAGATCGTGCCGTGACCGGGCAGTTGTTCCCCGATGACCGCAGAGATCAAACCAGCGCTTAGCATCCCGTGGGCGATACGGCCTTTAAACATGGTGTTTTGGGCGTATTCTTCATCGATATGGACGGGATTATGGTCTGTGCTAACTTTGGCGAACATCTCGATGTCGCTATCTGTGATGACCTTCTCGAGGCTGCGCGTCATGCCCAGTTCGATGTCTTCAATAAAGGTAGTGCCGCGAATGATGTCTTGCATGGTTGTCACCTAAGGTAATTATCGCAACCCTGCACGGCCTGCCTTGTAACTTTATTACGCGCACGGTGCGCGGTGACAAGTGGAAAACAGCTTAGCGCAGGTGTCCAATTGTGAAGGTTGGGTTTGATTGCTCTGCTTCCAGATAGGCAGCCAACAACGCGGGATCAGGTTGTGTCACTGTTTTGGTTTCTGCAGCGGCTAGACCACCTGAGATGAACAGGGAATCGATATCTTCGCCCATGGCCCCTTTGATGTCGGTGATGACGCCGTCCCCAATCGCAAGGATTGCAGAGTCTGGCACATCGACGCCCAAACCAAACAAGCGGCGGCGGGCAAGGTCATAGATGGGGGGATGTGGTTTGCCGAAATACAGGCTTTCGCCACCCATTTCTGTATAAAGCTGTGCCAACGCACCGGCGCACCATTCTCGCACGTCGCCGCGATCCACAACGATGTCAGGGTTGGCGCACAGCAGTTTGAGGCCCATTTGCTTGGCCATCAAAAACTGCGGACGCATGGTTTCTGGGTCGGCCATAGAGTCTTGAGGGCCCATGCAAACAATGCCTGTTGCCTGTTCCAGCGGTACTTGGGTGATTTCCATTGGATCCTCAAGGACATCGATGGGATCAAAGAACGCTTGGTCGTGGGCTTCGCCGATGAACCAAACCTTGTCCCCGACCACGCCGCGGTACATGGCCGAACGGGCGCTGTCGCCGGAGGTGGCGATTTCGTCCCACGCATCATCTGGCACGCCAAATGTCTTAAGTTGCAACAAAACACCTGCGCGTGGGCGCGGGGAGTTGGTGACAAGGATGACTTTACCACCTTGCTTGCGATAGTCTTGCAACGCCTTCACGGCGTCGGGCAAAGCAGCCACACCGTTGTGAACACAGCCCCATAGATCAACGAACAAGGCTTCATAGCGGGTAGAAATTTTGCTAAGGTTTGTGATGATCTGGGACATGTAATCGCTCCGGTATAAATGCGTTATTTGGTGTTTAGCGACCTGAACCAGAAGGGCAAAGGGCTAAACGCAAAGGGCCGCCCAAAGATTGGCGGCCCTGTATTGGTTTTATGTGTCAGGCGCGTGGCCCAAGGCGGTGCCCCGTCCTTAGACTTTAAGGTTCGGGATGATCTGTTTTTTGCGGCTCATGATGCCAGGCAATACAACTGTGTCGCCCGTAACTGTCGCGCTAAAGCTTTTTTCAGCAACGGTTTTGACCAAGTCATTTGGCACCATCAATGTGGCCTCCTCGTTCAGGATGTCGACCACGAACAACAGAACCTCATCGACACCGTCTTCGGCAGCCACATCAACCATAGAGGTCATTAGGCTGTCTTTGCGGTCCAGAACCAGTTTCGGTGCAGTTGTTTCCAACACGGACACGCGGAACTGTTTGCCGTCTACTTTGAATTCTTTGCTGTCCATGCGCAGCAATTCTGCGTCTGAGAAGGCAGAGATGTCAGATTTGGCTTCAAACATTTCAGAGGCGTATGCAGAGATGTCGATGCCAAGGTCTTTGGCCAAATCATGCGCAATCGCTTTGTCTTCTTGCGTTGTGGTTGGGGAACGGAATTCCAGCGTGTCGGACAAGATGCATGACAACATCGCGCCTTTTACGTCTGTTGGCATTTGCGCCATGTCTTTGCCGATCATTTTCCACATGATTGTGGCTGTGCAGGCCAAAGGTTCGATGCGGATGTCGATTGGGCCTTTGGTTTCAAGGCCACCCACCAACTTGTGGTGGTCGATGATTGCTGTGATGTCGCAGTCATTGATGCCCTCGGGCAATTCAGCAGGGTTGTTTGTGTCAACGATGACGACAGGCGTGTCAGCCGCAACGTCAGATACGATTTCTGGCTTGTCCAAGTTCCAGCGCTTTAGCACAAACAACGCTTCGGTGTTTGGCTCGCCCAACAAGACTGGTTTAGCTGCAACGCCTTTGATCTCGTTCAGGTACCATGCCCAGATGATTGGGCTGCCTGTGCTGTCTGTGTCTGGTGATTTGTGGCCGAAAACGAGCGTTGTCATGGGGACATTCCTGAATGTATGTGCGAATTTTTTTGCCTTATAGGCGGCACATATCCACTTGTCACCATCTGAGCCTTGCTATGATGTCACATGCGCTATGCGCTGGGATCATCCAAGGCCCAGTTCCGCCCGCTTCTTCTTTGTCAGCTTGGCGACGACCATGTCGTATGAATAGGTGATGTGATTGCGCAGTTCTGCATCAGACAACCCCGGTTCGGCGTAATGTTGGATCCATTTCAACCCACGCGACGCAAGGTATGGGGCAGGGCGGAGGCCATCCATGTCGGGTAAAATTTGAAACGCCATGTCCGATACCTTGAACGTAAATGCGGCATCGTTTTCGTGCCAGCCGCTTAGGGCATAAAGCTTGCCGCCAACTTTCCACACATCAGAATTGCCCCATTGGATCACATGGGTGGATTGGGGCAGGCTGGCGCAAAAGGCGTTGAATTCATCACGTGTCATAACTTTAGTTTAGACGCTTGGGTTCTTAGCGCAATTGCTGATAAGTTTTACCGATGAACACACCACGCGAAACTGATCTGTACGGCCCCGTTAAATCCTTCCTTGAGGGGCAGGGATATGTTGTGAAATCCGAAGTGGGCGCGGCTGATGTGGTGGCTGTGCGCGGTGGTGAACCGCCACTGATTGTTGAGCTGAAACTGGGGTTTTCGCTGACCTTGGTGCATCAGTGTATCGCGCGCCTTGCTGTTTCGGACGAAGTTTACATGGCTGTGGCCACGGGCAAGGGCAAACCCTTTGCCAAATCCCTTAAGAACATGACGAAGCTGTGCCGCCGTTTGGGTTTGGGGCTGATCACCGTGCGCCTTAAGGATGCATTGGTGCAGGTGCATTGTGATCCTGGGCCTTATGCGCCGCGTAAATCCAAGAAACGCGAAGTGAAGATGTTGGCAGAATTTGCCCGCCGTGTCGGTGATCCCAATGATGGGGGTCAAACGCGGGTGGGACTGGTCACTGCCTATCGCCAAGATGCGCTAAAAATTGCGATGTATTTGTTTGAGGTCGGGGCCAGCAAGGGCGCGGATGTAGCGCGCGAAACTGGGGTTGAACGTGCAACGACCATGATGCGTGACGATCACTATGGTTGGTTTGAAAAGGTCGAAAAGGGCGTGTACGGGCTTCGGCCCAAAGGGGCAGAAGCCGTCACCAACAGCGGGCAGGTTTTGGGAGGGTAACACCAGCCTAACCTAGTCCAGACTAGTCCAGTTTGGAAAACGATTGCGGATAGACCAGTGTTTCACTTGGCGCACTGGATCCCTCACCAGCCAGCATCGTGTGGCTGATTGGATAGGGAGAGGTCAAATTCGCCCCGCGTGCGGCCGAAAATCCAGCGCGTTCGTAAAACGGCACACCGCCCAAAACGACCACGGTGGATTTGCTAAGGCGCGCCCATTCGGTCAGCATCCCCATCATCCGTGTGCCATAGCGGCGTCCCTGAACATCGGGGGCAACCGCAACAGGCGCAAGGCATAGCCACTTTTTCGGGGCGACCATTTTGGACAGCGCATAATAGCCCACGATCCGGTCCCCCATTGGAAGGACCGTTTCGCCTGCAATTTGGCCGGATTTGCGCAAATTATGCACCAGATCTGCCTCAGCCCCTGTTTCAAATGCCGCGCGAAGCAGTGCATCAACGGCGTCTTCTTCGCCTCTGCGCATTTCACGCGCGTGATCAGGGAACTCTAACATCAGCCTTCGATCGCAGTGATCATATCGACGCGTGTGCCGTGACGACCACCTTCAAATTCGGCGTCTAGGAACGCATCGACGATCTCAAGGGCGAGGCCCATGCCGATGACCCGCGCGCCCAGCGACAGCATATTCGCATCGTTATGCTCGCGGATCATGCGGGCTGAGAATGTGTCGGAGCAAACGCCACACCGGATGCCTTTGACCTTGTTCGCGGCCATCATGATGCCTTGACCCGTGCCACATAGAATGACGCCCAACTGGCAATCGCCAGAGGCTACTTTGCGTGCTGCCGCTTCGCCGTGTGTGGGGTAGTTGGTGCTTTCATTGGTGGTCGGGCCGATGTCTTCCACCTCAAAACCTTTGGCTTCGATATGTGCGGCGATGGCGCGGCGCATTGGAATGTCGGCGTGGTCGCTAGAAACGATGATGCGGGTTTTGGAGGTCATGGGTATGGGGCTTTCTGTTTGGCGGTGCATGTAGGCTTTTGGTATGGTCTCAAAATAGAGAGATGGGCAATAATTAAATGTTTCTTACCCGAAAAGTTGTTTGGCTGATAAAACTCTCATTTGGTTATTGGGGATGTCTGAAGAGGGCGTGAATACCCAGCCCTTCGGATGGTTCACCAGAAAATCGGCCGTTACCAATGCAATGGGTCAACACTGGCTGCGATCCCAAACGGGGTGCGCGATGTTTACATCATTTCTGTATTTCAAAATCCATGCTTTTTCATACCCCAGCCGAAGTCGTTTTTGGACTAGACCGTTGCGCGGACATGTTATCCATTTAGTGTGGAATAGATCATTCGAAATGGAGTTTTATTGTGACCGGATACCTCGCAGCGCCTTTGGCTTTTCCCGACAGTTCACCCCGCGGGTTCACGATGTTGGAGGATGAGCCGCAATTTGACCCGGTACGTCATTTGCAGATTGAGTATCCCACGGATGTTCTGTCGTTGGCCGAATTGGGTTATTCTGACGAGGAGATTGCGGAATGTCCTACAGATTTTGCTGTCACCTCCATTTTCCGCATCCTAAGCGATGAAGGGATTGCTGCGATGCTGGAAACGGCACGTAAGTTGGAGCAGTTTACCACCAGCAATGCGCGGATTGCCCGAAACGTTCGGGGTGGTGTGTATCGGTCAAGGTTCTTGCGCGATCTTTGCCAGTGCGAAGAACTAACTGAAAGCTTGTCAAAGATATGCGGCATCCCGTTGCTGCCCCACACCCTGCCCCACCAATTGGGCCATCTGAATTACAACCCGCTTGAGGTGGGAGAGAATGTCGACAAATGGCATGTCGATACGCTGCGCATCGATTTCGTGATGTTCGTGACGGACCCAAAGTTAGTTGTTGGGGGGGAGTTTGAATATTATCGCGGGACAAAGCATGAAGTTGCTCAGTTGAGCGCCGCCGGAGAGCCACTGGACCCAAGCAAGATCGTTGCTCCGGATATGCCGGGCCCTGGGTATGCCGTTTTGCAGCAGGGTAATATGGTGGTGCACCGCGCCAAAGGGCTACGTGAGGCAGGTGAGCGGATCACGATGGTGAACGGTTATGTCCCAAGAGACATCTCTTTTCCTGATTTTTCCCGATTTGATCAGCTGTATTTGGTCGATCCCAAGGATGTGGCTGCAAGTGAATATACGCGTCACATGTCGTGGATGGCACGCGAACGACTGTCCGCTGACTTGGATAGTTTTGCCTTTAGTGAAGATAAAGAAGCTATGGCTGAAAAGTTCGAACAACTGGCCGATTTGATGGCTGCGACGGCCAAAGACCTACGTGAAGCAGGCAGAGCGAAGGTTGAGCACTTTGGCGATGGTTGATCGGTAACTTGGTCCGTCCAAAAGCAAAAGGGGCTGCCAAATAGGCAGCCCCTCTCGATAATCACAGCTAAGAACAATTTCCCCGAAGGGAAAGTTGTTCTTACATCATGCCGCCCATGCCGCCCATGTCAGGCATGCCGCCTGGTGCGCCGCCGTCTTTGGATGGACGATCAGCAACCATTGCTTCGGTTGTGATCAACAAGGATGCAACAGATGCTGCGTCTTGAAGTGCTGTACGAACAACTTTGGCCGGATCGATAACGCCGAATGCGAACATGTCACCATATTCTTCAGTTTGTGCGTTAAAGCCGAATGTCAGGTCGTCGCTCTCGCGGATTTTGCCCGCAACAACAGCGCCGTCAACACCAGCGTTCTCAGCGATCTGACGCAAAGGCGCTTCGATTGCTTTACGAACGATAGAGATACCAACGTCTTGGTCGTTGTTTGCACCAGTAAGGCCAGCCAATTTCTTAGCAGCTTGAACCAGAGCAACACCACCACCAACAACGATACCTTCTTGAACAGCGGCACGTGTCGCGTTCAATGCATCGTCAACGCGGTCTTTGCGTTCTTTAACTTCAGTTTCAGTCATGCCACCAACGCGGATCACAGCAACACCACCAGCCAATTTGGCTACGCGCTCTTGCAGTTTTTCACGATCGTAATCTGAATCTGTTTCTTCGATTTGCTGACGGATTTGAGTCACGCGCGCTTCGATTTCAGCTTTGTCGCCGTTGCCATCGATGATTGTTGTTTCATCTTTGGTGATGTTGACGCGCTTGGCAGTGCCCAGCATGTCCATCGTTGCGGATTCAAGCTTCATGCCCAACTCTTCGGAGATCACTTGACCGCCAGTTAGGATCGCGATGTCTTGCAACATGGCTTTGCGACGATCGCCGAAACCAGGTGCTTTAACAGCTGCGATTTTCAAGCCGCCGCGCAATTTGTTCACAACCAAAGTTGCCAATGCTTCGCCTTCAACATCTTCTGAGATGATCATAAGTGGCTTTTGCGATTGGATGATTTGCTCGAGCAATGGGACCAATGACTGCAAAGAAGAAAGCTTCTTCTCGTGCAACAAGATCATGCAGTCTTCCAACTCAACCGTCATTTTGTCAGCGTTTGTGACAAAGTAAGGTGAAAGGTAGCCGCGGTCGAATTGCATGCCTTCAACAACATCAGTCTCAGTTTCAAGACCTTTGTTCTCTTCAACAGTGATAACGCCTTCGTTGCCAACTTTTTGCATCGCGTCTGCGATCTGACGACCGATTTCTGCTTCGCCGTTTGCAGAGATGGTGCCGACTTGAGCAACTTCGTCTGTGTCTTTAACTTCACGTGACGCTGCTTTGATCGCTTCAACAACTGTCTTAGTTGCCAAGTCGATGCCGCGTTTCAGATCCATTGGGTTCATGCCAGCCGCTACAGACTTCATGCCCTCTTTAACGATTGCTTGCGCCAAAACTGTTGCGGTTGTCGTACCGTCGCCAGCTTCGTCATTGGTACGGGAAGCAACTTCCTTAACCATTTGTGCGCCCATGTTTTCGAACTTGTCTTCTAGTTCGATTTCTTTCGCCACGGATACACCATCTTTGGTGATGCGCGGTGCGCCGAAAGATTTGTCCAAAACAACGTTACGACCCTTTGGGCCCAATGTTACTTTGACAGCGTCCGCTAGAATGTTCACGCCTGTGAGCATACGATTGCGAGCGTCTGTGCCGAACTTTACGTCCTTACCAGCCATGTGATAATCTCCTTAAGAGTATTCAATAAATTAGGGTAGGGCGGGAATGATCCCGCACCGGTTTTCGAAAGCAATTGCTTAGGAAAGAATACCCATGATGTCGGATTCTTTCATCATCAACAGGTCTTCGCCGTCGACAGTGATTTCTGTACCGTTCCATTTGCCAAACAGGACTTTGTCGCCTGCTTTGATATCCATAGCGATCAATTCGCCGTTGTCTTTACGGGCACCTGGGCCTGTAGAGATAACTTCGCCTTCGCTTGGTTTTTCTTTCGCGCTTTCTGGGATGTACAATCCACCAGCAGTTTTTTCTTCGCCTTCAGTGCGGCGAACCAGCACACGGTCGTGAAGCGGTGTTAATGCCATTTGTAATAGCTCCTTAAAGCTCAAATTCTATTCCTTACCCCTCTAAGGGGGCCGTTATCACTCAACAGGTTCGAGTGCTAACGAAGGATAGGTAGAGAGTGAAATAGACGGAGTCAATGAGGGAGGTCAGGAAAATTTTAGGGAAGGGGGGATTGGGGCGTTTGAGGAGGGCAAAGTGGCCTCAGGCAATCGGCTATGTCCGGCTCCGTAGGGCGGGATTTAGCCCGCCAAGCCATCGACGGGGTGAACCCCGCCCTACGCTTAATGAAGCTATTTTCACGCTTCTTCGTATGTCCTGTAGACAAGCCCACTTAGATCGGCGGTAATCAACCGCTCGCCCAAAGCATTAGAAAACATGCATGTTCCCGATGATTTCCAGTCACGCCACATGTGATGCGACCCTATTTTCTCTGATGAAAAAACCTTTTTATCCAACGTTTTGTCACTCGCTTGATACTCTGGACTGTCCCTAATTGAACGTGGAAGATAATATCCACGTTCATCTAGGGGCGGGACACATAACGTATCATGCAGTGTCGAAATGCGCTGACAGACGATCATGAAGTATCCTTCACCAATCACCTCTGTGCCCTTGCTGTTATAATACGTCATTGGGAAAAATTGATGCACATCAGGTTCAAATTCTTCGACGATATCTTTGAAGGTTTGGCACACCAAATCCAACGAACCCGTCTGAGCATTTACATCCAACAACTTTGCACGGGAAACTGGCGGGCCGGTCCGTCTTAGCTTGGTTGGAACAGTCTCAGGCTTAACAGCACGCCCAACATGCCAAAATGACTTCATAATTCGCCCCCCGTCATCAGGGGTTAAATCGGCAACTTCGACATCACTTAATTCGCCGTCGATACCAACAAACGAATTAGACGGAAGCCCCTTTAATGAGGGATCATAATTTCTATTCCCGCCAGCCATTCCATATGCCATCAGCTCGTGTCCTTTTGTGGTTAGTTAAACGCAAGCCAGGGCATGCCTATTGCGCTTATTCCACCTAGGGTACGAGTTTGGCCAAATAATGACGGGCCCAACTTTCCTCATTCGGCTGTTGCCAACAAAAAAGGCGGGCCCAAAAGCCCGCCTTTCAAAATCACTGTCCCTAAAACCTTATAGGTTTGGGTACATCGGGAACTTGGCGCACATGGCTTCGACTTCACCGCGTACTTTTGCCTCAACCGCGCTGTTGCCGTCTTCGCCGTTTGCGGCCAAGCCATCAACAACTTCGTTGATCCAGTCACCGATCTGGCGGAACTCGGCTTCGCCGAAGCCACGTGTCGTCCCCGCTGGGGAGCCAAGGCGGATGCCTGAGGTGATCATTGGTTTTTCGTCATCAAACGGCACGCCGTTTTTGTTGCAGGTGATGAACGCGCGGCCCAATGCTTTTTCAGTCGCGTTGCCCTTAACGCCTTTTGGACGCAGGTCGACCAGCAATAGGTGCGTGTCTGTACCGTGGGTCACGGTGTCCAAGCCACCTTTGTGCAGTTGATCTGCAAGCGCTTGGGCGTTCGCGATAACCTGTTTGATGTAGTCTTTGAACTCTGGGCGCAGTGCTTCGCCGAAAGCCACAGCCTTGGCTGCGATCACGTGCATCAGTGGGCCGCCTTGGATGCCCGGGAAGATGGCAGAGTTGAATTTCTTCGCCAATGCCTCGTCGTTCGTCAGGATCATACCGCCGCGTGGGCCACGTAGAGTTTTGTGTGTTGTTGTCGTTGCTACGTGTGCATGTGGGAACGGGGAAGGGTGTTCGCCCGCCGCAACAAGACCAGCAAAGTGTGCCATGTCCACGTGCAAGTATGCGCCAACCATGTCCGCGATTTCGCGCATGCGTTTGAAATCGATCTGGCGTGGAATGGCGGAGCCACCTGCGATGATCATTTGTGGTTTGTGCTCTTTCGCAAGGGCTTCAACCTCATCGTAGTCCAACAGGTTATCTTCGCGTTTCACGCCGTATTGGATTGCGTTGAACCATTTACCGGATTGGTTTGGTTTCGCACCGTGGGTCAGGTGACCGCCTGCGTCGAGTGACATGCCAAGGATGGTATCGCCCGGCTTTAGCAATGCTTGAAACACACCTTGGTTCGCTTGGGAGCCAGAGTTTGGTTGTACGTTGGCGAAATCACAGGCGAACAATTCGCAGGCGCGTGAGATCGCTAGGTTCTCTGCCACGTCAACGTATTGGCAACCGCCATAATAGCGACGGCCCGGATAGCCTTCGGCGTATTTGTTGGTCATGACGGACCCTTGGGCTTCCATCACAGCCGCTGACACGATGTTTTCAGACGCGATCAATTCGATCTCATTGCGCTGACGACCCAGCTCGGATGTGATTGAGCCAAATAGCTCAGGATCGCGGTCGGCGAGGGATTGCGTGAAGAATGCAGTGTTTTGGTCAGATACAGTCATGGGTATGCTCCAAAGGGGATGGTCAAGATTCTTAGGTTTCGTATCGGAAACCGGCCCTATGGAAAAGGTTGTAAAACGTCGCATTATAAAGAATGTGCGGCAAAGCTGGTGAAGGCGGGAATAATATGATTGTTTCGGCACAAGATGGCCGCGATAGGAAACACACCGATGACCACCAAGAACGCATTGAAGATTGGTTTTGCGGCCTCAAGCACACCAGTGGCTCAGGCCGCCTATGCTGCATTGACTACGCGGTACACCGACGTAGCGCTGGAAGAAGCCGATATTATCGTCGCCTTGGGTGGGGATGGTTTTATGCTGCAAACGCTGCACGGCTGCCAACATCTGGGGGTGCCCGTTTACGGCATGAACCGAGGGACCATTGGTTTCTTGATGAACGAATACAATGAGGATGGTTTGGTTGAACGCCTTGAAGCGGCGGAGCAAGCGGACATTAACCCACTGTCCATGACCGCGACGGGTGTGGATGGAACCATTCACGAAGCGTTGGCGATCAACGAGGTCTCATTGCTGCGCGCTGGGGCGCAAGCCGCCAAGCTGCGCATCACGGTGGATGATAAGCTGCGGATGGAAACGTTGGTCTGTGACGGTGCATTGGTGGCGACACCTGCTGGGTCGACTGCCTATAATTATTCCGCGCACGGCCCCGTATTGCCGATCGGGTCCGATGTATTGGCCCTAACTGCAGTGGCCGCCTTTCGCCCGCGCCGTTGGCGTGGTGCCTTGTTGCCCAAAATTGCGCGTGTGCGTTTTGACGTGCTTGAACCAGACAAGCGCCCCGTTATGGCCGAAGCGGATTCACGGTCCTTTGACAACGTGACCTCAGTGGTAATCCAGTCTGAGCCGTCGGTGGTGCACAGTATCCTGTTTGATCCGGGGCATGGATTAGAAGAACGGCTGATCTCAGAACAGTTCACCTAAATCTGCTAATGAAAATGGACGCCGAACCAAGAGTCGACGTCCATTCACTATGCTTTGCACAAATGTGCGGGCTTATTTGGCGTAGCCGATTGTCTGCAATGCAACTTTGATCTCGTCCAGAATGACAGGATCGTCGATTGTTGCTGGCATCTTGAACGTCTCACTATCGGCGATCTTTACCATCGTGCCACGCAAGATTTTGCCAGACCGTGTTTTTGGCAAGCGATCCACAACCACTGCCAGCTTGAACGCGGCGACTGGGCCGATACGTTCACGCACCAACTTCACGCATTCTGCGGTGATTTCACTGTGGTCACGATCAACACCAGTTGTCAGGCAAACAAACCCGACCGGCAGTTGGCCTTTCAGTTGATCGGTCACGCCAATCACGGCACATTCTGCAACATCTGGATGCGCGGCTAGGACTTCTTCCATACCGCCCGTGGACAGACGGTGGCCTGCAACGTTGATCACGTCATCGGTGCGCGCCATGATGTATAGATAACCATCTTCATCAATCATACCTGCGTCGCCTGTTTCATAGAAACCAGGGAATGCGGTTAAATAGCTTTTCTGGAAACGCTCTTCTGCGTTCCAAAGCGTTGGCAATGTTCCGGGGGGTAGGGGCAGTTTGATTGCAATCGCACCAAGGGTGTTTGGTTCAAGGGGATGGCCGTCATCGCCTAAGATTTGCACGTCATAACCCGGCATTGGAACCGTGGGGGAGCCAATCTTAACTGGTAGCGCCTCAAGCCCTGCGGGGTTGCCCGCGATGGTGTAGCCCGTTTCGGTCTGCCACCAGTGATCATAAACAGGCTTTTGCAGGATATCTTGGGCCCACTCGATTGTATCAGGGTCCGCACGTTCACCTGCCAAATACAAAGCACGCAAGCAGCTTAGGTCATATTTCTTGGCGAACTCACCTTTAGGGTCTTCGCGTTTAACGGCGCGAATGGCTGTTGGGGCGGTGAAAAAGCTGCGCACGTGGTGTTCAGAAATGACCCGCCAGAAGGTGCCGGCATCTGGGGTGCCGATTGGTTTGCCTTCAAAGACAACAGTGGTGTTGCCGTGGATCAGTGGCGCATAGCAAATATAGCTGTGGCCTACGACCCAGCCCACATCGGACGCCGCCCAAAACACATCGCCCGGGTCGACGTTATAGATGTTCTTCATGGTCCAGTTCAGCGCAACCAAGTGGCCCGCAGTTGGACGCACAACGCCCTTTGGTGCGCCCGTCGTGCCGGATGTATATAGAATATAGGCAGGGTGGCTGCCCTCAACCATGACGCAATCGGCTGGCTGTGTATCTTTTTGGAAATCATGCCAATCGACATCATTGGCACCTAGCTCGCAAACCTTCTGTTCGCGCTGCAAGATGACGGTGAAATCAGGTTTGTGATCTGCCAGTTCAATCGCGCCGTCCAGCAGTGGTTTGTATTCGACCACGCGGTTTGGTTCCAAACCACAAGAGGCGGCAATGATAGCTTTGGGTGTGCAGTCGTTGATACGTACGGCCAATTCGTTGGCAGCAAACCCACCAAACACAACAGAGTGAACCGCGCCAAGGCGCGCACAGGCCAACATTGCTTCAAGGGCCTCTGCGACCATTGGCATATAGATAATGATGCGATCGCCTTTGCCGACACCTTTGGCCGCCAGCGCACCAGCCAGTGAGGCAACGCGGGTCTGCAGTTCGGCGTATGTGATCTTGGATTGGGAATTGGTAATTGGGCTGTCGTGGATAATCGCTACCTGATCGCCGCGGCCATTTTCAACGTGACGGTCAACAGCGTTGTAACAGGTGTTTACGCGGGCCTCAGAAAACCATTCGTAAATGTTGTTGCCGCGTTCAAAGAGGGCGCGTGTTGGGGCAACGTCCCAGTCGATTGCTTGGGCTGCGTTCAGCCAATAGCTTTCGGGATCTGATTTCCATGCGTCGTATTCTGCGTGATAGCCCATCGTTTTCTCCTCCAAGAACGTACGCAATGGTTAGGAGGTCAGGGCGCAATGGGCAAGAAACTAAGTTTGTGCCTTACCGTTGTGGCACCGTCAGTTGTGAAATCTCGGGCCAAATGACCGCAAAACTTTGCAAATTTGCGGTGTCCGGTGGCAAAGCTGAATATTGATGGCGGGTTTGCAAAGTTCATTGCGTGAATTTGCAAACAGGGAGTGGGTGTTTGGGAGGGACCAGATGATCCCTCCCAAAGTTTTAGCCGTATTGTGCGACAGGCGTGCCTGCAATCGCAGCCATGTTCAAAAGTCCACGCGCTGTGATTGACGGCGATACGATGTGTGCACGGTTGCCCATGCCCATCAAGATTGGTCCAACCTCTAGACCGCCACCTTTCATCTTCAGGATGTTGCGCACACCAGATGCTGCGTCTGCGTGGGCAAAGATCAAGACGTTCGCGGCACCATCCAAACGGCCTTGGGGCAGAATGCGTGCACGCAATTCTGGATCAAGGGCTGCGTCGATGTTCATTTCACCCTCATAGGCAAAGTCGGTTTGTGAGGCGTCCAGGATATCTAGCGCAGCGCGCACACGTTCGCCTGTACCACCTGGCTGATTGCCGAACTGTGATTGCGCACAAAGCGCGATTTTTGGCTCAATCCCAAAGCGGCGCACATGGCGTGCAGCCCCGATTGTAATTTCAGCAAGCTGTTGTGGCGTTGGTTCTGTGTGAACATGGGTGTCACCGATGAACAGTGGACCATCCTCAAGGATCATCATGGACAAGGCACCAACTGGGTGCAGTGCGCCACGCCCCAACACTTGTGTCACGTATTTCATGTGCCAACGGAATTCGCCGAAGGTGCCGCAAATCAGGCTGTCGGCTTCTTCACGGTGAACCATGACCGCACCAATTGCGGTGGAGTTGGTGCGCATGATTGCACGTGCCAGATCGGGCGTAATGCCGCGCCGCGCCATCAATTCGTGATAAGAACCCCAATATTCACGGTACCGTGGATCGTTTTGCGGGTTCACAAGATCAGCGTTTTCGCCAAGTACAATGTTCAGACCGGCGCGTTTGATGCGGGTTTCGATCACCTCTGGACGACCAATCAAGATTGGGCGTTCGGTTGTTTCTTCAATCATCGCTTGGGCGGCGCGCAACACGCGTTCATCTTCGCCCTCTGCAAATACGATGCGGCGCGGCGTGGCGCGGGCTGCTTCGAACACAGGACGCATGACCAATGCGGATTTAAAGACAGAGCCGTCGAGTTTGGTTTTGTAGGCTTCCAAATCCTCAATCGGGCGTGTCGCAACACCCGTTTCCATCGCAGCTTTGGCCACGGCGGAGCTGACGATACCAACAAGGCGTGGATCGAATGGTTTTGGGATCAAGTAATCAGCGCCGAATGTCATTTGCTCGCCTTGATAGGCGGCAGCGGCTTCGGCTGATGTTGTAGCGCGGGCCAATTCGGCGATGCCATCAATACAAGCCAGCTGCATTTCGTCGTTGATCTGTGTCGCACCCACATCCAGCGCACCGCGGAAGATGAAGGGGAAGCACAGCACGTTGTTTACCTGATTTGGAAAATCACTGCGCCCGGTTGCGATAATTGCATCAGGGGCCACTTCACGTACAAGATCAGGCAAGATTTCAGGAGTCGGGTTGGCCAGCGCAAACACGATCGGCTGTTGCTGGGTCATTTGACGCACGTGATCTTGCTTCAGAACGCCCGGGCCAGACAGTCCTAGGAACATATCAGCCCCCGCAATCACATCATCCAACGTACGCAGGTCGCTTGGCTGTGCAAAGGCGGCCTTGGCTGGGTTCATGTCGATTTCGCGGCCTTCATAGACCAAACCGTGAATGTCACAAAGCCAGATGTTTTCGCGTTTCACGCCCATTTTTATCAGCATATTGAGGCAGGCAATACCGGCTGCGCCGCCACCTGTTGAAACAATCTTGATATCTTCGAATTTCTTGTTTGCAACATAGAGTGCGTTCTTAACTGCAGCGCCAACAACAATCGCGGTACCGTGCTGGTCGTCGTGGAAGACGGGAATATTCATCCGCTCACGACAGATTTTCTCAACGATGAAACACTCTGGCGCTTTGATGTCTTCAAGGTTGATTGCGCCAAATGTTGGCTCGAGGGCGCAAACGATATCCGCCAGCTTTTCAGGGTCGGTTTCGTTCACTTCGATGTCAAAGCAATCGATGGCTGCGAACTTCTTGAACAGAACCGCCTTGCCTTCCATCACGGGTTTGGACGCAAGCGCACCGATGTTACCCAAACCCAAAACCGCTGTCCCGTTGGTGACAACCGCAACCAGATTGGCGCGTGATGTATAACGGGCTGCATCCGCTGGGTTTGCTTGAATTTCTAAACAGGCCTCAGCCACGCCAGGTGAATAGGCCCGTGCCAGATCGCGCCCATTCGCCAATGGTTTTGTCGCACGGATTTCCAGTTTTCCGGGGCGCGGAAACTCGTGATAATCAAGGGCGGCTTGGCGTAGATTTGGGGTATCAGACATGCAGGTCTCCGGCTGTTTCAGATTTAGTTTAATATTAAACTATTATTTTTGCGATTGCTAGCATTGTGTTGCTAATTGTAAAGAACACCGCTGGATGGGTTGCCAATTGGACCGCCCCGTATCAGGCTGCATCCCATGACAGAGATACGCGCAGAAGTTTGTTTGCCAACGCATGATTTGCGTGGCGATATTGGGTTTTTCAACAAGGTGTTGGGGATGCGGATGGATATGATTTATCCAGCTGATGACCCTGCGGTTGCTGTGTTTTCGGGCCATGGTTTGTCTGTGCGCCTTGACGCGGGCCTTGATACTGGCGCGGGGCAATTGCTGATCCGTACCGATGATGTTGCGGATTTTGCGGATGGCGAACGCGTGCTGACCTCCCCCGGTGGTACGCAGGTCGCGATTGAAGCGCTGCACGAACCCTTTGTTATGCCGGAGACAATTCACTCTTTCGTGGTGCGCCGTCTGGCGGATCAGGCCCCTTGGGTGATTGGGCGTGCGGGTATGCATTATCGTGACCTGATCCCTGATCGTTTGGGTGGTTCTATTATAGCCAGTCATATTCGCATTCCTGATGGTGGTCCTGTGCCGGACATGGTCCATTACCATACGGTCGGGTTTCAGTTGATATTTTGTTACCGTGGCTGGGTAGATCTGGTTTATGAGGATCAAGGCGAACCATTCCGCCTCTATGCTGGCAATTGTGTCATTCAGCCGCCGCAAATTCGTCACCGCGTTTTATACGCCTCGGACAATATTGAGGTGATCGAAATTGGTGTTCCCGCAGAACACGTCACAACGATTGATCATGATATGCAGTTGCCCAACGGTCCTGCCAATCCAATGCGTGAATTCAGCGGACAGCGTTTTGTGCATCACAAGGCGGATGAAGCAACATGGAAGCCGTTCCGTGTTCCGGGTTTGCAAAGCCGCGACACAACAATTGCTGAACATACCAAAGACGTTGCTGGCGTCCATGTGATCCGTGTGGGCGAGGGTGCCCAAGACTGGACCAAACACACCACCGATATCTTGTTTACCTTCGTAATGGAGGGAACAATGACACTCGAGGGGGAAGGACGTGATCCTTATCCCCTTGAGGCGGGAGACGCATTTGTTATTCCACCGGACATGAAGACGCGGTATGCAAACCCTTCGGCCGATTTGGAACTGCTCGAAGTGTCCTTACCTGCTGCGTTCGATACAATTGTTGGGAAATGAAATGTCACTAAAAGACGCGGCCATAGCAGTGCGTGAAAACGCCTATGCTCCTTATTCACAGTTTAAAGTGGGGGCGGCTATTCGCACGCCTTCTGGAGCTGTTTATTCTGGGTGTAATGTTGAAAACGCGGCTTATCCTGAAGGCACATGTGCCGAAGCTGGTGCAATCGCGGCGATGATTGCTGCGGGTGAAACAGAACTTGTGGCGGCTTATGTTGTTGCGGGTGCAGATAAACCTGTGCCGCCTTGTGGTGGGTGCCGCCAAAAGCTGGCTGAATTCGCCAAGGGTGATGTCGAGATAACAATGGCCACTATGACAGGCGAAGAACAGGTGATCCGCATGGACGCGCTTTTGCCCGGTGCCTTTGATGCCGCGTTTTTGAAAGAGTAACCGCAATGAACGAGATTACAGCACGCGGTGTTATCGGAAAACTGAGACAGCGCCAAACGCCAAACCGCCAAGAATTGGCATGGTTTGCCCAAGGTTTGGCTGATCATACTGTAAGTGACGCACAAGCGGGTGCGTTTGCGATGGCAGTTTGCTTGAATGGCTTGGGTGATGTGGGACGTGTTGCGTTGACCATCGCCATGCGCGACAGCGGATCTGTTATGTCATGGAAATTAGATGGCCCGATTTTAGACAAGCACTCAACTGGCGGCGTTGGTGATTGCGTTAGCCTTTTGTTGGCCCCAGCCTTGGCTGCGTGTGGTGCTTTCGTGCCGATGATTTCTGGGCGTGGTTTAGGCCACACTGGCGGGACGTTGGATAAACTGGAATCCATCCCCGGTGTCAGCACGCAACTGAGCGAGCGCAAATTCCGCGACGTTGTGACTAAAGCGGGCTGTGCCATTGTGGGCGCAAGTGCTTCGATCGCGCCTGCGGACAAACGTTTGTACGCAGTCCGCGACGTGACCTCTACAGTGGAAAGCATGGACCTGATCACAGCCTCGATCCTGTCCAAAAAGTTGGCAGGTGGTTTGGATGGCTTGGTTCTAGACGTCAAAACCGGCAGCGGTGCTTTTATGAAAGATATCGATAAAGCACGTGGTTTGGCAGAGGCACTGACAAAAACGGCCAATGCCGCAGGCTGTCGTACAACCGCGGTTATTAGCGATATGAGCCAACCTTTGGCACCTGCGCTGGGCAATGCGTTGGAAGTTGCTGAAGTTATGCGCGTGATGACCCTTAGCCGCAAAGGACCGTTGGTAGATATTTGTGCGGCTTTAGGTGGCGTATTGTTGGCCAATGCGAAACTAGCAGATGATGTGCAAACGGGCGCTGAAATGATTGTGAACGCCATTCGTGATGGTCGCGCGGCCGAACGCTTTGCCCAGATGATCGCTGGCATGGGCGGTCCTGTGAAATTTGCAGAAAACTGGGCGCGTTTCTTGCCCGAAGCAACCGTGATCCGCGAAGTTTCCGCTGAGCAGTCGGGCTATATTACTGCCATTGATGGTGAAGCATTGGGGTTGGCTGTTGTCGCAATGGGCGGCGGTCGCTTTGTTGAAACGGATCGGATCAATCCGGCTGTTGGCTATTCAGACGTTGCTCGTTTGGGCACTAAAGTTAGCAAAGGTCATCCTTTGGCTGTTGTGCACGCAGGTCGCCCAGATCGTGCTGATGCAGCAGAGCGCGCATTGCGCGCTGCCATCACCATTGGCAGCACAAAACCAACGCTACCGAACCTAATTCACGAAAGAATTGGGTGATGGCTTTGAATGACCAGTCGGCAAAGGGGCGTGCCTTCTTGGTCGTTCTGGATTCTGTCGGTATTGGCGGGGCGCCGGACGCCGATCAGTATTTCAACGGTGATTTGCCCGATACGGGATCAAACACCTTTGGTCACATCGCGCAGGCTTGCGCCGACGGATTGGCCGAAGAGGGGCGCAGTGGCCCCCTAAATATTCTAAACCTTGCAGCGCTGGGCATCTTCCACGCAGAGGCTTTGGCGAACGGGCGTACCTTTGATGGTGCGCCTGCGACCGGCACTTGGGGCGCGGCCCAAGAAGTGTCTAGGGGCAAGGATACGCCGTCAGGTCATTGGGAATTGGCAGGATTACCGGTTCCATGGGATTGGCACTATTTCCCAGATGAGACGCCAGCGTTCCCCGATGAGGTGACCAAAGCGATATGTGAAATCGCCAATGTCGACGGTATCTTAGGCAACAGTCACGCGTCAGGCACGGGCGTTATCGACGAATTTGGCGCGGCCCATATGCAAACGGGTCAGCCAATCTGTTACACCTCTGTCGACAGCGTCCTGCAGATCGCAGCGCATGAAAAAACCTTTGGGTTAGAGCGGTTGTTGGACCTGTGCGAACGTCTTGCGCCGATGCTGCACAAACTGAAATTGGGTCGCGTTATTGCCCGTCCGTTTGTGGGTGAGCCGGGTAGTTTTGAACGCACCCCGCGCAGACGTGATTACGCGATCACACCACCTGCACCTGTCCTAAGCAATTGGGTCCAAGACGCAGGCCGACACGTTTACGCGATTGGCAAAATTGGTGACATCTTTTCGATGCAGGGCTTTAACGAGGTGCGCAAAGGCACCGATGCCCAGTTGATGCAGCATCTGGATGACCTGGTCAGTGACGCTGTTGAGGGCAGTTTGACCTTTGCGAATTTTGTGGAGTTTGACAGTCAGTATGGTCATCGCCGCGATGTCTCGGGCTATGCCCGTCACCTTGAGTGGTTCGACCGTGAAATCGGGGGGATGATCGCGCGCCTTGGCCCTGATGATATCATGGTCTTCACCGCAGATCACGGTAATGATCCAACTTGGATTGGCACTGATCACACCCGCGAGCGGGTTCCTGTTGTCATTGCCGGTGGCAATGCCAAAGAGTTGGGGCATATCGGTTTCGTTGATGTCGCGGCGATTGTTTCTGCACATTTGGGTATCAGTGCATAAACGACCCTGTCTTAGGTTGCGTCTGTCTGCGCACCTTGGCAATAATACCCAAACACAAAGGAGTCCCCCATGTCTGAGCATTTGACTGTCGTTGATCACCCGTTGGTCCAGCACAAATTGTCTATCATGCGCGATAAGGGCACACCTAAGGTGCTATTCCGCCAGCTTTTGCGCGAAATTGCACAGCTTTTAGCTTATGAGGTGACCCGTGAGTTGCCTATGACAACCGAACGTATCGAAACCCCGATGCAGCCAATGGATGCGCCAACACTGGATGGTAAAAAACTAGCTTTGATTTCGATTTTGCGGGCGGGCAATGGCCTTCTTGATGGTGTGCTTGATCTGATCCCATCCGCGCGTGTTGGGTTCGTAGGGCTGTACCGCGACGAGGAAACGCTTCAGCCGGTTCAGTATTATTTCAAAGTTCCTGATGCGCTAGACCAGCGGTTGGTCATCGCCGTCGACCCGATGTTGGCCACTGGCAATAGTTCAGTTGCGGCGATTGATCTGTTGAAAGAAGCAGGTGCCACCAACATTCTATTCCTTTGCCTTTTGGCGGCCCCCGAAGGCATCGCACGCATGAAAGAAGCGCATCCTGATGTGCGCATTGTGACCGCATCTGTGGATGAAAAACTGAATGAGATCGGCTATATCATCCCGGGATTGGGCGATGCGGGTGACCGGATGTTCGGAACAAAGTAAAATTTCCGCCGAAATTTGGTAACATTCCCTTTATTTCAAGGGTTTCTCTGGACAAAATCTGTGTTGTCGGGCAATCTCCCCACCATATCTAGTGGGGGCTCAGATGAAAATTACCAGAGTTATAGCTTTGGTTGCACTCGTTGCGGCAAGCGGAGTTACAGCAACAAGTGCGCAGAATTTGCGCGATGCCGATCAGCCAGCGGAATTTCCGTCAAGTTCTTATAAAGGCACGCAATATATTGATAGCCGTGGCTGCGTTTATGTGCGCGCTGGCATCAGCGGTAACGTTTCGTGGATTCCACGGGTGACCCGCTCTCGCAAACAGATTTGTGGTCAAACACCATCTAACCCCGGTGCAGTTGCATCAACGTCCTCTCAGGCGAAGACACCTGTTCAGATAACTTTGGAAACCCCTCAGGCCAAAACACCAGTTGCGGTGAAACCAAAAGCACGCAAGCCAATTGCAATCGCCGCAGTGTCTAAGCCAAAAGCCAAACGCGTGAATGTGCGCCGCCCAGCGGTGGCTAAAAAGCCAGTTGTTGCAGCAGCAGTTGTGAAACCAGTCGTTGTCCAACAGGTGCAACAGGTCATTGCACAGCGTAAAGTTGTCAGAATTAAGCAAGGTGGCGCACGCGCTGCAGCTGCATGCAACGGCGGCACAGCCACCCGTAGCGGTGTACGTTGTGGTCCGCAGACCCAACTTCACTATACGCCACGTTCAAACGTTGAGACTGCTGCCGCCCCACGCGCAGTGGTTCAGCAGAACCGCGGTATCTTCTCAAACCGCCGCGCCCAAACGCAGGTAGCGACAGGCACATTCGGTACACAAGCCAACACAATCAGTGGCGCGACGCGCGTTGCACCTAAGCATGTTGTCGTGAACCGTCAAAATACACAAAATCTGCCGATCCCTCATGGGTACCGCGCCGTATGGAAAGATGATCGTCTGAACCCGCACCGTGCAGAGCAATCATTGGCTGGTCAGGCGATGGTAAAATTGATCTGGACGCAAACTGTTCCACGTCGTTTAGTTAACACAGCAACGGGTCGTGATGTGACGGCCTCCACACCGTTGGTTTACCCATATGTGGACGTCGCGACGCAAACCCGTGATCTTGGCACAGTATCGATCGTACGCCGCGAAGACGGCCAATTGTTGAAACGTATCCTGCGCAATCGCGCTGCTGCAACTGTGCGCCAGCCTGTTGTTTCTAGCCGATCAGCCCCTGCTGTTCAGCCACAGCCAATCGCGGCAACTGCGCAATATGTCCAAGTGGGTACATACAATCAGCAAGATAGCGCCCAGACAGTTGCCAAGCGCATTCAGCGCATGGGTCTGCCTGTTCGCATCGGTAAATACACACGTGGTGGTGCAACCTATCGTATGGTGATTGCAGGCCCATTTGGTTCAAACATCAACGGTGTTTTGTCCAAACTGCGCGCATCAGGATACCACAACGCATCACTGCGTTAAGGTTCATAGTTAAGTTTAGAATTGGGAAAGGGCGTGCCGCAAGGTGCGCCTTTTTTCGTTAGTTGCCGCAGATCGCCTGAAGGCGCAGCCAATCACTGTCGCGCAGCAATGGCTGGCTTAGGGTACCTGAAACAGGATCGCCCTCAATCAAGCCAACGGTGCTTTCGCCTGTCACATCAATGGCCTTTGCATAAGGCGTGCTGCGAATGTTGGCGTCTTTGAAGGCTGCCAATAGCGCGGTTTCATCCGCTTGGGGACGAGGTGAGCTGATCACCTTCTCTGCGTAATCATCAAGCGCTTGAGACGGAAGGTTGCCTGTTGTGAGCAAGGTAAAGGTCGCCCGTAACCCAACATGGCTTAACATTTCATCCAGTGCGTCACTGGTTTGTCCGCGCACTTGTTCGGCTAGGATAAAGCCAGCAATAACATCCGGTTCGTCATAGTCTTCGACCAACACCTTGTTTACCAGCACTTTGCCTCCAGGCAAATACAGGCTGTCCGTCAGGCCCGAGCGCAGCACGATCAGTTCCTTGGTCTTGGTGCGCAGAGCCAGCGTTTTTAGGGCAGGGGCCGCAGGGCGTGCTTGGCACGGTGTACCAGCGATCCGTTCAATACGGGTCAGCAGTGCATCACCAATCTTTATGCGGGTCACATCAGGAACGACGCTTAGTGTGTGTTTTTGCAAAGCACCGGGCAGCCAAAATATCAACGCTGCAGCGACGGCACCAACGGAAACTGTCGCACCCATCCAGCGCAGCCGCCCTGGTTTGGGTCGCGTTCTGGACACTGCTTTGCGCAATGTCTCAATCGCATCGACCATTTCGGCCTCTGAATCCATCAGCTCAAGCGTTTCACCGGGATCACCATCTGGGTGAAATACAGCGGGTGATGTGGACGATCCATAACGATCGACCGCTGCTAAGGACCAATGCGCAATCGCCTGATCATTCATATCGCTGATGATCAGAGTGGCATCGCCAATAGATACAATCACCTCGCGCCGCTGTTCTTGCGGGGAGGGTCGCCACAGACCTGTGGCTTCTAATCGATCATATTTAGCAAGTGCGGTCATAGGTTATTGGGCTGCTCTGCCTGTTATTTATCCCAAGCTAACGCAGAGGCGTGAACTTGGGAAATGAAATCACCCAGCAGGTGATCGTGGGATCAGAAATCCTTGGCTGCTGTGCGCAGTTCAAATTTCTGGATCTTACCGGTTGAGGTTTTTGGCAGCTCTTGGAACACCACCATCTTTGGTGCTTTGAAGCTGGCCAAGGTCTGGCGAGCAAAGCTGATCATTTCGGCCTCGTCGCCTGTGCATCCCTCTTTCAACTCAATAAAGGCACAAGGCACTTCGCCCCATTTCTCATCAGGTTTGGCTACAACAGCCGCCAGTGATACGTCTGGGTGCCCCATCAGAACACCTTCGACTTCAACAGAACTGATGTTTTCACCACCTGAAATGATGATGTCTTTGGCGCGATCCGCAATTTGGATATAGCCGTCGGGGTGTTGGATGGCCAAATCCTCGGAGTGGAAATACCCGCCTGCAAAAGCTTTTGCCGTCGCTTCAGGGTTTTTCAGATAGCCCTTCATGATGGAATTGCCGCGCATGACGATTTCGCCTTGGGTCGCGCTGTCCATTGGCACTTGGACCATTTGATCGTCCATGACGGTGATGTGTTCCATCATCGGCATCGCAACACCTTGGCGGGCTTTGATCGCCGCCTTGGCCGCTTGATCCAAGTCATCCCAGTCCTCAGCACGCCACACGCATTCCGTTACATGGCCATAGCTTTCGGTCAGGCCGTACACTTGGGTCACGTTGAACCCAAGCGCCTCGATCTTGCCCAAGGTGGCAGGCGCTGGTGGGGCGCCAGCGGTGAACACTTCGACGTTATGATCGAATGCGCGGCGCTCGTTGTCAGGTGAATTGACGATCATGTTCAACACAATTGGCGCACCGCCAAAATGGGTGACACCTTCATCTGCGATAGCATTGTAAATTGCGCCTGCAGTGATGTCGCGACAGCAAACCAACGTACCACCGATGACGGGCATCATCCATGTGTGGTTCCAGCCGTTGCAGTGAAACAGCGGCACAATCGCTATAAACACAGGGTGCAGAACCATGCGCCATGAAATCACAGTACCCATTGTCATCTGATAAGCACCACGGTGATGATAAACGACGCCTTTGGGGCGACCTGTGGTGCCGGAGGTATAGTTCAGCGCTAGGCTTTCCCATTCATCCTCTGGCATGACCCATTCAAATGTAGGGTCCGCAGCAGCCAGCATATCCTCGTATGTCTTGTGACGCCCAGATGCAGGCCAACCGTTGGCCGCGTCGGGTACTTCAACGATCATAGGCTTTGGACCTGTAAGGCGCGCAATGGCGGCTTCGGCCAATTCTACGAACTGTGGGTCGGCTAAGACCACCTTGGCTTCACCGTGTTCAAAAATATAGGCAACAGTATCGACGTCTAGGCGCGTGTTGATCGTGTTCAATATCGCGCCACATGCGGGCACGCCAAAATGGGCCTCTGCCTGTGCGGGAAGGTTGGGGATCAAGGTAGCAACCACATCGCCAGAGGTCACACCCATACCAGCCAAACCAGCGGCAAGGCGGGTGCAGCGTTCATAATACTGGGCATATGTCACACGATGATCGCCATAGATCACAGCCGTGCGAGTGGCAAAAACATGGGCGGCGCGGCGCAAATGCGACAGCGGTGTAAGTGGTACATAGTTGGCAGGACATTTGCCCAAACCCGTTTCGTCGTTCATCCAGCCCATATGCGCTCTCCCCTTCGCGTGATCACAACGCTTGAATCATGTGGAAAACAGGATATTGCAAGTACAATGAACTGAAAAGCAAAGTCTTATTATATGAACGCTATTCCAACCCCATCAGAAATACAGACGCGGCCAATGGCGGCAGCCCTGTGTATGATCGGTGCGATGGTCCTTTTGGGGTTCGTTGATAACTTTGTCGCCACCGTGGCCGAAGAGATCAGCATCTGGCAGTTCCTTGCTGTTCGCGCCTCAATGGCGATTCCGCTGATCTGCCTTATGTCGATGATGGGTTTGGGCACGATGCGTCCGAAACGGTTCTGGGCGGTTGCTGTGCGCAGTCTACTGACAGCGACGGGCCTGATGCTGTACTTTGGGTCACTTGCCTTTATGCCCATCGCGCAATCCTTGGCGGGCCTGTTCACCTCTCCCATTTTTGTGCTGCTGATCAGTGCGTTTGTCCTCAAGCAGACGATTGGCAAATGGCGCGTGATTGCGGTAGCCATAGGCTTTAGCGGGATCCTTTTGGTCCTTGGCATCCAAGACGGCGCACCGGGCTGGATCATGATGATGCCTGTGGCAGGCGGATTGATCTATGCAACTGGCTCAATGGCGACCCGCATTTTATGTTCAGAGGAAAGCACGATCTCGATGCTTGCGGGTATCATGATCGTTCAATTCATCATTGGAACATTGGCGTTGGTCGGTCTGACAATATGGGCACCCGTTGTGCCAGACGGTGCTGATGGGTTCCTGCTGCGTGGTTTGGTTTGGCCGATTGAAACCGTATTTCCATACATTGCCATGCAGGCCGTTATTTCGGTGGCGGGCGTTTTCCTATTGATCCGCGCCTATCAGTGGGGCGAAGCCAGCCAAGTGTCGGTGTTGGAATATTCCATCATGATCTTCGGCCCGTTCTTTGCGTGGTTGTTGATGGGGCAATCCATCACACCGATGATGATGGCGGGGATTGCCCTGATCATGGTCGCAGGCTGGATCATCGCGGTACGTTCCAAAGAGTGAGTCATTAATCCGACACTGTCTGATCATTGGTAAAAACCGCTCAACGAATGTGGTTTGTGAGAGTAGAGTACCCGCATGATTATCAGTCTTGGCCGCAAATACATCTTCGTGCATGCCCCCAAAACCGCTGGCACCTCGATGGCGCTGGCGCTTGAGGCGCGTGCGATGAAGGATGACATCATGCTGGGCGACACGCCCAAAGCGGTGAAGCGGCGCAAGCGGTTGCGGGATGTGAAAACGGCGGGGCGGCTGTGGAAACACTCGACCTTGGCGGATGTTGATGGGCTGGTGACACCGGCGCAGATGGATGACGCGTTTATCTTCACATTGGTGCGCAACCCTTGGGATCGGATGGTCAGCTATTACCATTGGCTGCAAAAACAGAAATTTGAACATTATGCGGTCACATTGGCCCAAACCAAAACGTTCACAGACTTTGTTCAAGATGCCGCAATCCTTGCAAGTTTCAAAGCCACGCCAGCCCGCCATTATGTGACGGATGCTTCGGGCAAAGAACGCTGCAACGCCTACATACGGATTGAACATTTCCCGCAAGACGTGTTTTATTTGGTCGAGCATTTGAAGTTTGATCTGGACCTTGAACACGTAAACAAGTCTGAGCGCAGCGCAGATTACCAAAGTTATTACACCGAAACGACCCGCGCAGCCGTGCAAATGGCGTGCTCAGAGGACATCAAGAGATTCGGTTATTCTTTCGAGTAACGTCAAATTTGAGGAGAGAACATTTTCTTTCCCCCAAATTTGTTTCTACTTTAAGGTTAATTCTCTGAATACCAACGGATTGCCTCAGTGTGGCGAGACAATGCCCCAATTAAGCCCCGATTATGACCAAGCAGTGTCATGCGCGTCGTAGCAACTGAACTCACTGCTTAATCGGCGTTGGGTTCCGAAACTACGGATCTGCCACCTAACGCTTCACACCATGGGGATGGAAAATATGTTCGGTTTAAATACAAAAACAAATACGATGCTACGTCGGATGAGTGAAACAACAGGTGCCTATGATGGTAGTCTAAACATCATGACCACGGGCCTTATTGCTGGCACACGGATCGCAACCACTATGGGATGGCGTCAGGTCGAAGCCATTGCTGTCGGTGACACGGTTCTGACATTCGACAATGGTATGCAAACGGTTGCCGAAGTTAACCGCACAACTGCGTGGGTCGATGCGCCTTGGACAGCAGAGAGCATGTGGCCCGTTCACATTCCTGCGGGTGCACTCGGCAACTACGTTGAAATGACAGTTCCAGTAGAACAAGGGCTTATGATCGAATGCGAAGCGGCCCTTGATCAGCACGGCGATCCATATGCGATTGTTCCTGCACTTTCTTTGGCTGGCCTTCGTGGCATCACCCGCCGTGCGCCAAGCGAGCAAATAGAAGTCGTAACTTTAACATTCGAAGCAGAGCAAGTGATCTACGCCGAAGGCAACCTTCTAGCACATTGCCCAGCCAGCTATGTTTCATTGGATGTTATGCTAAGCGGCGGGCAACCTGCATATGACGTGCTTTCGGTAAAAGACGCGACTTTTTTGGCCGAATGCCTGATCATGGAAGACACTGCCGCGGCGAACGCCCAAGCAGCCTAAGCTACCCTCCATCTCTCTCCCCAAACGCAGCACTGGTTCGGCAACGGCCAGTGCTGTTTCGTTTGAAACTCCCAAACGTAGGTCGATAGTTATTTTTTCCGTGTTAATGTCGGTCTGAACAATCCCCGTTCGTCTAAGGGGTACAAGGGTGCAGTGCTCTTGTTTCAAACCAAGGAAAATACCAATGCAATTTATGTGTCTCATTTATTCTGCCCCGAACTCTGGACCAAAGCCTGGAACCCCTGAATTTGGGATGTTCATGAAGGGCTACGGCGATTTCACCCAAACCGTAAAAGCTGATGGCAAGTTTGTGGCGGGTGACGCGCTGCAGGGTGCTGACACGGCAACAACCGTGTCTGTGCGTGCAGGTAAGGCAGAAACAATCGACGGTCCGTTCGCGGAAACGAAGGAGCAATTGGGGGGTTATTACCTGCTAGATTGCACTGATATGGATGAGGCACTGAAATATGCGGCCATGATCCCATCATCTGAATTTGGCCGCATCGAAGTGCGTCCGGTCATGGTCTGGGACACATAATCCCCGCTTAAATCATCGGATCAAAGCATGTTACCTCCACTCTCAACCGAACAGGTGATTGAACGAACCGTTCGTGAAGAGTGGGGGCGTATCCTTGCCTCATTGGTCAGTGGCCTGAATGATCTGCAACTGGCAGAGGATTGCCTGCAAGAGGCGGTGATCTCTGCGCTGGATCATTGGGGTAAGAATGGTCTGCCAAGGTCCCCAAGCGCGTGGTTGATAACTGTTGCGCGGCGCAAGGCGCTGGATAAATTGCGCCGCGCCCAGAACTTTGCACGCAAAGAAAACGAAATCGCCTATCTGCTGGAACTGGAAAACCGCCCTTTGGACGATCCTATGACGGAAACGATCCCTGACAAGCGGCTTGAGATGATCTTTACCTGCTGCCATCCCGCGCTTGAACGTAAAAGCCAAGTGGCGCTGACCCTTCGCACTTTAGGCGGGTTGTCGACGGATGAGATTGCTGCGGCGTTTTTGGACAAACCGGCCTCAATGCAAAAGCGGATCACACGGGCCAAACAACAGATTGCGCGCGGGGGGATCCCATATGAAGTTCCCCAAGATGCGGACCTGCCCGAACGCACCTCTGCTGTTCTAAGCGTGCTTTATTTGATCTTTAACGAGGGGTATTCTGCCAACAGCGGCACCGCAGTGTTGCGCAGTGATTTGTCTGGCGAGGCCATCCGCCTCACGCGGATCATTGCCGCGCTTTTGCCAAACGATTGCGAAGCCGCAGGTTTGCTAGCCTTGATGTTGCTGCACGATTCACGGCGAAACGCGCGTGTTGGGCCTGCCGGTGAAATGATCGCGCTAGAGGATCAAAACCGCAAACGTTGGGACCGCGAGAAAATCCAAGAGGGTGTCGCGATATTGAATGAGACGCTGCCAAAACAGGGCATCGGACCCTACCAAATTCAGGCCGCGATCAGTGCCGTTCATGCGCAAAGCCCCGCGTGGGATCAAACTGATTGGACGGAAATCGTGGCGCTGTATGAACTGTTGCTTGCCATGCAGCCCTCACCTGTTGTGCAGGTCAATCTTGCTGTCGCGGTGTCGTATGCACAAACGCCAGACGCGGCATTGACGATCATGGAAAAGGTCGCAACGGCCGCCAAAATTCAAACCTATCAGCCCTACCATGCGGCGATGGGCAATCTGCTGGCACGGGCTGGCAGGATTACAGAGGCTAAGGTGAGCTTTGAAAATGCGATTGAGCTGTCAGAAAATGCCCAAGAGATCGTATTTTTGCAAAATGCAGCGCGGCGATTGCTGCACTAGGAATGAAAAAGCCCCCGAATGAACGGGGGCTTTAAAAATCTTATGCTGCGGCTTCGTCCTTTGGACCAAAGCGGCGATAGAAGGTTTGGTTTTTACCAGCCATCTCGCGCAGAAGGGCAGGGCATTCAAAACGATCGCCGTACTCTGCCTGCAACTGGTCACAGCGTTCTGCCGCATATGGCGTCCCGATGATGTCCAAGTAGCTGAATGGGCCACCAGTGGCAGGGGCAAAACCCCACCCAAGGATCGCGCCAACATCGCCTTCGCGGATGTCTTCCAATACGCCTTCTTCCAATGCACGCACGGCCTCTAGAACCTGTGAGAACATCAAACGATCTTGAACTTCCTTCAGGGCTGGTTGCTCGGCGGCCAATGGATACTTGTCGTGAACACCTTTCCAATAGCCTGTGCGCTTGCCCTTTTCGTCATAGTCGAAATAGCCCGCGTAGGCCTTGCGACCCAGACGACCTAAACCTTCCATCCAGACGATCAGATCGTCGGCGTCAGATGCAGGATAGGCATTGCCCATGGCGGCCTTAGTGGCCTTCATGATGCGCACACCCAGATCGATCGAGGTCTCGTCACCCAACTGGATTGGTCCCACTGGGAAACCAAGTTGTTGTGCAGCGTTATCAATCAACTGTGGTGCAACACCTTCGGTGACCATGCGCGCCGCTTCATTGCCATAAGGGATGATGCAACGGTTGGCGTAGAAGAACCGCGCATCGTTCACAACGATTGGCGTTTTGCGAATTTGGCGCACGTAGTCGAGGGATTTGGCAACAGCCACATCACCCGTTTGCGCACCTTTGATGATCTCAACCAACAACATCTTTTCAACAGGTGAGAAGAAGTGGATGCCGATAAACTGTTCAGGGCGTGAAGACGCCTTTGCCAGCTCAGAGATTGGCAAGGTCGAGGTGTTTGAGGCAAAGATGCAATCCTCTGGGATCACGGCCTCAACGCGTTTGGTAATCTCTGCCTTAACAGCAGGGTCTTCAAACACGGCCTCAATAATCAAATCACAACCCTTCAGCATTTCAACATCAGGGGTCGCGGTAATCAGGCTAAGCAGCGCCTCTTTCTTCTCAGGCGTCGCCTTTTTGCGGGCAATGCCTTTGTCCATGTAGGTGGCAGAATAAGCTTTGCCTTTGTCAGCGGCCTCTTGATCACGGTCGATCAAAACCACTTCGATGCCTGCTTGGGCCGACACAAGGGCAATGCCAGCACCCATCATGCCAGCGCCCAAAACACCCAATTTCTTAACGCGTTGGTCAGGGACATCTTTTGGACGCACAGCGCCTTTTTCAAGGGCCTCTTTGTTCAGGAACAAGGAACGGATCATCGCAGATGAGGATGGGTTCATCAGGATATTGGTGAACCAGCGGGCCTCAATCTTAAGGGCTGTGTCGAATGGAACCAGCGCACCTTCATAGATCGCTGACAACATCGCCTTGGCCGCAGGGAAGGCACCTTTTGTCTTGCCGCCAACCAACGCGTTGGCACCGACAAAGTTCATGAAACCAGCAGGGTGATATGGGGCACCGCCGGGCAATTTATAACCCTTCGCATCCCAAGGTTTTACCAAATCAGCATCCTTTGCAGACAGAACCCATGCACGGGCTGCAGCAATCGGATCCTCAACAACCTCATCAATCAGGCCAGCTTTTAACGCTTTGTCAGGTGCGTTCATGCGACCCTCAAGCAGCAATGACGAGGCACCCATCAAACCAAGTTTGCGCACCAAACGGGTTGTCCCGCCCGCACCCGGAAAGATACCAACCAGAATTTCTGGCAGGCCAATCTTGGCCTTTGGGTTGTTGGCGCAGAAAATGCGGTGGGTCGAAAGGGGCAATTCTAAACCAATGCCTGCAGCCGTGCCCGGAAGGGCCGTTGCAATTGGCTTGCCGCCTTTGTTGGTCTTTGGGTCCATGCCCGTACGCTCAATCTTGCGCAGCAAGTGATGCATACGCATCGTGCCCTCAAACAACCCCTTGGCCGGATCATCTCCTGCATCAGCGCGCATTTTGGCCAATAGGTTCAAATCCATGCCACCGGCAAAGCTGTCTTTGCCAGATGTGATAACGATGCCTTTGACAGCATCATCTGCCAACGCGTCATCGATCTGGGCATCAAGCTGTTCAAGGCCCTCAAAAGACATCACGTTCATGGTTTTGTCTGCGACATCCCAAGTGATTGTGGCAATGCCCTCAGCGTCTTTGGTGAGTGTGAAGTCGTTCATCTGTATCTCCCCAGGTTGGGTTTTTTGGTCGGGGTGTCGGACCCGTAATTCTCAAATTTTTTCAACAACATTTTGACAAGGGCCAAGGTCTCGTTTGGCCCGTTGCTGCAATCGTCTTCGCTAAGCAGGATGCGCTTAAAGTCATTCAAATCGGTCCCGTCCAAGCTGTCGCTTGGGTCAGGTTTGAATTTGAAAAACAATGGCGGGGTTTGTTGAACCAGACGGACATAGGTGCCGTCATTGGCGACCTTGAGCTTTAGGTTGGTCATGCCCTCAGACGCAGCAAGAGTTGCGACAGCATGGAAAGGATGTGATTTATTGGTCATTATACGCGCTCAATTATTGTTGCGGCACCCATGCCGGATGCAATGCAAAGGGTCGCAAGACCCACTTCTTTGTCTTGACGTTCTAGTTCATCCAGCAACGTGCCAATGATCATCGCACCTGTGGCACCCAGCGGGTGACCCATAGCGATTGAACCGCCGTTTACGTTGACGACTGAATGATCGACTTTGAATTTTTCCATGAACAACATGACGACAGAGGCGAAGGCCTCGTTCACTTCAAACAGATCAATGTCTGAGATGGTCATACCGTTGTCGGCCAAAATCTTTTGGGTGGCAGGAACCGGACCCGTCAACATGATGGTCGGATCAGTACCAATTTTTGTGGTGGCACGGATGCGCGCACGTGGTTTCAGGCCATGCTTTTCGCCGAACTCTTTGTTGCCAATAAGAACGGCAGCCGCGCCATCAACAATGCCAGATGAATTGCCTGCATGGTGGATGTGATTGATTTTTTCCAAGTGTGGGTACTTCATCAACGCAATCTTATCAAAGCCGGGCATGACTTCACCCATCGCCTGAAACGCTGGGTTCAAGGCACCAAGGGACTGCATGTCGGTTTGGGGACGCATGTATTCATCGTGATCAAGGATCGAGATGCCGTTGATGTCACGCACGTTGATCACAGAATTGGCAAAACGGCCCTCATCCCATGCAACTTTGGCGCGGCGTTGGGATTCAACAGCCAATGCATCTGCATCGTCGCGGGTGAACCCATATTCGGTGGCGATGATGTCGGCGCTGATGCCTTGGGGGACGAAATAGGTGTCCATCGCAACAGAAGGATCGGCGGCAATCGCAGCACCGTCAGATCCCATAGGAACGCGGCCCATCATCTCAACACCACCGGCAATATAAGCACTGCCTGCGCCGCCTTTGACTTGGTTGGCACTAAGGTTCACAGCCTCCATGCCTGATGCGCAGAAACGGTTGATCGCAAGACCCGGGATGGATTGATCCAGATCAGAAGCCAAAACCGCGGAACGGGCCAAACAGCCGCCTTGTTCCATAACTTGGGTCACGTTGCCCCAAATCACATCCTCAACCGCATGGCCGCCCAAATTGTTGCGCTCTTTAAGGGCGTTCAATGTGACAGCGGATAGACGCAGGGCGGTGACCTCATGGAGGCTGCCGTCCTTACGACCTTTACCACGCGGGGTGCGCAGGGCGTCATAGATATAGGCTTCGGTCATTCTTTGATCCTTTTGGCAGTGGTCTTTGCCACAATGTGGTTACGTTGGGCAGGGCAGTTCAAGAGCTGCCGCTGCGTCCTTTTGTGAGGTTACGCGCGGTCAGATGGGTTTCCGGGCATCAAATCATAGGGGTGCTTCCAGCCTGGGGTTTCAGAAATGCGGGTCAACCACGCATCAATGTGGGGCCAGTCGGCGCGGACAAAGCCAAAAGGCTCTGGGTAATAGAGATAGCCACAACAGCTTAGATCGGCATTGGTCAGGGCGTCGCCAACGATCCAATCACGGCCCTCAAGATGGGTGTTGAGGGTGGCATATGCGCCTTGTAGACGACCTTGGTTAAACGCAATCACTTCCGCTGGGCGCTTCGCTTCGGGCAAGAAGTTCATCAAGAAGCGGGTCATTCCCGCCATTGAACTGAGCTTGTGATTGTCGAATAGCACCCAACGCAAAACCTCACGGCGTTCCTCAGGCGAGGTGCCTGCAAATTTGCCGCTTAGGTGGCTCACATAATCTTGGATAGCACCGGATTGGGTCACTGTGTAATCCGCAGCAGTGTCGACCAAAACGGGCGCTTCACCCATCGTGTTGACAGACTTGAACTCAGGGGTTCGGGACGCGCCACCAAAAAAGTCAACGAAGACGGGTTCCCACTCAAGGCCGGAAAGTTCCAAGGCCAATGCTGCTTTGTAAGAATTTCCGCTTTCACCAAAACAATGCAATTTCAACGTCATGGTCCATACCCCTCCCGAGGTGTTTTTTGATAAGGAAGCTGGGGGTTTCACACCCCCAGACCCCCGTGGAGTTTATTTCGTAAGATGAACGGGGAGCGTTCACTTAGTCTTAAGGTTAATTTGCGATCCAAGTTCTGCGCGGCAGGCTGGAGAGCTGAGCCGTGTGTAAGGTGAAGCCCTGCTGTTTGGCTCGTCGGGTCAATCCCAAATTGGATCGAACAGCAGGGTGGTCCCTTGTCTTCATCTTACCAGAAAAACTCCCGCCGGAGGCATCCGAATTTTCAGCCCAAGATGCCGATTGAGTTTTACAGCTCCCGCGCGATCAACTCCTTCATTATTTCGTTTGTTCCGCCATAGATGCGTTGCACCCGTGCGTCTGTCCACATCTCACCAATGGCGTATTCTTGCATAAAACCATAGCCGCCGTGTAATTGCAGGCATTCATCCAACACCCATGCTTGCGTGTCTGTCGTCCAGTATTTGCACATTGCCGCTTTGTCTGGTGTCAGTTCACCGCGCAAATGTTCTGCCATGCATTCATCAAAGAATGCTCGGCTGACCATTGTTTTGGTTTTGCATTCCGCCAGCTTGAACCGTGTGTTTTGGAATTGCATGATTGGTCCGCCAAAGGCTTCGCGTTCGCGACAATATGCGATGGTGCGTTCAACTGCGCCTTCCATTGCGCCAATGGCAGAGCAGGCGATAATCAACCGCTCCTGGGGCAGTTGGTTCATCAGTTGATAGAACCCTTTGCCCTCTTCCCCGCCCAAGATATTTTCGGGTGCGATCTCGACGTTGTCAAAGAACAGTTCTGATGTATCAGCCGCGTGCATCCCGATTTTCTCAAGGTTGCGCCCGCGTGCAAATCCGGTTGCGCCGTCGGTTTCCAAAACCACCAAGGACACGCCTTTTGATCCCAGTGATGGGTCTGTTTTGGCGGCCACAATAATTAGGTTGGCGTGCTGTCCGTTGGTGATGAATGTCTTTTGCCCAGAGAGGCGGTAAGAATTACCATCCCGAATGGCACGCGTTTTGATCGCTTGAACGTCGGACCCTGTTGAGGGTTCCGTCATTGCGAGCGCGCCAACCAATTCGCCGGTGACCATTTTAGGCAGCCAACGTGCCTTTTGCTCGTCCGTGCCGCAGTTCAGGATGTAGTGGGCCACGATCCCAGAGTGGATGCCGTGTCCCCAGCTGGCTAAGTTCGCACGGCTACCTTCGATCAGGATTGCAGCCTCATGCCCGAAATCGCCGCCAGCGCCGCCAAATTCTTCGGGGATGGAGGGGCAGAGTAGCCCAAGTTCGCCGGCCTCAGCCCAGGTGGATCGATCCATCTGCCCTTGTCTGCGCCAATCGGCAAACTTGGGAGCCCATTCATTTGTGATGAATTGGGCCGTCATATCCGCGATCATCTGGTGTTCGTCGGTCATCCATCCTTTGGCCGTCTCACTCATCACAACATCCTTCCCAGATGTGTTTTTTTCTTGCGCGCGTCGAGCTCTGCGTTGAACAGTCGCAAACGTGCGGTCAGGTTTTCTTCGTTCACGACACTGGCGAAGTTCTCAAACAGGAACGAAAGTGCCTCGCCTTCTTCCAAACCTGCATCCGCTGAAAACCGTTTTAACCGGCGATACCCGTCTTCTGTCATTGCGACAGGGAAGCGGCGTGTAAGGCGAAAGCGTTTGGGCATGGTTGTTTTTCCTGCAGTGTCGTTGGGGTGGGACAATCGCCCACCCCTAGCACCTTAGAAGTTTGCCGCATCCAGCGCCATCACCGTATCACTTCCAGATTGAATACGTGTTAGGTGCAATGCCGTCGCAGGCAACTGGCGCGCCATATAGAAACGACCCGTCGCAAGCTTGGTTTCATAGAATGTTGCGTCATCCGTACCCGCAGCTAAGGTATCGCTAGAAACCCTGCCCATACGTGCCCACATTAGGCCAAGGCAGACGTGTCCAAACATATGCATAAAGTCGTTAGAACCAGCCAATGCATGGTTTGGATTACTCATGCCGTTTTGCATGAAATACATGCCCGCGGCCTGCAAATCCTTGGACGCTGCTTTGAGTGGTTCGATAAACTCTTTGTCATAGGCCTCATCCTGACCGGCGTTTTCTTTGATAAAGGTCTTCACCATCTCAAAGAACGCCATCACGTGCTTGCCGCCGTCTTGCGCCAATTTGCGGCCCACAAGGTCTAGCGCCTGAACGCCATTGGCCCCTTCATAGATCATCGCAATGCGGGCATCGCGGGTGAATTGGGACATGCCCCATTCCTCGATATAGCCGTGGCCGCCATAGATCTGTTGTGCCTTAACGGTCATGTCGTAACCGACGTCCGTCAAAAAGCCTTTGATCACTGGGGTCAACAAGGACACCAAGCCATCGGCGTCTTTGTCATCCGCGCGGTGGGCGGCATCAATCATCGTGGCACCCCAAAGGATGAAGGCACGTGCGCCCTCAACGAATGACTTTTGTTCCATCAAGGAACGACGAATGTCTGGGTGAACGATCAATGGATCGGCTGGACCCTCTGGGTTTTGAACACCAGTGACGGCGCGCCCTTGCAGACGGTCGTTGGCGTAATCCAGTGCGTTTTGATAAGCAGCTTCGGCTTGGGACAGCCCTTGCATCCCGACACCCAAACGCGCCTCGTTCATCATGGTGAACATGGCGCGCATGCCTTTGTGCTCATCGCCCAACAAATAGCCTGTCGCGTTGTCATAGTTCATGACGCAGGTAGAGTTGCCGTGGATGCCCATCTTCTCTTCGATGCTGCCAACGGTTGCCCCGTTGCGCTCGCCCAAGGAACCATCTTCATTGACCATAACCTTTGGAACGATGAACAAAGACACACCTTTGATGCCTTCAGGACCATCGGTGATTTTCGCCAAAACCAAGTGAACGATGTTGTCCGCCATGTCGTGCTCACCAGAAGAGATAAAGATCTTCTGGCCTGTAATCTTATAGCTGCCGTCCGCTTGTGGTTCTGCTTTGGTGCGCATCAGCCCCAGATCAGTGCCGCAATGTGGCTCTGTTAGGTTCATCGTGCCTGTCCATTCGCACGACACCATGTTTGGCAACCATTTGTCTTTTTGCGCTTCAGTTCCGTGGGCCAAAATCGCGGATGCTGCACCGTGGGTTAGACCCTGATACATTGTGAACGCCATGTTGGAGCCGGAAAACAATTCGCCCACTGCCGATCCCAAAACCGCTGGCATGTTTTGCCCGCCGTATTGCTCGGGCATATCCAAGCCAGTCCAACCGCCTTCTTTGACTTTGGCAAATGCGTCTTTGAAACCAGCTGGTGTGTAAACAACGCCGTTTTCCAAACGGCAGCCTTCTTTGTCGCCCGTCACGTTCAGAGGGGCCAATACTTCAGACGTCAGTTTGCCTGCTTCTTCCAGCACTGCAGATGTGAAATCTGCTTCCAGCTCATCATAGCCTGGAATGGTGCTTTCTGAGACTTTCAATAGATCGTGCAAAATGAACTGCATGTCTTTTGTTGGGGCTGTGTAGCGAGGCATAGTGTTCTCCGATTGGTCACAAATTGGGTGCAGGACGATCCGGTTCTAGTGGGTCATCCCCGAGTTTTTCTTGGTCGAAGCGATCATCTTTTCGCCCCAGCGCATTTGATGTTTTAGGTCTTCGATGGCTTCGTTCAACGTGTCGCGCTGGCGTTCCATATCGGCCAGACGGTCATTGGCTACGGCATAGGCGCGGGCCAGTTGCGTTTTGCGGTCATCATCAACGTGATACAGATCCAGAAGCTGGCGAATTTCCTCAAGGCTGAAGCCAAAGCGTTTGCCCAGTAAGATCAGCTTGAGGCGTGCGCCATCACGTTTGGTAAAGAGGCGCTTTTGCCCCTCACGAATAGGAAACAGCAATTCCTTGGCTTCATAGAAGCGCAAAGTGCGTGGGGTCACATTGTGTGCGTCGCACATCTCTCTGATGGTTTTTGTATTCTCGGTCATTGGCTTTATCTCCGCTCGTAAAATCAATGTTACGAGTGTCAATTGGGTCTTATTATCGTTTGATACAATGGGAATTTGGCTTACGTAAGCTGTACGCAACGTCAACTTATTGCTTTACGTAGCGTTTCTTTACGTCAAGTGATTGAGAATCTAGAAAAAACAGGGATTGGGGGGGATCGCATTATTTTGCAGGCGACTTTCACAGATTTGTGCAATTCATCGCAAAAGCTACGATAAAAATGTCTGCTTTGGGCGCAGGACAGGTCGTTTCAAAAGAATCGATAGCGCGAAAATGGGGTTGCCCTATCCGAAAATAAGATCAGCAAGGATCTTAGGACTTGGTCAATTCCGTAGCAACGTTTTCGCGTAAAGCTTGTAGTTCTGTGATGGCTTCTTCCAGATGGACGCGTTGCTCTGCTAGCTCTTTTAGTTGACCATCAGCCATGTCGATCCACGCTTCCATTTGTGCCTTTGTACCCTCGTTTTCGTAGATCAGCAGCCATTGGCGGATGTCTTCGAGTTGAAAGCCAAACTTACGACCACGCATGATCAACTTCATCCGTGCACGTTCGCGGGCACCGTAAAACCGCGAACGGCCTTCGCGATCAGGTTGCAGCAATTCAATGTATTCGTAATACCTTAGAGTGCGCGGTGTTACATCGAACGCGGCACACATTTCCTTAAAAGATAACCGATCGTCTGTCATAGTACTCCCCTTGGGATGCAGGTTAGGCGGGCCGCAATAGAAGCGCAACGGGTGCTCTTGCCCTTTTCGCATGGGACTGGTCAAAAGGCTGCAAGCAACGAAAGGCGCACGCTTATGTCAGACAAAGTGAATATAGCCCGACAGTTTATGGAAGCGATCCCGCATTCGCGCGATCTGGGTATGGTTTTAACCGAAATCGAAAACGGTGTAGCGACAATCACGATGCCTTATGACGAACGCTTGATTGGAGATCCGGAAACGGGGGTTGTTCATGGGGGCGCGGTATCAGCGTTGATGGACAGTTGTTGCGGTGCAGCAGTGATGAGCCATCCATCCAATCCTGGGGCCACAGCCACCATTGATCTGCGTATTGACTATATGCGTTCGGCCACGCCGGGTCAGGCGCTGTCCACCACCGCCACATGTTATCACATCACCCGTAACGTCGCCTTTGTGCGGGCAACGGCGGTTGATGAGGATACAGACAATCCAGTCGCAATGGCGACAGGCACCTTTACAATCGAGGGGCAGCGCAGATGAGAAAGCCACCTGAACCTGTACAAGTGATCAAACAACGCCGCGACGAGGCATTGAGCAAATTGGTTGGGCGCGTACCCTATATCCAATACCTTGGCGTCACCTTCGATCGACGTGGTGATGAACTGACGGCTGTTCTGCCCTATGCGGATAAATTGATTGGCAATCCTCTGCTGCCCGCGATCCACGGCGGTGTGACCTCGGCATTTTTAGAAATCACATCTGTAATCTCTCTCAGCTGGGCGACACTTTGGGATGATCTTGAAAGCGGTGAGTTAGAGGGCGATAGCACAGCGTTCCGCATGCCAAAGACCATCGACTTTACTGTGGATTACCTGCGCTCTGGCCTGCCGCGCGATGCCTATGCTCGCGCACGAATTACCCGATCAGGCCGGCGCTATGCCTCTGTGCATGTTGAGGGCTGGCAAGATAATCGCGAAAAACTGTTTGCCCAAGCGACAGGACATTTCCTGATGCCACAACCACGTTCCGATAAATCGTGAAACCGGTCACACCCGCAACGCCACCTCAAGAAATCACACACAAACGTATCCTCAAACTGGCGGTGCCTTTGGTGCTGTCAAACGCCACGGTTCCAATACTTGGGGCTGTGGACCTTGGCGTTGTTGGGCAAATGGGAGAGGCGGCACCCATTGGAGCTGTCGGCCTTGGTGCGATCATTTTGACTACGGTTTTCTGGATCTTTGGCTTTCTGCGTATGGGCACCGTGGGTCTGGTGGGACAAGCTGCGGGGGCAGAAGATCAAGCTGAGGTCTCCATTATCCTAACCCGTGCGCTTTTGATCGCTTTGGCCGCTGGGTTTACCCTGATCTTGCTACAACCGCTTATCTTCGCGGCGGCCCTCAGCATGTCACATGCTTCCACAGAGGTCGAAACGCTTGCGTACAGCTACCTTTCAATCCGCATCTGGACGGCACCTGCGGCCATCAGCATTTATTCTCTAACGGGTTGGCTGGTCGCGATGGAACGCACTTCGGGCGTGTTCTGGGTCCAACTGGTAATGAACAGCGTCAATATACTGCTCAGCGTATTATTCGTGCTTTGGTTGGATATGGGTGTGCAGGGCGTGGCTATTGGGACAGTGATTGCGGAACTTATTGGCGCTGGGCTGGCGCTTTATCTATGCCGCGATGCGTTCAAACATCCGGATTGGCGCAAATGGGTGCAGGTGTTTGATCGGGCGAAACTGATCCGCATGGCGCTGCTGAACACTGATATCTTGATCCGCTCCGCCCTGTTGATGGTGATCTTTTCGTCTTTTGTGTTCCTTGGAACGCGGTTCGGGGATGTCACGCTGGCGTCTAACGAAGTGCTGGTACAGTTCATGTACATCACGGCCTACGCGATGGACGGTTTTGCCTTTGCTGCTGAAACGTTGATCGCACGGGCCATGGGGCGCGGTGATGCATCACGTCTGCGTCGTTCTGCGTTGATGACAGGTTTTTGGGGGGCTGTTGTGTGCGTCACCACAGCCTTGGCATTCGCAATCTTTGGCCCTTGGCTGATCGACCTTATGGCCAAATCACCAGAGGTTCAGGCAGAGGCGCGCATCTATCTGCCTTGGATGGTTGTCGCCCCGTTGATTGGTTGTGTGGCGTGGATGATGGACGGAATTTTCATCGGGGCAACCCAATCGCGCGATATGCGCAACATGATGATTGTCAGTTTTATCGTTTACTGGATCGCCGTTTGGCTGTTTTTGCCCCTTTGGGGGAACCACGGATTGTGGGCGGCGTTGCTTGTGTCGTTCCTTGCGCGGGGCATCACATTAAGTCTTCGATATCCCGCACTTGAGGCCGCAGCCCAGAACCATAAGCAGGTTTAAAGCCAACGTGCCTTATCGGTGCCAACAGCATCCTGAACGTTCTTGAACCCATCGCGTTCCAACAGCGCATCCAACTCGCGGGCAATTTTGGCTGCAAGGGATAGACCGCCATAAACTAACGCAGTGTACAACTGTACCGCAGAGGCACCGGCGCGAATTTTAGCATAGGCTTGTTCGCCAGTGCTGATGCCACCAACGCCGATCAATGGGATGGTTGTCAGCTCGCTTAGTTTCGCAAGGATGCGCGTTGATTTCTCAAACAACGGCGCGCCTGACAGGCCGCCCATTTCATCGCGGTGCTGGCTTTGAAGGCCTGCACGATCAAGGGTGGTGTTGGTTGTGATAATAGCCGCAACGCGGGCGTCCGTGGCCACCTTGGCAATGTCGGCAAGGTCTTGATCTGTCAAATCAGGTGCGATTTTTAGGAACACCGGCGTGTCGCCGCGCACTTGCATCACACCATCAAGCAACGCGGCCAAGGCCATTGGCCCCTGCAAGTCGCGCAGCTTTTCAGTGTTGGGAGAGGACACATTCACAGTTGCAAAGTCCACATAAGGACCTGCCTGCTTCAATACAGTGGCAAAGTCTTCCGCACGATTGGAACTGGTTTTGTTTGCGCCAAGGTTAAGGCCGACTGGAATGCCAGTGCCGCGTTTGCTGAGGCGGGCAGCGATTGCTTCAGAACCGTGGTTGTTAAAGCCAAAGCGATTGATCGAAGCGCGATCTTCACTTAGGCGAAACAGCCGTGGTTTTGGATTACCTGGTTGCGCGATCGGCGTTGCCGCACCCACTTCGATAAAGCCAAAGCCTGCTTTGGACAAAGGGGCGACAACTTCGGCGTTTTTGTCAAAACCCGCTGCCAAACCAACAGGGTTAGGCATGTCCAAACCTGCAACCTTGGTGGCAAGGCGGCTGGACGTTACCGGACCGGGTGTTGGGGCCAAACCCATCTTCAGGGCTTTGATCGCCAAACCATGCGCCAATTCGGGATCAATCTTAAGCAAGGCCTTAAGCCCCAGCTGTTCCATTACCTGTTTCATCCGAATGTGGCCCTTTGTCGTTTCATCTAATGCGGATCGGGAGACGTGTTTACAGCAAACCCGCCGGGAATTCGTGGCGTCCATCGACCAATGGCAAAGGCTGTGCCCATGCCACATCGGCGAGTTTCAAGTTGCGGTATAGGTGCGGAAACAATGCATCCCCGCGTGACACTTCCCACTTTAGGTCATCGCCCAGCGGATCAGTTTCAACGCCCAGCAAGAACAGGTCTTCGACGCCTGCGAAATGCTTGTCAGCCGTTTCTTGCGCCTGTTCGGCGGTCGAGAAATGGACATAACCATCTGCAATATCGATCGGCGCACCTTGCGTTTCGCCATTGGCGCGCAGGTCTGCCCATTCGTCGGAGCGGAATATTTTGAATATCAACATATGCGCCTGATGCCCTTTGGGTAAACAGGCGTCAAGTCACCAGCGTTACCGTTACGTCATATTCGCGTGTGATGGATGTGGGGTGAAATGATTCAGTTGCGGCTTTGACTCTTGAACAGACCAAGGCCAAAGTGATGAGATATTCAACCAATGGGGGACATCCAGATGATGCGTTTAACACAAACAGTGGCTGCACTTGCTTTGACAGCAGGCACGGCAGCAGCCGATTATTCTTTGACCATTCTACACACAAACGATTTCCACGCACGTTTTGAGCCAATCAGCAAATACGACAGCGGGTGCGGTTCTGAAGACAACGCAGAGGGCAAATGCTTTGGCGGTTCCGCCCGTTTGGTCACAGCGATTGCGGATGCAAAAGCCCGTTCTAACAATTCGATCCTCGTAGACGGCGGTGACCAATTCCAAGGCACGTTGTTCTATACATATTATAAAGGCGCATTGGCAGCCGAGATGATGAACAAAGTTGGCTATGACGCGATGACGGTGGGCAACCACGAATTCGACGATGGCCCAGAAGTGTTGGCAGGCTTCATGTCTGCGGTGAACTTCCCTGTGTTGATGTCCAATGCTGATGTTTCAAACGAACCACTGTTGGCTGGAAAATTGGCCAAATCTACAGTGATCGAACGTGGTGGTGAAAAACTGGGCCTGATCGGTCTCACACCTGATGACACTGGCGATCTGGCATCCCCGGGCGACAACATCACCTTCTCTGATCCAGTGTCTGCGGTCCAAGGTGAAGTTGACGCGCTCACAGCTATGGGCGTGAACAAGATCATCGTCTTGTCCCACTCTGGTTACGGTGTGGATCAACGCGTTGCGGCGGAAACAACTGGCGTTGACGTGATCGTTGGTGGTCACTCAAACACGCTATTGTCCAACACAAATGAACGTGCGGCGGGTGCATATCCGACAATGGTTGGTGAAACAGCCATCGTCCAGGCCTATGCTTATGGTAAATTCTTGGGCGAGCTGAACGTCACATTTAACGACGCTGGCGAAATCGTGGAAGCCGTTGGCGAGCCGTTGGTTATGGATGCGTCCGTAACAGAAGATGTAGCAACCGTTGCACGCATTGCAGAAGCTGCAAAACCGCTTGAGGAAATCCGCACCAAAGTTGTGGCCGAAACCGCCGCAGCAATTGAAGGTGATCGTTCGGTTTGCCGTGCCGTCGAGTGCCCAATGGGATCATTGATCGCGGATGCGATGCTTGACCGCGTAAAAGACCAAGGCGTTGAAATCGCGATCCAAAACGGTGGTGGCATTCGGGCCAGCATCAATGCGGGTCCGGTGACAATGGGCGAAGTGCTTACAGTGCTTCCGTTCCAAAACACACTGTCAACATTCGAAGTTGATGGTGCAACAATCGTTGCTGCACTTGAAAATGGTGTGAGCGAATTGGAAGAGGGTGCGGGCCGTTTTGCACAGGTTGCAGGCATCTCCTTCACCGTAGATTCAGCTGCCGAAGCAGGCGCGCGCATTAGCGATGTCATGGTGGGTGGCGCTGCTATTGATTTGGGCAAAACCTATGGCGTTGTGTCTAACAACTACGTTCGCAACGGTGGCGATGGCTACAAAATGTTCAAATCAGCGGCAAACGCCTATGATTACGGACCGGATTTGGCTGACGTGATGGCGGAATACTTGGCTGCTCAAGGGCCATTCACGCCCTACACCGACGGTCGTATCACCGTGAAATAAGGGGTTCCCCAAACGACAAAAGAAAAGGCGTGCAGCAATGCGCGCCTTTTTTGTATCAAACAGATCGAACGTTCCTGCTATTGGGATTTCTCGATATCATAAACAACGATTCCATCACCGCCGCCTTCGCACAGCGTACAAAGCTGCGCGCCCAATTTTTGATGCGTCGGATGAACCGCATAGGCCTCTAATGCGTGCTGGTTGGCAAACCGGATAACAAAGCCACCAGCAAAATCGGGGGACTTGTTTTCAAAATCGCGATTCTCGCCAAAATCAGACCCAAGGACGCCATCAATCGTTTGGCTAAAAGCCTCTAACGCTGCGAACACCTCGGTCCGCTGCTCAGCAGTGGCGTCTTTGCGGAAATTGCAGAAGACGCAGTGTAGAATGACATCGCTCATTTGATTTTCCTCGCCATTGTTGAGCATTCAGCCCCACTTTAGCGCAGGTACAGCCCGTTTGCAGGTCAAATGGTAGAGAAGCGGTCCTTCAGGATCGGTTTGCAATTTTTACCATGACGGAACGCGAACTTTGTCTGCTTTTTCGTGCAGGGAATGTAGCGCGCTTGGGAGGGTTCATACAGTTGCGATCCCAGCTCTGGAAACAGCATTTTCATCTCCCTCTGCGCTTCTAAGGACAATGCGTTGATCGCCATTGGCCCACAGTAATAGCTTTCGGCGGGCGCGCCTTCAGCCAGCAAAACTTCATGTTGATCTAAAACCAGATGAAAATATTCAACGTCAACCGTTGCCTCACAGACGAAAATTCCAGAAAGGGCCGTCAATTTTGTGGCCGAAATCAAGGCTTGCTTTTCACCAAACATGCGTTCGACGATAGGTGAATTGGCAAGGAACCGATGTTGCGGCGAAACCAGTAGATCCCTTTCAGGCAGCCCAGACCCAAGGGCACCCGCCATTACCCGAACTGGTCGCAACTTTGGTTTGGCGCTAAGTTCCGCAGCAGACAAATAACGATTGAGGATCATTCGTAAGGGTTGATAGCCATGATCCAAAGTTAACACCAGATCACCGGATCTGAGGTGTTGTACCTCGATCAATCCATGATCCGTTCTGATCTGCGTCTTGGCAGCAAAACAAGCAACGTAATCATCATAAAGATTGTTCTGTGTATATGACGTGCGTTCGGTGTCGAATGTAGGAGCTGCCAGCGGTCAATTTGACCGTCTAAGCAATTCCATGCACCGCACCTTGTTCGTACCCGTCACCGCCAAAGTGGACGCTTGTGATTTTGTGGCCCAATGTCGGATTTATCAGATCATATGCTGTGTGAACGGTGGTTCCCGCAGCATACGGTGTACCGTCAACATTGGCCGCTGAGGTCAACACCTGTGAGGCATCGATCTCATTAAAAACCGAGTCATCGTCGCTGATTTCAATAACAGTCGGAGTTGCGCCTGGTACCAACGTAAGCGTGTAGGTTGGCGTCCCGGCAGCGTTAGAGCCGACTTCGTCTGGTAATCCCGACACAAAATCACTGGGGCTATAGATGAAGATAAAAGCCATGAGCCCTAGGCGATGATTGTGCAAAAAATTAGAAATAAATTCGTTGTGGTAGTGCCATCAATACGAGTGGAATAAGGTTCAATTGCGTTCAACATTAGGGCTAAATATGGCGATTTTATTTTTGATTTAGATGGGTGCTAGTTCTGGATGGATAAGACGCTGGTTTCGTAAAGAACTAAGGTAATGATAATTGAAGTTTTCAGGCCGGAGTTTGCGATATGGCCCAAAAAGTCGACATCGTTACTATCCCTGTTTCGGAGCAACCGCGTGCCAAACAATTTTATGTGGACGTTTTGGGGTTCGAGGTCGTGTTTGAAGGGCAGGTGGAACCAGATCATCAGTGGATACAACTGCGCCTGCCAAATACGGAAACGTCCATTACATTGGTTACTTGGTTTGAAAGTATGCCCGCTGGTTCGCTGCGTGGTTTGGTTATATCGACACCAGATGTCAAAGCGTCCCGCGCTGACTTGATCGCCAAAGGTGTTGACGCTGCCGAAATAGAAAACGCGCCTTGCGGACAAATGGTGACGTTTAAGGACCCAGACGGCAATGGCTTGATCTTGATGCAAGGCGCGTCTTAACTGGAGATTAATCCACGTGCCCAAATGTTAACACGCGAAATTGGTAAACGAATGTTGAACGGGCATATTGCCATGGAACTGTACAGATTGGACCCCGAACTGTGCAATTCATCTTAAAGTGGATGGTCTCAGCGCTTACCTGCGAAGCGAACTGCACATTTTAAATGCTCAATTGTACATTGGCGTGCTAAACTTGCTGCGAACGCACCGTTAATCTGACCGTGCGCTGGGCTCTTTCTAGGGTGGAGTAGGGACCATATGTGTGGCCGTATCGCCAACACCATGCCACAAGATGCCATGGCGCAATTGTTTGCGGCCAAGCCTGATAATGATCTTCCTGAGGTCCCCAATTACAACGTCTGCCCCACAAATGCTGTCCATTCGATTACGGCGGATGGTGGCGGGCGGCGACTGCAATCCATGCGCTGGGGCTTTATTCCCAGTTGGTACAAAAAGCCAAATGATGGCCCCCTCTTAATCAACGCCCGCGCTGAAACGATTGCGGAAAAACCAGCGTTTAGAGAGGCTTGTCGTGAACGTCGTTGCGTCGTGGTTGCGACCGGATTTTATGAGTGGACCAAATCCGAGGATGGTGGGCGCGACCCTTGGTACATCTCCCGCAGTGACGGCGCACCTCTTGCTTTCGCGTCCATCTGGCAAGACTGGGACGTGGAAGAGACCCCCATCAAAACCTGCGCCATTGTCACAACGGGCGCAAATACAGCCGTATCCGGAATTCACCACCGTATGCCGGTGATCTTAGAGCCCGATGAAATTGCGCTTTGGTTGGGTGAAAAAGGCAAAGGGGCCGCCACGCTTATGCGGGCAGCCCCAGAAGAAACGCTACAATTCCATAAGGTTAGCCGTGATGTGAATTCACGTCTTAGTTCAGGACCTCTTCTTCTTCAGCCGCAGTTGAAGACGCTTGATCAAGAGGCGCTGCCCCAAAGTTGATGAAACCTTGGATGGTTGTATTGCCATCTTCGTCAGCAAGACCTTCGTGGAAGAAGTTTTTTGTCATGTCCGCCAGAACGACCATTGTTTCAGTTTGGTCAACGCCAAACTCTTCAGTTGCCCAGGTGTCGTCGTTTGCGGTCACTGTAAGAACGCCATCAGTATCATTAACAAAAACAATGGTATCACCAGCTGACACGTAAGTTGTCTCTGGGAAATATGCATCTGGAAGAACTGTAATTTCGTGCTCGTCTGCCTGAACAGGTGTTGAGATGAATAGTGTAGCCAAGCCGGCCATCAATGTAGTTTTGCGCAGCATTAGTAAGCTCCTGTTTTATCGGCCCCACCCGTAAACATTAGGTGAGGCATAGATAAACAATTGGGCATAAATATGGCCTGGTCATAAAACTCTATTCAATTTGAAGTTTTAGCCATGTTTTAAAGGCATTTAACGGCGCAATGTTGGCCCGATCCGACGGCCAGACCAGGTAATAAGTGCCTATGCTATCGCTTGTATGGGTCGATGCACGGCACAGTTGACCACTGTTCAGATAGGGCTCTGCAACAAAGGTGGGAAGTAAAGCGATTCCCATGCCATGCAGGGCTGCTTGGGCCATGGTTGAAAATTGGTCGAACATCATTCCAGACGGTATGTTTTCGCTTATTCCGTGGGCACTTAGCCATCTTGCCCATCCTCTTGGTCGCGTCTCAAGGTGCAGCAATGGGTGTTCCAAGATCGCACGCGGATCACAGACAGGTTGTTCTAATAAACCTGGTGCGCAAACAGGAATCACCGTTTCAGACATCAGCTTCATATGTTGCGCGTTTGGCCAATCCTCTCGCCCAAAATGGATCGCAGCGTCAAAGCGGTTGGCACGGAAATCAAACGGCGCAAGGCGGGTGGATAGATTTATCGTAACCTCTGGATGTTCCTTGGCAAAATTCGATAAACGCGGTGCCAACCAATGCATTCCAAACGCTGGAAGGATCGCCAAATTCAGCGTGCCCCCATTGGGATTTGCACGTGCTTCGATCGAGGCAGAGGCCAATTGCCCCAATATGCTACGCGCCTTTAAGGCAAAGGCCTGACCTGCTGGTGTCAGTCGGAGCACTCGACCCTCGCGCTTCATCAACTGTACGTCCAATTGATCTTCTAAAGTCTTTAGTTGGCGGCTCACCGCGCTTTGGGTCAACGACAATTCTGATGCAGCCGCCGTGGCGGTTCCAAGGCGCGCAATGGCTTCGAATGCCAGCAGGGACGATGTTGAGGGCAGGAAACGGCGGGGCGCAAGCATCTATGCGTTTTCCTCATGCAATGCAGGATCAACAAGCATTAGAACTTTGGTGAATTATTTGCAATATAGGCATTAAATCACAAATATTGCGAAAGGCGCGTCAAATGAGTGCAGAACAAAATGGTCTGAAAGCCAAGGATAAACCGGATCTTGGGTCGTTTGATTGGGCCGATGCATTCCGCCTAAGCGGTCAGCTCAGCGAAGATGAGCGGATGATCCAAGCATCAGCCGCTGCTTATGCGTCAGAAAAACTGGCACCACGTGTAATCGATGCCTTCGCCAATGAGGTCACTGACAGAAGCATTTTTTCAGAGATGGGCGAGATGGGTCTTTTGGGCGTAACTCTGCCAGAAGAATATGGCGGCCTAGGTGGGTCATACGTCAGCTACGGGCTTGTTGCCCGTGAGGTGGAGCGGATCGACAGTGGGTATCGTTCCATGATGTCCGTGCAATCCAGCCTCGTGATCTACCCGATCTATGCCTACGGTTCTGAAGAGCAACGTCGCAAGTATTTGCCGAAACTGGCGTCCGGCGAATGGGTCGGTTGCTTTGGCTTGACCGAACCCGATGCGGGCAGTGATCCTGCAGGCATGAAAACAGTGGCCAAGAAAACCGACAGTGGCTACGTCATCAGCGGCTCCAAAATGTGGATCTCAAACGCGCCTATCGCGGATGTATTCGTGGTTTGGGCCAAGTCAGAGGAGCATGGCGGCAAGATCCGCGGGTTTGTTCTGGAAAAAGGAATGAAGGGGCTGTCTGCGCCTAAAATCGGCAACAAACTTTCATTGCGTGCGTCCATTACAGGCGAAATCGTGATGGAAGGCGTTGAAGTTGGTGAAGATGCTTTGTTGCCTAATGTTCAAGGGCTTAAAGGCCCGTTCGGCTGTTTGAACCGTGCGCGTTACGGCATCGCATGGGGCGCGATGGGCGCTGCAGAATTCTGCTGGCATGCGGCACGTCAGTACGGTTTGGACCGCAAACAGTTCAACAAGCCACTGGCTGGTACGCAATTGTTCCAAAAAAAATTGGCAGACATGCAAACCGAGATTTCACTGGGCCTTCAGGGCGCATTGCAGGTTGGTCGCCTTATGGACCAAGCGAATGCTGCCCCTGAAATGATCTCGATCATCAAGCGCAACAACTGTGGCAAGGCGCTCGATATTGCGCGCATGTCGCGCGATATGCACGGTGGCAATGGCATCAGTGGCGAATTCCAAGTGATGCGTCACATGATGAACCTAGAGACCGTGAATACCTATGAGGGTACACATGATGTGCATGCTTTGATTTTGGGCCGTGCCCAAACGGGTATTCAAGCGTTCTTTTAAACGACTTAAGCGCGGGCCTCTGTCACTAGAGGCTCGCGTTCACCCGTGCGAATAACGTCTGGGTCATATGCCGGGCGCGCAAAGACTTCGCGCACCATGGGTGCAAAAAAATCGATGGATAAGGTGTCATAGTCAGGGTCAAAGCTTGATTGATCCCAGCGTTCGCAAAATAACGCACAATCATCGAAATAGATATGACCTGCGAATTGATCCCTCTTGTTCGGGTTCCCGCCAACGTGGTGTCCATAGTACACCATCTGGAAATCCCCATGCGCTTGGACGCACCAGCTGCATTGCTCACGTACAAAGGGACGCAATATGGCGGCTGCGTATTCGTCGTGATTGTAAGGGGCATAGATGTCGCCGATGTCGTGTAGTAACGCGCAAACAACCCAATCAATATCGGCCCCATCGCGCCATGCACGGGTGGCAGATTGCAACGAGTGGCCAAGGCGTGTGATCTTGTAACCTGACAACCCCTCGTCCAAATCCACAAGTGCCTGAAGAAGTTTGTCAGCCGTGCCTTTGGCGTGCTCAGTCTCATGCTTCGTAAGGAACGCGTATTCCTCTGCAGTGCCATCTTTCATCTGGGTGAAGTTAACTGTTTTACTCATGCACATGATCCTTTTGTTGGCGATACATTGGATGTCAGATCGTGCCAGCACAAGCCATTTTCTAATGGGCATTATTTTACCATATGGCTGCCCGAAACGCAGTGCCTGCTGAAGATACTAAACGTCACACCCGAGAATTTGGGGTTGGCGCTAGACATGTCAGCGCACGTCGCTAGTGTCCATTTTTGAAAGTTCATTTGCTTGGGAGCAGACGCATGGAAAAGTTCGGAAAAAGCCAACCGGTCAAACGGGTCGAAGATGTGCGTTTTCTGGTCGGAAAAGGCCGCTATGTGGATGACATCGCGCCTGCCGATGCATTGAGCGCATTCTTTTTCCGCTCTCCAGTAGCGCATGCCGTTATTACGGAGCTTGATGTAGATGATGCGCGCGAAGCCGAAGGTGTTCACGCGGTGCTAACCTGTGCGGACCTTGAAGCAGCAGGCATGAACCTAGAAATGGCTGCTGTTCTTGTAAAGAACCGTGATGGAAGCCAAGGCGCCGCGACCAGCCGTACGATGCTGGCCAAGGATCGCTTGCGTTTTGTTGGTGAGCCGATTGTGGCTGTGATTGCAGATACGTTGGCCCAAGCGCGTGATGCAGCTGAATTGATTGTGCTGGATTATGACGAACTGCCTGCAAAGATGGATCTTAAGGCGGGCGGCGAAACCCTGCATGAAACAGCGCCCGACAATGTCGCGTTTGACTGGGGTATGGGTGACGAGGCAGCAACCAATGCAGCGTTTGAGAAAGCGGCACATGTTGTCAGCCTAGATGTTGGCGATAACCGCATCATCGTCAACTCAATGGAGCCACGTGGTTGTTATTCATATTGGGAAGATGATCGTCTTCACGTTGCTATCAACGGTCAAGGTGTTTGGGTGAATAAGACCCAGATGACCGCAGCATTTGGTCTGGAACCCGATGATGTTCACGTGACCAATCCCGATACTGGCGGTGGTTTTGGGATGAAAGGTATGGGTTATCCGGAACCATTCAGCGTTGCCCAAGCTGCACGCGTTTTAGGGCGTCCTGTTCGCTGGATGTCTGAGCGCACCGAGGCGATGTTGTCTGACAATGCGGGGCGCGATTTGACGTCTTTGGCAGAATTGGCGTTTGACGAGAACCACAAGATCATCGCGTATCGTGTGCACTCTGATATCAATCTTGGTGCCTATAATTCGCAGTTTGCCCAGCCGATCCAAACACAATTGTTTAGCCGTGTTTTAATGGGTGTTTATGATGTGCAGGACACGTATCTAAGCGTGAATGGTTATTTCACCAACACCACACAGGTCGACGCATATCGCGGTGCTGGGCGCCCTGAGGCGATCTATGTGTTAGAACGTGTCATGGACCGTGCGGCACGTGAACTGGACATTGATCCATGGGAATTGCGCCGCCGTAACTTTATCAAACCTGATCAGTTCCCGTATCTGGCGGCCACTGGTGAGACCTATGATGTGGGTAACTTTGACCTATTGCTAACCCGCGCTGCTGAGGTTGCTGATGCGGATGGTTTTGCCGCGCGTCGCACTGCCGACGAGGCTAAGGGGCTGCTGCGTGGCTATGGTATTTGTTATTATATCGAAAGCATTTTGGGTGCGCCGGATGAGACAACCAAGGTTGAGTTCAACGACGATGGGACAGTTCATATTTTGGTTGGCACGCAGTCAGGCGGGCAGGGGCACGAAACGGTCTATGCACAGTTCCTAAGTGACCAAACGGGCATCCCAGCAGATTTGATTTACGTCATTCAAGGCGACAGCGACCTGATCAAAAAGGGTGGCGGCACGGGCGGGTCGCGTTCCGTCACTGTACAGAACAATGCCACGTTGGTGACCGTTGCGACGATGACGGAAAAATTCACCGCATTCTTGTCCGATGAAATGGGTGTCGATGCGGCTGAAATCAGTTTTGATGATGAACGCTTCCGTGCTGAGGGATCAAACCTGACGCCAACTATGCTGGAGGTCGCGGATATGGCGCGCACGGCTGGGCGCACTGATCTGCTTGAGCACGAAGAGCACGTGAAACTAGAGGCGCGCAGCTTTCCAAATGGCGCACATGTTTGCGAAGTCGTGATTGATCCCGACACGGGTGTTGTCACCACTGATCGCTATTTCGTGGTCGATGATTTTGGGAACCTGATCAATCCTGTACTGGCCGAAGGCCAAGTCCACGGTGGTGTCGTTCAAGGCATCGGGCAGGCTCTGACAGAACACGTCGTCTATGATGAAGACGGGCAGTTGCTCACCGCGACCTTTATGGATTATGCCATGCCTCGTGCAGATGATGTGCCGCAGATTAGTTTCACTTCGGTTCCTGTTCCCTCGACGGCCAATGTTATGGGCATGAAGGGGTGCGGCGAAGCTGGGACTGTTGGGGCTTTGGCCGCTGTTGCAAATGCTGTTCAAGATGCCCTGTGGGATCGCGGGGTCCGACAGGCGGATATGCCTTTCACCCCGCATAAAGTTTGGAAACTGCTGCGAGATGCGCCTGCCGTCACTGAATAAACGTATCACGCGGTGGCTGATGGCCCGTTTTGGGCGGGCCACACCAGAGGTTTTGCCACGCAAACGTGGATCAACGACCCATGTTATTATTATGGACGGCACCATGTCCACGTTGGCAGAAGGGCATGAGACCAATGCAGGTCTTAGCTATAAAATGCTGGCCGAACTGGACGGTGATATTTCGGTTTTTTATGAACACGGATTGCAGTGGTCCAGTTGGCGTCGCCCCGGAGATGTGCTGATGGGGCGTGGTATCAATCACCAAATCCGCCGTGCTTATGGTTATCTCGCGTCGCGCTATCGAACGGGTGACAGGGTTATCTTGCTAGGTTTTTCACGTGGTGCCTATGCCGTTCGTTCATTGGCAGGTGTGATTGACATGGTGGGGTTGTTGCACAGCAATCAAGCGACCCAACGACGAATTCGTGATGCCTATCGGCATTATCGCCACGCTCCGCAAAGCGGTTCAGCCAAGCGGTTTAGCAAGGCGTACTGCCACTCTGAAGTTAAAATCGAAATGATTGGTGTCTGGGATACCGTAAAATCATTGGGTTTGAACGCGCCAGTGCTATGGCGCTTCAGTGTCGCCAAACATGCGTTTCACAGTCACGCATTGGGACCATCGGTTCAAAATGGATATCATGCGTTGGCCCATGATGAGACGCGTGTGGTGTACAGCCCCGTATTGTGGACCACGAACGACAGTTGGACTGGCCATATGGAACAGATGTGGTTTCGTGGCGCGCATGGGGATGTTGGTGGGGAGCTTGGCGGTATGCCGCAGGTGCGCCCACTTTCAAATATTCCACTGGTTTGGATGTTGGAAAAGGCTGTTAAACACGGACTGGCTTTGCCGACAGGTTGGCAGGATCGCTTTGCACAAGATCCCAAAGCCCCTGCGCGCGGCTCTTGGACCGGCTATAGCCGCGTCTTTATCAATCGCAAGTCTCGTATTATCGGTGCTGACCCGTCTGAGGCAATTCATCCAAGTGTCGCACAGGCCCCAGCCGAAGAACCCGCGCTTTGGTGCAAATTGCTTTCAAAATTACGCGGTTAGGGTTTGTTCAACGACATGATGATGCATGTCGTTGAACCGGTGGCATATAGTTTACCATCTTCCACCCCCCGAATTTCACCAGAGGCCACGCCAGTTGAGCGTCCTGCGTGATCAATTGTGCCGATACAATCAATCGCCATACCCAATGGGATGGGGCGGGTGATGTTAATTTTGTATTCCAGAGTTGTGTACACAGAGCCGCGCGGCACGCGTGTCATGACGGCGCAAGCCATAGCGCTATCTAGCAATGTTCCATACCAACCACCGTGAACCGTGCCCATTGGGTTGGTCACGTTGAATTCTGGAACGCCGCGAAATACCACGCGGCCGTCCGACACTTCGAACAACGAATATCCCATCGTGTCACCAATAGGTGGTCCAGGGTGTGCGCCGTCCAAAATACCTTGCATGAATTCCAAACCAGACATGGCCAAGATTTCATCCAATTTAAGCAGATCAGCAGGTGTTTGCGCGCGTGTAACCATTGGTGTCTCCATCGGGCGTTTCGCTATCTTGACGCTAAAAACCCGTTTGGATCACAGCAAGTGTTACGCCACGTTGCGAATGCTATGGGACTGCGTGACCCCCAAAGCATGGCACACATCGCGCGTTAGGTCGGGACGGTTGAGTGTATAAAAGTGCAAGTCGCTAACACCCTCATTTAGTAGATCATCACACAACTCTGTGCATTGCGCGACTGACAAAAGGTCCAACCGGCCATCGCGCGTGGCTTTGTCAAAGGTCTGGGCCAGCTCGTCAGGAATGTATGTACCGCATTTTTTGGCAAACTTGCGGGCGCTGTTCCAATTTGTGATGGGTAAGATCCCGGGTGTAATTGGAGCTGTGATCCCAGCATCCGCACAAGCATCGCGGAAGCGAAGGAAGCCATCAGCCTCAAAGAAGAATTGGGTCAATGCCTCACAGGCACCCGCGTCGATCTTGGCCTTCAGCCAGTCTATGTTTTGCTTGGAGGATGCGGCGTCTGGGTGAACATCAGGGTACGCGCCAACGCGGATATTGAAACGGTCCGTCTTTGCAAGGGCCGTGATCAAGGCACAGCTGTCTTCGAAGCCATCAGCGTGCGGCTTGAATTCGGTGTCGCCTTTGGACGGATCTCCGCGCAATGCCACGATATCAGTAATTCCTGCATCCGCAAATTTATTGGCCGTATTCATAACGTCGTCTTTGGACGCGCCCACGCATGTGAGGTGGGCCGCAACACGTTGGCCTGACGTGCGGTGCAGCGTTTCAGCCGCGTCATGTGTTAGATGCTGATCAGAACCGCCAGCACCATAAGTCACGGAAAAGAAGCGTGGACCAAGTGGTGCGAGAACCTGCGCTGTGTCCCATAGCCGGAAGGAGGCATCGATGGATTTCGGGGGGAACACTTCAAACGAAACGGATGGCACAGGCATTGGTCTCTCCTTTTTTGCCCTTGTCGCAGAAATCAAAACATGAAACAAATTCATAACATTCAAGATAATTATGAGTTTCATATGCACATAGAGTTTCGCCACCTCCGCACGATCAAAGCAATCCATGAAGCGGGTGGGCTGGCAAAGGCAGCTGATCTGCTGAACACTACACAAAGTGCGCTGAGCCATCAGGTGAAGGGACTTGAGGATCAGGCAGGGGTTGAACTGTTCGTGCGCCGCTCAAAACCGCTGAAACTATCGGCTGCTGGGACACGCTTGCTGCGATTGGCAGAACAGGTTCTGCCGCAAATCGAAGCAACGGTGGCTGAATTCACCGGTTTGCGTGATGGTCATTCTGGACGCATGCATATCGCAATTGAGTGCCATGCGTGTTTTGAATGGTTGTTTCCAGTTTTGGAACACTTTCGCCGGGATTGGGCGGACGTAGATGTCGATATTCGGCCCGGCCTCGCTTTTGACGCGTTGCCCGCTTTGATGAAAGAAGAGGTTGATCTGGTTGTGTCGTCGGACCCCGAAGACATTGCAGGGGTCGAGTTTATCGAGCTATTTGATTATGCGCCGGTCTTTGTTGCATCCAAGGATCATCCGCTGGCCCAAAAAGAGTATATTGAGGCTGCAGACTTTCGGGGGGAGACACTCATAACTTACCCGGTTGAACGGTCTCGATTAGATATTTTTAGCCAACTTTTGATCCCAGCTAAGGTAGAGCCCGCAGCAGTCCGTCAAGCGGAGCTCACGGCAGTTATTTTGCTATTGGTCGCTTCCAATCGGGGTGTTTCGGTGCTGCCAGATTGGGTCGTGCGCGAGGTTAAATACAGCTCTGACTATGTGACGCGGCCTTTGACCAAGAATGGGCTAACCCGTCGCCTCTACGCCGCGATCCGCAGCGAAGAACGCGACAAGCCGTATATGCAGCGCTTGATTGAATTAGCCCGAGTTGAGGCGCGCAAACTGCAGGATGCTTAGACGAATATCATAACCACTGTGGCCGCCATGAGAGCGGCCATTGTTGTCATGAAAATGCGCCAAACCTTTGGATCGTTGAGGGTCGACGATAGCATATGCCCAATGCTGGTCCAAAACAGGCAAACGGCCAAATTGATGGTGCTGAATGCAATGAACAATCTGAATGCTTCAAGCGATGTAGAAAGGCCGATGCCAAAGCCTGCGGACGCGGCAAGTGCTATGGCCCAAACCTTTGGATTGATCGCTTGAAATAAGATCGCTTCGTGAAATCGGAACGGACGCCCACGGTCTTCCGACTTAGCTGCACGTCCTGCTTGGGCTGTACGAAAGGCCAGCCATAAAATCCATAGTGCGGCGATGATTTGAAATGTGAACTTCAAGGTTGGTGCAGCGAGTAGAATAGTCCCCAAACCTAGCCCACTGATCGCGCCCAACAGACCTGTTCCGATAGGGACACCCAGCAGATGTGGCAGTGTCGCGCGAAAGCCAAACCGCGCACCAGAGGCCGTTAGCATCACGACGTTTGGCCCGGGCGAAAACAACCCGACTAAAACGAAGAGGATAAGGGGAAATGATGCACTCATGGCGGCGATACGACGTGACGACGCCTGCAATGTAAAGGCAGATTAAAAGCTGAATTTATCTATCCCAGTGATGCTGCTGATCTAAAGAGCTTCCACAGGACGCTATTTCAGGTGGGGTTCACCGCGCTTCCCTCTTGGCAAGTGCCAATGTAGGGCGTATAGCGCGGGCTTAATCCTCACTGGAGTACCCGCCATGATCGGCAGCGCGAACCTCAATATCATGATTAAAGCCGCCCGTAAGGCCGGCCGTTCCTTGGTCAAAGACTTCCGCGAAGTTGAAAACCTACAGGTTTCATCAAAGGGTGCAGGTGACTTTGTTTCCAAGGCGGATATTGCTGCTGAAAAGGTGATCAAAGACGAATTGATGGGCGCGCGCCCAACTTACGGCTGGTTAGCCGAAGAAGGCGGTGGAGAAGAAGGGGCCGATCCTACACGTCGTTGGATTGTTGACCCACTTGATGGCACCACGAACTTTTTGCACGGCCTTCCACACTGGGCCGTTTCTATTGCGTTAGAGCACAAAGGCCAAATCGTTGCAGGCGTTGTATTTGACCCAGCAAAAGACGAGATGTTCGTTGCTGAAAAAGGTGCAGGCGCTTGGATGAATGACACACGCATGCGCGTGTCTGGCCGTCATAAGTTGATCGAGTCTGTTTTCTCAACCGGTCTACCGTTCGCTGGTCGCTCAGACCTACCGCTAACATTGCGTGAATTGGCCCGCTTGATGCCAGTCGTTGCTGGTGTTCGCCGTTGGGGTGCTGCATCGCTTGATTTGGCATATGTCGCTGCTGGTCGCTTTGACGGGTACTGGGAGCGTCGCTTGCAATCATGGGATATCGCGGCTGGTTCGTTGATCGTTCGTGAAGCGGGTGGTTTGGTTGAACCTTTGAACCCTAATGGTAACATTGTGGAAGACGGCGAAATCATCTGCGCTAACGAGCCATTGTTTGAGCAGTTGGCGAAAATTGTGCGCCAGTAAGTGCTGATATAGAGATTTTTAGGGGCCTCGCGTTTTGCGGGGCCTTTTTTGTTTGGGGCGCCGCCCCCGCCGCGCGATGCGCGTCTCACCCGGAGTTTAGTTGGTAAGATGAAGCTGGTTGTTCGCTGTGGTTAGCGTTTTACCCGTGGGATGCGGCTGTCTAAATAGACGGTTTCTGGATGGGGTGGGTGATAGTCGTTGTTGCGCCAGAATTTAGTACCACCGCATTTGATCCATGTTGGAATGGCGCAGACGAGGCCCGCGATGAATCCCCCAGCGTGTGCCCAGTAGGCTACCCCCCCTGTTTCCGGGCTCGATCCAATCCCGCCAACGAATTGCATAGCAAACCAGACCATCAGAACAATCCAAGCTGGAATTGGGAAGATGCGGAAGAAGATAATGAGGATCAACAGGATGTCGACTTTGGCTTTGGGATAGAGCAGGAGGTACCCACCCATGAGGCCCGCGATTGCCCCAGATGCGCCTACAGTCGGCACGCCGGAGTAAGGTGCTGAGATGTAATGGATGAGGCCTGCCGCAATACCTGTGAGTATATAGAACCCAAGGTAGGGCATGTGACCCATCTCGTCCTCTATATTGTCGCCAAAGATCCAGAGAAACAGCATGTTTCCAGCAAGGTGCATCCAGCCACCATGTAAGAACATTGACGAAAACAAAGTATAATACCCTTCGCCTGCGCTGATCCGCTGAGGGATCATCCCCCAAGCTAGGTAAATATGATTGATTTTTGGAATGTCGGAAAAGGCCCCAGCATAGCAAAGGAATATCCCAATATTCGCAGCCATGAGCGCGTAGGTGACAAAGGGCAAGCGCCCTGATGGGTTATGATCGCGAATAGGTAACATCCCGCCAAACTGAGACTTTGGCGGGATGTCGTCAAGGTGTTAGCTCACTTCGCCAAGCAATGCGGCGTTGCCGCCAGATGCCGTCGTGTCGATACAGATGTGGCGTTCTTCTAGTGCATGTCCAACATCGGGCTGCCCTGTGATCAACGGCAAGATTGCGCCAGTGCGTTTGGCCAATGCAGTATCGATGGCTGTGGTTGTTTTTGCATCGCCCCACCAGAGTATGCCACCGTAAGATGGGCCGTCTGCCAGCAATGAGGGTTCGATATTCCCTGTGGCTTGGATGGCATGTCCGCCGAGTTTGTTGATGGCCTCTGCCTGAGCCTTCGCAGTATTCGCGCCTGGGCCCATGCACAAGATGGGCGCGCGTGTCGTGCTGGTAAGACGATTAGATTCGCCGGTTGGGCCAGGCAACGTGTGCTCACAGATAATTTGCGGCTTATTCGTGATTGTAGGAAGTTCAATTTGTGTGGTGGGCCATTCCCCAGCTTCGCCGGCAGGTTTAACTGCACGGAAGCGTAATAGGTAATCGGGGCCACCCGCTTTTGGGCCGGTACCTGATAGGCCAGTTCCACCGAAAGGCTGACTTCCAACAATGGCACCGATTTGGTTGCGATTGATGTAGACGTTGCCTGCCTTGATTCGATCAGACACGTGCTGAACGCGGTCGTCGATACGAGTGTGAAGGCCGAATGTTAGGCCGTATCCGGTGTCATTGATGTCATTGATGATTTGATCCAGTTCTTGGGACTTGAAGGTCACCAAGTGTAGAATCGGGCCGAAAATTTCCTCTTTCATTTCTACAATTCCAGACACTCTGATCAGGGTTGGCGCTATAAATGTGCCCGCTTGAGGAGTCGGAAGTTGGTGGATGATGTTCGCCTTGTGGGCCTCAGTGTGAGCAGCAATTTTTGCGCGCGCTGGTTCGTCGATGACCGGCCCCACATCAGTTGAAACGTCCCATGGTTGGCCAACGTCCAGAGTATCCATGGCACCTGTCAGCATTTTGATGAACGATGGCGCAATGTCCTCTTGAACATACAGGCAGCGCAAGGCGGAACAGCGTTGTCCTGCTGATTGAAACGCGCTTTCCACAATGGCGGCCACAGCTTGCTCCGGAAGCGCAGTGCTGTCGACGATCATCGCGTTTAGACCACCTGTTTCAGCAATGAATGGCGTAGCCGGTGCGTTTTGCGCAAGGCTGTGGCGGATGCGTTGGGCTGTGCCGGTTGATCCTGTAAACGCAACGATGTTCAGGTTCGGGTTTTCAGTCAGCGCCCCGCCGATGTCGCCGCCGCCTGGTAGCAACTGCAGGGCATGTTTTGGGACGCCTGCTTCATGCAACAGCTGGGCTGCACGGTACGCCATGAGGCTGGTTTGTTCAGCGGGTTTGGCAAGGACTGCGTTGCCCGACGCGAGAGCCGCCGCGATTTGTCCGGAGTAGATCGCGAGAGGAAAGTTCCACGGAGAGATACAAATCGCTGTGCCTGCAGGTGCATCATCGGTCGCTTGTGCTGCATAGTAGCGCAGGAAATCCACGGCTTCACGCAATTCGGCAACGCAATCTAGCAAGGTTTTACCTGCTTCACGGGTCAGCAGTGCAAATAATTCGCCAAAGTTGGCTTCGTACAGATCAGCGGCTTTGTTCAACACAGCTGCGCGTACGGCTACGGGTGCATCCCATTGTTTAGCTTTTGAAATGGCCGTTTTGACATCCTTAAAAGATGCAAACTGTGCAGTCCCTACAATATCATCTGGGTTGGCAGGGTTGGTCACATCGACACTATCTGCCGGGTTTGCCTTGCCGTTTAACAGCGGCTGCGCTGTCCAGTTCGATGTTTTGAAGGGCATGCGCGCGATATCGATTTGCGCCAAAGTTGGAGCGTGGGCTAGATCGAAACCAAGGGAATTGATCCGCTCAGGTTGGTATAGGTCGCTGCCAACTGTGATATTGTGACCTACTTCGCTGACAGTATCAAACGGATCAGCGGCCACAACTTCCGGGGCCACGTCTTCGTCCACGATTTGGTTCACAAAGCTAGAGTTGGCCCCGTTCTCCAACAAACGGCGAACCAAATAGGCAAGCAGATCACGGTGCGCGCCAACTGGAGCATAAATACGGCAGCGCGTTTCGTTGTCTTGCATGACCATCTTGTGCATAGCTTCGCCCATGCCGTGCAGACGTTGAAATTCGAATGTCTTTGGGTCAGTCGCCATATGCAAGATGGCTGCAACTGTATGGGCATTGTGGGTCGCGAATTGCGGGTAGATGCGATCCGTCATGTCCAAAAGTTTGCGTGCATTTGCGATATAGCTAACGTCGGTCTGTGCCTTTTGAGTAAAGACAGGAAAATGCTTCATGCCCAGAACTTGGGCTTGTTTGATTTCGGTGTCCCAGTAGGCACCTTTGACCAAGCGCACCATGAACTTGCGGTCATATTTGTTCGCCATGTCATACAAGGCTTGGATCGCGGTTTCGGCGCGTGGGCCGTAAGCTTGGACAACAACGCCAAACCCATCCCAGCCAGCAAGAGCGGGTTCTGAAATGACTTGTTCAATTACTTCGAGGGATAGACCTAGGCGGTCTACTTCTTCAGCGTCGACATTCAGACCCATGTCTGCTGATTTCGCGAGCAATGCCAACGAGCGCAGGCGTGGCGTTAGATTGCGAAGCACGTCTTCACGTTTAGCCAGCTCATAGCGCGGATAGAGTGCTGATAGTTTAACTGAAATGCCCGGATTACTTTGAACGTCATCATGGACACATGCGGTGGCAATAGCTGAAATCGCGCGCGAATAGCTAAGGTGATAACGTTTTGCGTCAGCTTCAGTGCGGGCTGCTTCGCCCAGCATGTCGTAGGAGTAGGTGAATCCTTTTTCTTCCATCTTGGCAGCGCGTTTCATGGCGGCAATGATGTCTTCGCCCAAAACGAACTGACGACCCATTTCTTTCATCGCGCGTGAAACGGCAGTACGAATAACAGGTTCGCCCAAACGCTTCAGTGCGGATTGGAGGTGGCCCGCAGTGGCCGGTGCGTTGTCGTCCAAAACACGGCCCGTCAGCATCAAAGCCCAAGTCGAGGCGTTAACAAGCGAGGAAGCGGATTTGCCCAAATGTTTACCCCAGTCAGATGGCGCAATTTTGTCTTCAATCAATGCATCGATCGTATCCGCATCGGGAACGCGTAAAAGCGCTTCAGCCAAACACATCAAGGCAACGCCTTCGTCAGTGGAAAGGCCGTATTCGGCAAGGAACACTTCCATCAAGCCGGGAGCCGCGTCATTTCTGATCCGACCAACAAGAGTTGCGGCTTTCGCAACAATTTCTGAACGATCTTGCTTAGAAAGGTTGGCCAGCTCAATTAAGTGCTCAATCACAGGAGCATGATCGCCGTAAGTGTGTTCGTCAATCGTCTGCAGTAGGTTGTGTGACATGGATTTCCCTTTCCGTTTCGCACACTTTATTCTACAAATAGAAGTCGATTGGACTTAAGTACGACCTTCGTGGAGTTTTTTGTTATGGAAATTGGATATTTGTCGTGATTTTTAACCACACCGAATTAGATCGTTTCGATACAGCGATTCTTGAAGTTCTTGCGAAGGATGGTCGGATCAGTCTGACTGAATTGGCCAGTCGCATTGGGCTATCCAAATCGCCGACACAGGCGCGTTTACGCAGGCTGGAAAGTTCAGGTGTGATTTTGGGTTATCGTGCAATGCTTGATCCGATCCGTTTGGGGTTGGACCATGTTGCCTTCGTTGAGGTTAAGCTGAGCGATACACGTGATGCTGCTTTGCGGGCGTTTAATGCAGCCGTTGTGAAGATACCTGAAATTGAACAAGCCCATATGATTGCTGGTAATTTTGATTATCTGTTAAAGGTGCGCACATCGAATATGGCTAGTTATCGCGCCTTCTTGGGAGAGACAATTTCGATCCTACCCCACATTGCATCAACCTCGACATATGTCGCGATGGAAGCGGTCAAAGAGACCGTGCTGGCAGAAGCGCCCTAAAACCATACACTAAGAAGTTTCTTGACCTGTAAGGGATATGCGCCAATTTTAATTCATGCGTATTTTGTTTGCCCTTGCCCTCGTGTCTGGTCCCGTGTGGGCTGAAGTCTGCCCTGACCCTCGGGATTACTCCACTGAGTTGGACGCTCTGATTGCTGTGGCGCAGGATGCGCCATCGGCTGCGGATGCAAAGGATGTGACGAGTGGGATGTGGCAGGTGTGGCTGCGTGCCCCCAATAACCAAGCTCAAGAAGTTTTGGATCGTGGTCTCGAACGCAGAGATGGCTATGATTTTGCCGGGGCGTATAGTGATTTTGATAAACTTGTCGAATACTGCCCGAAATATGCAGAAGGTTTCAACCAGCGCGCTTATGTTCAATTCTTGCGCGGTGAATACGTGGGTGCACTGGCTGATTTAGATGCCGCTTTGGCGCTGTTGCCAAATCACGTCGCTGCACAGTCAGGGCGTGCACTAACATTGATGCAAATGGGCCGCCTAAAAGAGGCCCGAATACAGATGTTACAGGCGCTAAAGAACAACCCATGGCTGTCTGAACGCGCATTAATTGCAAAAGGTGCCCCACTTGGACCCAAAGGTGAAGATATCTAGGGTTGAGGCTGGCGCAAGCTTTGAATAAAGAAAGGGCATCGTGTCTGTGCGGGCGTGATGGAATGGTAGACATAGCAGACTTAAAATCTGTGGGCCTTTGTGCCGTGGGGGTTCAAGTCCCCCCGCCCGTACCACGATAACAATAATGTCGCGAATAACGTCAGTTTACTGGCTTTATTCGCGGTCATTCTTTCTCCAATGATCCAGACAGTGTTGCCACTCGTATTAGTCTGTTAAGGGCCGCTTATACCCGTTAGGCGTTTGATTTCAGATGCTTGTTCGAATTGGCGGGGCGCAGGCAGTTTTTTTGAGGAACGTAATGAAGAAGATTATTGGGTACTTGGGCGTTGGCCTGCGTGAATTTTTTTGGATTGCAGTTGCAGTTGCAGTAATTTTTGGCGGGATCACCGGATTTCGTTACCTTGGTGAGAATCGCGAAGTTGTTGAACCAACCGTGGTTGAACGCCCCACAACCTTAGTAGAGACTGCCGAGATATTCCTCATTGCTTCGCCGCTACCCATTCGTGGTGAAGGGTTCATGCAACCGCATCGATTAGCAAATTTAGCCAGCCAAGTTGGTGGTCAAGTGATTGAATTGCACACTGCGATCACAGACCGCGGTGCGTTTAAGCAGGGCGAAGTCTTGGTCCGGTTGGATGACAGCGCGGAACGTGCAACGCTCACACAAACTCAAGCCAACATTGACGGCACGCGTGCACGTCTAGACCTCAACCAAATCTTACTAGAACGTACAGAAAAATTGCGTAGTAGTGGATCGGCCAGCCAAGCATCCCTTGATCAAGTGCGCAGCACACAACAAGAATTGTCCGCCAGCTTGAACAGTTTGATCGCTGCACAAAACGTGGCTGAGGTGAGCCTTGGGCGTAAAATTGTAACGGCACCTTTCGATGGTGCGGTGTTGTCCAAGAGTTTGGACATTGGGTCAGTCGTAAACGGTGGTCAAGCAATTGCTGAAATCTTCACCGAAGACCGTATGGAAATTGACGTACCTGTGCGCGAAGCAGACGCTGCCCTAATCCCTGGATTGTTCGAAGGTGCCTCACCTCAAGCAACTGTCTCAGTGCGTTTTGCAGGTCAGATCTTTGAATGGGACGCAAAGGTTACGCGTGTTGCCCCAACATTGGATCAACGCACCCGAACCTTAACTGTAACAGTGGAATTAATTGACATCACGGGCGCTCGTGCCACTGGGACCAGTATTTTGGCCTCCGGTGCCCCGCCCGCATTGATCAACTCATTCGCTAATGTTGTTATCGAAGGACCGCAGCCAGACGCGACCTACGCGGTTCCATCGACCGCATTGCGCGGCGGTAAAGAACTGTGGTTACTAACTCCCTCAAAGAGCGAGGGGGGCAATTTGAAGATCGTACCTGCCACATTGGTTCATGTAGACAACGAAACGTCATACGTGACTTCGGCGTTCATCCCTCAGGGTGCGCGTTTGATCACCACTGCACTTTCGACCCCGCAAGAGGGAATGAAATTGCGCGATGTGGCTGCAGATGTGGCGGATGACAAACTATGAATGGTATCATCAAGTGGATGGCCGAACATCCAGTTGCAGCCAACCTGACAATGGTTTTCGTCGTGGTCGTTGGTATGCTGACTGCCTTCCAGATGCCGCAAAAGACGTTTCCAGAGTTCACATTGGATACCGTCAGCGTTTCAGTCAGTTACCCCGGATCATCGCCACTTGAAATTCAAGACAGCATTGTTCGTCCTATTGAGGACCAGCTTTCTGGCATTGATGGGATTGACAGCATTACCGCTTCCATCAGCGAAGGTCGTGGCGGTGTCACCGTGTCGTTCTTGCGCGGTGAAGATATCAAAGAAAAACTGGACGAGATCAAAACAGAAATCGACCGGATCACGGTCTTGCCTGAAGAAGCGAATGATCCAGTTGTTATTCAAGCCAGCAACAGCTCGCGCGTGCTTGAAATTGCTATCCACGGCGATGCATCCGAACAGGTGCTTAAAGAAGAGGCCGAGCGGCTAAAGGACGAGTTGGTCGCCCTTGGCAGCATCTCATTCGTTGAAGTTGGCAACATCCGTGCATACGAAATCTCAATCGAGGTGGATCGTGATAACCTACGCGCCTACGGCATTTCGATGGCCGAGGTCGCGAATGTAATTGGGCAAAACTCGCTCGAGTTGCCGGGTGGTTCGATCAACACTGATATAGTGGCAATCCCAATCCGCACAACAGGGCGCAACTATACTCAGAGTGATTTTGAAAACATCATTGTGCGCACTGATGAAAAAGGTGGCCGCGTCTATTTGCGTGATATCGCAAAAGTCGTCGATGGTTTTGAAGATGCGGATTTGGCCGCCAACTTTAACGGTGACCGTTCCGTTTCAGTAAACGTTTTTCGTGTCGGCGATGAGCAAGTGTTGGCCATAGTTGAAGACGCCCGCGCCTACTTGGCGGCGACTTACCGTCCTTCGCTTGAGGACGGGATCAACGCGACAGTTTGGCAGGATGACTCCAAAGACCTGCAGGATCGTATCGATCTGTTGGTGAACAACGCCGCAATCGGTCTGGCGTTGGTTGTTCTGTGCCTTGCCTTGTTTCTTGATATCCGCCTCGCCTTTTGGTCTGCGATGGGGATCGGCGTTTCGTTTGCAGGGGCGTTTATCATCATGGGCAGCCTAGGGATGTCGATCAATATGATCTCTCTCTTCGGCTTCATCCTTGCGATTGGGATCGTGGTCGATAACGCGATTGTTGTCAGTGAAAACATCTACAAAAACGGCGAAGTTGGGCTTTCCCCAATGCAGGCTGCTGTCAAAGGCACACAACGCATTGCGATTCCTGTTATCTTTTCTGCGCTGACAACCATCGTTGCTTTTTGGCCATTGACCCAACTGCCCGGCACTTTGGGCAAATTCCTGACGGATATACCAGTTGTGGTGATAGTGGTCCTAAGCCTGTCATTGCTGCAAGCCTTGTTGATTTTGCCGCGCAACCTGTCACGTCTTGATGTGTCGGAAAATCACAAACCTAACTTAGTGTTTCGCTTTTTGAATCTGATCCGCGGTGCCGTTGATGCCGTGTTGCAATGGTTCATCCGCGTGCCGCTTGATGCCGTTTTGCGTTTCACGACCAAGGGATTTGCGATCCTGATTCCTATCGCGTTCTCCGTTGCGATGATGATCATGACGGTTGGTTTGTTGTCCTTTGGATACGTCAAATTCAACTTTTTTCCATCCATTGATGGTGATTTTGTAACTGCCAGCATTGAGATGAATGACGGCACAACTTTCCAAATGACCCAAGAGGTTGCAGAACATGTGCGCGTTTCGGCCATTCGGGCTGGTGCAGATATCCAAGCCGAACTGCCGAACGATGCACCTGAGGTAATCGTGGGTGTAAATGTGGTTGTCGGTCAGGGCGTGTCTGCTGGTGGTCCAGAAGGCGGATCTGCTGCGGGTGGGGCGACGTTGGCCAATGTCGTGGTTCAACTGACGGACCCAACCAAACGTGATTGGGACGCCAAAAAATTCGAAGCGGCATGGCGTAAAAAGATTGGCGATGTTGCCTCGGTCAACAAACTAAACGTATCTGCCGAATTGATCGGGGCGGGTGACCCTATTTCGATCGAATTGTCACTGCCCGAAGGACAAGACATCACGCCTGTTATAACTGAATTACGTGCAGGTCTGCGCGATATTCCGGGTGTCTTTGCAATCCAAGATGATAATTCTGCAGGGCGTATTGAATATCGTTTGGCTTTGCGCGAAGAGGCGCGACTGTACGGCGTCACACTGTCTGATCTTGCCACCCAAACCCGCGCGGGTTTCTTTGGCATCGAGGCGACCAGCGTACAACGTGGGGCGGACAACGTTGCTGTAATGGTGCGTTACCCAGCACATCAACGCGATAGCCTGTCAGACCTTCTTTCAACATGGATCGCAACGCCCTCTGGTGATCAAATCCCGTTGAGTGTTGTGGCCTACATCGAAGAAGGGTTGTCACCGACCCAGATCCTGCGCCGCAACGGGCGACAAGTGACCACAGTGATATCTGACTTGGATATCAACGTATCGACCAGTTCAGAAGTGAACGAGGTGATCGAAACTGAGCTGATCAAACCCCTGCAAGAGAAGTACAGCGACCTGTTAATCAACCTTGGTGGTGAGCAGCGTCAACAAGGGGATGCACAGGCCGCACTTGGTCAAGCGCTTGGTGTCGCTTTGTTTATTATTTACGCTCTGTTGGCGCTGGTTTTCCGTTCTTACGTGCAACCCATTGTTGTCATGATCGCAATCCCATTAGGTTTGATCGGCGCTGTATCAGGCCATTACATCATGGGTATTCCACTGACGATTTTGTCGATCTTTGGTATCATTGGTTTGGCGGGTGTTGTTATCAACAACTCGCTTGTGATGGTGGACGTTTATAACGAACACATCGCTGATGGAATGGATGTGCGCGATGCTGTTGTTGAGGGAACCAAACAACGTTTTCGGCCCATTCTTTTGACCTCTTTGACGACCTTTTTAGGTGTCTATCCATTGATCATGGAAACCTCGTTACAGGCTCAGTTCCTGATCCCCTTGGCGGTGTCTATTGGGTACGGGGTGCTATTTGGTACAGTCATCATTGTTCTGACCGTACCTGCCGTCTTTATGGCACAGTATTACATCAGCGCCGGCTTGGCGGGGATCGTGGCTGCATTTTCAGCCGGCACCAAAACAGCGGATTCGTCAGAAGTTGCAGAATAATAAGCGGTGGAACTGGTCCCTTAAGATGACCCCAAAAGCTTTTGCTTAAGCATTTTGTAGGTAGCCTTGAGGATCATTTTCACTGTGAATTCACTCCTTAGCAAAGCGACCAACTCGCTTTCGCTTAGATGCGAAATTCGCCTAATGCTTTTGTCCCAATCTTTGGCCGAATATAGCGAGAAACGTTTGTTAGCCAAAAAACCAAAATGATAATTGCGGGCGAGGGATTTTTTGCAATCGGCTTCATATCGTTTCAGAGGTGCAGGATCATTGGTGCGAATGGTTTCGCCCAATGCGCGGCCCAATGCTTCGCCGTGATCCATGCAAATACGGATACCTTCACCAACAGTAGGTGTCGCAAAGTTAGCAGAATCGCCAACTCGAATGACTTTCCCAAAGACCAGTTCGGGATCGTAGGCGATCGAGGGAAGGGTACCTGCGTTCACTTCATATTCGCCTGACAGGTCAAGCCCGAAGCGCTGCACGTCGTCAGAGGCCAAGAAATCCAACATCAGCTTTTTTGGTGACACATCGGTATCGGGGTGGATCACGCCAACACCGACCCGAAGTTTGCCATCAGCCGTTGGGAAAACCCATCCGTATCCCGATAAAACAGATGAGCCTACAAACAGAATTGCATGATCTGCCTTGTTCGTTCCAATTGGATACTCATATTCAATACCAACGCCTGAGCGATCTGGTTTTTCTTTAAGGCCCAGATCATCCAACACTGCATTTCTGACACCAGAGCCATCAATAATATACTTTGATTTGATCTGTGTCGTTTCCGTGTGACGTGACCGGATCGTTGATTGGTAACCACCATCTTCCGTTTTTGTCGTCGACAAGAATTTTGTTGCAAGCATGAGCTGGCGTTGCTTGTGATCCGATTTCCGGGCAATCCATTGGTATAAATCTGTGATGTTTAGGACGACTAGCTTGTTATCTTTGACCTGAAAATGGGCTTCTTTGTTGTCGGAATATACATCGAGTTGATGCATGACCTGATAGAATTCAGGCGGAATGCCAAGACGTTCAACATCATCCAACCAGCAACCACCGCTGGTGCGCACAGGTTTGCCGATCTCTGCGTCTTGGTGGACAATGATGGTAGAGACGTGATCGGGCAGAGTGGCGGCAACTGAAAGACCCGCGGGACCACCGCCAACAATGAGAACTTCGCATTCAAGAGTTTGTGCTGTCACGTGGCATCCGTTGCATTTGGAAAAGTAAAATCAATATCGCCAACATGCCATTTCGCATATTTGGGCATAATGGTTGTAAATTCGTCTGAAATTAAAAAACGGTCAAGCCAAACCTGAAGGTTTGGCCAAGGTTGTGCATCAAACCATGCCTTATCGATAAAGGCGAATTGGCGTACAAATGGTAAAATAGCTTGGTCTGCAATCGTAGCATGGCCAAACAACCACTGGTCGATATGTTGGTCCAGTCGAGACAGAAAATCACCTGCTATCGCGCGTTCCTCGTCTGTATTTTGCTCTGGGTAACGCGCCGCATATTTGGTGCGATCAAGGGCTTGTTTGAATGAACCGTCTGTTTCGGAAATTAGATCCCAGCCAGCGTCGGGCATATCCAGCAATTGATCTGGATCATTCTGCCCGAGCGCCCACTTCATGACATCAAGACTTTCGTCGATCACGCTGTCTTGGGTGACAAGACAAGGAACCGTGCCCGATGGGGACACAGCTAGAAATTCCGGTGCCTTATCACGTAACAGGATTTCGCGCAGGATGACGGGTGTTTGTGACGACAATATCGCAAGCCGCGCCCGCATGGCATAGGGGCAACGGCGAAACGAATATAAAATTGGCGTCGTCAAAACGTTAGTCCCGTGTGCCAGAGAAGCGAACTTCCCAATCGGCCACGGATTCATCTGTAATCTTGGCAAACAGAACTTCAGGTACGGTGAATGGGTGACCCGCTGGCAAGGCATGCAACGCTGCATTCACGTCTACGGGCCACTCTGGCGAGGTCCCCATGTTTTCGTGCATGTTCGCAGCCGCATCAGGAATGAACGGTGCAGACAATGTTGCGTAAAACGGGATCAGGTTCAGGGCCAAACGAATTTGCACGGCCGCCTTTTCTGGGTCTGTTTTGAATGTTGTCCACGGTGCTGTCTCTTGCAGGTATTCGTTGCCTGCAGCCCAAATGGCACGCAATTCAGCAGCGGCCTTACGCACTTCGATGGCTTCCATGTGGTCTTGATAACGCCCCAAACGTTCTTGCAAATCAGCGATCAGCGCAATTTCTTCTGGACCGTTTTCACCGCCCTCTGGCAATGCTTCAGAGAACTTTGAACGACAAAATTTGGTGACGCGGGATACGAAATTGCCCAAGACATCGGCCAAATCTTTGTTGGTGTCTTGCTGGAAACTGGACCAGGTGAACTCCGCATCCGAGCTTTCTGGTGCGTGGCTTAGTAGCCACCAGCGCCAGTAATCAGGTGCCAGCAATTCAAGCGCTTGGTCCATAAAGATACCGCGCCCTTGGCTGGTTGAGAATTGGCCGCCGTCATAGTTCAAATAGTTGAATGATTTCAGGTGATCGACCAATTTCCATGGTTCGCCCGAACCAAGGATCGTGGCAGGGAAGCCAATGGTGTGGAACGGCACGTTATCCTTGCCCATGAACTGGGTATAGGTCACATCTTCGGCGCCTTTGTCGGTGCGCCACCAGCGTTGCCAATCGGCCTCAGGCAGATCGTGTGCTTCGGCCCATTCGCCAGCGCAGGCGATATATTCGATAGGGGCGTCGAACCAGACGTAAAACACTTTGCCTTCCATACCTGGCCAGTCTTGGTCACCGTTCTTGACCGAGATGCCCCAATCCAAATCGCGGGTGATGCCACGATCGCGCAAACCGTCGCCATCATGCAGCCATTTGCGGGCGATGGATGTCGTTAAAACAGGCCAGTCGGTTTTGGTGTTGATCCAAGCGTCTAGATCATCGCGCAAGGTTGACTGGCGTAGGAACAGATGCTTGGTCTCGCGAACTTCCAGGTCCGTTGATCCAGAAATTGCGCTGCGTGGTTCTAGTAAGTCGGTTGGGTCCAACTGCTTGGTGCAGTTCTCGCATTGGTCGCCGCGCGCTTTGTCATAGGCACAGTTCGGGCATGTGCCCTCGATGTAGCGATCAGGTAGGAAACGGCCATCAGCATGGGAATAAACCTGTTCTTCGCTGACTTCGCGGATCAACCCGTTCTCCTGCAATTTGCCTGCAAAATGCTGGGTCAGGGCGTGGTTTTGTGGGGAAGATGAACGGCCAAAGTGATCGAATGATAGGCGAAAGCCTTCAGCGATGCGCGCTTGGACTTCGTGCATTTCAGCACAGAACTCATCAACCGGCTTGCCAGCTTTTTTCGCGGCCAACTCCGCAGGGGTGCCGTGTTCATCTGTGGCACAAAGAAACAAAACTTCGCGCCCACGGCCACGTTGATAACGCGCAAACAAATCTGCGGGCAGTTGGCTGCCGATCAGATTTCCAAGGTGTTTGATCCCGTTGATATAGGGAATGGCTGAGGTGATCAGGTGACGTGTCATGTTGGCGCCTTTGGTCATGTTTTGCGCAGCTTTAACAGGGGATGTGGGCTGGGGGAAGTGGCTGTGTGTTACGGATCAGTCCTGTTGGCGTTTTCTGCGGTTCAAACGTCCGATCACAAAAGATGTTCTAGGTGCATAGACATAATCCGTTTTCTCATTTGATACAGGACGGGCCAACATGCGCGTCAGCCCAAATATGATCAACAATGCATGGCCGCCAGCGATCAAGATGAATAAGGCTGAGGGGCCGTAGGCTGTGATGAGGACAGAGGCGACATAGGGTGCGGCAATGGCACCGAGGGCGTAATAGAACATCAAGGCGGCCGATAGTTCGACCCGTTCGCTGTCTTTGGCAAAGTCGTGTGCGTGTGCGGTTGCAACGGAAAAGATTGGAAATGAGGTAAGGCCAAACAAGAATGCCGTCAGCATAATGCCTGTGGTGCCCATACCAGAGGCCATGACAGTCACCCCGCAACTGAGCATTGCAGCGACTGACAGCCAGATAAGAATCCAACGCCGGTCATATTTGTCGGCCAGCCAACCCACCGGATATTGCGCCAAGGCACCGCCCAACACAAATGCGGATAAGAACCACGCGATTTGTCCAATGCTTAGGCCAACCTCTTGACCATATAGCGGGCCAACCATCCGAAATGATGCGGCCGATAGTGCTGCGACGACCACGCCAGCGGCGGCCAAAGGTGATCGTTCAAAAGCCAATCGCGGACGCAAACGTGGTGCGCTGGGGGTTTCAGGTTGGGGTACTTTGGTTAGCGTCAAAGGCAGCAAAGCTGCACAGCACAATATCGCCAAAATGTTGTAAGATACATAGCTTGCGGGTGCCAAAACACCGATCATCATTTGGGCCATCAAAGACCCGCTCATATCCACAATGCGGTAGGTGCCCATAGCGCGGCCACGTGTTTCATTGGTCACTTTGGCTTGTAACCATGCCTCGATCACCGTGTAGCACCCGGCAACACACAGTCCTGACGCGATCCGCATCACAGCCCATGCGTAGGCGTCGATGACCAACATATGGGCAAGCAATCCTATCGCGCCTGTGGCTGTGAATGCGGCAAAGGCACGTGAATGTCCAACGCTGCCCATCAAACGCGGTGCCCACCAACAGCCGATAAAAAAGCCGACGAAATGTGATGATCCCAATAGGCCGATCTGTTGAGTTGTGAATTCAAGCTGGATACCAGACAGCGCATCGAGCGGTCCAACACCACCGGAACTGAGCTGCAACAGCAGAACAGACAAAAACAAAGCGGCGAAGGAAATTAACAGACGCATAATGGGTCTATCCTGCATGAGGTTACGGCAAGCTTCGCAGATATAAGCGACGGGGAGTAGTCGCATTTTACCTTTGACGGTTTTCGGTTTTCGCTTGCGGTGGTTTTGGCGCGCGCTAACCTAGGAAAAACGCGTTTCAAAGGAAATCACGATGAAGATGAACCGCCTTGGGCGAACAGATATTGAAGTTTCCGAATTGTGCTTGGGGTCCATGACCTGGGGCACACAAAACACCACCCAAGAAGGTCATGGTCAAATTGATCGTGCGCTAGAAGCTGGGATCAATTTCATTGATACCGCTGAAATGTATCCCGTGAATCCGCTGAGTGCTGAAACCCAAGGTCGCACCGAAGAGGTTATTGGGGATTGGTTTGAACGTGATGGACGGCGTAAAGACGTTATTCTTGCGACGAAGCACTCTGGGGCTGGTGTAAAGTATGTTCGTGACGGTGCGCCGATTTCTGCTGGGTCGATATCGCAAGCTATTGAGGGCTCTTTGGCCCGTCTGAAGACGGATTACATCGATCTGTATCAATTCCACTGGCCCAATCGCGGCAGCTATATGTTCCGTCAAAATTGGCGTTATGACCCTTCAAAACAAAACCGTGCTGAAACGCTTGCTCATATGGATGAGACGCTTGAGGCGTTACAAGCAGAGGTGAAACGCGGCACGATCCGTGCCTTTGGTCTAAGCAACGAAAGCGCATGGGGTACGACCCAATGGGTCAACGCGGCTGAACGTACGGGTGGGCCACGTGTTTCGACCATTCAGAACGAATACTCACTGATGTGCCGGATGTATGACACCGATCTTGCAGAGGTCAGTGTGAACGAAGATGTTGGTTTGCTGTCGTTTTCTCCATTAGCTGTGGGGCTCTTGACGGGTAAATATCAGAATGGTCAAATCCCTGATGGGTCACGTATGGCGCTTAATGGCGATTTGGGTGGGCGTAAAACGGAACGCGCTTTTGCGGCTGTTGATGCTTATTTGGAAATCGCCAAGAAACACGGGATCAATCCGGTTCACATGGCGCTTGCGTGGTGCATGACCCGTCCATTCATGGTCAGTGTAATCTTTGGAGCGACCACGATGGGCCAGCTGGATCAGGCGCTGGGTTATGTCGATGTAGTGCTAAGCGACGAAATACTGGCAGAGATCGACGCTGCACACCGCCAACATCCGATGCCTTACTAATCCAATTCGCGTTGGGCGCGGGCGCTGATGCTAAAGGCATTGTGGTAAGCCCGTGCAAAACTGGATTGCGACGCGAACCCCGTTGCCAATGATACGTCCAGCAGGGGCAGCTTCGTATCGCGTACCAGTCGATAGGCTTCGTTTAATCTGAGTGATAAATAGTGTTGCTGAGGCGTCGTTTGCAATTGGGCTTTGAAGTTTAGCTGCATGACGCGCTGACTGACCCCTACCTGTTTGGCGATTTGAGATTGGGCTAGGGGTTCGTCAAGGAAACCTTCCATCAACTGGGTGACACGGGAAGTTATTTGATTGTGCCTGAGTGGGTCGGGATTGCGTGACTGTGGTGCGGTTGCGGCAGGGCTTTGATTGAGAATAAAACTGGCTGCGACCTTGTTTGCGAGAGCAGGTCCTTGGGTCTGACGGATCAAATCTAACATCATCTCTAGGGTTGGTGTTGCACCCGCGCTGGTCATACGGTTTCCGCTGATCTGGTAACGGGTATTGACGGTGTCTACCTGAGGGAATTGGGTGGTGAAGGCATCAATATCCTCCCAGTGGGCCGTTGCGCTGTGACCATCCAAAAGGCCCGCTTGTGCCATAACCCATGGGCCGCCATCGACCCCTGCAACAAATTTTGCGCATTTATCGATGCGGCGCAAACTGGCGTGCAGCGCTGGCGAAGATTGGGCAATGATATCAAAACTGGCGACGATCAAAAGCAGGTCACACGGGCCAAAACGGTTAAGCGGTGCAGCAGGGATCATGAGGCCAGAAGTCAAAGATACGTTAAGATTTAGGGGTGTTGCAAAGGTCCATTCAAATACCTTGTATCCGGCATGCCGGTTTGCTGCGCGCATCGGATCGACAGCTGCAGCAAAGCTAAGCGTGTTACTTTGGTCCAGAACCAGAACTGTAGCGTTGATTTTTTCGAATTGCATCAAGTAAGATTCGCTTTGTGACAAGTCATATTGCGAAGGCCACCCCATTATAGGTTCAAACGCAAGGGAGATATGCGATGCCATTGGCTATGAACAACGAAGTTTTCATCACATGCGCGGTCACTGGATCGGGCGGAACCCAAGACCGCAGTCCCCATGTGCCGCGTTCTCCTAAAGAAATCGCGGACAGTGCGATCGCTGCGGGTAAGGCAGGGGCGGCGATTGTGCACTGCCACGTCCGGGATCCTGAAACGGGGACACCATCACGTGATCTTAAATATTATCGGGAGGTTACGGACCGTATCCGCGATGCCGATGTTGATGTCGTGCTGAACCTGACGGCGGGTATGGGTGGCGATATGATCTTTGGTTCTCCTGAAGCGCCATTGCCGCTGAACGCAAACGGCACCGATATGGTCGGCGCGACAGAACGTGTGGCGCATGTTGCAGAATGCTTGCCAGAGATCTGTACGCTGGATTGCGGCACAATGAATTTTGCCGAAGCTGATTACGTCATGACAAACACGCCCGGTATGCTGACTGCGATGGGGCGCATGATGACCGAATTGGGCGTAAAGCCCGAGATCGAGGCCTTTGATACAGGACACTTATGGTATGCAAAACAACTGGTTAAGGACGGCGTTCTTGAGTCGCCTGCTTTGGTCCAACTGTGCATGGGTGTGCCATGGGGCGCACCGGATGATTTGAATACCTTTATGGCGATGGTCAACAATGTGCCTGACGACTGGACGTTTTCGGCCTTTGGTTTGGGACGCAATCAGATGGCCTATGTTGCGGCATCCGTATTGGCCGGGGGCAACGTGCGCGTTGGTCTGGAGGATAATCTATGGTTGGGCAAAGGTGAGTTGGCGCAGAACTGGCAGCTGGTTGAACGGGCCGGAACCATCATCGAAAACATGGGCGCACGGGTGATCGGTGCCCAAGAAGTACGCGATAAATTGGGGCTGACAAAGCAGGCTGCAAAGGGGTGAAAATCGACGTCGGTATAACGTCGGTATTGCGTCGGTATTTGGTAGGTGCGCTGTTGGTGGGTGGATTGGTGGCATGTGCACCAGTTCCAACCGCCCCACCCGCGCCATCTGATATAACGTTTCGCAATCCGTCGGCCAATATCGGCGCGACCACACGGTTTGATCCTGTGCGCTTTTCTGGTGATTGGCATGTCGTCGCGCGTTTCGTTGAAACGGGCGAAACAGCGGCGCATGATGTGATCGCTGTGGCCTATCAACGGGGCAAAGACCGCATTGTTGTCGTCGCAAGTGAAGGTGCCCAAACCTATGCATACGACGGAACCGCAGTTTTGCGCCCCAAACAGGGTGAACCCTTGATAATCATGTGGGTGGACGAAGGGTTCCGCACCGCGGTTTTGGGAACACCATCAGGCCGCGTTGGCTACATCTTGGATCGTAAACTAAATCCAAGGAAAGACCGCCTAAAAGCGGCAACAGAGATTTTGAAATTCTACGGTTGGGATACCCGCCGACTAAAAAGGACAAAGTGATGACAAAGACAGCAGCAATCATTGGCGGCGGTGTAATTGGTGGCGGATGGGCCGCGCGGTTCTTATTGAACGGTTGGGACGTGCGTGTGTTTGACCCCGATCCTAATGCAGAGCGTAATTTTGAAGAAGTGTTGGGCAATGCCCGCCGTTCTATGCCGGGACTGGTTGATGTGGCGCTGCCTGATGCCGGCAATCTGTCGTTCCACCACACGATGGCGGAAGTTGTCGAAGGTGCAACGTGGATCCAAGAAAGCGTGCCAGAGCGGCTGGAAATCAAACTGAAGGTGTTTCAAACTTTGCAAAAGCATTGCGCTGAGGATGCGGTGATTGCCTCCTCGACCTCTGGCTTTAAACCCAGCGAATTGCAGGAAGGCGCAATCCGCCCTGAACAGATCATGGTCGCCCACCCCTTTAACCCCGTTTATCTGATGCCGCTTATTGAGTTGGTTCCAAGCGAGGTCACTGACCCTGCGCTGGTCGCAAAGGCCAAAGAGGTGATCACCTCAGTTGGGATGTTCCCACTGCATGTGCGCAAAGAAATCGACGCCCATATCGCGGACCGCTTTTTGGAAGCCGTGTGGCGCGAAGCCTTGTGGTTGGTCAAAGACGGCGTTGCCACGACAGAAGAAATTGACAACGCAATCCGCTATGGCTTTGGCATTCGCTGGGGTCAGATGGGTCTGTTCGACACATATCGCACCGCTGGCGGCGAAGCGGGTATGCGCCACTTTATGGCGCAGTTTGGTCCGGCGCTGAAATGGCCATGGACCAAATTGATGGATGTGCCGGAGTTTACGGATGAATTGGTTGAACTGATCGCCGGTCAATCTGATGAACAGTCGGGTCACATGTCGATTTCAGATATGCTGCGGATTCGTGACAACAATCTGGTTGCGATGATCCGTGCGCTGAAGGGCCAAGATTTTGGTGCAGGCGCATTGATGAACAACCACGAGTCCGGATTGCGCAAGGGCACGATCCTGTCGGCGCGCATGGATGAACTTGAGGATGTGTCCCAACCCATCATGACCGTGCGCCGCGCGGTGCCTTTGGATTGGACCGATTACAACGGCCATATGAATGAGGCGAAGTATCTGCAAGCCTTTGGTGATGCCACGGACCGTTTCATGGAAATGGTAGGATGTGATGCGCAGTACATCGCGACTGGTGGCAGTTACTTTACCGCCGAAACCCATATCCGCCACGTGGATGAAGCCCTTGCAGGCGCATTGATCGAAGTGCGCACCCAAGTGTTGATGGGTGCGGGCAAAAAGATGCACCTGTGGCATGAGATGTATGAGGGTGATCGACTGTTGGCGACTGGCGAACATTTCTTGCTGCACGTCAGCTTGGAAACCCGCCGTCCCTCTGACCCAAGTGACGCAATTGTTGCGGCCGTTGAACGTGTTGCGGCCGCGCATGGCGCACTTGGAACACCTGAAGGCGCTGGGCGCGCTGTTGGTCAACGTCCGTGAAACGCGTCCTTGTCACAGCTGGTGGATCGGGGATTGGTCACGCGATGGCCACGGAGTTCGACGCCGCAGGTTTTGACGTATGGGTGACGGATGTTGACGAAGCCGCCTTGGCCGCTGTCCCGTCCAATTGGACCGCTGTGCGCTGTGACGCCAGCAATGAGGCCGAAATGGCGGCGTTGTTTGCGCGTTTGGACGGGTTGGACGTTTTATGTGCCAATGCGGGGATTGCCGGGCCAACCGCGTTGGTCGAGGATATTGACCTGTCCGAGTGGCAGCAGTGCGTGAGCGTCAATTTGGAAGGCGCGTTTTTGGCCAGCAAATATGCGGCCCCAATGATGAAGGCCGCAGGATCCGGCGTGATCACAATCACGTCCTCAACGGCAGGTATTTATGGATACCCCAACCGCGCGGCCTATTCCGCAGCCAAGTGGGGCATGATTGGATTGATGAAGACACTTGCCATGGAGCTGGGCCCATTTGGCATCCGTGCCAATGCGATCTGTCCGGGGGCAGTTGAAGGGCCCCGCATGGAAGGTGTGTTGGAGCGTGAGGCCACAGCCAAGGGCATGACGCGGGATCAGGTGTATGAAGGCTATGCCGTCGGGACCTCGATGCGGGCCTTTGTGACGGCTAAGGACATTGCAGATATGGCTGTGTTTTTGGGGTCAGACAGTGCGCGCATGGTGTCGGGGCAGGTGATTTCCGTGGATGGGCACACCGAAAACCCAGATCCGAAGGTTTAGGCCCGTGGCATGAGGGATCAGCGGGCAGTTGTAAAAGCGATTGAGTGGCCCACTGTCTTTTTGTGGTTGGCGTGTTGGGGGTTGTGGCTGATTGGGGTGTTCGTGCTGCCAATGGTTTCGATGTTGTTGGCTGGTGTTGTTCTGACCCTGGTGCTGGTTTTACAATCCTCCCTCAGTCATGAGGCGCTGCACGGGCATCCGTTTGCATCGCGCAGGGTGAATGATGGTTTGGCGATGGTGTCTTTGGGGTTACTTGTTCCCTATATTAGGTTTCGCGACACGCATCTGGCCCACCACATCGATGAACGCCTGACCGATCCTTATGACGATCCCGAAACGAATTTTTATGATCCTGCCGTTTGGGCAAGGATGGCACCATGGCAGCAACGGATTATGCAGCTGAACAATGCGCTGTTGGGGCGGATGTTGATTGGGCCACTGATGTCACAAGTGATGTTTATGCGCGGTGACTGGCGTGAAATGCGCCAAGGCAACCGTGCGATCATAGGTGCATGGGGCATCCATTTTCTGAGCAGTGCGTTGGTGATCACGGTTGTTGTCACGTCACCCATGTCGATCTGGATTTATCTGATGTGTTGTTATTTCGCGATGTCAGTCCTGAAAATTCGGACCTTCCTAGAGCACCGCGCTCACCAGTATTCAACGGCCCGTACAGTTATTATCGACGACAAAGGTCCGTTGGCGTTCTTGTTCCTTAACAACAATCTACACGCTGTGCACCACCTTCACCCTCAGGTCGCGTGGTATAATTTGCCCCGACTGTATCGTGACAATACAGATAGCTATGATGGGTTCAACGAGGACTACAATTATCGTTCATACGCGCAGGTGATCGCGCGCTACTTTGTGAAGGCGAAAGATCCCGTGCCGCATCCGCTCTGGCCTTCTGAGTAAGAAGCCGCCAAAAACAGCCCATGAGTTTATGGATTAGCATTTCGGTCGCAGCGGCGGTGTTTCAAACGCTACGCTTTATGTTGCAAAAGGTCATGGCCAAGCAGACGTTATCTGCGGCTGGTGCGACGTTCGCACGGTTCTTATATTCTGCGCCGATTATTTTGGTCCTCACAACGCTGTACTTGGACCAAACGGGGCAAGCGTGGCCTGATCTTTCACCACAGTTCTGGATGTATGCGGCGACAGGCGGTTTGGCGCAGGTGCTGGCAACGGTCTGTCTGGTGTTGGTTTTCAAAAGCTGTAACTTTGCCGTGGGGATCACGTTCAAGAAAACCGAGGTGATTTTGGCAGTTCTGGTTGGGATTGTGTTCCTTGGGGATCAGGTATCGTGGCAGGGATTGGGCGCGATTGTCTTGGGTTTGATCGGCGTGCTTTTGCTGTCTTCGCCTGCGCAAATCGGGGCGTGGAATTGGCGCATGATGTTCAACCGCGCTACGGGTCTTGGCATTCTGTCGGGTGCATTGTTTGCCGTGTCTGCGGTGACGTATCGTGGTGCATCGCTGCAATTGGATATGGCGGATCATTGGGGCCGTGCGGGTGTCACGCTTGCGATGGTGACATCGATGCAATTGACTGGCATGGCGATCTATCTGTTTTTGCGTGAGCGGGGTGAAATATCTGCAGTTTGGCAGGCGCGCCGCGTTGCGGGTTGGATCGGCTTTTTATCTATGGTGGGATCATTCTGTTGGTTCACGGCGTTTACGCTGCAAAATGCGGCCTATGTCAAAGCGGTGGGTCAGATCGAATTGATCTTTAGCCTGCTGGTGACAGTGCTGTTCTTCAAGGAAAAGATCAGCTTGCGCGAATGGATCGGCGTGGCCGTGTTGGGTATGTCTGTTTTGGGAATGGTCGTTCTGGCCTGATCAATCGGTTGGCTGCTGGCCGCGCAGGCGTAAGAACAAGCTCTCTTCATCATTATTTTTAAAGAACGGCACACTTGCGGGTGGATTGCGATCCGCGGCACGGGCCTGAATCTCGCTTAAGACGACTTCGGTTATAAAAGGCATGTCAAAGGATCGCGCATCATCCAGCGCAACCCATTGCAGATGTGACAACTCATCTGATGCAGCGGAAAAATCATCGGGGTCTGACGTCAGTTCATCTGCATCCACCAAGAAGAAGCGTGCATCGAAACGACGCGTCCGCCCCGGAGGGGTAAGGGCGCGAAAGACAAACTGTAACCCTGCAGCGCTGGGCGTGTGACCTGAGGCCGCAAAGTCTTTCCAATCCTCTGGTACATCTCCGTTCCAAGGTTCTTTGTGACCTAGGATTTGCCCCGTCTCTTCAAACAACTCGCGAATTGCAGCAACGGCCAATGTGTTGGACATATCTGTGCTGCTGTCTTCCTTTAGCCGTTCGTGGCAAAGGTCGGGCAGGGCGGTGCCTAAGGCGACATCGCGGTCACCTGCATCAACTGCGCCACCTGGAAAGACGAATTTGTTGGGCATAAACACAGCTTTTGAACCGCGTTGACCCATTAGAATACGAGGGGATGTTGTGCGATCGCGCAGCACTATAACGGTGGCTGCATTGCGAATTTGGGTTTTGTCAATTTTCACATCGGCGGTCATCGCGTCCCTAACACATACTTGGGGCGCGACGTTGGGTTAGCGTTTGTTGCCAAACCCGCCCATATAACGCGCCCATTGGAAGCCGATCACGACCCCCTTCAGTCTAGGAAGAAGGTAGAGCGACAGGCCGACACTGCCAACAGCAAAGATTGTGAACAGTGTAAGCGGCTCTGGGCGGTAGATCAGGAACACCTCATACAACAGCGCGATCATCAGGTGCCCAACGATCAGAATCGTCAAATAGGCAGGCCCGTCATCGGCACGATGGTGGTGCAGTTCTTCACGGCATACTGTGCAGGTGTCATTGACCTTCAAGTAGCTTTTCAGCAGCGAACCTTGCCCACAGTTGGGGCATTTACGACGCCAGCCACGTAAAAGCGCAGTGCGTAGGGGACGCTCGATTACTTCAGTCATAGGTTCCACATCTGTGCTGGCCATTGGAATATCCTTTTGTCTGTCTTCTAAATGCGCCCTGAATGCGAGAAAATAAACGCGACAGGATGTCCTAGTGGCGGGAAGTTGCAAATTATTTGAATTTACTGCGACGGAAACCGTCTGTGTCCCCGTTTGACTTAGTGAGCCGCCCAAAATGGGGGCACAATAAAAACCGGAGAATTATGATGACACTACGTATGACCGCTTTGCCTAAAGTCGCTTTGACAATTGCGTTGGTTGCCGTTGGGTTTACTGGCGCTGCCCAAGCCCGCGGACATGGCCCAGCCCCGATTGCATTTGCTGATCTGGATGTAGATGGCGATGGTCAAATTACTGCGGCTGAAATGGAAGCCCAAGGCGCTGTTCGTTTCGCAAAAATGGATACCGATTCTGACGGATTGATTTCCGCAGCTGAACTTGCGGCGTCAGGCCAGGAAAAAGCTGAGAAACGTGCGGCACGCATGATCGAAAAGCTGGACGCTGATAAGGATGGTAAGTTGTCTGCTGAAGAGCTGGAAGCACGCGGTAAAGGCCGTGGTGGTAAAGACCGCAGCGCAAAGATGTTGAAGCACTTTGATACAGATGAAAACGGTTCTTTGTCCGAAGAAGAGTACAACGCCGCGGCTGAAAAAATGCAAAAGCATAAAGGCGGTAAAAAGAAACATGGTGACAAGAAGCACGGCGAGTAAGCCCGCGTTTGTTTGAACATCGAAACTGGACCGCGCTTGTCATGAGCGCGGTCTCCCGCTAACGCTGAACTGGATGACAATGCCCTTGGATGCATACACCGATCTGGCCGATGACGCCCTGCTTGCCCAGTATTCACAGGGTGATGCAGCTGCTGCACGTGCGCTGATAGCCCGATTGACGCCGCGCGTCTTTGGGCATGCGGTGCGCGTTTTAGGTGATCGGGCTGAGGCCGAAGATGTGACCCAAGACGCAATGATGCGTTTGTGGAAGGTCGCACCACATTGGCGCATGGGCGAAGCAAAGGTCAGCACATGGCTATACCGCGTGACTGCGAACCTGTGCACGGATCGATTGCGCCGCAAACGCGGTGTTGGTTTGGATGAAGTGGACGAACCCCTTGATCCATCCCCGAGCGTTACGGACCAATTGCAAACTCGTGAACGTATGGACGCATTGCAGGCTGGGTTGCAGACATTGCCCGAACGACAAAGACAGGCCGTGATTTTGCGCCATATCGAAGGATTGGCGAACCCTGAAATTGCGGAAATACTTGAGATTAGCACCGAAGCGGTCGAAAGTTTGACCGCGCGCGGTAAGCGCGCATTGGCGCAGGCCTTGGCACCGGCACGTGAAAAGTTAGGATATGAAGATGACAGCATCTGATAAAGACACCGTTGATCTGGATATGAACGCGCTGGATGCCTTGTTTGAGCAGGCAACAAATGACGTGGGTGCCCAGCCGTCAGAGACCTTCATGGCGCGAGTGGTGACAGATGCGTTAGCCCAGCAGCCGATGCCACAGTTTGCACAGCCAAGTCTGTGGGAACAAATCACCTCGATGGTTGGTGGATGGCAGGGCATGGGTGGACTGGTCGCTGCGACCTGCGCTGGTTTTTGGGTTGGGATTAATCCGCCAGAGGGTTTGCCAACACAATTTGAAACGTTTCTAGGCAGTGAAACATCGATTTCATTATTAGAAGACGGTATTGAAGACACAGGAATGTTCGGCTTCGGCTGGGATATGGAAGAGGGCTAAGACATGGCACAGACAACACAAATCGCCAAATCGGCCTTGCCGCGTGGTTTTAAGATTTTGCTAGGTATTTCGCTAGCCGTTAATCTGGCGGTGGCTGGATTGATGGCGGGTGCTTTTGTGCGCAAAGGTCCAGGTGGTCCAATGGGCGGTAATGCGCAGGTGAATTATGCGCGCCCCTATATTCAGGCCTTGCCCCATGATCAACGTCGCGAAGTGTTTGAAGCTTTGCGCCCTGCAAAAGGTGGTGCGGACCGTGTTGAACGTCGCGCCCATTACGCAGATGTAGCGACGATTCTGCGTTCTGACACATTTGACCGCGCGGCAATTGAAGTGGTGTTGGCAAAGCAGTCTGCGTCTACGCTGGACGCACAAAGCGCCGGCCAAACACAGTGGCTGAACATTATAGAAAAGATGAACATCGAAGAACGCCGCGCCTATGCCGATGGAATTGAGGACGCGTTAAAACGTGGACCAAAGCGCAAACCAAAACAGATGCAATCTAACTGATCAGGTTAAGCTGCTGGCCTGCTTAGTGTAACGCAATTGCGGCCACGGTTTTTGGCAGCATATAGCGCCTTGTCCGCTTCGTCCAAAAGTTGGTGAGCTGTCTTTTTAGTATCCCCGCCAACTGCAAGCCCGATAGATATGGTTGCGTTTATGGGGCGTAATCCATCAGGTTTTTTGAACGGCTTGTCCCCAATTAAATGACAGAGTCTGCGTGCTGCACCTTGGGCATCCTTTAGCGGGGCACCCGGCATAACGATCAAAAATTCCTCTCCTCCGATGCGCGCAATCATATCAACGGCGCGAAGGTTTTCGCCCAGTCGTTTCGCTGTTTCGACTAGAACAGCGTCCCCCGAAGCGTGACCGTGGCTGTCATTGATCTGTTTGAAGTGGTCCATATCCGCGATCATCACTGCGAAAGGATCACCTGTGAGGTTGGCATGTTCTATGATGCGGTCCAGTTGTGGCATGGCGTATCGGCGATTGTGTAGTCCCGTGAGTGGATCGCTGACCGCCGCCTCAAGTCCATTGCGAACCTTGGCCCGTATTGTGTCGTTATTTTTCTTACGCCTTAGGAGGGTATTAATGCGCAATGCCATTTCAGCGGGTTGAAAGCCGTGTTGCATCAAATCATTCGCGCCCATATCCAGTGCTTGGGCACCCAACACTTGGTTTGTATGGGTCTGCACAACCAACACGGCGCAGTGGCGTGTGCTGGTATTTGATTTCAATGTTGCGAGAAAATGCAGGATTTTTTCTGGCTCGTGCTTTCCCATAGCCAAGGCGAAAACATCTGGAAGATTGGCGTTTTGGGATGTGCCGAAAATATTGATGGCTTCATCCACACCTGCTACTTTGGTTTGGGTTGGTAAATTACCAGCCATCTGGGTCGTCCAATCCTCCAGCAACGCCCTGTTTGGGCCCACCAAGACCGCCCGTCCTGATGGTGCAAAGACCTTTTGGACCTCTGCGAAACCTAAGGCGTGAGAGGTGCCTTCGCCCAACTCCCAATCTGAGTCAGATGAATTTGAGCGAACCAGACTGCGCACTCTGGCCAGCAGAAGGGTGTCATCGAGCGGTTGGCTTAGGACGACGTCAATGCCAGCTTCAAGGAGGGGCAATTGGTTATCAAGGTTCTGACACGATTCTATTGCGATGATCGGAATGTCATGCCCCATTGGCAGTTCATGCATTTGGGAAATCAAATCGCGTGCTGTGCCATCTGGCAATTGATCGGCTGTGATAACGATGTCGGGACGTGATTTCGCAATTGCTGCAATTGCTTCAGCCAATGTTAAGGCTTGGGTGACAGTGTAATAAGCAGCAGAGAATTTGACCTTCAATATGATACGGTTCGTTGCAATTGGGTCTACTATTAGTACCTTGCCGTGCATTGTAGCCCCTTCCTCACTTGTTAAATGTTCGAGCCCGAATGGTGGTCTCTTGTGTTCGTCACCTAGTTAGGTTTTTGTCCCTTAAAGTTAACAAAGTGTTTCTATTTTCAGGAAACAGGAGTGAGCGATGACAATGACGCAGGAATCCGCCGAAACCGTGGGGCTACAGGCCTTGGCATGGCTGGCGGGAAACGAAGATCTTTTACCTGTTTTCTTAGGCTCGACTGGTGCCAGCGAAGCGGATGTGCGCAACGGAGCAACGGATCCAGAATTTCTGGGCGGCTTGTTGGAATTTCTGATGATGGACGATGCGTGGGTTATCTCATTTTGTGACAGTATTTCGATACCTTACGTGCGCTTAATGGAAGCACGCCAGTCCTTGCCAGGCGGTGAGCAGGTGCACTGGACATGACCGATTGGCAGGGATTGATTTTTGATAAAGATGGTACTTTGTTCGAGTTTTCAGCCACGTGGGAGGCATGGGCACAAGCGTTCCTATTGCGCCTTACTGATGGAGATCGCGCGGCCGCGACCATTATTGGCAAAGATATTGGTTTTGACATTACCACACGTAAGTTTTCCTCCGACAGTGTCGCAATCGCTGGCACGCCGGATGAAATAGGGCATGCATTGGCCTCGCATTTTCCAGACCTGAGCCATAGTGCGATGTTGGAAATGTTGAACGAGGAGGCAACAATGGCCCCTCAGGTCGAAGTAATTCCGTTGATCCCTTATCTAACATCTTTGCGGGATGCGGGCTTGAAACTGGGTGTCGCAACCAATGATTCCGAAGCGCCCGCACTTGCCCATCTGGGCAGTGCCAGTGTTGTCAGGTTGTTTGACTTTATCGCAGGTTTTGACAGTGGATATGGTGCCAAACCCGCCGCTGGTCAGTTGAAAGCGTTTTGTGCCCAGACCGGATGTGATCCTGCCCGCGTAGCAATGGTGGGGGACAGTACACATGATTTGATGGCAGGAGCGGCTGCGGGAATGCGCTGTATTGCTGTCCTGACAGGCATGGCGACACGCGAGACTTTGGCCCCTTACGCCGATGTTGTCTTGCCTGACATTGGTCATATCCCTGACTGGCTGAACGAAAACTGACCCTTTAAGCGCGTTAAGCGACAAAAACTGTCGTTAATGTGCTGGCCAATGACCATATGGTTGCGTTTGGATGAGGTATCATCAAACGGGGGATTGTCGCATGGCTGAAGGTTCAAAACGCAGAACACGTGGTGGTGGTCGCGCAGGCGCTGCAGCACGCCGCGGAAGTGCTGTTATTGAACAGATGCCATGGAACCCGCCGTTGTTGGTGGATCGCCCTGTTGAACCTTTGAATGAAGATGGCGTCGCGGCCATCCACGAGGGCGCGATGCGTATCCTTGAAGAGATCGGGATCGAATTTTTACATCCCGAAGCGGTGGCAATCCTGAAGCAAGCAGGATGTACCGTCAAAGGTACGAACGTGCGTATGGGCCGTGATTTTGTGATGGAGATGGTGGGCAAGGCCCCAAACTCTTTCACCCTAACTCCGCGCAACCCTGATCGCCAGATCACCATCGGGGGTAACCACATCAACTTTGGTAACGTTTCATCCCCGCCAAGCTATTGGGACATGTCGATTGGTACCAAAGTGTCTGGCACCCGTGAAATGTGTCAGAACCTTTTGAAGCTAACCCAATATTTCAACTGTATCCATTTTGCGGGGGGCTATCCTGTAGAACCCGTTGATGTGCATGCCAGCGTGCGCCATCTCGATGTATTGTACGATAAATTGACCATCACCGACAAAGTCATGCATGCTTATTCTTTGGGGAAAGAGCGGGTGGAGGACGTGGTCGAGATGGTCCGTATCGCGGGTGGTCACACTCACGAGGAATTTGACGCCAGTCCCAAGATGTACACCAACATCAACTCTACCTCGCCGTTAAAACATGACTATCCGATGATGGACGGCTGGATGCGCCTTGCGCGTCGTGGTCAGGCGCTTGTGGTGACGCCGTTCACCCTTGCGGGGGCGATGGCCCCTGTCACGATGTCAGGCGCTGTGGCGCAGTCGCTGGCTGAGGGCCTGTGCGCGATTGCATTGGCGCAATACATCAACCCTGGTGTCGCTTGTGCCATAGGGACGTTTACATCAAACGTGGATATGAAGTCTGGCGCCCCTGCATTTGGAACACCTGAATACATGCGGGCGACCCAGATGACGGGCCAGATGGCGCGGTTCTATGGCTTGCCGATGCGGTCTTCCGGTGTGTGCGCCGCCAATGTGCCGGACGGGCAGGCGATGTGGGAAACATCTAATAGCCTGTGGGCGGCTGTGCAGTCTGGGACCAACATGGTTTACCACGCTGCTGGTTGGCTTGAGGGCGGTCTTATCGCCAGCCCTGAAAAGTTCATCATGGACTGCGAAGTGCTGCAGCAAATTCAGCGCTACCTTGATCCCAAGATTTGGGCAACCGAGGTGGATGATATCGCCTTGGATGCAATCAAATCGGTGGGCAATGACGGCCACTTTTTTGGCATTCAACACACGCAAGATCGCTATACGACTGCGTTTTACCAACCTTTCCTAAGTGACTGGAAAAACTACGAAGGTTGGGAAGTCGCAGGCGGTGTTTGGACGCCAGAACGGGCGCATGGGATATTCAAAGAAATCATCGCAAACTTCGAAGAACCACCGATGGATCCCGCTATTCGCGAAGAGCTGGCGGCTTTTGTCGCGCGGCGCAAAGAAGAGGGCGGTGCGCCGACCGATTTTTAATCCAGCGGCTTATATTTAATTAAGATTTTCCGCGTCTAGCTGGCGTTGGGGGAATGTTAAGAGATACCAGTGCATCGTGCCCATGGGTTTGGGACCGAGGCAAAAATGCATGGGCTAACAAATCGCGCGATACAGTGCTTTGTAATAGACACCTACGGGTCTGAACGATGGGCTGAATGTGCGCGCGTCGCCGACATCGGCTTTTCTGATTTTGAGTCGATGCTGATCTATGACAACGATTTAACAAATCAAATTCTGGACACTGCAAGTGCTGCTTTAAATAGACCGCGGTTTGAGTTGATGGAGGATTTGGGAACGTATCTTGTGTCACACCCCAACACTGAAAGCCTGCGGCGATTGCTGCGCTTTGGTGGGGATACATTCATTGAATTTCTCCATTCACTGGACGAGTTGCCAGATCGTGCGCGATTGGCGGTTTCGGATTTTGATTTACCAGAGCTAGATTTACGAGATCAAACAGCAACGCAATATTCGCTAACCTGTCGCAGTCCGATTGCGGGTACAGGGCATGTGTTTATCGGCATACTGCGCGCAATGGCGGATGATTATGGCGCATTGGTTATTCTAGAACATCTTGGTGCTTCCCAAGGGATCGAAACAATCTCGATTTCACTGGTCGCGTGTGAATTTTCGACAGGGCGTCGGTTTAATTTGGGAGGCCAGAGATGACGGTATGTCATGTCGACCTGATCGGCCCTGCAACGGATCCATGCAACACTGGCGCAATCTTAGATGTCTTGTGCCCTATGCATCTTGTTCTGAACAAAACAGGACACATTATTCATGTCGGGCCGACACTCATTAAAATTAGGGAGAGTGAGGATTGGCTGGGCAAGCGGTTCTTAGAAGTCTTTTCACTAAAACGGCCACGATCGGTTAATTCAGCCCAAGACTTGGAAGCGGTCTCAGGTAGTAAATTGCACTTACAACTGCGTGATCCGCCAACCACCAACTTAAAGGGCGTTTTGGTGCCCGGTCATATCGCTGGACAGTTGATCGTGAACCTGTCGTTTGGGATTTCAGCAGTAGATGCTGTGCGCGATTATGAACTAACAAACACCGATTTCGCACCCACAGATTTGACCATCGAAATGCTTTATCTTGTTGAAGCTAAGTCGGCTGCGATGGAGGCGTCGCGAAAGCTGAACTTGAGGCTTCAGGGGGCGATGATTGCGGCAGAAGAGCAGGCATTTACCGATACACTTACGGGCCTAAAAAATCGGCGGGCGTTCGACATGATTATTGAACGGCATTTGGTCGCTGGAACCGCGTTTGCATTGATGCAAATCGATTTGGATTTTTTCAAGACAGTTAACGATTCTTATGGCCATGCCGCAGGTGATCAAGTCCTGCAAACGGTTGCCCGAATAATGGTTGCCGAAACCCGCGACGCGGACACTGTCGCGCGTTTGGGGGGGGACGAATTTGTTATCTTGTTCCCCAAGCAGTCAAACCAAGACGTTATGCGTGCTATTGGGCAACGAATCATTTCCAGTTTTGAAAAGCCAATTCAATTTCAGGACAAAATTTGTAAGATTTCGGCCAGTATTGGGACGGTGTTCAAAATCACGAGTGATACAGCAACAGCCAAACAGCTATATGAGCAGGCCGACATCGCACTTTATGCCTCGAAACGGGCAGGACGAGGGTGCCAGATGTTCTATTTAGGTGACGGAAAATCTGGGTAGTTGCGATATGCCGCCACCCTTGATCTACATTCCAAGAGCGGCAGTATTTTGTTATTCTACGGGCACCAGTCCAGCGACGTTGCGGTTTTTGCGACGTTCTCCCAGCATCAACATGGCTGGAGTTACGACCAACGTCAGCACGGTCGCCACGACCAATCCACCTGCGATGGCGGATGATAGTTCCGTCCACATCTGGGTCGATGGTGCGCCGTAAACGATTTCTCTGGAGAAGAAGTTTAGGTTCACGCCAATGACCATCGGCATCAGCCCAAGTGCGGTGGTCAGGGAGGTCAACATTACAGGGCGCAAACGCTGAGCGCCCGTACGCAGGGCGGCCTCAAGTGGGGATTGGCCTGAACGTTTGAGCGCATTGTAGGTGTCGATCAAAACGATGTTGTTGTTTACCACGATGCCGGCCAAGGCGATTACGCCGATACCGCCCATCACGATCCCAAATGCACGGCCCGTGACTAATAACCCCAGCAAGACGCCTGCAATTGAGAACACGATTGCACTCATCACGATGAATGCTTGGTAGAAATTGTTGAACTGGATCACGAGGATCACAAACATCATAAAAATCGCGGCTCCAAAGGCGCTTACCAAGAAGATCATGCTTTCGGCCTGATCCTCGGCCTCACCGCCAAAGCTGAATTCAACGCCATCAGGCAATTCGGCTGCATTCAGCGCTTGGGTCAAAAGGGTGATTTGATCGTTGACCAAGACATCAGGGGCCACATTGGCCTCAATCGTTGTCACCCGTTTTGAATCGATACGGCGAATAACGCCGGTGCGTTCAGACGGGGCGAAGGTCACGAAGTTAGAAATGGGGACTAGGCCAGACGACGTAGGCACACGAAGACCAGCAAGTTCGGACAATGAGCGTTCTTCACGCGGGAAACGCACCCTGATATCAAGTGATCCGTCAATGTCATCGGGTCGATAATCCGCAACTGTGATCCCTTGGGTCAGCAGTTGAACAGCTTGTCCCAGCAGGCTGACATCCGCGCCAAAACGTGCGGCTTCGGCGCGGTTCACAAGGATCGAAACCTCAACCCCCGGCACAGGGCGCGTGTCGGTGACATCTGTAAAGCCACCGATTTCGTCCATAATATCGCGAATGACTTGCACGGATTGTGCCTGCACTTCGGGATTGCGGGCCTTTACCTTCAGGTTCACAGGCTTGCCATCTGCGGGTCCACCGCTTTCGGTTTGAACCTGCACATTGATCCCTGCGATGTCAGCCACGCTCTTGCGAATATCAACGCCAAGGTCGGCCGCTGTGCGCCGCGTGTTCCAAGGGGTCAATTCCAACTGCAATGTGCCGATGGTTTCTTCGTCGCCTTGGCCTGCGCTCATCATAGAGCGGGCGTATATGCTGGCGATTTCTTCGTACCCCAACAGGCGGTCCTCAACCGCGCGCACCAAGGCGTCGCGTTCAAAGATCGAAAAGTTGTCGCGTGCGCGCACTTGCACCTGCATGAAATCGGGTTCTGTTGATGGGAAGAACGTGACGCCCTTGCCAAAGGTCCCGTACATTCCGAAACCACCCAACAGTAAAGCCAAGGCCAGCAACAGCGTCGTTGCAGGGCGCAGGATGGCCCATTGCAACAGTTTGACATAGCGCCCCGTAAAGCCGCCCATTTCACGTGGGTCGCCGAATTCAGCAGCATGAAGGGCTGCTTTTGCTTTGGCAGATTGGGGTTGGCGTTTGCCGATGAGCCCCCCGACAACAGGGATAAAGATCAGTGCCATGAACAATGACGCGGTCAGCGTCAACAGGACGGTGATTGGTAGGAACTTCATGAATTCACCAATGAGACCCGCCCAAAACAGCAAGGGGATAAATACGCTAAGGGTGGTGGCGGTGGAGGCGATGATGGGCCAAGCCATGCGTTTGGCGGCAAAGGCATAGGCCTCTTTCGGGGGTAGCCCTTCTTGCAGTTTGCGGTCAGCCAATTCGGTGGTCACAATCGCACCGTCCACCAGCATGCCAACGACAAGGATCAGGGAAAACAACACAACGATATTCATGGTGTAACCCATCAGCCAAAGCGCGATGACGCCAGCCAAGAATGCGCCAGGAATAGATAACCCCACTAGGATCGCAGAGCGTGTGCCAAGGGCCAGAACGATCACGATCATCACTAGAATGATGGCTGCGATCACGTTGGCCTCTAAGTCGCTGAGCATGTCTTTGACCTGCTTGCTTTGGTCCTGAAGGTAGGTAATTTTAATGCTCTCGGGCCATTCAACCCGCAGCTCTTCGACAACGGCGCGAACGGCGTCGACGGTTTCAATAATGTTCGCGCCTGAACGCTTGGTGATCTCAAGGGCCAAAGCAGGTTGGCCGTTGATCCGCGCAAATGAGCTGGGATCTTCAAAGGTACGGCGGATCGTGGCGACATCGCCAAAGGTCACAACGGCATCGCCGCGTACCTTAACAGGCATCGACATTACGTCATCAAGGTCTTCGATTAATCCCGGAACTTTCAACACGATGCGCCCTGACCCCGTTTCAATCGCACCCGCCGCGATTAAGCGGTTGTTGCGTTGGATTTGGCCAATCAGTTCGTCAAAGGACAGGTTATAGGTTTGGAAAACGGTTGGGTCGATCAGGACCTCAAGAAACTCAAAGCGCTGTCCGCCAATTTCAGCCTCAAGAACGCCCTCAATTCCTTCAATTTCGTCCTGCAGGTCTTCGGCCAGCGCGTTTAATGTTCGCTCAGGTACGGGGCCCGATAGGATCACGTTTAGAATCGGGAAAAGGGCTGTGTTGATTTCGGTGATCGTAATATCACGGGCATCATCAGGCAGGTCGCCTTGGGCGCGGTCTGCAGCTTCGCGTACCTTGTCCAGCGCCTCTTGATTGTCGCCACCAGGTGCAAATTCCAATTGGATACTGGCGAACCCTTCGGCGGCGTCCGAATTCATGCTGTCCAATCCTGAAACGGATGAGAATTCAGTCTCCATCGGTTCCAACAGCAGACGCTCTGCATCCGTTGGGCTGATGCCGTCCAAACTGGTAGACACATAAAACAGCGGTAGCGGGATTTCAGGGTTGGCCTCTTTAGGAATGGCGGAATATGCGTAAGCGCCGATGCCAAGAACCAGCATGAGGGCCATGACGACAACACGGGTCCGCGAGAATGCGGCGTTGATTATGCTGTCCATTATTTTGGCTCCGCAGGGGATGGGGCAACAATTTCGCCCTTGTTAACGTATCCTTGGCCCACAGTGATCACATCCACAGTCTCTGGAAGGCCAGTGACCCAGATGCCGTCGATCTGTGCCTTGACCATCTGGATAGGATAAAACGCCACGACGTTGTCAGCATTCACCGTTTTGACGCCCAGAGTTCCTTCGGTGTTTAAAGAGACGATTGAGGGGGACAGGAAGTGGGCTGTCGCATCCCCAGTTGGGATTACAACTTCGGCTGATATACCTGCAGGGATTGCGCGATCATCATTAGCCACTTCTACCTCGGCCAAGAACGTGCGCGTTTCAGCAGCAGCAGAAGTGCCAACAAAGGTGAGCGTCCCAGTACGCTCTTCGCCCGTAATAAAGCGGACGGTTGCGGTTTGACCGACGGCCAAACGGGTAAGGGACTGTTGTGGCACCTGAATGGCGACCGTCAGCGGCGTGATGTCGACAATGCGCCCCACTTCGCTGCCAGCAGATATAAATTCACCCTCATCGATGTTCAGGGTTTCTATACGACCCGCAAAAGGTGCTGTAATCGTTAGCGCCTTGGCGTCTTGTTCGACTTCAGTCACTTGCGCCTGAGCGGCGGCAAGGGCAGCACGCGCCTGTGATACGCGATCAGCGGTGGAGACACCGCGCGCTAGCAACTGTTCGGCGTTGTCAAATTCACGCTGGGATTGGGCAAACTGTTGGGCCGCGCGGTTGGCATCAGCGTCATTGTTGGTTGCATCAAAGCGGGCGATGACGGCTCCTGCTTCAATGTCTTGGCCCTTGGATACCAATACCTTTGCGATATCGCCCGAGATTTCGGCGCGTACGTTTGTATCGCGATCTGGCTGGGCCTGACCTTCGGCCTGATAAAACTGTGTGACAGTTTCGGCGACCGACATTGTGACGGCTACGGCAACTGGTTGCACATCTGCGCGGACAACAACGGGTTCTTCTTCATCCTTGGAGGGCAGGATAAATCCGCTACCCATCCAGCCCACAATTGCAATCACCAAAAATGCCGCGATCCACAAGGAACCGGATGCGCCTTTGTCCGACACAAAGGTCAACGGTATGGGCGTGGTTGGTTCAGCTAGTTTTTTAGACTTGGTGGATTTTGCTGCGGTCGTGGTTTTCGCTTTGATTACAGGTTTCGCTACAGTCGTTTCGTCTTTTTCGGCTTTAGTCATTTTCAACTTCCTTTAAGACGGCGTTTTGCGGTTCGGATGATGTTGGGGTCGCGGCGCGGATGGTTTCCAGCGCGACAATGATCGCTGCGCTTTTTGATTCGTGAAGTTTTGCGTATTCATTCAATCGCCCCACCGCTTCAGAATCGGCAGGCAGTGATTGAATAGTTTCAGCAATTTCATCGCGGTTGGCTTGTGTTTGTTTCTGCAAGCGTTGCAGCATCGTGGCGTAAGGGTCTGTGGCGAGGCGGAAATAATCTTGCCGGTCTCCGGATTTGGTCATGCGTTTGATCAATCCACGTTCTTCAAGCAGGCGAATGCTGCTGCTGACGCTGGCGCGGCTGACTTCCAGCTTTGTTGCAAGATCGGCAAAGGCGACGGCCTCTCCATCAAAAATCAACATGCCAAAAATGCGGCCCGCAATCCGTGGCAACCCCTCGGATTGAGAGATCAGACCGGTTTTTTCAATGAAATCGTGCCTAATCGCGTCTATTTTTGGATCGGTTGCCATATTTCTACCCTCGCTGTGAGGGTCATATAGGTTTTGTGATCGCGACGTTCAAGTTCGTTCAGTTAAAACTGAACAGACTGAGGGTAGTCAATAGGCCGTCATGAATGCACCAGCGGGGAATGCGGATACGACCCATGGCCCTAATATGCTGCTGATGAAAATAGGACACAGAAATATCAATAACCGCTCACAAGCAGCAACTATATCTACGAATTTGTGTGGAAAGTACCATGGCAGCCCGTAGGGGAGTTGAACCCCTCTTTCCTGGTTGAAAACCAGATGTCCTAACCGATAGACGAACGGGCCGCTGTGGTGAGGCGTTATTTAGGGAAAGGAGGCGAACTGCGCAAGTGGAAAAAACACAAAATTGCGGTTTTTTTTATCAAGCGGGTGCGGCGTCTTCCAACCTAAGCTGAATCGTCTGGCGTCCACGGAAAGTATTGATGTCCAAACGCCCTGCAAGGTGGAAACGCGCACCACCATGTTGCTCAAGTGCGGGACCCATATCCGTATCAAATGCACCGAATGCTATTGCTTCCATGCGTCCACCCTCGGTGTCGCCAAAGGTCAACTTAAGGTGGTTCTCACCAACCCGCTTGGCAAAGAAAATCTGCATGTCTGCAAAGGCATAGCGTGGACCGGGGGCACCTGCGCCAAAGGGACCGGCCTGTTCAATTTGCTCTGCCAACTCGACAGTGGCCGCCATTGGCATCATCGCACCGTCTAGGCGCAAATCAGCGGCACCGATCTGTCCGGCACCTTGTTTGTCCAACAGCTCGGAAAGGCGCTCCATGGCGGCCTCAAGCTTGTCTTCGGCCACTGTCAAACCCGCCGCCATTTTGTGGCCGCCCCCTTTGATCAACAGGCCTTCATTTGCGAGGCGTTGAATGGGTGCACCCAGATCGATTCCAGAAACAGAACGCCCTGAACCTTTGCCGATTCCGTCCTCAAAGCCGATGACAATTGAGGGACGGTTTGAATTTTCTTTCAGACGCGAGGCAACAATACCCACCACACCTGGATGCCATCCCTCGCCAGAGGCCCATACCAATGGGCGATCAAACCCGCGTTCCTCAGCCTGTTCTATCGCCGCAGCCCGAACAGCAGCCTCGATATCACGACGTTCCGTGTTCAACAGATCAAGGCGTTCGGCCATAGCTGCTGCTTCGTGTTCGGTGTCGCAGGCCAATAAGCGTGCGCCCAAATCCGCTTGGCCAATGCGGCCGCCCGCATTCACGCGGGGACCTAAAAGAAACCCAAGGTGATAAGAAGATGGGGTCGTATCCATACGTGACACATCTGCAAGGGCTGCGATGCCGGGGCGATCGCGCCGTGCCATTACACGTAGGCCTTGGCGTACAAACGCGCGGTTCACACCGATCAGTGGGGCGACATCAGCCACTGTGGCTAATGCAACCAGATCTAGCAGAGACATCAGGTCTGGACCTTGCTGGCCTGCTTCGCGCATCTGACGACCCGATTCGACCAACATTAAAAACACAACGCCTGCCGCACATAGGTGGGCCAAAGCCCCGTCTTCATCTTGGCGGTTGGGGTTCACAATGGCCAATGCATCCGGCAGTGTTTCAGCACCCAAGTGGTGATCAAGCACAATGACATCCGCGCCAATTGCAGCAGCAATAGGACCGTGAGAAAGTGTACCGCAATCTACGCAAATGATCAGATCATGAGCGCGGGCAAGGGCAGACATTGCCTCATCATTGGGGCCATAACCTTCATCAATGCGATCGGGAATATAAAGGGTGGCTTGCAAACCCAAGGACCGCAGCCAAACAATCAATAACGCGGCAGAACTGCCGCCATCAACATCATAGTCAGCAAAAATTGCAATGTGCTGACGGGACGAAACTGCTGCCAAAAATCGCGTCGCTGCCTTTTCCATGTCATGCAAAGATCGCGGATCAGGCAATAGCTCACGCAACGAGGGGGCAAGAAACGTAGCTGCTTCTTGAGGGGCAACGCCGCGACGGGCTAATACTTGGGCCACAGGGCGGGGCAGGTCAGTCTGCTGGGCAATCGCCTCGGCGGCGCGGTCAACTTCGATTGCAGGACCAACCCAACGGCGTCCATTTAGTGAATGCTCAACCCCCAGAAATGACACGCAATCCCCCCGTTCATCTTACAAAATAAACTCCCGCCGGAGGCATCCACAGATACGTCAGGCAAAAGCAGTCATGTTTGGGGGAGTATGCCCTCAAACTTCTTCAATGCGAAGTGCAACTGGGGCAGAGGCCAAGACGCCTGTGCTTTCCATCGCTTCCAAAGCAGCTTCAATGGCTGCGCTGGAAACTTTGTGCGTCACGATTAGAACAGGGGCAGCTGTCTCAGCATGGCCGTATTGGCGCATGCGGTCGATGCTGATCCCGGCTTCGCCCAAAACAGTAGCGATCTTAGCCATCGCACCAGGCTTATCAACCACGCCCATGCGCAGATAGTAAGGGGCTGGCATTGTTGACTTTGCAGGCTTGCTTTCAACCAGCGTTTCCACAGGCTGTCCAAATACTGGCAGGTGGAAACCGCGTGCGATGTCACAAACGTCGCCCATCACAGCACTGGCCGTTGGGCCCATGCCAGCACCGGGGCCGCGCAAGACAACTTGTTCAATCGCGTCGCCCTCAATCACGATCATGTTCGTGCCACCCTGCAACTGTCCCAAAGGAGAGCCGGTTGGCACAAGGCAAGGCTGCATACGCTGCTCTAGCCCACGACCTGTCATTTGGGTCACGCCCAGCAACTTGATCTTATAGCCCATGTCGGCTGCGGCTTTGATGTCTTCGATGGTGATGCGCTCGATGCCCTCGAGGACAATGGCGTCAAAATCGACTTTGGTGCCAAAGGCGATTGAACTGAGGATCGCAAGTTTGTGGGCTGCATCAATGCCGCCAACATCCAGTTGTGGATCTGCTTCGAGATAGCCAAGGCCATCGGCCTCAGCGAAAATCTCTTGATAGCTAAGGCCTGAATCTTCCATGCGGGTCAGGATATAGTTACACGACCCGTTCATCACGCCCATGATACGGGTGATCTCATTACCAGCCAGACCCTCGGTCAGGGCTTTGATCACAGGAATGCCACCTGCAACGGCAGCTTCATAGCGCAGTGATACGCCTTTGGCTTCGGCCGCTTGCGCCAGCGCGTGACCGTGCATCGCAAGCATAGCTTTGTTTGCGGTGATCACGTGTTTGCCCGCAGCGATGGCTGCCTCAGTCGCGGCTTTGGCTGGGCCATCGGCACCGCCCATAAGTTCAACAAAAACATCAACATCATCACGCTTTGCCAATGCAACAGGATCGTCTTCCCATGCATAGCTATCAAGCGCCACACCACGATCGCGGCCTTTGCTGCGCGCGCTTACGGCGCTGATTGTGATTTCACGACCCGTGCGGGCCTGTAAAAGAGTGGCTTGCTTGCGGATGATTTTAACAACCCCAACTCCAACAGTTCCCAAACCGGCAATACCAAGACGAAGAGGCTGTGACATAGTTTGGGTCCTTTTGGATGATTGGTCGTTTGGCGCGATGTAGCGGTTTTACGACGTCCTTGCAACGCGAGAAAAGCCTTAGTTCACACCGTCTTTCATGCGATTTTGGGTGTTCGCGTCCACAACAGAGCCCCGAAGCTGTGCAGCACGGTTTTGCAAGGCCGCAATACGCGCGCTCAATGTGCTTGCTGTTTCCTCTGGTGAAGGACCAGTTGAATTGCTTTGGGCTAGCAAAGCATCGACAGGCAACAATTTTGGGTACTTTGCATCTTTGCCAACATTGAAAACAGCGTCATCCAACTCAGGAAATTGAGTGCAGGCCATCAGGGCCAAAGGCAAAATTAAAGCAATGAAACGCATGTCTTTTTCCAACTGTTGTACGCTTGATGCACCAGCCATGCGTTTGGCGCAAGCGGTGCTTGGTTCTGAACGCTTGTTCATATAACATGGGGAGTATGGCACGCACGACAGGATCACACTCGGGCATCACAGGCCCTAAAATACGCACCGCCGCGCTTGAGCTGTTTGCCAAACACGGGTTTGCCGCTGTTTCCATGCGCCAAATTGCCAGCGAGGTCGGTGTGCAGGCCGGGGCGCTATATAATTATACACCAGATAAACAAAGCCTGCTGTTTGATCTGATGCAGTCCCATATGACCGAATTGTTGGCCGCTTTGTCTGATGAAGATGCAGCGCAGCCGTTGGAAATGTTAGAGCAGTTCGTCCGTTTTCACATCGCCTTCCATCATGAGCGGCCCGAGGCAGTGTTTATCGCCTATATGGAGCTGCGTAATTTGACGCCTGAAAATTTTGCCTTGATCGAAGACCTGCGTGGCCAATACGAAAACCGCCTTCAGAACATTCTGATCGCAGGACAAGCAAGCGGCGCTTGGACTGTTAAGGATGCAAAGATCGCAACATTTGCAGTGATCGCGATGCTAACAGGTGTGAACACATGGTTTCGTAGCGAAGGTCGCCTTAGCCTAAGCGAAGTGCAGGACCAGTATTGGCAAATGGTGCGCAGTGCTGTGGGCGGCTGATGCTGTAGGGTAGGTGACGGGAACCACTACAAACGCTTGGTTCTGTATTCCGGGGGACCTGTATGTACAGGTGGTCACCAGGTAATCGAACCAGGGTCCGAACAGAGCCAGCGGCCGAGGAATTGCTTAAGGCCTCTGGAATGTATAACCGATCACAGAGAGAGCAGAACCCGTCCGCTCCTAGGTAGGGTGTGCGAGCGTCGGGGGCAAGGGGCGTCTGTACGCCACTTGCCGTGATGCGCGGTTTTAGGCGTGGGCGTCTGTACGCATGCGGGCCAGATGATCGTCCCAACCTTTGTCCAGCGCGAGTGTGAGGCCATAGCTTTCTGCATTTTGTGGCAGACCGATGTGTTCAAGGCTTAACTGTGTGCCGCCTGCTACCTCTGTAAGGGTCCATTTAACGGTGCTGATCGCATCACCCATCGGTTTAATGATAAAGCTGTATTCAAGGTATTCAGGTTCACGGGCAACAATCACGTCGCCCCACATCAGTAAATCACCACTGTCAGCACCAAACATTTTCATTGGCTGTCCTTCAGCCAAAGGGGCTTTGGGTGCGTGAAACCAGATCGCGAGTTTGTCAGGATCGGTGAGATATGCCCAAACAGTTTGGCGTTCTGCATTCAGAAATATCGATTTTCGGATAATACGGTCAGTCATTGGAGTGGTCCCTTTCGATCGTTGTTTTCAATAATATCTTTCAGGTTGGTCAGTTGGTTGTCCCAAAATTGATCAAAAAAGTTGATCCAGTCGCGAATTGGGGCAAAGCCGTTTGGGTCAAGCGCGTTAAATCGCTCGCGCCCGGAAACACGTGTTGTGATCAGTCCGCCATCACTAAGAACGGTTAGGTGCTTTCTCACGGCCGCGCGGGTCATGTCGAAATGTTCAGTCAATTGCGCAATCGTATGCTCGCCGCAGGCCAAGCGTTGCAAAATATCACGCCGCGTCGGGTCAGCAAGGGCGCGAAAGCCATTTTGAGTGTTAATATCCATAGTCCCTCCATCCGATACCATTTGGTATCATATTAATAAGATGCCAAATGGTGTCACGTCAAGGGCCGTCCTGAGGATTTGAAGCACGGTACGGGGATTTCCCCGATACCGACCTGGCGTTCGGGGGGAAGTGTGGGGTCGTCGTTGCGACAACCAAGTATGTTGAATGATAAGCGGGCCCGCTGAAATGTTTGCGTGGCACATAGATTGCGGCTGTCAAACCGCAGTTGAATATCACCCGTGACATCAGTGGCTTGTAATAGGAGGTGTAGCCCAACAATCACTCAGCCGTTTGGCCACTATGTTTACGACAAGTCTGGAAGCCTTGAAGGATCGATCACGCAGATAATTATGCGCGCCTCTTTAGGATTTCGCTAGGGATGCGAACTGTTGTGTCCGCAGCCCTAAATTATGAGTTATTTTACAGTGCGGGCAGCCATAGCTGCAGCACGAATCTCTTCTGCGATTTCTTCGGCTTCGTCTGGTTCAAAATCCATGGGAACTTCGATGCCTTGCGATTCGATGAAAATGCGGACCATGCCAAGGTCGGTTGGACCGATTTGCATGTTTGCTTCGACGTCGCGTTCTTTATTGATGCCCATTGGGTATTCTCCGGAAATGATGAACCTGTGCTATCTACATGCACTATGTTTGGCAAGATCGCGGATATGCCCTTTGAAATATCCATTTCGGGCAGATTGATAAGATTGAGGCGCACTATTTGGTTTGAAAGGTATTGCGTTCATTTGTTTGGGCGGTTAATCAGCCCACAAGTGCCGCCTTAGCTCAGTTGGTTAGAGCGCCTGATTGTGGATCAGGAGGTCCCTGGTTCGAGACCAGGAGGTGGTACCACTTACCCCCCCCCTTTAAAAACAACGAACCTAAGCCTTGCTTATTTTATTTCGATGGTCTGGCGCATTTCGCCGTCTGTACGATTGTAGATCAGGATTTGGTTTTCGCTGGTTACAATAGCATACCATGTATCGCCTTGGGTGAAGGCTGTGGCGGTTGATCCGTCTGGCAAAGTGATCATTTGGGGCAAGTCTGGACCTTTTGACGACAGGCGGGTGACAAGCAGGCCGACCACGACTACAACGCCGATCAACATGGTGGCTGTTAGTACTGTCACCAATCGTCTTAAAAACCGCAAGTTCGCGGGTTCAACAGGATCTGTCATGTCGATCACCTCAGTTCGTTTCCGTATCAGCGAAGCACCGCCCTCCCGTCTTGATAAGGCGGTTGCACGTGATGTGCCAGAGGATGCATCGCTGTCGCGCACCCGTTTGTCCCGTTTGATCACGGATGGCGCGGTGAAAGTGAACGGCGTTGTCGTTCTTGACCCCAAGGCTAAGGTTCTTGAGGGTGCAGATGTCGAAATCGACGTGCCAGAGGCCGAAGAAAGCCACATCCTGCCAGAGAATATTCCGCTGGATGTGATCTATGAAGATGATGACCTGATTGTGGTTAACAAACCCGCGGGCATGGTTGTCCACCCTGCACCTGGTACGCCGAACGGCACATTGGTTAATGCCTTGATGCACCATTGTGGCGATACTCTGTCTGGCGTTGGTGGCATGAAACGCCCGGGAATTGTGCACCGCATTGATAAAGAAACATCTGGAATCTTAGTCGCGGCCAAAACGGACACGGCGCACCATGGTTTGGCAGCTCAGTTTGCAGACCACAGCACTGAACGTTACTATAAAGCTTTGGTTTACGGTGTGCCTGATGCGAATGATCCAAGGTTGCGCGGTGTTAAGGGCGCAAGCTTTGAGACCAGCAATATCCTTCGCATGACCACACAACTGGCCCGTCACAAAACAGATCGCCAACGCCAGGCGGTGTTGTTTCAAGGGGGCCGTCACGCTGTGACCCGCGCCCGTACGGTTCAGCGCTTTGGTGCGCCTGAAGTTATTGCCTTGATGGAATGTTGGTTGGAAACAGGTCGTACGCACCAAATTCGCGTGCATATGACCCATGCTGGTCACGGCCTTGTTGGTGACCCAGTTTACGGCGGCAAGCGTAAGCTGCCTAAAGGATCAATCAGTGATGATGGTCTGCGTGAGCTTGGTGTTTTCAAGCGCCAAGCCCTACACGCGGCTGTTTTGGGGTTCAAACACCCAGTGACCGGCGAGATGATGCGCTTTGAGGCGGATATGCCTGCGGATATGTCCCGTTTGATCGCAGCACTTGAGATTCCAGCCAAATAACGAAGCCTTCGTTTGTTACGCCTATCTATGTCACATGGTGCACATAGGCGTGAGGCGTGTGACATAGCATTGGCCTTTGCCATTGGGGTCTCCATATTGAAATTATCGCACAGGCAACCTCTTGAAACCTGTCTGTGCGGCACCCATATCAATGTTAAGCCCATAAACATGGGCACCCAAATGAGAGGGACTGACAATGGCTAATTATGCAAATCTACCGGCACCAACCCCAGAAGGTGGCCTGAACCGTTACATGCAAGAAATCCGCAAGTTCCCAATGTTGGAGCCTGAGGAAGAGTACATGGCGGCCAAAGCTTGGGTTGAAAAAGAAGACACAGGCGCGGCCCACAAAATGGTCACCAGCCACCTGCGTTTGGCAGCTAAAATTGCGATGGGTTATCGCGGTTATGGTCTGCCCCAAGCCGAAGTGATTTCAGAGGCCAATGTTGGTTTGATGAAGGCCGTTAAGCGGTTTGATCCTGAAAAGGGTTTCCGTCTGTCGACCTATGCCATGTGGTGGATCCGCGCGAGTATTCAGGAATACATTTTGCGTTCGTGGTCTTTGGTGAAGCTGGGCACAACTTCTGCTCAGAAGAAATTGTTCTTTAACCTGCGCAAAGCCAAGAACCGCATCGGTGCACTAGAAGAAGGTGATCTGCGTCCAGAAAACGTGGCCCGTATTGCTAATGATCTGGGTGTAACGGAAACCGAAGTGATCAGCATGAACCGCCGCATGAGTGGTGGGGATGCGTCATTGAATGCGACCGTTGGCTCTGAGGGCGAGGGGACCATGCAATGGCAAGATTGGCTTGAGGACGAAAGTGCCGACCAAGCTGGCGATTATGAGGCCAATGATGAATTGACTGTGCGCCGCGAAATGTTGGCCGAAGCGATGGATGTTTTGAACGACCGTGAAAAAGACATTCTGACCCAACGCCGCCTAAGCGATGAAGCCATCACGCTGGAAGACCTGAGCACACAATACAAAGTGAGCCGTGAGCGTATTCGCCAGATCGAAGTGCGTGCATTTGAAAAGCTTCAGGAACGCATGCGTGCCTTAGCTGAAGAAAAAGGCATGATGGCGACAGCTTAAGCCACCTTGGCGATTGCCGACAATTACCCTAGCCTCGCCCTTAATCGGGCGGGGCTTTTCTATTTAAGGATTGATCTGTCGTTTTTAGGGGTTCCACATGTCACAGATCAGACGGCGCAGTGTTAAAACACAGTTTGGTCTGCTGTGTATCGTGGAGGAAGCGGGGGAGATCACGCGCCTTGATTGGGGCATCTCTGCTGATGATCACAGCGATGTTCTGCATGCTGCCGAAATCCAGATGCTGGCCTATGCGCGTGGTGAATTAGAGATGTTTGATTTGCCAATGAACGTCAAAGGCACTGATTTTCAACGTGATGTGTGTGCTGCGATGTTTGCTATCCCCTTTGGCTACACCCGAACCTACGGCGAAATTGCCAAGGATTTGGGCGTTCCAGCCCAAGCGGTGGGACAAGCCTGTGGTGGAAACCCGATCCCAATCATCATTCCTTGCCACCGCGTGATGGGTGCTAAGGGTCTGACGGGGTTTTCAGGTGAAGGTGGTGTCGAAACCAAGGTTGCACTGCTGCGCCACGAAGGCGCGGCAGGATTGTTGATTTAGTGGTTACGCTTTGGCTGTGCGCTCTGGGATAGCTTGTTGCGCGACGCCTGCACCCAGCAAATAAACGCTGGTGATCACAAGACCCCAGTGTGCCCAACTTTCGGGGTGAAAATCGACCCAAGCGGCCCAACCTGCAAAGAACGTCCAAGCGATCGCCACTGGCAACGTTACCATGCGCCAGCGTTCTGTGCGCACAGGGTGAACGAATTTCAGCGGCAGGAACATTGCAACGGCTAAAATCGTCACAAGTGCCAGTGATACCCAAAAGTTTGGTTCAAGTGCAAAGATAACCAAGACCAGCATGTTCCAGCATCCTGGGAAGCCAGAGAATGAATTATCCTTAGTTTTCATGCGTGTATCAGCAAAGTACATTGCGGATGTAAATGTAATAAGGATGATCGCAAACCAACCTGTCCAGCCATCCATAAGCCCAGATTTGAACAAAGCAAACGCGGGGATGAAGACATAAGTCAGGTAGTCGATGATCAGATCAAGCAGTACACCATCAAATTCAGCGGCGTTCTTTTTGACATCGTAGTGACGTGCCAATGGCCCATCAATTCCGTCGACAAAGAATGCAACAACCAACCAAAGGAACATCAGGTCCCATCTGGCATCGACTGCGGCCAGCATTGCTAGCATTGCGAAAACTGCGCCAGTGGCGGTCAGTAGGTGTACGGAGAGGGCGCGAATTTTTGGTGTCATGGTGCTTACATGCCGTAAGGTTGCGAGAAATGCAAAGCGAAACCCGCCAATTGGATTGACGGGTTTCTAAAAGGCTATTCAACGGTGATGTTCAGCTATTACTGATCTTGGCCCAAGCGGACTTCTTCGACAGGGTAGGCCAGATAATCAGAGTCTTCGTATGCTTCATGGCAATCATGGCAGAAAGACTGTTTAACTTTCATGACTTTGCCGTTTGGCTGTAGGCCAGCGTAGAGCCAATCGTTTGTTTCTGGGATCGAACCTGCTTCCATTTTGGTCATGATGAACAGTGGACCGGGGCGCGCCTTTTTCTTTTTGATTGAAAGGCTGATGGATTCTTTGGCCAAAATAGAACCAACGGGCATGTTCACGCCTTCGTCTTCAAATTTTAGATATTGCTCAGCTGCGATATCGTTGGCGAAGGTGTTTAGGATGCGTGTGCCGTGTGATCCTTGAATCGCTGGGCGTGTGGCTGTTGGTGCCCATGAACGGTAATTCGCGCCAACTGCGTCACCTTCTTTTGCATAGCCTGCGGCTAGCTTGTCAGACAGGCAGTCATAAAGCGCAACAATGTCTTCGCCTTCTAGGTCAAAGCGGTCTTCAACGGTCAAGGTTGTACAGTCTTCGGCGAAGGCTGTTGTGGCTGTAAGTGCCAGGCCGAATGCTGCAGCACCGATGCGAGTGAGTGTTTTCATGTTAATGTCCCCGTGCGTGAGTTGTGGTATCTATAGATTGAGCATCTGCACGATGCTTTGGATCTATAATGGCAGATTCAATGATGACTGGGCATAAACGTTTGCGTGATACGGGGCTGTTTGGCTGAATTAGGCCTTGGGGTGCGCGTTGTCATACACTTCCAACAATCGCGCAGTGTCGATTGCGGTATATGCTTGTGTGGTCGAAAGTGATGCGTGTCCTAGCAATTCTTGGATTGTGCGTAGGTCGCCACCTGCGTTTAATAGGTGGGTGGCAAAGCTGTGGCGCAAGGCGTGTGGTGTTGCTGTGGCGGGAAGGCCCAGTTGCATCCGTGCTGATGCCATCGCTTTTTGAATTGCCCGTGGGGATAAAACGCCACCACGCACGCCACGAAACAGTGGGCCATCATCTGTCAGCATGTGTGGGCAGGCTTTGACATAGGCGTCGACCGCGGCGCGGGCTGCGTTCACCACGGGTACGATCCGTTCTTTGGCACCTTTGCCTGTGATCCGCATCACTTGTGGGAGAGGTGCGTCGATCCCTTTTAGCCCGAGGGCCTCAGAAATCCGTAAGCCGCAGCCCCACAGCAATGTCACCACTGCGGCGTCGCGGGCAGCGACCCACGGCTCAAGCGATTGCATTTCAACGGTTTCGATCATGTCGCGCGCGGCATCAATCGCCAGTGGACGGGGTAGTTTTTGGGTAAACTTAGGGGAGCGCGTGAGCAGAACGGCGGTAGGTTCAAACCCCTCACGCGCAGCAAGCCAACGGTAGAATACCTTAACGGCAGACAGTTTGCGCGCTAAGGAACGAGGTCCAACGCCAGAAGCACGGCTGTTGGCCATCCATGATCGCATATCGGTGATTGTGATTTTGGATAGGGCACTCAAGCCTTGGGATTCACCCTTGTGGCCAGTGATGAAAACAAGAAATTCGGTCACATCCCCCGCATAGGCGGTTATTGTGTTTTCTGCTGACCCTTTGAGTGATTTTTGGTGGTCGAGCCATTCCTGTAGCGCATTACGCGCTGCAGGTGAGATCATGCTCAAGACAGCCAGCGCCGCATGGCGCGTTCAAAGACACCCGTGAAAAAGGCCAGTAGGTCAGTGCCTTGCTGTGGTCCAAACATATGCGGATCTTCTGCACCCATTACCAATAGGCCTGGCAGGCGTCCATCGCCAAAGTCTAGCTTCAGGCATGCTTCTGAGCGGATCCATTCCGCATTTTCGCCATAGATCATTTCAGATGAATTCTGCACTTGGCGCAGGGTCACTTTGCGCACCTGACCCCCACGTCCATTTGAAAGATAATCATCAATAAACCCGGGTTCGGCGACGCTTAGAGCTTCGCCCAAACGCTTCACTGTGGTTTCAGAGTCGGCTTGCACAGTTTCAAGAACTAGTTTCGTGGCATCGACGCGCAGAATTTCTGAGACGGCACCGTTGAGGTCGCGCAAGAACGCTTCAAACTCCATCGGGTCCAGCATCCGCAAAATAGCGCGGTGCACCTGATTTGTGCCTGCAAGGTTTTCGTATGCGGCTGCGATCACCGAACGGTGTGTGTCTTCAAGCCGATCAAGGCGGCTTTCTAGGCGATCCATAGCAATCCCGCGTAGGTCGACAATATTGCCGCCCATTGCACGCTCATTTGCAGCGATCAACGCCTGCATTAGGTCCTTGTCGTCCAGAATCACGTTTGGTTGCGAAATAATAGCTTCGCGCAACGTATCATCAATTTTCGGGCTACTGCTCATGTTGGCCTCTAATTATTTTGCGCTTGTGTAGCATGTGCGTGGTCTTAAATCTAAAAATTTTTACTTCTATAGGCGGGAATATTGCAAAAGTGGCGCGTTTTCGCGTCATGGTGGCGGTGGGGGCGATTTTTACAACGCACTGATGCAAAAATGCGCAACATTTGCGCCTTTTGGTTGAAGTTTCTGGGGTCGTACTGAGCCAGTATCCCCTCATTTCGAGACGGGGCTGGCCCGCAGACGCAAATTGCTGGGATGCTGGTGAATAATGTTGGCAATGTTTGGGATATATATGGGCAACGGTTCTCAGAATGCGGTGGTACTTCAACTGACGATGTTCACTCATTTGATACGCTAGGTTAACTGTGCCGATTGTACTGTAGTGTTGTCTTGCGATTGCATGTACCCCACGCTGTAGAAATTGAAGCCTTGAACCGAAGCTGGAGCAGAGACGTGCGCCAATCCCAGACCGCGCCAGAGTATTTTGATGAGGGTGCCCTGATTGGGGTACTGACTGCCGAACCCTTGGATCGCATGTTGGATTATAAGGCACCTGAGGGTGGCTGCCATCTAGGTGCATTTGTTGAAGTGCCTTTGGGGCCGCGTAAGGTGATCGGTGTGGTTTGGGGGGCTGGCAAAGGTGATTGGGACATCAAAAAAGTTCGCGCCGCTTACCGTGTGCTGGATGCGGCGCCTATGCGGCTGGAAATGCGTGATTTTTTACGCCGCTCGGCCGATTACACCCTGACACCTATGAACGCGATGCTGCGATTGGCGACACGTGCACCGGGGTTGGGTGATCCACCGTCCATGCGCAAAATTTATCGACGTGGACCGTCCGAGCCGGAGCGCATGACTGATGCCCGACAGAAGGTCCTGAATACGCTGGCTGAATACGGTGACCTGTCATTTACGCTGAAAGAATTGGCTGAGTTGGCAGGGGTCACAACCTCAGTGGTCAAAGGATTGGTCGAACAGGGTGCTGTGGCGGAAGAAGGCAGCCCACGCGATCTGCCGTTCCCGCGCCTTGATCCGAGCCTACCAAGCAAAGAACTGACAGAGGATCAGGCAACAGCATCTACATACCTCGCGGATGCGGTTCAATCAGGTAACTACGGTACAACGCTTTTGCGCGGGGTGACGGGGTCCGGCAAGACGGAGGTTTATCTAGAGGCCGTGGCGGCGGCATTGCGCGCTGGGCGTCAGGCGTTGGTGTTGTTGCCAGAGATTGCGCTGACGGCTGAGTTTTTGAAACGCGTTCAGGAACGCTTTGGCCATCGGCCAGCGGAATGGCATTCGGGCGCGACGATGACCGAACGCCGTCGAATTTGGCGCATGATCGGGCAGGGACAGGCGCAGCTTGTGATTGGCGCGCGCTCTGCATTGTTCCTTCCTTATCAGAACCTTGGTTTGATCGTGGTCGATGAGGAACATGATACGTCATACAAACAGGAAGAGGGCGTGTTGTATAATGCCCGCGATATGGCGGTTTTACGTGCCTCGATTTGTGGGGCGCATGTGGTGCTGGCCTCTGCCACTCCGTCCTTGGAAAGCTGGGCCAATGCAGAAAGCGGCAAATACAAACGTCTTGAGCTGACCTCGCGCTTTGGTCCCGCTGTTATGCCGACGATGAAGACCATAGATATGCGCGACGCCAAATTGCCAGCCAACCGTTGGGTGTCTGAAGTCCTGAAATTCGAGGTGCAAAAGCGTATTGATGCGGGTGAGCAGGCGATGCTGTTTATCAACCGTCGTGGTTATGCGCCGATCACGTTATGTCGTGCATGTGGTCATCAGGTAGGATGTGACGATTGCGACGCGCGAATGGTGGAGCATCGTTTCCAGAACCGTCTGGTTTGTCATCAATGTGGTGAGAGCAAAGAAATGCCCACCAAATGCCCGTCTTGTGATGCGGAAGGGCGCATGGCCCCAGTTGGTCCGGGGGTGGAGCGTTTGGGCGAGGAAGCGGCTGAGCTGTTTCCAGATGCACGTATCGCCACGCTAAGTTCAGACATGTATGGATCAGCCCGTGCGTTGAAGGCTGAGATTGAAGCGATTGCTGCTGGTGGTGCCGATATCGTTATTGGGACGCAGTTGGTTGCAAAGGGGCACAACTTTCCTAACCTTACATTGGTCGGTGTGATTGATGCGGATTTGGGGCTTCAGGGATCTGACCTACGCGCGGCTGAACGAACGTTTCAGTTAATGCGTCAGGTTGCTGGTCGCGCTGGACGTGCCGAAAAACCGGGTACGGCGATGTTGCAGACTTATCAGCCAGAGCATCCCGTGATCCGTTCCATCCTTGAAGGTGACGAAGAGGGATTTTGGCGGGCCCAAGCTGCTGAACGCAAAGCTGCAGGCGTGCCGCCTTATGGGCGCATGGCTGGAATCATCGTCAGTGGCACCGATTTGCCTCAGGTTTTTGATTTGGCGAACCACCTGGCCCGTATGGATGGACCACTACGTGCGGTTGGCGCACAGATATTTGGGCCAGCACCTGCGCCGATTGCCCGTGTGCGTGGACGTCATCGTGTGCGTATGTTGGTGAAGGCTGACAAGACAGTAGCGTTGCAAGGTGCCTTGTCGCGCTGGGCCGCGCAGGTCAAATTAAAGGGCGATCTGAAGCTGGCAATCGATATTGATCCACAGAACTTCTACTAACTCGCTTGTCTTTTCGCAACTTGAGTCACCGTCTTAGCACGGGCCATTCCACTATTTCCCTTCTCAATTTTTGGGCGTAGGTCTGGCGCATGTTGAAAACTGTCACACTTGCTGAAGCGCAAAAACTACCGCGCTGGCGCCGTCCTATCGTATTGTTGTTCCTGATGGCTTTTGCCATGCCGATTGCGTTCAATACGTGGTCTGCCTTGTTGAACAACTTTGTAATTGAAGTTGCTAATTTTGATGGTTCCGACATTGGATTGCTGCACACGGTGCGCGAAATACCCGGTTTTTTGGCCGTTGGTGTAATCGCAATCATTATCTTTGTGCGCGAACAAGTGTTGGGACTGGTGTCCCTTGTTCTGCTTGGTGTGGCCACTGCTGTCACAGCCTACTTCCCATCACTGGCCGGAATTTTAACGCTGACAATGCTTAGCTCAATAGGATTTCACTATTACGAGACGGTAAACCAGTCGCTGCAACTGCAGTGGCTGCCGATTGCAAATGCCCCTTGGATCATGGGGTGCATGATGGCTTTAGGTTCTGCCGCCACCTTCATTGTGTATTTGATCATACTGCTGCTGTGGGAACCAATGGGGTTGGGCTATAATATCGTTTATATCTGCGGCGGTGCTGTAACTGCCATCATCGCTGTCTTTGCGATGGTCGCCTATCCGCAGTTTGAAGGACCCACGGTTCAGAACAAAAGTATGGTGCTGCGCAAACGCTACTGGCTGTATTATGCGCTGCAGTTCATGTCGGGTGCCCGTCGCCAAATCTTTGTCGTGTTCGCAGGGTTCATGATGGTTGAGAAGTTTGGCTTTGAGGTTCACGAGCTGACCTCGCTGTTCCTGATCAACCTGATGATCAATATGTTGGTGGCACCGTTGCTGGGTCGTATCGTTCAACGCTTTGGCGAACGGCGCACGTTGGTGTTTGAATACGTCGGTTTGGCGTTGGTCTTTTTGTCCTACGGCGGTGTCTATTATCTTGGATGGGGGGTGCTGGTTGCGGCCTTCTTGTACGTGGTTGATCACATCTTTTTCGGGTTGGCATTGGCGTTGAAAACCTATTTCCAAAAGATCGCGGACCCTGCCGATATCGCGCCAACCGCTGCTGTCGCCTTTACCATCAATCATATCGCGGCGGTTGTTCTGCCTGTGACGCTTGGATTGCTCTGGCTGGTGTCACCACTTTTGGTGTTTTTGATTGCCGCTGGGATGGCATGCGTGTCCCTAAGCCTCGCGCTTTTGATCCCACGTCATCCTGGGCCTGGGCATGAGACAATATTTAAGCCTGCACTGACTGAGGCGGCGGCCCGAGCTTAACCAGCCCTTGCGGCACTGCGGGGCTGGCGCTATGTCGCGAAGCTGAACCTAGTGGCCGTGGATGTGTGATGTAATGTGCGCGCCGAACCACGACGAACGTTATATTGGAGCCGATAATGCCGACATTCACTGCGCTGACGACCCTTATGGGAAAACCTGCAGCCGAAGCGCTGGGTGCGGCGATGGAGCGATTGATCCCTGAACCGACAGGCATTGGCGTTTTTGAAGTTGAGGATGGTTCGGGCCTTTGGGAAGTGGGCGGATATTTCACAGAACATCCGGATGAAACAGCTTTGTCTTTGTTGGCGACAGCAATGGGTGCGAAATCTTTTGCGGTTTCTGAATTGCCAGAAACCGATTGGGTCGCCCACGTGCGCCGTGAATTGGCACCAGTCGAGGCGGGACGCTTCTTTGTATATGGCAGTCATGATGCTGACAAAGTTCCTGCAGACTGCGAACCGTTGCTGATTGAGGCTGCAATGGCGTTTGGGACGGGCCATCATGGTACGACCTTGGGCTGCTTGCGCGCTGTGGACCGCCTGTCAGAGGGTGGATTTCAAGGTGAAAACGTGGCGGACATCGGTTGCGGTACTGCTGTTTTAGGCATGGCTGCGGCACGCATTTGGCCGAACCCCGTTATGGTCAGTGACATTGATGAGGTCGCTGTTGATGTGGCCAATGCCAACGTTGAGGCCAATAACTTGGTCGGACGCATCATTGCTGTCGAAGCTGCTGGTTTTGACCATCCCGATCTTTTGGCCAAAGCGCCGTATGATTTGGTTTTTGCAAATATTCTAAAAGGGCCCTTGATTGCATTGGCACCAGACATGGCCACGAATCTAGTGGATAATGGCTACGCGATTCTCTCTGGGATTCTGAATGAGCAGGCTGATGACGTAATTGCAGTTTATGCACAGAACGGGATCAATCTTGTTCATCGCGAAGAGATTGTTGAATGGACTACGCTAACCTTGCAGAAAAAGACATAATTAGAGCCCTATTTTAAGGGGTTTTGAAGCATTTTCCTAGGAAATGACTTATTTCAGAACTATCCACAGCCGTGGATCAGTTCGGGGACTGATCGTTAATAATTAGGTGTAGCCATGTCTGGTCCAAGGAATAATTTTGATGAACGTCTGAACGCAATCGGACTCAAGCACGCAGCGATGGCTCGTGGGTATACGACCGAAATTCGTAGTGATGGACTAATCGTTGTTAAACCCTACGTACGTCGCCGCGGGTTCAGTATTCCAGTTGCAGGCATCGTAATGCTGCTTGCCGGATTGTTGTTCTTCAAAGCATTTATTTTGGCAGCAGTCGGACCAGACCTTTATGACGAACGCGTTGCCAAGCTGGGTGAGGGAACTTTTGTTGAACAAGGCGGTGCATGGGTCATGCAAGTGGAACCAGCAACAGAGTACTTTGCGACCGTAATAGGTCCGATTTTTCGTTGATATAGAGACCCTCCGGTGTTCATTTAGTCGCGTTGGTCTATTTTGGGACCAACAGGTCTCAAACAAACATAAAAAAAACCGCGCATTCCGGAATGGGGATGCGCGGTTTTTGCGTCTAAGGGCTCTCATCCCCCGAGGGAGGGCGAGGAAGAGTGCCTCTTAGAATTCAGTTTAGCGTGTGCGGGCAACAGTTTCGATGTCGCCGCGTGACAGACCAATGTCTTCCAGCTCGCGGTTGCTAAGTGATGTAAGTGCATTGCGTGTTAGGCGTGCATCGTTCCAGAATACTGCAGCGTCAATAGCTGAGTGAACGGCGCCTGAGATACGGGCTGCAACTGAAGTTGTGCCGAATGTAGTGCTGTTTGTGTTGTATGTTGTCATCGTCGCAGTCCTTTATAAATGTTGGCCGGGATTTTCCGGTCTTGTACCGAGGCGTTTAGAGCCAAAGATTAAATCCAACAATAACTAAGAATGCATGTTCGATATGCGTTTTGCGCATAGGTAATACAGTCGTATAGCCTTTGAAAATATGGGTTTATTTGCGACCTCGCGCGTGTCGTTTTTGTAATGTTTGGGCATAGAGTTTTGTACCCCGCAATGTTGCCTCTTGGCGAATGTTCTTGTTTCGTGCTATCTGTGCGAAAAGCAACAATAATGCAGGGCAGGTCACGCAATGGCGCGCGTTTTAGGAATTGATCCAGGGCTTAGGAATATGGGCTGGGGGGTTATCGATGTTGATGGTCCGCGTATTCGCCATGTTGCGAACGGCGTTATCCACTCTGAAGGGACGGATTTGGCGGTTCGCCTTTTGTCACTGCATCGTGGCCTAACTGAGGTGATGGTGCGTTATGCCCCGCACACGGCTGCGGTTGAGCAAACCTTCGTAAACAAAGATGGCGCGGGAACGCTGAAATTGGGCCAAGCACGGGGCATCGCCATGTTGGTGCCAGCGCAGGGCGGTTTGACTGTCGGTGAATATGCCCCGAACAAAGTAAAGAAGACCGTTGTTGGCGTTGGTCACGCTGACAAGGGCCAAGTTGCGCATATGGTTAAGTTGCAATTGCCCGGTGTTGAGCTGGCGGGACCTGATGCAACGGACGCATTGGCGATCGCCATTTGTCACGCCCATCATGGTGGGGCCAACGGGTTGGCAGAAGCATTACAAAAGGCATTGGTATGATTGGGAAACTCACAGGACGTATCGATTACCGCACCACAGACCATGTTCTGATCGATGTGCGCGGCGTTGGTTATATCGTGTATTGTTCGGAACGGACGATGGCGACTTTGCCCGGGGTGGGCGAAGTTTGCGCCTTGTTCACCGATTTGGTTGTGCGCGAGGACCTGATGCAGTTGTTTGGCTTTCCAACCTTGGCTGAAAAGGAATGGCATCGTTTACTTACGTCCGTTCAAGGTGTTGGTGCCAAAGCGTCCCTCGCAATCCTTGGCACCTTGGGCACTGATGGTGTGAGTCGCGCTATTGCGCTGGGGGACTGGAACTCGATCAAAGCGGCCAAAGGTATTGGGCCTAAGATTGCGCAACGTGTAGTTTTGGATTTGAAAGATAAGGCCCCTTCAATCATGGCGATGGGTGGCACGATGGCCCAAGCGATGGGCGATGATGACGGCGAAGTGATTGAAGGCCCAATTTCAAATCCAGTGGTTCAAAACCAGTCGGCACAGGCCGAAGCATTGTCTGCGCTTAGCAATCTTGGCTATGCGCCGGGTGATGCTGCGGGTGCAGTTGCTCAAGCGGCAGGCGAAAACCCTGATGCTGAAACGCCTGCACTTATTCGTGCTGCTTTAAAATTACTGGCGCCGAAAGGTTAAGGGCGGTTATGGTCGAACCTTCCACTGGAAGAACGCCGCACCTTGCGCCATAGATGATTTATGAGTGAACCAGACCCAACTTTGCGCCCCGCGCCCATGCCCGAAGATTTTGACCGCGCCTTGCGTCCTCAAGGGCTGGACGAATTTGTGGGGCAAGCTGAAGCGCGCGCCAACCTGCGTGTCTTTATCCAATCTGCTAAACAGCGCGGCGAGGCGATGGATCACACGTTATTCCACGGACCACCTGGTTTGGGGAAAACGACATTGGCTCAGATCATGGCACGTGAGTTGGGTGTAAACTTTCGCATGACATCTGGCCCCGTCTTGGCCAAGGCAGGCGATTTGGCGGCAATCCTGACCAATCTTGAGGCGCGGGATGTTCTGTTTATTGACGAAATTCACCGTCTCAATCCTGCGGTAGAAGAAGTGCTATATCCTGCACTTGAAGATTTCGAACTGGATTTGGTAATAGGCGAGGGGCCAGCGGCCCGTACTGTTCGGATTGAATTGCAGCCTTTCACGCTTGTTGGCGCGACAACCCGCATGGGTCTGCTGACCACGCCGCTGCGCGACCGCTTTGGTATTCCGACCCGTCTAGAATTTTACACCGAGGATGAACTGTTTATCATCGTTGAACGCAACGCTCGTAAATTAGGTGCCCCCGCCGATGAAGGTGGCGCACGAGAGATCGCACGGCGTGCGCGTGGAACCCCACGTATCGCTGGGCGTTTGTTGCGCCGCGTTGTGGATTTCGCAGTTGTTGAAGGTGATGGCCGCGTCACGCAGGAGCTAGCAGATAGCGCCCTGACCCGTCTGGGTGTCGATCGCTTGGGTTTAGATAGTGCTGACCGCCGCTATCTGCGCTTGATCGCTGAAAACTATCAGGGTGGTCCTGTTGGAATTGAAACGCTAAGTGCAGCACTCAGCGAAAGTCGTGATTCCTTGGAAGAAGTGATCGAACCGTATTTGCTTCAACAGGGTTTAATCCAGCGTACACCGCGTGGTCGGATGTTGGCGCAGAAGGCTTGGACCCATTTGGGCATGGCACCACCGGCCAAGGCGTCGGATCTATTTGGCTAATAGCCTAACTATTTAAGACGAAGGACACTGAAAATGGATGTTACGGACGTGGAGCAGCTGTTTACCCGCGCGGATGGATCATTTGCATTTGCCCGTTGGGGGCGTGGGATTGCACCGGTGGTGTTTGGCGTCGAAGATGAAACCTTGGGCGTCATCAAAGGTGCCATTGATGCAGTGTGTCGATTAGCAGGTCACGAAATGACAGATGGCGATGCGGAACTCGGCAGCAACTTTATGTGGTTCTTCTTCCGCGATTGGGATGAATTGCTAGAGGTTCCGCGCCTTGGCGATATGGTCCCAGACCTTGAGCCATTGGTGGGCCGTCTTAAAGACGCAGATGCAAACCAGTACCGCGCGTTTCGCTTCGATGATGCAGGCGCGATTAAAGCCTGCTTCGTTTTTCTGCGCATGGATGACAGCCTGTCCGCACTGCCCGCCGATACATTGGCGCTAAGCCAAGCGACGCAATCGATGCTTTTGTGGTCTGACACGGCGTTTAAAACCCAGTCGCCGCTGGCATTGGTCGGTGAAACAACTGTTTTGCGCCCAGAAATTGGCCAAGTGATCGCCGCAGCCTATGATCCCATCTTGCCTGTATCGTCCCAAGACCCAACACATGCACTGCGAATGTCTGCGCGTATTGGTGTAATGCAATGATCCCCCACAGTTTCCCAGTCACTGTCTATTATGAAGACACCGATATGGCAGGCATCGTATATTATGCCAACTATCTGCGTTATATTGAACGTGCGCGCTCTGAGATCGTTGAAGAGTTGGGCATTGATCAGCGCACAATGCGCGATGCGGGGATCGTATTTGCGGTTACGCGGGTTGAAGCAGATTACCTTGGCTCTGCGAGATTGGGCGATCGCGTTAAAGTCGTCACCACGCACTATGCGTCCGGCGCTGTCCGTTGGGTGTTTGACCAAACTGTTGAATTGGATGGTAAGCCAATTTTCCGTGCGAAAGTGACTGCTGCTTGCATGACAGTTGAGGGGAAACCAACCCGTCTTCCCGCGGAAATCCGCGCATTAAAGCAGTCCTAAACGTGTCCTGACGCCATAGTGATGGCTTTCCCCCTGTTATTGCGCTACAAACACTCTCAATGATGGTCAAAAAACTGACCGCAACAAAAGAGCAGGCACATGGAAGCAGAAACGCTAGCCCTAGCGCATGAGATTGATTTCTCTATGTGGGCATTATTCGCACGCGCGACACTGACTGTAAAAATAGTTATGATCATGCTGATCGTTGCCTCTTTTTGGGCATGGTCGATTATTGTTCAAAAAATGATCAGCTATCGCAATGCGCGGATTGAAGCGCTGGCATTCGATCAAAAATTCTGGTCGGGCGAACCGCTGGACGCGTTGTTTGATCAAATTGGGCCCGCCCCCAATGGACATTCCGAAAAGGTATTTGCCGCTGGCATGACCGAATGGCGCCGCTCGCACCGCGACGATGGTGGTTTGATTGCGGGTGCAAGCGCACGCATCGACCGCAGCATGGATGTGGCGATTAATAAGGAAGCGGAAAGCCTGCAAAAGGGTCTGACAGTTTTGGCCACAGTGGGGTCGACCGCTCCGTTCATTGGTTTGTTCGGGACCGTGATCGGGATCATGAACGCCTTTATCGAAATTGCAGAACAACAAAATACCAACCTTGCCGTAGTGGCACCTGGTATTGCTGAGGCTTTGTTGGCCACGGGTCTTGGCCTGTTGGCCGCGATCCCTGCCGTTGTATTTTACAACAAGCTAAGCGCGGACAGTGATCGTATCATTTCTGGCTACGAAGCATTCTCTGATGAATTCGCAACCATTCTTAGCCGTCAGTTGGACAGTTAAGCCATGGGTGCGGGAACAGTACAAAAAGACGACGGGGGCGGACGCCGTCGTCGTCGTCGCGGCAGCGCACGGCCAATGGCGGAAATTAACGTTACGCCGTTTGTTGATGTTATGTTGGTGTTGCTGATTATTTTTATGGTCGCAGCCCCATTGCTAACAGTTGGTGTGCCCGTTGAACTGCCCAAGACGGCTGCGGGTGCATTGCCGGTGGATCAGGAAGAGCCACTGACGGTGACGATCACCGCAGAGGGTTCGATCCAAATTCAAACCACGGAAACACCGCGTGATCAGCTGATCACACGCTTGCGTGGCATTGCTGCGGAACGTGAGAGCGACCGTGTATTCCTTCGTGCTGATGGTGCGGTACCTTACTTGCAAGTCATGCAAGTGATGGGCGCGTTGAACGCTGGTGGCTTTTCCAACATCGGTCTGGTGACAGATATCGGTGGCCCCGCGCTTGACGGGTCGGATCAGTAAGGTCGAGGGGCGCAAGCTGTGAACACAGGGCAGGTCATATCGGCGGCAGGGCACGCGACTTTGATAGGTTGGATGGTGTTCGGTGGAATTTTCCGCACCGAACAGCTACCTATAGAAGCAACGGAGGTCTCTGTGATCTCTGGCGAAGCCTTTGCAGCATTGATGGCAGCCCAAGATTCACCAACCTCTCAAAGCGAAGTTACTCAACCTGCTCAACCCGTTGTTGATAATGGAACGGGTGCTGTTCCAGAGCCTGAGACAGCGCCTGAACAAGAGATACCGGAACCGGCACCCGCGCCAGCCGCTGATGATGCTCCTGATGTAAGTGAGCTAAGCCCATTGCCGAATGCCGAAGTGTCGGTCGAGACACCTGTCTTGCCAACTCCAGAACCAGACGTTGCTGTCGAGGCACCAGAAAGCAATGAAACATCTGTGCCGCAAGCGTCAATTCGTGTGGCACCAGAGCCTGTGATAGCACCTGATCCTGAGGCGCGTCCAGATCCGGTTGAACAAGAAGCTGTTCAGCAAACGGAAACAGGTGAAACGGTTGCAGAACCTCAAGAGGCGACCACGCCAGAAGAAGCGGCATCTGAAATTGTGACTGAGGCTGAAAAACCTTCAGCCGCACCAGAGACTTCATTACGCCCGCCGCCGCGCCGTCCGACCCGGCCTGCGGTTCGGGCTGCAGAAACGTCTGAGTCAGCAGCTGAGACCCGAAAACCAGCTGCGGAACCAGCAGCTGAAGAAACAATTGCAACGTCTGCAGTTGATGACGCGTTGGCCGAAGCCCTGGGCCAAGCCTCGGAGACACCATCTGCGCCAAGCGGGCCGCCATTGTCTGCAGGTGAAAAGGATGCATTGCGCGTGGCTGTGCAGCAATGCTGGAACGTTGGTTCGCTTTCTAGCTGGGCCTTGGAAACAACCGTAGTTGTTGCCGTGTCCCTGACTAAAGACGGCAAACCGGTTGTGTCTTCGATCCGCCAAGTGGGCAGCGAAGGCGGAACCAGCGCGTCGGTAAAACAAGCGTTTGAGACGGCCAGACGAGCGATTATCCGCTGCGGAGCCCGTGGTTTCCAATTACCCAGCGACAAATACGATCAATGGAAAGACATTGAAATGACATTCAATCCAAAAAGGATGCGCATCAAATGATGGTTCGAATTTTTACAGCCCTGATGGCTTTGATGATGACAGCGACACTCTCGTTGGCACAACAGGGCCCGTTGCGTATCGAAATCACCGAAGGTGTTATTGAACCGTTGCCGTTTGCGACCCCGAATTTTGTGGCCGAAAACGGCAGCAGCGCCGAGATGGGGGCACAGTTGGCCCGTGTCGTGGCCGCTGACTTGCAAAACACCGGATTGTTTCGTGAAATTCCGGCCAGCGCTTACATCAGCAACGTAACTGATTTTGGTTCTGCCATTCAGTATTCTGACTGGAAAGCAATCAACGCCCAAGCTTTGGTTACAGGTGCTGTGAACGTTTCGGGAAATAGTCTTACGGTTAAGTTTCGCCTGTATGACATCTTTTCTGGTGCAGAACTGGGCAATGGCCTGCAGTTCCAAGGTACGACAGAAGGCTGGCGTCGCATGGCACACAAGGTGTCTGATGCTGTTTATAGTCGGATTACCGGTGAAGGTGGATATTTTGACAGTCGCGTTGTTTTTGTTTCCGAAACGGGTCCAAAAAATAAGCGTCAAAAGCGTTTGGCGGTCATGGATTATGATGGAGCTGGTGTGAAATATTTGACCGATAGTCGTTCATTGGTCTTGGCCCCGCGTTTTAGCCCTACAGGTGACCGGGTCCTTTACACTTCATATGAAACAGGTTTCCCACGTATTTATGTTTTGGATGTAGGCAGCGTCCAGCGCCGCGTGTTGGAAAGCGGCGAAGGCTCGATCAGCTTTGCTCCGCGTTTTTCACCAAACGGCCAAACGGTTGTGTATTCCCAAGCCACAGGCAGCAACACAGACATCTATACGATGGACATCGCATCAGGCCGCTCAACGCGCCTGACGTCGGCACCATCTATCGAAACAGCGCCAAGTTACAGCCCGGATGGCAACAGTATCGTGTTTGAGAGCGACCGCTCTGGAGCGCAGCAGTTGTACATCATGTCCGCAAACGGTGGAGAGGCAAAACGTATTTCATTCGGGCAAGGTCGCTATGGTACGCCTGTGTGGTCTCCGCGTGGAGATCTGGTTGCCTTTACAAAACAATCCAAAGGTCGCTTCCACATTGGCGTTATGCGGGTTGATGGAAGTGAAGAGCGTCTTTTGACTGCGTCCTTTTTAGATGAGGGGCCAACGTGGTCGCCAAATGGTCGTGTGATCATGTTCCACCGCGAGACCCAAGGGGCTGGTGGCCGATCGACATTGTATTCTGTGGACATCACTGGGCGTAACTTGCGTCCCGTGCGTACCCCTGAGGGTGGATCCGACCCATCGTGGTCCCCATTGCAGAAATGATCCGAAACAATTTGAAATGTGGCGTGCGATGACAGCTTGCCACAACCATGATAGAAGAACCTAAATAATAGTTAGACCTAAAAAACGAGGCGAAGCAGATGAAGTTGACAACCAAAGTAATTCTGATGATGGGCGCGCTATCTATGGCCGCTTGTACAAACGCAGGCAAATTGGGTGGAGGTGCTGGTGACGGTGCATTTGACCCAAATGCTGCGGGGAACTCTGGTGTGATTGCGGGCAGTGCGTCTGATCCAGCGTCTACCGCGTACTTCCAGCAAGCTGTCGGCGATCGTGTGATGTTTGAAGTTGATCAATCATCATTGACTGCAGTGGGTCGCGCCACTTTGGACGGTCAGGCAGCTTGGTTACTGACCAATGCGGATTACACTGCCATTATCGAAGGTCACGCAGACGAGCAGGGCACACGTGAATATAACATTGCATTAGGTAACCGTCGTGCGGATGCTGCGCGCAGCTATTTGGTTTCCAAAGGTGTTCCATCATCGCGCATGCAAATCGTAAGCTATGGCAAGGAACGCCCAATCGAGATATGCAGCGAAGAAGCGTGTTACGCAAAAAACCGTCGCGCAGTCACAGTGTTGGCTGGCGGCCTGACAGGGTAAAAACCTATGAAGTATGTCTTTCGTGTCGTAATCTGTTGTGTGTTGTGGCCCTTTGCAGCCGCAGCACAAGACGATCAAACCCTGGCCGATGTCCGTCAGGAACTGACGGTTTTGAATGTAGAGATACAAAAGCTTAAGCGTGAGTTGTCTACAACGGGCGCGGCCGGTGGTGGCACGACAGGCGGTTCTTTGTTGGATCGTGTCGAGGGGATCGAAAGTGAACTGCAACGTCTGACTGGCAAAACTGAACAATTGGAATTCCGGATTGGTCGCGTTGTTGCCGATGGCACCAACCGTATTGGTGATCTTGAGTTCCGTCTTGTTGAGCTTGAGGGTGGAGACATTGGCGCGATCGGCGAAACATCAACTTTGGGCGGCGAAGAGCAAGTGACCTCCCCAATTGCAGTGCCAGTTGAACCCGAAATAGGAAGCCAGTTGGCGACCCAAGAATCTGCAGACTTTGAGCGGGCGTCGGGGGCGCTCGCATCCGGTGACTTTCAAAGCGCTGCAGTCCAGTTTGCGGCCTTTAATCAGACCTATCCAGGTGGCCCGCTAAGTGTGGATGCTGACCTTATGCGTGGCGATGCGCTAGAGGGTCTTGGTGATACACGTTCTGCGGCGCGTGCTTATCTCGAGGCGTTTAGTGCAGATCAAACAGGAACGAATGCACCGTCTGCTTTGTTCAAATTGGGCGGCGCCCTTGGCCGTTTAGGTCAGACCAGTGAAGCCTGTGTGACTCTTGGCGAAGTGTCCGCACGCTTTCCAAGTTCAGATGCTGCATTGGAAGCCAACTCGCAAATGCGAAATATTGGATGTTCGTGATCCATAGCCGGATTTAACCACATGTCGAAAACCCAACTTGCTGAATTGATTAAACAGCAAATGGCGTCTCATGACCTTAAGGGGTTTGGTGTGGCAGTCTCTGGCGGTGGTGACTCGATCGCATTGCTGGTTTTGATGGCGCGCTATGCCAAGCAAGCTGGCATCGCGTTGCATGCAATTTCGGTTGATCATGGACTGCGCGACGGCACGGATGCTGAGCTTAGGTTGGTTTCTGCTCAATGTGTTAAACTGGATGTTCCACATACTGTCGTGCATTGGACGGGATGGGATGGTGCAGGCAACCTACAGAGCAACGCACGTGACGCGCGGTATGATTTGATCGCTAAGTGGGCTAAAACTAACGACGTTGATGTCTTGGCTTTGGGTCACACTGCCGATGATCAGGCCGAAACACTGCTGATGCGTATGGCGCGCGGAGCAGGGGTTGATGGTTTGGCTGCCATGGCGTTTGAGAGCCAACGCCATGGTGTGACATGGTTAAGACCACTTTTAGGAGCAGCGCGTGAGGACTTACGCGATTTTTTACGTCAAGAAAACGTGACTTGGGCCGAAGATCCCAGCAATGAAAATCGCGATTTTGAACGAATTCGGATGCGCGATGCGCTAAAAGAACTCGCTCCTCTTGGCTTGAACGCGCAGACCTTGGCTATGGTTGCTCGCAACATGTCCGATGCGCGTGGGGCACTTGAGTGGCACACATCATTGGCGGCGAAAGACGCATGTGAAGTGACCCTTGGAACTGTGCAAATTGATCTTGAACGATACAATGCCTTGCCCGTTGAGATTGCCCGTCGCCTTCTGGTTCGGGCGATTAGGTGGGTAAATGGGGCAAACTATTCTCCACGCCGTGGTGGTGTTTCACAAGTGCAAGCTGCTATGAATAATGGAGTTTCTAGCACTTTGGACGGCTGCCAAATCGTCTGTAAGCAAGGGCGCATCTATGTGTGCCGCGAGTTGAATGCTGTGCGTGAAATGATTGGTCCAATGGACGACCTCTGGGATGGCCGGTGGCGTGTCATTGGCCCTTCTGATCGCAAAGAATTGTGCGTCGCCCCGTTGGGCGAATTGGGGGTGCGCAGCAGTGAAGCGTGGCGCGAATTGGGTCTCCCAAGAGAGGCCATATTGTCGCTACCCGCTGTTTGGTCTGGTGGTGAGTTAATTGCGTCTCCATTAATTGAAAATGGCCTGGAATGGGCAGCCACACTAGAAAGAGGCGCAGATACCTTCATTGCGACACTATTATCGCATTGAACCTGCGCAATTGATCACTATCTTATGCCAAAGAGCGCCGATTTGGTTGGCGCTGTCGAATTTTAGGAGAAGTTTCCTTGGGAAATGCACGTAATATCGCCTTTTGGGTGGTTTTGTTCCTCTTGGTCCTCGCATTGTTTAACCTCTTTGGTGGTTCAAACAGCAATATGCAGAGCCGTGAACTAAGCTATTCAGAATTTGTAACGGATGTTGAGAACGGCGCTGTCAGCAATGTCACGCTAGATGGTGAGAAGGTTCTGTTCCGCAAAGGAACAGAAGATTTTATCACGATCATCCCAAGCGATGCAAAAGTGACTGAAATATTGCTGCAAAACAAGGTGCCAGTACGTGCGGAGCAACAACAGCAGTCAGGCTTTTCAGCGTTCATTATGACGATCCTACCCGTTCTATTGCTGATCGGTGTGTGGATATTCTTCATGAACCGCATGCAAGGCGGCGGCAAAGGTGGGGCAATGGGCTTTGGCAAATCCAAGGCTAAAATGCTCACTGAAAAAGAGGGTCGCGTGACCTTTGATGACGTGGCTGGCATCGATGAAGCCAAGGAAGAGCTGGAAGAAATTGTTGAATTTTTGCGCAATCCGCAGAAATTCTCTCGTCTTGGCGGCAAGATTCCAAAAGGTGCTTTACTAGAGGGGCCTCCAGGTACTGGTAAAACGCTTTTGGCTCGTGCCATTGCAGGCGAAGCTGGTGTTCCATTCTTCACCATTTCCGGTTCTGACTTTGTTGAGATGTTCGTTGGCGTGGGTGCATCGCGTGTGCGCGACATGTTTGAACAAGCCAAAAAGAATGCACCGTGCATCGTGTTTATCGATGAGATCGATGCGGTTGGTCGTGCACGTGGCGCTGGTCACGGTGGTGGCAACGATGAGCGTGAGCAAACGTTGAACCAATTGCTGGTTGAGATGGACGGTTTTGAAGCCAATGAGGGCGTCATCATCATCGCGGCGACAAACCGTAAAGATGTTTTGGACCCAGCGCTTCTTCGTCCTGGTCGTTTTGATCGCCAGGTGACCGTTGGTAACCCAGACATCAAAGGACGAGAGAAGATTTTGGGCGTTCACGCACGTAAATCGCCACTTGGTCCTGACGTTGATCTGCGCATCATTGCACGCGGTACGCCGGGCTTCTCTGGTGCTGATTTGGCGAACCTTGTAAATGAGGCGGCGTTAACCGCTGCCCGTGTTGGTCGTCGCTTTGTTGCAATGGATGATTTTGAATCCGCCAAAGATAAGATCATGATGGGGGCCGAGCGCCGCAGCATGGTTATGACGACAGAACAAAAAGAGATGACTGCCTATCACGAAGCTGGTCACGCATTGGTTGGAATGACATTGCCGAAATGTGATCCTGTTTATAAGGCCACGATCATTCCACGCGGTGGTGCCTTGGGTATGGTAATGAGCCTTCCAGAAATGGATCGCCTCAACATGTTCAAAGACGAATGCCACCAGCGTTTGGCGATGACCATGGCGGGTAAGGCGGCAGAGATCCACAAATATGGTCCAGATTCTGTGTCCAATGGTCCAGCTGGCGATATCATGCAGGCCTCTTCATTGGCTCGTGCGATGGTTCTGCGTTGGGGGATGTCAGACAAGGTCGGTAACATCGACTATTCGGAAGCTGCTGAAGGCTATTCTGGTCGCACCGGTGGTTTTTCTGTCTCTGCCAATACCAAAGAGATGATCGAAGAAGAAGTTCAGAAGTTTATCCAAGACGGATATGACTGGGCTTTGAAAATCATCCAAGAAAAAGAAGTTGAATTTGAGCGCATGGCCCAAGGTCTGCTTGAGTATGAAACTTTGACTGGTGAAGAAATCAAACGCGTAATTGCGGGCGAGTTGCCAAACGAACCTGAAGATGGCGATGACGATGTGGCAAACAAAGCTGCACCAAGTGTCACAGCGATCCCCAAGGCAAAAACAAAGACTAAGGCGAAGAAGGCACCATCAACGGATGATGGCGATACCGAGCCAACACCTTCCTGATCACAGTTATTGATCTGGAATGTGCAAAAAATCATGGGCCCTGCTATATGCGGGGCCCTTTCTTTTTTGCTATGCTTGGCCCAACAGATCGCTTTAGGAGTTCCCCATGCCAGCACTTATGCCAACTGAATATACGGCCCGCATAACGTGGCTGGGCCGGGTTGTAGCCGATGGCGGCACTATGCGTTCTGAGCCGTTGAATGAAGTAATGGCAGTGTTTGGCGGGTTCGCAGGTGAGGCGCATTTTGGCGTCACGCGTCCGTCGTGTGTGCGGGTTAGATCGCAACATAAGCAAGGCAGCACAATAAACAACGTGCGCCAACTTAGCGTAATGTCTGCTGAGGAAATCGCGCATATCGCTGAAAATATGGGCCTTGAGGGTATCGATCCAACATTGCTGGGAGCTTCTTTGATCCTTGAAGGCATAGCAGATTTCACGCATGTACCGCCGTCTTCGCGCCTACAATCAGACACAACAGGTGCGACACTGATGGTTGATATGGTTAACCGACCTTGCGTCTTACCAGGTCGAGAGATTGAGATGGAACATGAAGGGTTTGGCGCGAAATTCAAGCCTGCTGCTGTTTGGAAACGTGGTGTAACTGCATCTGTTGAGCGCGAAGGGTTGTTGAAAATAGGTGACGTCATGCGCCTTCACATTCCTGATCAGCGATCATGGTTACCTTAGGGTAGCCTAATTGACACCTAGTCTGGTCAGTTTGCCCTTGTCAATTTGGATTGCGGCGGATTTGGTGTGAATATGATAGATTTAAATTACGCTTCCGCCCTCTCTTTGTCCGCTTCGATTGAAGCAGGTGATTTATCCATTCCAGAGCTGATGCAATCAACTCTTGATCGACTTGATGAGGTGAACAGTGCAGTGAGCGCCATCGTGTCAATCGGTGATCGCGATGCACTGATGTCTGAGGCGCAAAACGTGCAGTCTTCGCAGCGAAAAGGTTGGCTGCATGGTATTCCGATTGCAATCAAAGATTTGGCGAATGCAGAAGGTTTCGTCACAACAATGGGATCACCATTGTTTGCGGGTGAAGTTGCGCAAAAGGACGACATCGTAGTTGAACGCCTTAAAGCGGCCGGTGCGATTGTTATTGGCAAAACGAATACGCCAGAGTTTGGTTTGGGCAGCCACACATTCAACCCCGTTTTTGGCGCGACAAAGAATCCCTATGATCAAACACTTTCTGCTGGCGGTTCCTCTGGCGGTGCGGCGGCTGCGTTGGCTTCTGGTATGATCAGCGTTGCAGATGGGTCTGATATGATGGGGTCATTGCGCAATCCTGCGGCATGGAACAATGTTTATGGGATGCGCCCGACATTTGGTTTGGTGCCATCAGAACCTAAAGGGGACACTTTCTTGCATCATTTGGCGACCAACGGTCCGATGGCCCGCACCCCCAAGGATTTAGCTGCGTTGTTGGACACCATGTCTGGCCATGATCCGCGTCAACCAATGGGCTTTGGTCAAGATCCCACTCTACCTTCTCTCAAGGAACCGGTTTCTAGCGCACGCATCGGCTGGCTTGGTGACTGGGGAGGTGCGTTGCAGTATGAAGAGGGCATCGAAACTATGGCCCAAATGGCATTGGCGCAGATGGGTGCTTTGGGGTGGAACGTTTCTGAGGTTTCGGCACCGTTTTCAGCGGCTGCGATCTGGGACAGCTGGATCACATTGCGCAGCTTTGCTGTTGGGGCCGGGATGGTAGGTCTATATGACGATCCCGCTAAACGCGAAAAACTGAAACCTGCTGCCATTTATGAGATTGAGCGGGGGATGGCGATGTCTGCGCTGGATGTGCACAAGGCAAGCATGATCCGCTCGGATTGGTTCTTGCGCGCCAGTGAGTTGTTTGAGGTCTACGACGTTCTGGTTCTGCCGTCCGCACAAGTGTGGCCTTTCGATGTTAACCTTGTGAACCCAGCTTCGATTAATGGACAACAGATGGACACCTATCATCGCTGGATGGAGGTTGTAATTGCGCCGGGGCTATTGGGTTTGCCCGTCGTTAATGTACCTATTGGATTTGGTGGACCAAACGATATGCCTATGGGCCTGCAATTGATCGGCAAACGTGGTTCAGATGCCAAACTGCTTCGGATGGCGCAGACTTGGCATGAGACAACTTTGTGGCCAGAAAAACGCCCACCTTTGTTCTAATCTTGCAAGGGTTCCCGCCCATGGGCTGCAAGGCGCTCGCGAAGCACGTCAGCAGCTTCATGGCCGCGTTCTAATGCAAACACATAGGCATGCGTGAGGTAGAAGCAGGCGGCGTTAATATTGTCAGTCTGGTCTGCCGCTTGGGCGTACAGTGTCACTAATGCGGCTGTATCGTTTGCGCTGTGTGCCTCTAATAGCTGGTGGTCCAGCGTATTCACTTAGCGGCCATTTTCGTATTTCTATGGGTTTGAAGCTTTGAGGCGACCCAGTCGTGGAACAGATGCGTTGGACCGTCCATTGCTGGTGAAAAGCGGCCCCCGTCGAATTGCGGAGCATGACGACCACGTTGCATACCTTCAACTACGAATATGTCTTCGTTGAAGATCAGCTTCCACTGTTCGGTATTTTTTGCACGCAGGTTGGCGTCCGTTTTAGGTTCTGCGTAATAGAGGTGGATGTTCTCAACTGTTTTTTCAGGCCCCTCGGGCGTCAAGATGATTGCGAATGTGTGGTCACGGTGAACACCCATCAAAACATTCGGAAAGACGGAAATGTATTCAGCTGCAGTGTCCCATTTTTCATCGATGTCCGCAAAATCTGGGAAAGTGTTGCCAGCATCGTCTTTAAGTTGACGATATACCCATGTGCCTTGACCTGAATATTTTTCAGGCACTTCGATGTGGTAGTGGTCTTCAAGCCGTGAATAGCTGTTCAGGCCGGGGTGAATCCACGGCAGATGATAGCTCTCGCAATAGTTCTCAACCGCCAGCTTCCAATTGCAATCAAGGGCGAGCTGGAACGTACTGTTTTCGCCGCCATGAAACAGCGGTTTATCAAAGTCGGCCCATTGGGCAACCAGTTCTGCATTGGCATCTACAAATTCTGGCGCATCGCCAGAAATGTTAATCCAAACGATGTCCATCCAGACGTAGCTGCGTATTTCGATTAAGCCCAGTAGCGTGCGATCAATTCCGTCATGGGTGTTTTGACCCGGACCACCAACATGTGGCGTGCTGATCAAGCGGCCTTCAGTTGAGTAGCACCAGCTGTGATAGGGGCAACGTATTGCGCCCTCAATTTTACGGGGCTCTTCGACCAAAATCATGCCACGGTGGCGACAAGTGTTTTGGAACACACGTACCTTGCCTGATTTGTCACGTAGCATAAGCAAGGGTATGCCTAGAAAAGTTTGTGGAACTGCATCACTGATTTCTGGCACTTCGGCACCAACCCCAAAGCCAGCCCACTGTGAGAATAAAACGGCATGTTTTTCTTCGTCAAAGACGGATGGATCAATGTAATGTGCGTTCGGGAGGCCATTTGCCTCGTGGATAGGGCGGCGCACGACGTCTATATTTGTGGCATGATCCATCTACTTCTCCTTAGCTTTGTTACTTTCAAGCTAAGAAAATGGTTGACGCACTGCTTGTGCAACAGCGACCTGACTTTCCCGCACGCGACACACGTGGGTTAGGTGATTACCTGAATGGATCATCTGGCTGAAGTAGGCGTTTGTGAAATGCATTGAGATCACTAACACTGCAATACCCGGTGTTAGCGGTGGTTTCACGCGCTTTCCCAAAGTCATGTCCTAAATGTTCAAAAACAAGGCGTGTCACGCGATCGCCCATCAGGGATTCTCGAACTGTTCGAGTGGCATAGCCAACCCAGAAATTGTTTTCAAAGGATGTGACGCGGTGAAGGTAATTGAATGATGATGTCATTGAATTGCGACGTGAGACAAATGCTGCAACACCTTCTTCTTGTTGCAATATTAGTCCTCTGAATTCACGCGCTCGGTGTGTTTCGTTCAGGCCTTGTGCACCCATAGCTGCTTTGGCTTCGTAACCACGGATAAAGGTGTTTCCCTTTGAACGCTTGACATAGACCAAGCCCTGGAGGAACTGGTCTGCTTCCAAAAAACTGCGGCGAGAAAACTTGTAAAACCCATTTGGAAAGGTCTCTTCTGACAAATTGTGGGTCCCGGCACCGACAAAGTCAGTGAGGAAATTACCGGAAATTGGATCGGGCACCGATTGAATGCGATGAACCGGCTCGAGCAAGACGCGGGCGTCGATGTCAAAAAATGCACATATGCGTGCAAGGACATCGGGGCGGGGGAAACTCTCGCCGGACAAGTATCTGTTGAATTGGGTGCGGTTTATGCCGAGTTGGCGCGATAATTCGGATATCGAAGGGTAGCCTTTTGCAAGGCTACAAAGATTTGCGCCAAACATGCTGCGAAGCTCGGACGGTTTCTTTGGTGTTGCGCTCATATCTTCCTCGCGAATTGATTTTGCCAAATTTGGGGGCGTTGGGTGCACAAACAATGCGCAAATACGGGCAATTGGTCTCAACACGCGTCAAGCTTGAAGCTCTTTAGCATCACGATGATACTTAAGTGGACATAAAATGCAAGCACAAGTTGCGGCTATAGGCATTTTCACACGCCCAAGATTTCTGTTGAATTAGCTTAACTGGAGGGTAGATTTTATGATGGGTGTTATCATCTGGAGCGACGCTGTTGCTCGCAAGGCCGTCGTGTGGTGTGATGACCATGGAGAGCTAGCATTTCTGAGACCAGCAGATAACTCACCCGAAGAAAAGTGGACCTTGGACGCTGGAGATCTCATCGAATTTGATGTTAAGTTACAGGGTAATTTTCGCATCGTGACTACATTTGTAGTCATTGATGGCTACGCTACAACGAATCTCGCTTCAAATCTCAAACTGACGAAACGGGCCTCAATTTGCACTGGGATTCGAAACACAACAATTAGCAGGCAAGCGATCGCCTGCTAATTTTTTCTAGTTCAGATGCCGCGCGATAGTGCTGCAACGCCAGTTCTTGCCACTTCGACCAAGCCAAGGGGGCGCATAAGATCTGCAAATGCATCGATTTTTTCTGGTGCACCAGTGATTTCAAACACAAAATTTTTCAGTGTGCTGTCTACAACGTTTGCGCGAAAAATGTCAGCCAAACGGAGGGCTTCGACGCGTTTATCGCCATCGCCCGCAACCTTGAACATAGCCAATTCACGCTCAACAGAAGGTCCTTCGACCGTTAGGTCATGCACATCGTGTACTGTAACGATACGGCCTAACTGTGCTTTAATCTGTTCAATCACTTGTGGAGTCCCCGTGGTCACGATTGTGATGCGCGACAACTTACCTTCGTGATCAACCTCAGCAACTGTAAGGCTTTCGATATTGTAGCCACGTCCTGCAAACAGACCGATAACACGTGCTAGAACGCCGGGTTCATTTTCGACCATAACAGCCAGTGTGTGGCGCTCAACGATGTCAGAAAAATTGGGGCGCAAGTTATATGCGGACTTGGCGGAGGTGCCTTTTTTCAGATTGAGGTCAGACATATCGAATTCCATTCGTCAAATTTGATCGGTTCGCGATTGAACCGTTAAAGGTAGGCCGATAGGGTACCTGATGCGGTGCCCCGCGGGCATTAGACCAAAACTGATCCTTTGGCATCGATGGCACCTTGAGTGTCAGCATCACCAAGCAACATTTCATTATGTGCTTTTCCCGAGGGGATCATCGGGAAGCAGTTTTCGTGTTTCTCAACCAAGCAATCAAACAAAACTGGGCCATCGTGGTTTAGCATCTCCATGATTGCTTCATCGAGATCATCAGGGTCAGAGCACAAGATACCTTTGGCACCAAACGCTTCAGCTAACTTTACAAAGTCAGGCAAAGATTCAGACCAGCTGGAAGAATAACGTTCACCGTGGAGCAATTCTTGCCACTGGCGTACCATTCCCAAACGTTCGTTGTTCAGGATGAATTGCTTAACGGGCAGGTTGTATTGCATTGCTGTTCCCAGCTCTTGCATGTTCATCAACCAACTTGCTTCGCCAGCCACGTTAATGACCAGAGATTCTGGATGACCCATTTGAACACCAATGGAGGCGGGGAAGCCGTAACCCATTGTGCCTAAGCCACCGGAAGTCATCCAACGGTTAGGGTCTTCAAAGCCCAAGTATTGCGCAGCCCACATCTGATGTTGGCCAACTTCGGTTGTGATGTAGCGGTCGTGGTTCTTGGTCAAAGCCTCGAGGCGGGACAGGGCGTACTGTGGTTTGATAACCTTGCCTTGCTGCGTGAATTTCAAGCATTCAATCGCCTGCCATTCTTTGATCTGGCTCCACCAGTTTGCAACGGCTGCAGAGTTGGTCTTACGACCACGAGATTTCCAAACTTTCATCAAGTCCTCAAGAACGTGGCCCACATCACCAACAATAGGAATGTCGACGCGGATAACTTTGTTAATCGAGGACGGATCAATATCGATATGCGCTTTGGTTGAGTTTGGACTGAATTCGCTGATCACACCCGTGATACGGTCGTCGAAACGGGCACCAATGTTGATCATCAGATCACAACCGTGCATCGCCATGTTTGCTTCGTACAAACCGTGCATGCCAAGCATACCCAACCAGTTGTCGCCAGACGCTGGGTATGCGCCAAGGCCCATCAAAGTTGATGTGATCGGGAAATTTGTTGCGGCGACAAGTTCGCGCAACAATTGGCTGGCTGCTGGACCAGAGTTAATAACGCCGCCACCGGTGTAGAATAGTGGGCGCTCTGCTTTTTCCATAGCTTCAACCAGTTCAGTGATTGAAGTGATGTCGCCCTTAACAGTTGGCTGATAATGGGAAGTTGATGGCTGTGGTGCGTTATAATTACCACTCGCGAATTGAACATCTTTTGGGATGTCGACTAAAACAGGACCAGGGCGACCGCTTGTAGCGACGTGGAATGCTTCGTGCAAAACGCTAGCCAGCGCATTCGTTTCTTTCACTAGCCAATTATGTTTGGTGCAAGGACGTGTGATGCCAACGGTGTCAGCTTCTTGGAACGCGTCGGAACCGATCATGAATGTTGGTACTTGGCCCGTCAAAACGATGATTGGAATGCTGTCGAGCAGGGCGTCCGTTAGGCCAGTAACGGCGTTCGTGGCACCTGGACCAGATGTTACCAGGCAAACGCCAGGTTTACCTGTGGAACGGGCGTACCCTTCGGCTGCGTGAACAGCACCTTGTTCGTGGCGCACCAGAACGTGTTTGATGTGATTTTGCTGAAAGATCGCATCGTAAATTGGGAGGACGGCACCACCCGGGTATCCAAAGACTGTATCCACACCTTGATCTATCAAGGCTTGAACAACCATTTCTGCTCCGGTCATTTGGCGTGTCATCTGTTAGGCTCCGTCTTCAAATCTGTAATTTATGTGGCGCAAAAAAAAGCCCCCGATTGGCGGGGGCGCATGGGTACCGAAATGGCGTTCCGTTACCGGACCATGCGCTGTGTTCCTAAAATGACGACGACATGTGTCATACCTGAAGGGCCCCTCATTTACTCAAGTCCACAATATTGGCCGATTTGTGGGTCGTCAACAGCTCTGTGTGAAATAAATATCAAAAAGTCTGCATTTTGGGACATTAAATTTCAAAATGAGTAATTTTGACGACACTTATGAAAATTTCTAGAAGTGAATTCGTTAATAGAGGTAATTTAGAATCACATGGCCTGCTACCGAACGGTTCCGGTCCCCTGCAGCACCCCATGTTCCATAGCGTAACGTGTCAAACCGGCGGTTGATGAGATGCCCAATTTACGTTTGATGTTTTTACGGTGAGTTTCCACCGTGCGAACGGAAATTTCCAATTCTGCAGCCACATCTTTGTTGGATTTTCCTTGGGCGACTTGCAGTAGGATAGTCTGCTCACGCCCAGTTAAGGCTTCGCGCGCACCATCGGCTTTTGGCTTCAACGATCCGGCAGCACCCGTACACAAGTACCGTTCGCCGCCCATTACGGCATCAATAGCTAGTTTGATTTCGTCGGTCGGTACGTCTTTCAAAATATACCCCATGGCACCGTGAGAAAGGGCAGAGACGATATATTCTGGGCTGTCGTGCATCGATAGAATCAGAACGCGAGTTCCAGGCCGTCGTTCAATAACCAACTCTGTTGCAGTTAGTCCACCCATCTCTGGCATGTTCAGATCCATCAGGATTACATCCGGGTTCAGTGTCTCAAGCTGTTCAACAACAGCGCGGCCATTGTTTAAGGTGCCCACGATTTCGAGTTCTGAATAACTTTCCAGAACGGATTGGATGCCTTGGGCAACCATTGGGTGGTCGTCAACAATCAATACACGGATGGGCAGGGTCATGTGTCGCCTTCGAATTTGGGTTGCGCCTTGATCTCTGGGGAAAGCAGGCGGGTCAAGGGCACAGTTGCAAGGATGACTGTTCCACCATTTGGTCCATGAGAGGAACGAATGGTGAGTTGACCATCCAATTGTTCGACACGTTCTTCCATATTACGCAGTCCAACTCCTGCCCCGCGTTTGCGCGTGGTTGCGTTAATTCCGCACCCGTTGTCACTGATTTTCAGAGTGGCTCCGTTTTTGTGCCCACGCATATCTACAGCGGTGCGTGTAGCGCTGGCGTGTCGTTCGATATTTGTCAAAGCCTCTTGGGCGATACGATAAAGAGCAGTTTTTGCGTTGGAGTCCAAACGGTTGCGAAAGACGGCTGTTTCAAACTCAGTCTCAATTCCTGTTCGTTCCTCAAAGTCTTCAACCAAAGTCTTCAAAGCAGGCCCCAATCCGAGATCATCCAGCACACCAGGACGCAGATCGCGGCTAATGCGGCGGACTTCGGTAATCGCCGTGCCAAGATTTTCGATACCTTGCTCAAGCGAACTGTCGGCGTCAGGTGCTCCTTGGGCCAATCGACGGCGCGCACTGTCTAAAGAAAACCGCACACCAACGAGAATTTGACTGATACCATCATGCAGTTCGCGGGCTACACGTCCACGTTCTTCTTCTTGAGCATCGAATACGCGCTGGGTTAGCTTCTTTAGTTTGGCATCAGCCAACCGTCTTTCGCGGAAGTTGATGACCATTCCTGAACCGAAAACCATAACCAACGCAGTCAATGTAATAACTGAAATATATCCGAAGGTACGTTTCACACGAGCTTCGACTTCTGCGCGGGCCGTTGCGATAGAGGAAAGTACGTCATCGATGAACACGCCTGTTCCGACTGCCCACCGCCATGATGGGAAAGAGGTGACATAAGTGATCATACGTCCTTCTTCGCCCGTGGAGGGTTTAGGCCAGAGGTGGGTTAGGTATCCATCGCCTTGGCGTGCAATCATAATTAAGTCATCGACCACCGCAACGCCTTCGCGGTTTGTTTCACCTGACCAGTTTTGATTGATGCGATTTGTTTGGCGCGGGCTAACAAGATTTGTGCCATCATAATCATAGACGAAAAAGAACCCATCATCGCCGTAAATCATCGCGGATAAGATTTGACGGACGCGTCTTTTTGCAACTTCGTCATTTGGGGCCGCGTTGCCGTAGATAAAGTAAAATCCGTTGCGGGCTTGGGTCACGTAATTACGCAATTCTTCTTTTTTTGCGGCAAGAAGCTGAGCTTCCAATGACTTGATTTCACGCTCCGCAAGTGTGCGCGATTGAACGGTCACAAGTGTTGAAATCGCTGCTACCGCGAGGATCAAAGGAACAGCCGCAACAAGTGACAGTTTCAGTCCGTAAGTCAGTCGGAGAAATGGAAATAGTCGGGTCATAACCGAATCGATACGCGGGAATTAGTCCGAATCAAAGGGCTGATATCGCAATTTGCACAACTCATGTCGTCTTAGTTTTAGTTGCATGGAATGCCTAAGCCCTTGATTAATAGAAGTTTCAGTTTTCGTGCGGATATAAAAACAGAAGGCCTACGCAGTTATAGGTATTCCCAAAAGAAAATGCGGCGTTAAGGTTTTGATATTCGAAACGACCACGCGCGCACGATTGCAACGCGTGGGACACTATTATCTGGGAGGATAACTTATGGATCGTCGTTCATTTTTGAAGACATCTGCTATGGGCGGTACAGCCGCTGCTGCGACAACTTTGGCTGCACCTGCATACGCAACAGGCAAACGCACTTTGACAATGGTTACATCATGGCCACGCGGTTTCGCGGTTCTTGATGATGCTGCGTCATATCTAGAAAAGTTCACCAACGAAATGTCAGATGGCAACTTGACCATCGACAAAAAAGCTCCGGGTGAGCTTGTTGGCGCACTTGAAGTATTTGACGCTGTGTCTTCTGGCCAAGCTGATATGTACCACTCTGCCGATTATTATTTCATCGGTCAGCACCCTGCATATGCCTACTTCACAGCAGTTCCGTTCGGCGGCACAGCTCAAGAAGTTATCAACTGGTATGAGCACGGTGGTGGTCAAGGACTGCATGATGAACTGGGCGAAATCTTTAATCTTAAAGGCTTGTTGTCAGGCAACTCTGGTTCACAATCTGGTGGTTGGTTCCGCAATGAAATCAACTCAGCGGCTGACTTCAACGGTTTGAAATTCCGCATGCCAGGTCTTGGTGGTAAAGTTTTGGGTAAATTGGGCGCATCTGTTCAAAACATCCCAGGCGGCGAACTGTACCAAGCATTGTCTTCCGGTGCTTTGGATGGCCTAGAGTGGGTTGGCCCAATGGCCGACGAACGCGCTGGCTTCCAAGAAGTTGCGAAAGTTTACTACACTGCTGGTTTCCACGAGCCGGGCTCTGCGTTGGCGTCTTCCGTCAACTTGGACGTTTGGAACGACCTAACACCAGCACACCAAGCAATCTTGCAGGGTGCGTCACGTGCAACAACACACGTTCAGTTGGCTGAAACATTGGCAAACAACGGTGCGGCACTGGCACGTCTACAAGCACAAGGTGTTAAAACGTTGCAGTTCTCTGATGATGTTTGGGACGCATTTGGTGCGGCTTCCAAAGAAGTTATGGACGAAAACATGGGTGACGAATTGTTCGCAAAAACGCGCGCATCATTCGAAGCTTCCATGGCGTCATCTTCTTCTTGGATCGACAAATCAGATGGCTACTACGTACAGCAACGCAACCGCGTTCTGGGCAACTAAGCCGTTTACCAAATCTATTGGAAAGGCCCCTTTTGAAAGGGGCCTTTTTGAACGGTATCGCAATCTAGGGCCAGCACAGCCTTGAAATGTTGCGCCGCGTTCCGCGGCTTGAGGGGGCACAATGACAGACGAAACAGTATGCACCGGATTTTTCCGTGCTGCGACAGATGCCAAGGGTGACATCAGCTGCTTGGACCAGTTTCAATCCAGTGGCGTTTTGCAATTCATCTCTGGAAATTTTCTGGAAGCTTTTTACAATGTACCGGTAGCGATCATCAACGCGCCGATGTGGTTGGATTGGCTGACGTGGGAGAAAACGTTGGAAGACAAACAATCGCTAATGCGGTTTGTTTATTACGGCGGTTCTGTCGAATTTTTCTTTGTCCTTGCGACACTCATCTTGGGCATGACCATTTATGGCATGAACAATAATAAATTCATGTGGGGCGTCGTTCGTGTTCTCGAGGGCTTTGCCAATACGGTTGGTCGGTTCTTTGCATGGGCTGGTCTTTTGATGGTTTTGCAACAGATCATGATCGTGTTTTTACAGCGCATCTTTACGCGCCCCGACATTTCTATCGGTTTTGGTATTCCTCTACAATTTGACATCAGTTGGTTCGCCGAAGAACTGAAGCTGTACAATGCTTTAGTCGTTTGTATGTGTGTTACCTATGCCTTCGTGCAAGGCAGCCACGTGCGTGTTGATTTGGTCTATGCAGCTGTCAAATTCCGTACCAAAAAGATGATCGACATGTTCGGGTCACTTATCTTTATGGTGCCTTCTGCTGTGCTGACATGGATGTATGGATGGTACTTCTTGTGGCGCCATCTGATCGTACCAAATCCATCCGCATCCGACAGCTTGGACCGTCTGGTCAACAAGGCCCGTGCACTACGCTGGAACGTTGAAACCATCGGATTTAGCCCAAATGGATTTACCGGATACTTCCTGTTTAAGATCTTGTTGGTGACGTTCACCGCTATGGTCTTTATCCACGCAATCGCGTTCTTCTACCGCTCTTTCCTTGAGTGGAAAGAGGGCGAAGAGAGTGAAAACAAATACCTCGACAAGGATTCCTTGGGTGAAGGTGAAGAAGCCTATGAGGGGACGCACTGATGTTGTTTGGACTTGATGGCGTAGAAGTTGGCCTGATCATTGTCTTTATCACCCTGTTTGGTGGTATTCTTTCCGGCTTTCCAGTGGCGTTTGCCATTGGTGGTGCTGGTATCATTTCTTTCGGTATTATCGCGTCTTTAGACAGCGCGGGCCTGTTGATCCACCAAGCGATCGATGACTCCAGCCAGATGTATCAGGATTTGATCACTGCAGGAGTTGGTGCGGATAAAATCAGTATATTCAGGTATCCTGAGCTGCCACGCGTTGCCGAAGCTGTATTCCCTAAAGGCTGGGAAGTGGCGATGGACCGCAATGTATCCTTTGTTGTGAACCGCATGAACGAGCGTGTTCTGGCAGGACAATCCATTGAAACCCTTTTGGCCGTTTTGATGTTTGTTCTTATGGGGATCACCCTAGAGCGTTCTAAAATTGCAAATGATTTGCTAACAACAATGGCGCGTGTCTTTGGCCCGTTACCCGGTGGTCTGGCTGTGTCCGTTGTTGTCGTTGGTGCATTCCTTGCCGCGTCGACTGGCATTGTGGGCGCAACTGTTGTGACGATGGGATTGCTTGCCCTACCAACAATGTTACGCAATGGGTACAGTCCCGAGATTGCGACAGGGGTTATTGCGGCTTCAGGTACTTTGGGGCAGATTATTCCACCCTCAATCGTGATCGTTTTACTGGGCACTTTAGCGGGGGATTTGTATTCCTCGGCACAAGAAGCCCGCGCAATTTCAGTTGGCTGTACAGATGCCCTAAGCTATCTTGGGGAACCTGCGGTCCTGTCTGTTGGTACCTTGTTCCAAGCGGCATTGGTACCAGGGATCTTGCTCGCAGTTCTTTATGCGCTTTATGCATTTGGTTACGCTTTGCTGAACCCAGACAAAGCACCAGCGGTTCAAATGGGGACAACAAGCTCTGAGCCGGTCACACGTAGTGAAGCGATGACATTTTTCCTACTCGTGCCAATCGCATTGGTTGTTGGAACAGTTCTCTTGGGTAATTTGGGGATCATAGGTGGTCAAAGCACCGTAATTTCATCCTTCTCTGACATCGGGGAAAGTGCATCACTGCGGACCAATGTGTCTGAGGCATGTAAGGTTGCAATGATCGAGTTGCATGGCCTCCCAGCATGGGATGCTGCAATCGCACAGCAAGTGGCTATTGAGGCTGCTGGTGGTGTTGCTCAATCTGAACGCCTGTCAGAAGATGCATTCGCCCTTGCACAACAAGCCAAAATCGATGGGGCGGCACCCATCGGGACAGGCACGGCGATCTTGCTGTTGTTGTTCAGCCTTGTGATGGTCATTGGACGTGGCGTTTCCCCGTCTGCTGATACACGGCCACTCATCATCGGTGGAATTGGCGTCTTGGTGGCTTTGTTGGTGGATATTGTTGTATTGGGTCCTTCCAATTCCGCGGGCTTTTACGTTGTGATCATGTTCTTGCCTTTTGTGGCAGTCTTGTACGGTGTCGTTCATGCTGCTGCGATGTGCGCGAAGAACGAGTTGATCCGCGTTGTCTTCCCACCATTGATGCTAATCGTTGCCGTGCTTGGCTCAATCCTAGGGGGGATCACCAATCCGACACCGGCGGCTGCACTTGGGGCAGGGGGCGCAATCATGCTAGCCGCCTATCGCAAGCTGTCTGACACTGATCGTTCACCGAAGGTGATCATCTGGTCAACTGTTGCAATTGGGGTTTGTATCCTTGTCGGCATCAACTTTGATCTACGGATCAATCAGGATGACGTAACCTTTGAAAGTTGGTTTGCCTTCTTCGTAGCCTACGGTGCCTATCTGTATGCCATGTTTGGCTTGCTGTTCTCGTGCTGGATTTTGTTCACATCTGGTGTCTTGACCCCTGTTGTGCGTGAGACTGCCAAGGTGACATCGATGGTCTTCACGATCCTGATCGGTTCTCAGTTGTTGAACCTTGTCGTTATTAGTTTTGGGGGCGAACACTACATTCAACAGTTCCTCAAGTCGTTTGATAACGAGATCACGGTGTTCTTGATCGTGATGTTGGTGTTGTTTGTCTTGGGCTTTGTCCTTGATTTCCTAGAGATCATTTACATTGTCATTCCGATCGTAGGTCCCGTTATTTATGGCGGCACGTTCGACCCTAAATGGGTAACGATCATGATCGCGGTCAACTTGCAGACCTCGTTCCTGACACCGCCATTTGGTTTTGCGCTGTTCTACTTGCGCGGGGTTGCACCAAAAGAGGTCACGACGCGTCACATCTATCGTGGAATTGTCCCGTTCGTGTTGATCCAAATTGCAGGCTTGGCCCTGTTGTGGACCTTCCCAAGCGTAGTAACTTTCCTTCCGGATTTGATTCCGAATTGATCTTCATAATAGTCTAAATTGGAAAGGCCATCCTTGATCGGGTGGCCTTTTTTGGTGTTCGCTACAGAACATCAACGCATGGAAGGAGTTGTGAGATGGGTAACAAGTTTCCAGAGTACAGTTTTGCTAAAGATGCTGATGTGAGTGAGATCCCAACCTTTGACCTAACCGATATATAATCGGCGGAAGGGCAATTACGAATTGGCGTATAAATTGTTGAGGCGGCAGAATTCGTAGGCCTTTTACCTTAGTGAGCGTAGAAATGGGCCGGTGCTGATGTCTCAGACGCTTAAGACTTCCAACGACTTCTTTTAGCTATCACAGACGGAAAATTCAATATTTCTGTTGATCAAACCCAACGTGGCTGGATGGCTCAAAGTATTTCCAAGCTGGAAGAAGTTAAAACCTATGATGCAAAAGAGGTGTTCTTTCTTTGAGCGCAGGTGCTGCGATGGTTGGACAGAACCGATGGCCAGATGTGGTAGCTTCTAATTTCGTGACGATCTGCTTCCCTTCTACTTGGCTGTGGTCGAACTTGGGCGTTCAGTTGCGCAGGCGATTGCGTCATGGTTGGGCAAGGATGTTGATTTTTTGGTGCCGGATGCGAAGTGCCATTGGCTCCTGGGGGATTGGTTTATTATCCGAAGCCTGAAGGTACTTATATGAGAGCTGCACGATTTGGTGCAGCGGCGCATTTGGATTTTGGTGCGTCGACTATACGTTTGCAGGACAACAATGGCGGACTTCAGGTTCGGCACAAAGCTGGTGATTAGATTCCGGCGCTGCCCATCGAAGGCACTTTTGCAACCAACATCGGTGATCTTTTAGAACAGTGGACCATTGGCCGCTTGGCTTCGGCAAAACATCGGGTTTCAAATTCATAGGGTTATGGTCGCTGTTCAATCTCTATTTTTTGACCCAAACAGCAAAACGGTAAATTATCCCACACATTTTTCTAAAAGTGTTTCGATTGCTTATGAGGCAAAAAAGATAGTGAGCATATAACTGGACGCAACAACAAGAATTTTGAATATTCTGCAAAAGAGATTTAAATCAGCGCGCAGATTGAATACCCGGCAAGCGGATGTTGGCAACTTGCTCTGAAATTGGGTCATTCGATAAGGGGTGTGTGTCAGCTGATATCTTGCTTGGATCTGGTACTCGCTTCCAACGACCGCCAGTAAAGATCTCTAGTCCTGCGAAATTAGCTTTATAGCCCATCTTTTGACTGCCAGGGACCCAATATCCTAAGTAAACGTAAGGCAAATTTGCTTCTCGGGCGATGCGGATGTGATCAAGGATCAGATAGGTTCCAAGGCTGTTCCGTTCTAGATCTGGATCGAAGAACGAATAGACCATGCTGAGTCCGTCGGCCAAGACGTCCGTCAGGCCGACTGCGATGAGCTCTTCATCCATGGTATATTCAACAACACGGCTGCGGATCGGTGTTTCTTCGATCATAGCTGCGAACTCAAAAACATCCATCTCCGCCATGCCACCATCTGCATGTCGTGCATCTAAGTAGGTGCGAAACAGATCATATTGCGCCTCGGTCGCCCAGGGGGATGTCGCGCGTCGCTTAACATTAGCGTTACGGCGTATAACCCGTTTTTGGCTTTTGGTCGGAGCAAACCGGCTGACATCAATACGGGCTGATAAACAAGCAGAGCATTCAGCGCAGGAGGGGCGGTAAAGTACGTTTTGAGAGCGTCTAAACCCTTGTTGTGATAAGCTGTTATTGAGGTCTTGAGCGTTGTCACCCTGAAGTGCTGTAAACAGCTTTCGTTCGGTCCTGCCGTCAAGATAAGGGCAAGGTTGCGGTGCCGTCACATAAAACTGGGGCGCTATGGGCAGAGTGTGGCGCATTCAATTCCTTAAGACTCGAGTTTATCGTAGCTGCGCTACCACTGCGTGTAAATGCTTGATTTGCGTACAATTATCGCTGAGCTTGCTTGTTCAGCATTACGGTGCCGAGGACATGATCGGTTAGACTTTGACCACGCATGCTGGCGCAGATCAACACGATTGAGACAGCTTGCAACAAAAATATTCCAATACTTATGGTATAGCCAAGTGTGTGAAGAGCGGCTTCGGTCAGATCGAGGCGCGCACCAGTACGATTGCGTAGTTCGATCGAAACAAGCCGCATGCCCCATGTCGCTGACCTATTTGCTATTGTAATTGTGCGGTAAGCAAAACCAACGACCAACCACATCAGTGGCCAAAAGAAGATGCCTAAAAAACCAGTAAACGGAAGGACGACAAGACAAATCCCCAAGATAATAGCTGCGTCCAAAATCCACGCAAACAGCCGTTTGGTTGGGACGTTTTCATAGAATGCGGCTTGAGCGATTGGATCTGGAAGATGGGTCATTGAATTACTCTAATTAGGGGTACATTGGCTCAGCCCTATTTAAGGGCTGAGCGACGTTAAGTTCAAGGAATAGGACTAGGTTGAAGTGTCACCTTTTTCAGATGAGCCGTCGCGATCGTCCATAAACTGATCAAATTCCGCCTTGTCCTTCGCATCACGCAAACGTTCCAGAAAAGACTCAAAGTTGTTTTGCTCCTCTTCAAGACGACGCAGCGTGTCTGCTTTGTAGGCGTCAAAAGCTGAGTTACCAGTTGACTTCATAGTATGCATGGCATGACGCCCCATGCCGTTCGAGGTGCGTTGCGACTTAGAAAACATGCGTTTGCTCCAGATCATATATAACAATAGGGCTAGACCAACGGGCCAACAGAAGATGAATCCCAACACCATTGCTGCGATCCATGCGCCTTTGCCTTTTTCATCAAGCCAGTTTTCTGAACGGGCGAACCAGCCAGGGTGCCCAGCTGTTGGTGCGGTTGTGGACAAGGATGTCATTATGTTGCCTTTCATCTTGAGTTAAAACTAAGTGGTCGGTGAGATGTAAATGCGCTTTACATTACTCAAGATGGGCACCGCGTGGATTTACGCAAGGCTAAATGTGAATGTTTTTTACATTAACTTTATTTATATATTTAAATCAGTTACTTGTGTTACTTCAGAATTTTATAAATTTCTATCTGTAAAGCAGAAACCGTGAATTGGCGCGCCTGCAGCAGCCTGAATTCGTTCGAATTCTTTGAGTCGTGGGCCAGAAAACGCTCTAATGGAGTCTAAATATCCAATTGGGGAAACGTCGCCAATCGCAAAGCCTCTTTGGTTGCGAATGAGTGCTGCTTTTTCTTTGCCAAGTGTCTCACTGGCAAGTTACGCGGCCTTAACTGGACCCACTCTATTGCTATCTGTTGTGATGAACAGGATTGCTTCACCACTAACGTTACCTTTGAGGATGCAGGACTTGCAATCTGGTCTTTGTCACATCCAGTCTCAAAAACTGCATCAGCTGCTGTGCGGGCCAGACTGGTTTTAAGAATCGTTATGTCAGCCCATAGGTTTTTTAGTGTGAAGCGGTCTCGTTTTAAGCTCTTGCTCCTGTTTGTAATTTGAAACCTTGTTCTGCGGCTTGCAAGGGCCATTGACCTACGGATGATTGCGGTCAAGGTAGGAGTATGAGTTTTGAAGCTGATCTGACCCGCTGCCCGCGCCCTTTTAATCATGATAGGGGTGCTGAAGCTGCTGCCCTGGTTCACGGGGTTTCGCCCCCTATTTTAGATTTGATAAAAGGTGCTGCTGGCAGCAGTCCGTATCTGGCGAATTTAGTTGCGAAAGAAGCGAATTGGGTCGCTGCAGCCTTTGATCGCCCTGAAGCCGCGGTCGAGGTCGAATTTGCCGAATGTTTATCCTGTGCCTATGATGTTGTCGGTACACGCCTTCGTCAAGCAAAACGGAGGATCGCCCTGTTGACTGGATTGGCTGACCTTGGTGGGGTCTGGTCTTTGGAGCAGGTCACAGGAACACTTAGTCGGTTTGCCGATACAGCTTGTACAACTGCGATGCGTGGTGCCATCGCCCAGCAAATTAAAAGGGGGAAATTGCCTGGTCAGGGTGAGGATGACATCGAGATTGCTGGCGGCATGGTTGCTTTGGCCATGGGCAAGATGGGTGCGCATGAATTGAATTACTCATCGGACATCGATCTGATCTGCTTGTTTGACGAAACTCGGTTTGACGCTCGTGATTTTGCGTATGCCCGAATGGGCTTTGTGCGTGCAACCCGAGCGATGACCGCATTACTTAGCGACATTACGGGAGAGGGTTATGTGTTCCGCACGGACCTGCGTTTGCGTCCTGATCCGTCGGCGACACCGGTGTGTATCGCTATGGAAGCGGCCGAACGCTACTATGAAAGTCTTGGGCGCACTTGGGAACGTGCCGCCTTTATCAAGGCACGTTCTTCTGCCGGCGATATAGAGGCGGGTGATCGATTCCTGAAAACATTGGGACCATTTGTTTGGCGCAGACATCTGGATTTTGCTGCTATCCAAGATGCACATGATATGCGTTTGGCTATTCGCCATCACAAAGGTTTGGGTGGGCCAATCACCTTGGCTGGTCACAATATGAAGTTGGGGCGCGGTGGTATCCGTGAGATCGAATTTTTCACTCAAACCCGCCAACTGATTGCGGGTGGGCGTGATCCGGAATTGAGGATGAGTGGAACGCGCCAAGGATTGGCAGGGCTGGCACAAAAGGGCTGGATCGAGCCAGATTTGGCAAAAACCCTATCTGATCACTATGTAGTGCATCGCACTGTCGAACACCGCTTGCAAATGGTGCGTGATGCACAAACCCATAACCTGCCCACGTCGGAAGCAGAATTTGACCGTCTTGCAGCATTGATGGATATGAACCGTTCCGATTTAGAGCAGGATCTTCATCGCAGGCTAAGCGAAGTCCATGACGCGACGGAGGGATTTTTTGCGCCGGATGCAGTTGCTGCGGTACCTGAACAAACTCTTAATCCTGAGATTATGGAACGCTGGCGGACCTATCCTGCTTTGCGCAGCGAGCGTGGGGCGGCTGTGTTTGAGCGCATTAAGCCAGCAATACTGGCGCGCCTTGCTCAAGCAGCAAAACCCCAAGAAGCATTATTGGCGTTGGACGGGTTTTTGAGAGGGCTGCCTGCAGGTGTTCAATTGTTTTCGTTATTTGATGCTAACCCTCAGCTGGTTGAATTGCTGGTCGATATAGTCAGTACCTCACCCGCCTTAGCCCAATACTTGTCACGAAATGCGTCTGTTTTTGATGCGGTTATCGGCGGTGACTTTTTTAGTGAATGGGTTGGCCAAGCGCTTTTGCAGTCGGCTTTGATGGATTTGCTTATTCGTGAGAGTGACTACGAGGCTAAACTTGATGCCGCGCGGCGGTGGACAAAAGAACTGCACTTTCGGGTCGGTGTGCATCTATTACGTGGCTTAATCGACGCAAAAGAAGCGGGCGTTCAATACAATGACCTTGCGCGGGCGGTCGTCGGAGCAATCTGGCCTGCAGTGGTTGATGAATTTGCGCGCCGTTATGGCCCGCCCCCAGGTCGCGGGGCGGTCGTCCTTGGCATGGGGTCATTGGGGGCTGGCATGTTGAATGCGGGCTCCGACCTTGATTTAATAATCATTTATGATCCAGCAGGTGTTGACGTCTCAACAGGGCCACGTGAACTAGCAACCCGAGTTTATTACGCTCGCTTAACGCAAGCGATGATCACAGCTTTGACAGTGCCGATGGCCCAAGGGCGCTTATATGAAGTCGATATGCGGCTGCGCCCATCTGGAAACCAAGGGCCCGTTGCGACCAGCTGGACAAGTTTCCAAGATTATCAACAAAATAATGCATGGGTTTGGGAGCATCTTGCATTAACTCGCGCCGATTACCTAGCCGGCTCAACTGATCTGGGATCTGATATCGAGAATTTTAGGCAAGGTACGCTCGATGTAGCACGGAAATCGCAGGATGTTTTAACCGAGGTTAAAGCAATGAGGGTGCGAATTGCGCAAGCAAAGCCTGCTGAAAGTATCTGGGATCCTAAGATCGGTGCTGGTCGGATGCAGGACATAGAGCTGTTCGCACAGGCCGGTGCGTTGCTGAATGGATCGCCAGCTCGTGAGACAAGCAGTGGATTAGACGCTTGTGTCGCACATGGGTTAATCGATGACGCCGACAGACAGGTTTTGCAGGCAAGCTATGACATGTGTTGGGCGTTGCAATTGTCTTCGAGGCTGCTGTCAAATGGAGCATTGAATCCTGCAGAAATTGGTGAAGGTGCAATGGGTTTTGTTTGTCGGACAATGGGATATGAAGATTTGGTCGCTTTGGAATTTGCTTTGGTAACTAACTTTGACGCGGCGAAAGATGTGATTGACCGTGTGATTGGCTCAAATGAAAGTAATGCAGATAAATGAGAAAAGGTGATTTGAACGATCCTAAAGGTCTTGTATTCGAGGCTTATCGTATGGTCGGTATTACCAAAAGCGAGTGCCGCACCATCTTTTTGGATTGGGCTCTCAGTTTGCCAATGGAGCAAGACACTGGCCAAACCTTAAGACTGTTGTTGGATCAATACGGTGAACCAACGCCTGATCATCCGATGAGTGAGGTGATGCGTGAAGGCTTGGCTGGAATGGCTGCGCCCCGCAGACGCGGTGGTTGGCGTTCGAGAACTCGCCCAAGCTAAAGGTCATAAATATAAGGGTTTGCAGCTGAAAATTCTATTTTGAACTCCGAAAATTTCACAAAAATGCAGTGAACTTGTCGCAATACCGCCTCAATTGAAGCTCAAATGTGTCCCAACAAAACAAGAATAGCCGTAGAGTTTCGGCCGGAGGATAACATGAGAATTCTGAAATTGGTTATGATGCTAGGTCTGGGTGCAATGGTGTCCGCATGTGCATCTGTCGATACAGCAACGCGCAACGCACGGTTTGAACCAGAACCTCCTGGCTTTGTCCAAGTTTTGCCTTCGATAACTGTTGGCGAAATTAATGTCATGGTTCCAGAAACACTCAAAGTATCTGAGCGGAATAGCTATCTTCCAGGAGGCGATATTGTCTGGCGTGGAGATGCCGCGGGCAACCGACATGAGCAGGTTAAAGCAATTTTTGACACGGCCTTCACACAAGGTACTGAGACCCTTGAGGGTGTTGTAAATGTTGGTTTGGATGTTCGGGTGGAACGTTTTCATGCTCTGACCCAGAAGGCACGGTATACTACTGGTGGGATCCATTCGATTACATTCGCGATTCGCATTCGTGATCTTGCAACAGGTGCTGTGATCGGTGAACCGCGCTCAATCAAAGCTGATTTAGATGGCTTTGGCGGCCAGAAAGCGATCGAAGCTGAATCTATTGGTTTGACTCAGAAAGTTCGCATCACGCAACACCTGGCTGAGGTTATCCGCCAAGAACTTGGTGGCGTTGGAGGCTTCCAGAACCCCAAATTGGGCTTCATGCAAACCTTAAACAACATCTAAGCTTCCCCCAAGCGGGAAAGCAGACTAGAGGGGGCGCTATGACAGCGCCCCTTATTGATGATATCACCCGCCCCGTAGTACGGCTTATGCCCAAAGCAAACGCACGTGCCATCCGCCATGGTTTCCCATGGGTTTATGCCAATGAGATGGTTACAGACCGTCGCACTAAGGCATTGGCTCCTGGTGCTTTGGCCGTTTTGCAAGATGAATTGCGCCAGCCGCTTGGTTTGGTTTCGGTAAATCCGAACTCTAAAATCATTGCACGCGTTCTGGATACGGATCCAGATGCGCAATTGGACCATGAATGGTTTGTTGCCAAAATTGCACGCGCACTGAAATTGCGTGAACAATTGTTTGACGCACCATTCTATCGTTTGATCCACGCAGAGGCAGATGGCCTTCCTGGTGTTGTGATTGATCGCTTTGGCGACACTTGCGTGATCCAACCGAACGCGGCATGGGCTGACACGTACTTGCCAATGTTGGCAGCTGCGGTGGCTGAAGTGACAGGCATCAGCAACATTTTGAAAAATGCTGCTGGCCGTACCCGCGCTTTGGAGGGATTGGATGATGAATCCGGCGTTGTAATCGGTGCTGCACCTGAGGGCCCAATCCCCGTTACGATGAACGGCGCAACCTACATGGCCGATTTAATTGGTGGACAGAAGACGGGCCTGTTTTTTGACCAGCGCCCAAACCACGAATTTGTTTCACGCCTTTCAAATGGCGCGCGTGTTTTGGACGTGTTTAGCCATGTTGGCGGATTTGGTTTGGCCGCTTTGGCTGGCGGTGCTGCATCAGCAATGGCTGTTGACGGCTCTGCACCTGCACTTGATCTCGCAACACAAGGTGCTGCGGCAGCAGGATTTGGCGACAAGTTCAGCACACGCAAAGGCGATGCATTCGATGTTTTGACATCATTGCGCGCTGAAGGTGCCAAATTTGACGTCATTATCTGCGATCCGCCAGCCTTCGCGCCGTCACGTCAAGCGGTTGAAGCTGGTTTGCGAGCCTATGAGCGTATCGCACGCCTCGCAGCGCCGTTGGTGGCTGAAGACGGTATTTTGGGTCTCTGTTCGTGTTCACACGCTGCTGATCTTGCACAGTTCCGTGCAGCATCGGTTCGCGGTATTGGTCGCGGTGGACGCCGTGCGTCCTTGATCCACACTGGCTTTGCCGGTGCAGACCATCCATTGCTTCCGCAATTGTCGGAAAGCGGATACCTCAAGGCATTGTTCTTCCGTCTATGAGAATTTTCCTCGACGCGTGCGTATTATTCCCCACCGTAACTCGTGAGATGTTGCTTGGGGTCGCACGCGCCGGGGTTTTCGAACCTCAATGGTCGCCGCGCGTTCTAGAAGAATGGGCCCGCGCAACTTTGAAGATTGGGCCTGAGGCCGAAGTATTCGCACGCGGCGAAATTGCGCTTTTGAATGCAGCGTGGCCAAGGGCCGAAATTATGCCAAACTCAGGCCTTCAGGCGCGACTTTGGTTGCCTGATGCTAATGATATTCATGTGCTATCAGCCGCTATCACTGGATCAGCAGATTCGATCATGACGGTCAATGCCAAGGATTTCCCTCGCAATATTTTGGCTGAAGAAGGCCTAACACGTATCGATCCTGATAGTTACCTGTACCAAGTTTGGCAGGCGTCACCCGAAGTCGTTAGCTCGGTCGCCGAAGGAGTGCTTGCAACTGCGCGCAAACTGTCTGGAGAAGATTGGCAAATGCGCAACTTGTTTAAAAAGGCCCGTCTGCCACGGATTGGAAAAGCGTTAGCTTAGCTGCGCTATTAGCGCGCTTTGGTTTCCAAAAAGAAACGGGCAATGCACTCGACGCCGCAACCACCTTTGGAAATGTCGGAAATGCAACCTATGTGATGCGAAGCTGAGGTGTATGCGGGATTAAGCATTATCGTCTGCATCACTGACCTAAGGGAATCCCATGGCTTATAAAACTGACATTCAGATCGCACGTGAAGCGACAAAGTTGCCGATCCAAGAGATTGGCGCAAAGCTGGGGATTTCCAGCGATGACCTTCTGCCTTATGGCCACGACAAAGCCAAAGTAAGTCAGGAATTCATCAACTCGGTTCAAGACCGCGAAGATGGCAAGTTGATCCTTGTGACTGCGATCAACCCAACGCCAGCTGGCGAAGGTAAAACCACAACTACTGTCGGTTTGGGTGATGGTCTAAACCGCATTGGCAAGAACGCCTGTGTTTGCATCCGCGAAGCATCGCTGGGTCCAAACTTTGGCATGAAAGGCGGCGCTGCTGGTGGCGGTTACGCACAAGTTATCCCAATGGAAGAAATGAACCTACACTTTACGGGTGACTTCCATGCGATCACATCCGCACACTCATTGCTGTCAGCGATGATCGACAACCACATCTATTGGGGCAACTCACTAGAAATCGATACACGTCGCGTTGTTTGGCGCCGCGTTGTTGACATGAACGATCGCGCGTTGCGTCAAATTACTGCTTCTTTGGGTGGTGTGTCTAACGGCTTCCCACGTGAAACTGGGTTCGATATCACGGTTGCCTCTGAAGTCATGGCCATTCTGTGCCTGTCAAATGACTTGCAAGATTTACAAAAACGTCTGGGTGACATGATCGTGGCTTATCGCCGTGACCGCACACCGGTCTTTGCACGTGACATCAAAGCAGACGGTGCAATGACTGTTCTGCTGAAAGACGCAATGCAGCCAAATATCGTGCAAACGCTCGAGAATAACCCAGCATTCGTACACGGAGGTCCATTCGCGAACATCGCCCACGGCTGTAACTCTGTCATTGCAACCACCACAGCTTTGAAATTGGCTGACTACGTTGTGACCGAAGCTGGCTTTGGTGCTGACTTGGGTGCTGAGAAGTTCATGAATATCAAATGCCGCAAAGCGGGCTTGGCCCCATCGGTTGTTGTTTGTGTTGCAACCGTTCGTGCAATGAAAATGAACGGTGGCGTTGCTAAGGCTGATCTTGGTCCCGAAAACGTTGCTGCGGTTCAGGCCGGTTGTCCAAACCTTGGACGCCACATCGAAAACCTTAAATCATTCGGTGTACCGGTTGTGGTTGCGATCAACCACTTTGTCACTGACACTGACGCAGAAGTTCAAGCGATCAAAGACTTTGTATCTGAGCAAGGCGCAGAAGCGATCTTGTCACGTCACTGGGAACTTGGTTCTGAAGGTTCTGCTGATTTGGCGAAACGCGTTGCTGAAATCGCAGATGCTGATGTTGCAAACTTTGCTCCGATCTATCCTGATGAAATGTCATTGGCAGATAAGATCCAAACTGTTTGTAAGCGCATCTATCGCGCGGACGAAGCATTGATGGATCAAAAAATTCGCGATCAGCTGAAGCAGTGGGAAGACCAAGGTTACGGTCATCTGCCGGTATGTATGGCGAAAACACAATATAGCTTCTCAACTGATCCGACCTTGCGTGGTGCTCCAACTGGTCACTCTGTGCCAGTTCGCGAAGTGCGCCTAAGTGCTGGTGCCGGTTTCGTTGTAGCGGTCTGCGGTGAAATTATGACGATGCCAGGCTTGCCACGTGTACCATCAGCAGAAAACATCATGCTGAATGACAAGGGCGAAGTCGAAGGCTTGTTCTAAGTCATTATTCAGAGCGATAAGGGTTAACGCTCTTGTCGCTCTGAATGAGCCCAAATGGGTTGCCCTTGCCGGCGGTGGGGGTCTTTTAGTCTAAAAAAACCAAAAGGAATTGCGCAATGGCGGCAACGGTTATTGATGGAAAGGCCTTTGCGGCCGATGTGCGTGGTCAAGTTGGGGAACATGTAACCCGCTTGAAAACTGATCACGGGATTACACCGGGTTTGGCTGTGGTTCTCGTGGGTGCAGACCCCGCGTCTGAGGTTTATGTCGCGGCAAAGCACAAACAGACGGTTGAAGTTGGAATGAACAGCTTTGAACACAGACTTCCTGCAGATGTATCCGAGGAGGTCTTGTTTGACCTTATCGACAAATTGAATGCTGACGATAGTGTTCACGGTATTTTGTGCCAATTCCCTGTGCCTGATCACTTAGATGAGCGCGCAGTTGTGGCGCGTATTGATCCTTCCAAAGACGTTGATGGCCTTAGCGTTGTTAATGCGGGTCTTCTGGCCAGCGGGGAGACCGGACTGGTCTCTTGCACGCCGCTTGGTTGCCTGATGCTTCTGCGTGATCAGATTGGAAACATGTCTGGCAAAAACGCAGTTGTTATTGGTCGATCAAACTTATTCGGTAAACCGATGGCCCAGCTGTTATTGCAAGAAAACTGCACAGTGACGATTGCGCATTCCCGTACAAGTAACTTGGCAGAAGTTTGTGCACGTGCTGATATTTTAGTTGCGGCCGTGGGGCGCGCTGAGATGGTGCAGGCTGATTGGGTTAAGCCGGGTGCGGTTGTGATTGACGTTGGTATTACACGCACACCGCATCCCGACAAACCAGGCAAAAGTAAGCTGCTGGGCGATGTAGATTACGCGCAAGTTTCGGCTGTTGCTGGGGCGATTACACCTGTTCCGGGTGGCGTTGGCCCTATGACGATTGCCTGTTTGCTTGCGAATACGATCACGGCTTGTTGCCGTGCAAATGGTTTGGCTGAGCCAGAGGGCCTAACCGCGTAAGATCCACGCAGGGCGGCATTGCTGCCCTGCGCTACGTTCTTTCCCAGTTTTATTGAAACTCATCAAGTACAGGCTTCATCCACTTTCTACTTTAACTTTGTTTTTTCTTGTAAATTCCCATCGGTGGTTGTGATTTTTGAGGGTGGCGTTAAAGTGCGTCAACTGATTGCATTTCAAAACTTGAGCCAAAAATTGTTTTTACCAAAGTTAAGAGTAATGATTTCCCGTTTCGGAACATCTCCCCACCTTAGAACTTTATTGATCCGGTTCGGATTACTGACTGTCGCAGGCATTTTATTGTCTTTGTCAGGCCCATTTGGCACCTATAGATCAGGTGGAGTTATTCAGCGTTTTATCTACTGGTTTGTACTGAGTTCTGTTAGTATTTATATAGCACTTTCGCTCCAGACTTTGGTCTGGAAGTACCGAAGCGATTGGCATCCCCTTTTAAAAGGAGGCTCTGTCATATTCGGGACAACAATTTTATTCACACCATTTTTGTGGATGTGGACATTCCAGCGCTATCCAGGGCCTCTAGACGATCCGCCCACAGTTTTTTGGATGACTTTGGTTGTTTTTGCGATCTGTGTTTCGGCTAGTATTTTTCGATTTGGGATAACCTATTTCTTAATACAGCCTGGCTCTACAATGGTTGATGAGCCGAAGGTTGCGCGTCTAGTTCGCCGTCTACCCGAAGATTTTTGTGGAAAGATTGTCCATTTGGCGATTGATGGGCATATTGTTCGGGTTATTACCAATGTCGGAACTTTTGACTTACGAATGCGGTTTTCAGATGCGGTCGATGAAGTTTCAGAAATCACGGGCATCTGTGCCCATCGATCTCACTGGGTTGCACTTGCTGAAATAGCTGAGACGATAACGGTAAAAGGTCGCCCCTGTTTAGTGCTGTCAAACGGGGACATGGTTCCGGTGAGTCGGAAATATGAACCTGATTTAGGGGTCCTTGGAATTCTATAGATAGGATTTTG
>JAPKAB010000017.1 GCA_028825475.1 Ascidiaceihabitans sp. | reverse complement strand
ACAAGATGTATGGAGGCGAGTACGAGAATCGAACTCGTGTACGCGGATTTGCAATCCGCTGCATAACCACTCTACCAACTCGCCGCCAGGGTAGTATGAAAGGGATTAGCCCAATTGATTTGCGCCTGCAAGGCCTCCTATGCTCAATTTGCATCAAGCTGACATTGCCGCGCGGGATCAGATGTGGCACATCAGGACTCAAATAGAAATTGACGAACGAGTTCAGCAGATGACAGACTTTGCGATGCGCCGCACAATGATGGTCGACACACAGGTTCGCCCTTCAGATGTGACTAAATTCCCAATCATCGATGCGATGTTATCGGTTGCGCGTGAGGACTTTGTCCCCACAGCACAAAGAGAAGCCGCTTATATGGGTGAAAACCTGCCTTTGGGCGGTGCCCGTGTGGTTTTGGAGCCGCGTACCTTGGCTAAGATGCTGGACGCTTTGAACATCCAAAACAACGAGTTGGTTTTGGATATCGGTGCTGGATTCGGGTATTCATCGGCTGTTGTGGCACATATGGCGGAAGCGGTTGTCGCTATAGAAGAAGACGAAGTGATGGTGGCAGAGGCCCAAGAAGCGTTAAGCGCGGCCGGCATGGACAATGTGATTCTTCACACAGGCTCGCTGTCGGCAGGCGCTGCACAGCATGGTCCGTACGATGTTGTGTTGATCCAGGGCGGAGTTGAAGAAATTCCTGCAGCTTTGTTGGACCAGTTGAAAGAGGGTGGCCGCATCGCGGGTATCTTTATGACGGGTGCCCTTGGTGAAGTTCGTGTTGGTCACAAGATCGATGGTAAGATGAACTGGCGCATGTCCTTCAATGCAGGCGCGCCTGTCTTGGATGGCTTTGTGCGGGCGAACAGCTTTAAATTATAAGCTCTCGTTTAGGACGGAGTTTAATCACGTTACTGTTTGAGTGGGCTGTTGTCCGAATCTCTGACCCGCTGTAATGTTGGCTCAGGCAAGAGTGGTATAAAAAATGTCAGACCCAGTAACGAATGTAGAAGTCGAAGATGTGTTGTCGTCTATCCGTCGATTGGTTTCAGATGACAATCGTCCGTCAATGAAAGCGGCTGCAGCCGTAGCGCAATTCTCAGATCGATTGGTCTTAACACCTGCTTTGCGTGTTGCAGATGATCAAGGCGACGGCGAAGTTGTTGCAGAACCTGCTATTCAAGCATGGTCCGAGTTTGGTGCTGGTCCTGAAGGCCACGATGCAAATAATGCAGCAACATCAGAAAACGACGACGATACGGGCTCCGAAGAACACGTTTCAGATGATACCGAAGCGACCTTTGATCACTCTGAAGAACAATTGCATGAAGATGTGGCTGAAAAAACTGCTGAACCTGCGCCAAAGCCCTTTGTTTTGGAAGCGGTTGTCGATGACGTTGCGCCGCAAATCGATGGGCAGTCTGAAGATGCTGAGCCAGATTCGTCAGAAAACGAAGTGGCATTCTTTGCTGGTCAGTCCGAATCTCTGACATCCAAAATTGCAGCGCTTGAGGCTGTCATTGGTAAAACAGACGACCAGTGGGAGCCTGATGACACTGGTGGCAGTGACTACTCCGGCACCGAAGCTCCATCAATGAAGTGGGACGATGCTGAAGAAGTCAGCTTTGATGAAGATCCTGAGGCTGATTCTACGATGCAGCACAGTGGTGTTTCTCCGTCTGCTGATGAGCTTTTGGATGAAGAAGCTCTTCGTGACCTTGTTAGCGAAATCGTACGCGAGGAATTGCAAGGCGCTTTGGGTGAACGTATCACTCGCAATGTGCGCAAACTGGTGCGCCGTGAAATTCACCGTGCCCTCGTAGCGCAAGAACTCGAATAACCTACTGAAAATCAGATGGACTTTGCCGATTTTGACTGCCTAAGCTTGGCAATCTATCGGAGGAAGTCATGAATACACCAGCTCATTTATTGATCGGCGCAGCTGTTTTTGGACGGCCTGCGACCTCGCGCATTCTAGGGGCTGCTGTGATCGGGGCGATTTTGCCTGATTTGTCGTTGTATCTGATGGCGGGTGTGTCGCTGATTCTGTTGAAAATCCCGCCCGAGACTGTGTTTGGTGAACTGTATTTTTCAGATGCCTGGCAGATGGTTTTCGCGATCGACAACTCGTTCCTTATTTGGCTAGGAATTTTTGCGCTGGCTATTTGGAGGCGCAGCCAATGGGCTATTGCACTTGCGGGTGCCGCGCTTCTGCATTTGGCGTTGGATTTTCCACTGCATCACGATGATGGACGTGCCCATTTTTGGCCGGCTTCGTGGTGGGTGTTCGAAAGCCCCTTGAGTTACTGGGACATAGACCATGGGGCACGGTGGGTTGCCCCAATTGAGGGGGTTCTGGCCCTTATTGCATTTGTGGTGTTGTGGCTGCGCAAAGCACCTTGGTGGGTGATTGGTTTGTGCATTCCGATGGTACTGGCAGAATTGTGGATCGTGCGTCAGTGGTTGTTCATCTTCCAGCAATAAACAATCGACAAAATTCACGTCCTGCAAATGAAAAACGCGCCCGAACAGAGGGCGCGTTTTTCAAAATCGATCATGGCAGTTAGATCAAATTATTATGCCGCTTCAGCCTGTTGGGCTGCGTTGCGACGTTCGCTTTCTTCGCGTGACAGGGCTACGGAAGTCCGTACACCTTTGCCAACAAAGTCCATAAGACCAGTTACAACCCGTTCGTTAGGGTCAATACCTGCGCAGCTAAGCACTTCGCGACCATCGCGAGAGCGTGCCCAACGAGCGATTTGTTCTGGACCATTGCCATACTTCTTGTCGTCAGCAATTGCGTCGTCCAGTGCAGCCAGTACGACAGCTGCGAATAGTTTGCGTGCACGATTACCTTGTTCGTTATTAAAGGCAGTGCCGTCAACGAAGTCTTTCATCCGTCGTCCTTTCAATTATTCTTGCTCTTGTCTTCTTGGCGTGAGGCCTCTTATGACCTAATTGACTCGATTCGGATAGGCTGATTTTGCATAGCTTCTATGCAAATTGTGCATACCTCTTGCTGAGCCCTCCGACATATCGTTGTCTTGCAGTGGACCAGCCAACTAGATATAGGAACGAACAACTTTCCATCAACCTTTTGACGTGGTTTTGACACATATGCCTAAAATTAACGGAAACGAAATTCGCCCAGGAAATGTACTGGAACACAACGACAGCCTTTGGGCTGCGGTCAAAGTGGACCACGTAAAACCCGGAAAAGGTGGCGCATTTGCACAGGTCGAACTGCGCAATCTTCGCAACGGTTCGAAGTTGAACGAGCGCTTTCGCAGCGCCGACAAAGTAGAAAAGGTGCGCCTTGAGCAAAAGGACCAACAGTTCTTGTTTGAGGACGATGGTCTTTTGACTGTGATGGACATGGAAACCTACGAACAGGTTCAATTGCCAGCGGAATTGCTGGGTGAGACCCGTCCGTTCCTGCAAGATGGTATGACCATCGTTGTTGAGTTCCACGATACCGAAGCTTTGAACGCACGTTTGCCGCAAAAGGTAATCTGCAAAATCGCGGAAACGGAGCCAGTTGTTAAAGGTCAGACAGCCGCGAATTCGTTCAAACCAGCTATTCTTGAAAATGGCGTAAAAGTTATGGTGCCACCGTTTGTTGGCCCAGACGAAGACATCGTCGTGAACACAGACACGATGGAATATTCCGAGCGCGCCTAATTGGCCTGATCGTTATCCTTGAAATTCAAAAGACCCTTCTTTTTCAGGAGGGTCTTTTTCGTTTGGGGGAGGGAAGATGGTCTACTTTTGACCGTCCCACGTGACTGTAGCGTCACCAGCCTGCATTGGCCCTGTTGCGCGATCAAAGCGCAGGTAGGCAATGGCGACATCGCCTGCGCGGCTTAGTAATGTGCCTGCAGCCTTGTCATTCGCGCTAATGGGCGTGCCATTTTCAGCAGCGCCCGTTATTTTGACCTGCGCCAAACCTTTGCGCAGTTCAGTTTTGTGTTTCATCCGCGCGGTCACTTCTTGGCCTACATAACAGCCTTTGCGAAAATCAACGCCGTTGAGACGCTCAAAACCTGCTTCAAGGATGAATGTATCAGGTGTGAGGTCCATCCCACTGGCCGGAACGGTATGTTGGACCTGAAGGGCGCTCCAGTCGAAATCTGTGTCGGCTGCCTCATCACTTCGATAGGCGCGCCATCCCAGATCAGACGTGCGTGGGTCGATGTAGCCGTCCTTAGGAAGGTCAGATAGACCACGGTGCACGTGCAGGTCTGTTTGGGAAATTTGAACATCGGCGCGTAGTTTGTACATCGTCAATCGCTGCACCAATGCATCTGTTTGGGTCGCGTCGGTGTCCATCAGGATATCGTCGCCATCAGCCAGCAGAAAGAAGTCGGCCAGATATTTGCCCTGAGGCGTTAGAATGGCGGCATAGACCAAACCATTGTCCACTTTGCCAACATCATTTGTGACCAACCCTTGCAAGAAATCGCGCGTGTCTTTTCCGCTTAGGCGTAAAATGCGGCGTGTAGGTGCAGTGGGGGTCATTCGTTGCTTCCTCTTGAGGTTCTTAGTGTCATATAGCACCTTGTTGTGACTTCAAAAGGGCTGAGACATGCGTGCACCGATTTCTGTTATAGTGCCAACACTGAATGCGGGCATTGGGCTGCATCATACCCTGTCTTGTTTGATGGAGGCCTTGGACACTGGATTGATCCGTGAGGTGATTGTGTCTGACGCGGGATCAACGGATCAGACCCTTGAGATTGCCAAAGATTGGGGAGCCGAAGTGGTGAGCGGAGCACCTTCGCGTGGTGGGCAACTACAGCGGGGATGCGACGCGGCCAAAGGCGAATGGTTGCTGGTATTACATGCGGACACTGTTTTGAGTGAAGGTTGGGGTAATGCCGCGGCCCAGCACCTACAAACAGGCGATGCTGGTTGGTTCAGCCTACAGTTTGATGGTGGTGGCGTTAAAGGGAAGCTTGTTGCGTTCTGGGCTAATTTGCGCAGCCGCTTGGGGCTTCCATACGGTGATCAAGGGTTGCTTGTATCGTGCACACTATATGATGTTGTTGGCGGTTACCGTGACATCCCCCTGATGGAGGATGTCGCGTTGGCGCGAGCCCTGAAAGGTAGGTTGCGCCGTATCGATGCCACCGCAATAACAAGCGCGGTAAAGTACCAGAAACAAGGTTGGCTTAAACGCGGTGGCCGTAACCTAATCACATTGCTGCAGTATTTTGCAGGTGCTGATCCTGAAGCCTTAGCTGAGCGCTATCGTCGTTAGCCGAAGAACTTAAATTTCATCCGCTCCAAGATGCCTTGGCGGGCAACAGGAACAGCATCAGTTGAACGACCAAACTTTGACTGCTTGGGCACATCGCTGACCTGTTTTCCGTCACGGAATTGCAGGCGATACAAGTCGGCATAGATGCCGCCGCGTTTCAGCAATTCATCATGCGTGCCCTGATCCATGACGCGACCGCGATCCATGACGACGATTTTGTCGGCACCACGAATGGTCGACAGACGGTGCGCAATCACGATCGTGGTACGACCAGCAGACAGTTTGTCCAATGCCTCTTGGACCACGTTTTCAGATTGGGCATCCAGTGCTGATGTTGCCTCGTCCAGCAATAGGATTGGCGTGTCTCGCAGTAGGGCACGTGCGATGACTACGCGCTGGCGCTGGCCACCTGAAAGGGCGGAACCACGCGGCCCAACTTTGGTCTCCAAGCCTTCGGGAAGGTTTTCAAGGAAGTCAGATACGTGCGCTGCATCTAGAACGCCTTTAAGTTGTTCGTCGGTTACGTCCGTACGACCCAGCAGGATGTTTTCGCGCAGGGTTTCGTCAAACAGCAACGCTTCCTGTGTCACGACAGAGAAAAGACCGCGCAAATCGTTCAGAGCTATATCAGGCGTGGGGACGCCGCTGATCTCGATGGCCCCCGTCTGTGGGTCCACAAGACGGGTCAGCAGATTAAAGATCGTAGATTTGCCAGCACCTGAAGCGCCGACAAGAGCTGTCGTTTTGCCAGGCTCTGCGACCAACGATAGGTCATGTAGCACTGTATTGTGGCCGTAAGCCAAAGTAACATTTTTCAATGTAACTTTTGGTGTGCCGTCTGGAATTGCGACTGGGTTCTCCGTTGTTGTCAGCGTGATTGGTGCCTCCAACAATTCTTTAACCCGTTCAATTGCAGCAGCTGCGACTTGCCACAGTCCACTCACTCCGCCCAAACGGCGCAGGGGTTCAAAGGCAAAGCCCATGGCGGTGAAAAAGGTCATGAACTGGCCGATCGATTTTTCACCGGCGATGATTTCTGAGCCGCCGTAAAGGATCACGGACATGAACCCGATGCCTGACATGATATCGACCATCGCAGGAATCGCTGAGGCACCAAAGGCTGATTTAATTTCAGTGCGCACAAACTGCTTTGTCAGCGTCTTGTATTGGCGGGATTGGTACTGTTCTAAGGCGTTCAATTTGATTTGAACGATGCCGTGGAACACTTCGTCCAAGCGTGTGCTGAGGTGTGCGCCCAAATCGCGGGCAATGCCGGCTTGGCGGCGCACATAGCGTTGTGCCATGGCAGCGGGAAGAACGAGGGCAGGGATGCCCACACAGGCCAACAGTGCCCATACTGGATCAACGCTGATCGCGATTCCAAGCAAAATAAACAAGCCGATCAAGTCGCGCCCTGCACCCGTGATGATTGCGCGCCAGACGTCACCAACGGCGTTAACATCTGCCTGAACTCGTTGGATCAAGAAGCCGGGTGGATGTGATTGATGGAATGCTCCATCTTGCTTCATCATTTGCGCTAACAAATCAATGCGCAACGCAGCTGCAGTGCGCTGTGCGATTGTGGTCAAAAGCAATTTTTGAGAGATAGAGGAAATTGCACGGACGACAAAGATCGTTATCAACATCGCGCCAACCCAGTACAGCGTGGTGCTGTTGCCTGCCACAAATGCATCGTCAAACATCGGTTGCATCATGTAACTAAGCGCGCCGAGCGTTGATCCCTCAAGGAACATGAAGAAGACGGCCAAGCCCATCATTGGAATGTGTTTTTTCAGGTATCCGCGCCACAGCCACGCAATCAATTGCCCGGATGGTTGGTTTTCTGTCTGATCTTGGATGGGAGTATTTGATGCGGTCACGGGGTGCGCCTGTATCGTTTTTATCAATCGGTTAAATGGGTGTTTAGAGCGAAGCAAGTGCTGCAGCAAGCGAATGCGCAATTGACGCCACCGTAAAGCCGCTTAGGTTGCCCTTAAGACGCAAGCAAAAAGGGTCCCTTCATGACACAGCATCCCATTGCCGCAAACGGGCGCGGATACCTCGCAATTCCTGGTCCATCGGTTATACCGGACGCTGTTTTGCAAGCGATGCATCGCCCATCCCCCAATATTTATGATGGCGAGTTGTTGGAAATGACAGCGACCCTGATCCCTGATTTGAAGCGGGTTGCACGCACAAACGGCAAATGCGCGATTTATATTGGCAATGGCCATGCGGCGTGGGAGGCCTCCCTTTCCAATGTATTGTCTGAAGGTGATCGTGTTTTGGCTCCGATTACAGGCCTATTTGGGCATGGCTGGGCGGATATGGCGCGTGGTTTGGGTGTTGAGGTTGATGTGCTTGATTTCGGCAAGCAAAGTCCGATGGATTTGGCGCGGATCACACAGGCGCTAAAAGAAGACACAGACCATCAGATTAAAGCCGTTTTAGCCGTTCATGTGGATACATCCAGTTCAATCCGCAATGATTTTGCTGCGCTGCGCCGCGCGATTGATGATGCAGGGCATCCCGCGTTGTTGATGGCTGATTGCATCGCCTCATTAGGCTGTGATCAATTTGAAATGGATGAATGGGGCGTCGATGTTATGGTCGCGGCCTGTCAAAAAGGTTTGATGGTCCCAGCGGGCGTTTCATTCGTATTCTTCAACGAAAAGGCAGAGGCTGTGCGCGATGCGATGCCACGTGTCAGCCGCTATTGGGACTGGGTTCCGCGCGGTGCTCCTGAACAATTGTGGCAGTATTTCAATGGGACCGCGCCTACGCACCATTTGTTTGGGTTGCGGGCCGCATTGGATATTATCCACGACGAGAGCATGGAAAAAGTCTGGGCGCGTCATGCGGTTTTGGCGCGTGCGATTTGGGCGGCTTGTGATGCTTGGGGGCAGGTGGGTGCGCTTCAAATGAACGTGGCTGAAGTTAAGGATCGCAGCAATGCAGTGACATCTCTAAGTCTCGCTTCCCTGGATGGAACAAGGTTGCGCGAATGGGTTGAGGCCAACATCGGTCTAACCTTGGGAATTGGCCTTGGCATGGGGGAAGAAGGCGAACGCAGCTCTGATGGTTTTTTCCGCTTTGGTCACATGGGCCATGTAAATGGTCAGATGATTATGGGCCTTTTGGGCGGAGTGGAGACAGGTTTGACTGCGCTGAATATCGAACACGGTACTGGTGCGCTTGAAGCTGCAGCAGCCGTGATCGCCAAAGGATAGACCTTATTTTGCTGCGTCTTTTAGCGCTTTGGGAAGTGCAGCACCTAACAGGGCCAAGTCGTCTGATGTTCCGCAGCTTATGCGGATGCACCGGTTTTGTGGCGCGACAAAGGGCATGCGAACGAACAACCCTTCTTTGATCAATGCAGCCAGAACCCTTTGTGCAAATGCAGCGTCTTGGCCGCAGTCTATTGTCACAAAGTTTGTTGCTGACGGGATCGCAGTAAGTCCATTCGCGCGCGCAATTTTCGTGATCTGATCACGTGCGTCGCTGATGCGTGCAACGGTTTCAGATAGATATGCTTGATCTTGTAATGCTGCTAGCGCACCTGCTTGGGCGGCGCGGTTCATGCCGAAATGATTGCGGACCTTGTTAAATGCGGCAATGAGCTCTGGGTGCCCGATTGCATAACCGACGCGCGCCCCCGCCATCCCATAAGCCTTTGAAAATGTGCGCATGCGGATCACGCGCGGGTCATCTGGATTTACTTGTGCTGCGGTGCCTTCGGGGGCTGTCTCAACATATGCCTCGTCCAGAACCAACAGGCAGTCGGCAGGCAAAGCATCCAGGGCTGCAGTTAACGTTTCCCCCTCGTGCCATGTCCCCATTGGATTGTCGGGGTTGGCAAGGTAAGCCAATTTAGCACCGGTTTCGGCTGCTTTGCTAAACAGTGTGGTGGGATCTTCATGGTCATCGATGTAGGGAACTTTGTGCAAAGTACCGCCAAAGCCCGCCACGTGATAATTGAACGTTGGATAGGCACCGTCTGAAGTGACGACCGCATCGCCATCTGCAACAAACAGGCGGACCAAGTAGCCCAATAAGCCATCAATTCCTTCGCCAACAACGATATGATCAGCCGAACAATCGTGGTGTTTGGCAAGAGCATGACGCAAGTCATAGCTTTCTGGATCGCCGTACATCCATTGGGCGGTTTCGGCCATGGCCTGAACTGCCTTTGGGGATGGGCCGAACACATTTTCATTCGCACCAAGGCGCGCACCAAAGGCACGCCCTTGTGCCCGTTCTTGGGTTTCTGGGCCCACAAATGGCACGGTTGATGGCAATGATTGGGCGAGAGCGGTAAAGCGAAAATCTGTCATTTCAAATGCGTAGCCTATGGCGCTGTGGGCGGGCAACCCTTGAAAACGGTGCAACACGTGCTTACTTGAGAATCGTTCGCAACTGGAGGTTTCGAAATGGCTAAGATGACACGCCGTGGTTTTATGGCAGCAACAATGGCGACAGGCGCGATGCGCTTTGTGCCTGCTGGTGTTGGTATTGTGGCAAAAGCTGCGCAGGGACGTTGGATCACCAAACTGGTTTATGACAAAGGCCTTGGCATGATGCGTGCGGTTGAACGCTTCGTTCCCTAACGTCCTGCTGGTATTTGGTGCGCCAATCGTCTGTTGTGTTCCCAAGCATTTGGAGAGACATCATGAGCCGCATATCCGTCACCTATGAAAATCACATCGCGCATGTGCGCCTGACCCGCAGCGACAAAATGAATGCTGTGGATCAGGAAATGATTACTGCGATCATTGCGGCAGGTGATGAGATTGCGGCATCTGATGCACGTGTTGTTGTGCTGTCTGGCGAGGGACGTGCGTTTTGCGCGGGCATCGATATTGGCAGCCTTGGACAGATGATCGGTGTCGATCCGGCAGGGCAGTTGATGCCACGCACCCACGGAAATGGAACCACAAATCAGTGGCAAGAGGTCGCTATGATATGGTCGCGCCTTCCTATCCCAGTGATCGCGGCGCTGCACGGTCCTGTGTTTGGGGCAGGGTGCCAATTGGCGCTGGGGGCTGATATTCGCATTGCTGGACCAGACACCAAAATTGCGGTGATGGAGCTGAAGTGGGGCATCGTGCCTGACATGGGTGGTATGGTGCTACTGCCGAAATTGGTGGCACCTGATGTGATGCGCAAACTAACCTACACCGCAACGCCTGTTTTGGCAGATCAAGCGTTGGCTTGGGGATTGGTCACTGAATTGGCGGATGATCCATTGGCTGCGGCGTTTGCTTTGGCGACAGAGATTGCAGGGCGGAGCCCATCAGCCATTCGTGCGGCAAAGCGGTTGATGACCTTAAGTGAGACCGCATCAGACACAGAAATCCTGTTGGCAGAAAGCCAAGAACAAGCAGCGTTGGTGGGAACACCTGAACAAATGGAAGTGGTTGCAGCGACGTTACAAAAACGTCCAGCTGTCTTTAAGTAACCGTTGCGCCCGCGAATGGGGCGCAACGGTCTAATCAATTAGCCAAGTTCAGAGATGCGAGACAACGCGTCTTTCAACTTGGATTCTTCATCCTCGCGCAGTGCTAGGTTGGCTTTGGTCTCTTCGATGACCTCAGCCGGTGCACTGTCCGCGAATTTAGGGTTGTTCAGACGGCCACGCAGGCCACCCAATTCCTTGGCTAATTTACCAAGCGTCTTTTCAAGACGGGCCTTTTCAGCCGCAACATCGATGATGCCATCTAGCGGAATACCGAATGCGCCGCCGCTAACCGCCAAAGCTGCGGTGCCTTTTGGCATTGTATCAACGGCTGTTAGGCTCTCGATACGGGCAAAGCGTTTAATCAACGCCTCGTTCTGATCCCACGCAGATGTTGCCGCCGCGTCCATGCCCACAACGACCAACGGCACGAAATCACCACCCGGTACGTTCATTTGGGCACGGGCCGAACGGATCGCCTCGATCATTGCAACAGTCCATGACAAATCAGCGTCCGCTTGCGCGTCAACAAGATCGGCCGCTGTGTAAGTTGGCCAATCCGTGTGAACCAACATCTTTGGACGCTCTTTAGCGCCCCACAACTCTTCGGTCACGAACGGCATGATGGGGTGCAACAGGATCAAGCATTGATCGAACGCCCACGCATATGTCGCCTTGGTTTCAGTCGCCGCTGCTGCGTCATCACCGTCCAAAACGGGTTTGGTGAACTCAAGGTATTGCGAGCAGAAGGTGTTCCAGACAAAGCTGTAAAGCGTGCTGGCCGCATCGTTGAAACGGTAGGTGTCCAGCGCCGCGTCCACGGCTTCGCGTGTCTTGGCAATCTCGCCTTTGATCCAGTTGTTCAACGGTAGATTGGTTTCCGGCACACCGTCTGCGTGGGGCACATCGAACGTGCCTTTGAAATCGCCGTAGGTGCCGGCATTCCACAGCTTGGTCACGAAGTTGCGGTAGCCCTCAATTCGTTTGGTATCGAGCTTTAGCGCACCGCCAAGAGAGGCCATCGCCGCATTGGTAAAGCGCAGCGCGTCGGCGCCGTATTCGTCGATGATGTCGAGCGGGTCGATGACGTTGCCCGTTGATTTGCTCATCTTCTTGCCGTTGGCGTCGCGCACAAGCCCGTGCAAATACACGGTTTTGAACGGGATTTCATCGACAACAGCCAGCTGCATCATCATCATCCGCGCGACCCAGAAGAACAGGATGTCTTGGCCTGTGATCAGGTCAGAGGTTGGGAAATAGCGTTTGAGCGCGTCGGTTTCTTCGGGCCAGCCGAGGGTGCCGATGGGCCAGAGGCCGGAGGAGAACCATGTGTCGAGGACGTCGGGGTCGCGCCCTATCCTAATGATCTGGGAACCGTCGGCCGATGAGTTTTGGATACCATACAACTTTGATGTGTCATCGTGGAGTTCGATCAATCTCGCTCCACCTTTGTCGGTCTCACTTCCATAGTATTCTCGCGCCAGCGACAAAGCGCCTTCGGCAGTTGGTGCGCAAAAAGCACGAAGTGGAACACCTTTATAGTCAAGGTTTTCGTCACCTGAAATTTTCTCTGGCCCATACCAAACCGGAATCTGGTGCCCCCACCAAAGCTGGCGCGAGATACACCAAGGCTCGATATTATCCAGCCAGTTGTAATACACTTTCTCGCCGCTCTCTGGCATGATTTTCACATCACCGTTGCGCACAGCGTCCAGCGCGGGGCCAACGATCTTGTCCGTGTCCACAAACCATTGATCCGTCAGCAACGGTTCGATCACAACTTTTGAACGGTCACCAAACGGCTGCATGATCGGCTTGTTCTCAACATAGGGGATAATGCGTTGGATGTTCTCGCCATCGTCACCCTCATTGAAATCAACAACCGTAGTCATAACGGCCAAACCCTCAGCCGTGATATCGTTCACAACCTTCTTACGGGCCTCGAACCGGTCCATGCCACGGTATTCTTCGGGCACAAGGTTCATCGCGGCGATCATCGCCTCATCGAATTCTTGGGTGCCATTCGCAATCGCTTGGGCAATCGCGGCCTCTTCGGCGTATGGCTTACCGTCCGCGCGCATTGCGGCTTTTGTGTCCATCAGGTTGAACATCGGGATGCCGCCACGTTTGGCAACTTGGTAGTCGTTAAAATCGTGGGCACCCGTGATCTTCACCGCACCAGATCCGAAATCCTTGTCAGGATATTCATCCGTGATGATCGGGATCAGGCGGCGAAATTCTTTCGGACCAACAGGAATTTCGCACAGCTTACCAACGATAGACGCGTAACGCTCGTCCGATGGATGCACAGCAACCGCGCCATCACCCAGCATGGTTTCAGGACGCGTGGTGGCGATTGAGATGTAATCACGTTCCTCGGAAAGTGTGACGTTCCCGTCCTCATCTTTTTCGATGTAGGTATAGGTCGCGCCACCTGCGAGCGGATATTTAAAGTGCCACATGTGGCCCGGCGTCTCAACATTTTCGACTTCAAGATCGGAAATCGCTGTCTCGAAATGCGGATCCCAATTGACCAGACGTTTGCCGCGATAAATCAGGCCCTTGTTGTACATCTCAACAAAGACTTTGATCACGGCGTCAGGGAAATTGCCGGACATGGTAAAGGCTTCACGATCCCAATCACAAGACGCACCAAGGCGTTTCAACTGGTTGATGATCTGCCCGCCGGATTCTTCTTTCCACTCCCAAACCTTTTCAAGGAACGCATCGCGCCCCATTTCAGCGCGCGAAGGCTGCTGTGTTTCAGCCAGTTTGCGCTCCACAACCATTTGCGTGGCGATGCCCGCGTGGTCGGTGCCCGGCTGCCATAGCGTGTCAAAACCCTGCATACGCTTCCAGCGCATCATGATGTCTTGAAGTGTGTTGTTGAACGCGTGACCCATGTGCAAAACGCCCGTGACGTTTGGCGGTGGGATCATGATGCAATAGCTGCTGGCCTCTGGCTTGGCATTTGCGCCTGCCACAAAACAACCGGCCGCTTCCCATGCTTGATAAAGACGGGGTTCTGCGGTTGTCGCGTCGAATTTCTTTTCCAGCGCCATGGCTACGGTATCCTTTGGTCGTGGGTGTTTTAAGTTAAAACATCAGATAGCGAAACGCAGGCGCAAGGGAAAGGCACTAAGTCTTGATAGGGGCCCCACCTGCAAAGGAATTGCCATTCACATAGTCACAGGGCGCTTCTTGCATTTCCAAATGCAGACCATCGTCAGTGTATGGGTGGGCGCGCGCCAGTGCCTCGTCGACATCAATGCCAAGGCCAGGGGTTGATGGAGGGGTGATAAAACCGTCCTCAACCCGAATGCTGCCTTTGATCAATTGGTCGTGGAATGGGGTTTCAATGCACTCACACATCAGGATGTTGGGGATCGATGCTGCGTATTGGATGTTGGCGGCCCACTCAATGGGGCCAGCATACAAGTGCGGTGCCATCTGCGCGTTGTAAACCTCAGCCATCGCGGCAACCTTTTTCATCTCCCAGATACCGCCTGCACGGCCCAATGCAGGCTGCAAGATCGCGGCTGCCCCACTGCGCAAAATTGGGGCGAATTCGGCCTTTGTGGTCAATCGTTCACCTGTTGCCACAGGAATGCGGGTGCTGCGTGCCACTTGGGCCATTTGTTCCACCGCGTCTGGCGGCACAGGTTCTTCATACCAAAGTGGGCTATAGGGTTCGATGGCTTGGGCCAACCGAATGGCACCCGCAGTGGTGAACTGACCATGGGTTCCAAATAGCAGGTCCGCCTTATTACCAACGGCGTCGCGGATGGCTTTGCAAAAGGCGACAGATTGGGTGATGTCACTCATGGCAGGCATGTGCCCACCACGCAGGGTGTATGGGCCAGCAGGGTCAAACTTAACCGCAGTGTATCCACGCGCCACGCAATCAAGTGCAGACTCGGCAGCCATCTCTGGCGATGTCCAAAAGGCATTTATGTCGTGGTGAGGCAATGGGTACAGGTAGGTATAGGCACGGATGCGATCATTCATGCGCCCGCCAATTAGGGCGTGAACAGGCCGATCACGGTCTTTGCCCAAAACATCCCAACATGCGATTTCAAGTCCCGAAAATGCGCCAATAACAGTCAGGTCAGGACGCTGCGTAAATCCAGAAGAATAAACACGGCGATACATTAATTCGATGTTCTCAGGGTTCTCGCCCTGCATATGGCGGGCAAAAACGTCCTCGATCACAGCTTTCATCGCAATCGGTCCAATGGAGGAGGCATAGCATTCCCCCCAACCAACAATGCCTGTGTCCGTTGTGACCTTAACCAAGATCCAATATCGACCGCCCCATCCAGGTGGGGGAGGCGCTGTAACAATGACTTCTAAATCTTGCAGCTTCATAACGGGCCCAACTTCATCTTACCAAATAAACTCCGGGGGAGATCGCCAAAGGCGAGCGGGGGCAGCGCCCCATTCTACCTATCAAACATAATCACGTTGCGCCGCGCAGAACCCGTTTTTGTATCCGCAATCGCCTCGTTGATTTGGTCCAATGACCAACGGCCAGAAATCAACTCATCCAACTTCAAACGTCCTTGGGTGTACAAATCGACCATCCATGGAATATCGCGTTGAATAACAACGTCACCCATCTTTGACCCAATCATGCCCTGACCAACAGCCGCCAACATGACGGGCTCAAATTCAGCCATTGCGCCTGAATGGGGCATGCCAACCATGATGACTTTGCCACCGCGGCCAAGATATTTAGGTGCATCCTCATAGGCTGGGATCGCGCCCACGGTGACGATAACCGCTTCCGCACCGCGCCCGCCCAATGCCTTATAGCTTGCGCGCCAAGGTTTTTCGGCAGTTGCCAAAACGCCATGAGTTGCGCCAAATTCTTTGGCGATGGCCAGTTTTTCTTCACTCATATCAACGGCAACGATGCGTCGCGCACCAGCAATGCGGGCACCTTGAATGGCGTTCAGGCCAACGCCCCCAGCACCAATGACGACAACGTCTTGTCCGGCACGCAGATTAGCAGCGTTAATAACCGCCCCAACACCTGTGATCACGCCACATGCAATTAGGCTGGCAGCATCTTTTGGAATGTCATGTGAAATTTTGACCAGTTGGCGTTGGTCAACAACGACTTTTTCGGCAAATCCACCGGTTGCCATCGCCTGGTGTAATTTCCCACCGTCAGCTGTTTTGATCGGCCCGTGGTCACCATCATAAGAGGTTTCGCAGACCGTTGGCTTGCCGCCAGCACAGCTTGGGCATGTGCCGCAGGATCTGATCAATGTCACAACAACACTGTCCCCAACCGCCAATCCGTTCACACCATTACCGACAGCACTAATGCGACCTGCGGCTTCGTGGCCGTAGACTGCTGGCAATGATCCACCCCATGCGCCACCAGCGAATGAGATGTCGGAATGGCAGATCGCAACAGCGTCCAATGTTACTTCGACTTCGCCCATTTCAGGAGATCGCAGTTGTATATCCTCAACACGCAAGGGTTCTCCAAATGCGTGGCAGACGGCGGCTTTGATTGTTTGCATGACGGCTCCATTAGCTCAGGCTTTTCATCATGCTGGCCTGTGTCGGCGCATAGCTCAAGAAAAAAGGTAACCTTGGGGGCCGGACTGCTTATTCCGTAGCGTCACCTGAAGAGCGATGACGCATGAACAGCGCTATTGCGATCAACGTTAGGATAAGTGCCAGTAAGAATGGTGCACCTGGCATGTAGAAGGGTGCTGTCTCTGCGGTGAATGCGGCAAAGATGCTGGTCATCAACATTGGTGAAATGATCATGGCCAGTGCGGACAATGACGTCAATGCGCCTTGCAACTCCCCTTGTTGATCATCTCCGACGGCCTGTGACATCAATCCTTGAAGCGCTGGCGAGACGATCCCTGCAAGTGCAGCAACAGGGATGAAAAACAATGCAACGGTTCCAGAAGTCACAAGGCTTAGAAAGCCAAACGCTATGATATCAAAGAACAATCCGTAAATGATTGTTCCCCGTTCCCCCAAATATTTGATCGCTGGGCGGATCAGAAACCCTTGGACAACTGCCATCATGATCCCAAACAGCCCCAAGGATAATCCGATGGTTGCCGGATCCCAATCAAAGCGTTCCTTGCCAAAATAGCTCCAGATGGCGGGGTATACTGTGTGTGCGATGGAATAGACAAAATAAACGCCAAGTAGCGTACCGATCATTGGCAGCTTGCTCAGGGCTTTAAACGCGCCAAACGGATTTGCGCGTTTCAGTGAAAATGGACGCCGGATCGCGTCAGTTACTGTTTCTTTCAACACGACCCATCCGAACAGTGCATTTAGTCCCGACAGAACTGCGGCGGCATAGAACGGGGCGCGGGTGCCGTATTCGGCCAACAAGCCACCAATCAATGGTCCAAGGACAAACCCGAGCCCGAAGGCCGCACCGATCAATCCGAAATTGGCGGACTTATCTTCTGGTTTGGAGATATCTGCGATGTATGCATTCGCGGTTGAGTGTGTCGCGGCCGTAATTCCGCCAATGATGCGGCCAATCAGAAGCAACCAAATGGTGCCTGCGACGGCCATCAGCAGATAGTCAGCGGCCATTGCCACCAAGGAAACCAACAAGATCGGACGTCGCCCGAACCTATCAGATAGTCCGCCCACAACAGGTCCAAACAGGAACTGCATCGCGGCAAATGACGTGGATAACAACCCACCCCACAAGGCAGCTGCCCCCAAAGTGCCACCACCCACTTCGACCATCAAATCGGGCATTACGGGCATAATCAGACCAATGCCCATCGCATCGATCATGACGGTGAACATGATGAACAGTACGGGTAGGCGCATTTCTAGAGGGCCTTAACAGCTGCAGCGAATGCGCGCGCTTGATTGGGCGCACATCCCATTTGTTCTGTGGCTTGGAATGTCGCAGGGGAAATCGACGTATGTGCGGCCTGTGCAACTGTTGCCAGTTCTTGGCCCGCTTCGATCGCTTGCGCGCATAGCTTTTTAGTTTCAGTTTGGGCATCGGGGCGCGGCATAGTTTCAGCAAGTGCAAAGCTCAGTGCCTCGGCGTGAATTAACCCAAGACCACCCAAGGCATCATTCATATTGTCGGTTTGGGGCGTCATGTTGGCGCTTAGTCTTTTCGCATGGGCCAATGCAGATGCACCGGACAACATGATTTGGGGCAGTGTCATCCATTCAGTGAACCATGCGACACCATCGCGTTGGTGTTGGTGGACTGCAGCTGCATGCAAGCTGCTGCGCAGGCCCGAAACCTGATTTGACAGCGCGACAATGGCTGATGGCGCGACTGGGTTTTGTTTTTGTGGCATTGTTGATGATGCACCGGATGCTCCAAGTGTGACCTCGTCGATCCCACCTGTGCTAAGCCCAATCAGGCTTTGGCCCATCGCGCCTAAGATTGTTGTGACCCGTGCGCTCCAATCCGCGATCCTTAACACGGGGGTGCGGTCTGTATGCCAACTGCGTTTGGGATCGTTCAGGCCAAGGGCTGCAGCCAAATCCGTGCGTGTTTGATCAGCTTTGGGGCCAAGTGCCGATGAGGTGCCCGCCGCGCCACTCAGGGAAACCCAAAGCGATGAGGCGCGCAATTCGTCTAAGTCCTTTAGTGCATCGAGCAAAGGCATGCCCCATGTTGCAATCACAGCGCCCCAACTGGTGGGCGTCGCATGCTGGCTATAGGTGCGCGCAGGCATTGGCTGATCTGCATATTTCGCCGCTTGATTTGCAAGCGAAGTTAGGATGGTTTTGATATCGGTTTCTGCCAGCGTCAGCGCTTGGCGCATACGCAACATCAACGCGGTATCGATGATGTCTTGGCTTGTGGCACCCCAGTGGGCGAAGGCGCTGTGCTCTGGCGCTTCCATTTCTTTGCGAAATGCAGCGACCAACCCAGGAACACACACCCCGTTTTGTCCTGTTGATGCCGCGATGGCACCTGGATCGACGGTAATCTCAAGGCTTGCGCGATGGATTGCGGCACCGCTCTCATTAGGGATTACACCCAATTTACCTTGGACTTTTGCCAATGCGCCCTCAACCAAAAGCATAGCCCGAATGGCTGCACTGTCCGTAAATAGGCGGCCAGTGTCCCCTGATGGAAACAATTTGGCGTAAAGTGGGCTGTCAAAAACGGAAGCTGCCATGGGTTAGATATGTCCTGTACTGCGCATGAAGTCTGTCAAAACCTGTGCATACTCGATCGGTTGCTCGACGCAAGGCAGGTGGCCAGCTTTACGCATCAGATGGAACGTGCTTCCGGGGATAAGATCAATGGTTTCGCGCACCAAATCGGGTGGGGTTGAACCATCTTCTGGCCCAGCAATGCCCAATGTCGGCAGACGCAGGCCTGAGGTTGGCGTGTAAAAATCAGTACCTGAGATAGCCGCGCAACAGCCAGTGTAACCTTGGACGCTTTGCTGAACCAACATGTTGCGCCATAGTTCAAGGTCGGGGCCCGCACAGAATGCTTTACCAAACCAGCGCTGCATGACGCCGTCGGCCAGTGCGTCGATGCCTTGCGTTTGGACAATATTAATGCGGTCCGACCACATCGGAGCATTCCCAATTTTTGCTGCTGTATTGGATAAAACCATTGCACGGATCAAATCCAATCGCTTCACGGCCAGCCCTTGAGCGATCATGCCACCAATGGACAGACCCACAAATAGGGCGTCTTTGAAACCCGTATGATCCATCAATTGCTCGGTATCGGTGATCAGCGATCCCATGGAATATGGGGCAGGTGGGCATGCGCTTAGGCCATGGCCACGCTTATCGAACCTCAAAATGCGCAGGCCTTTTGGGAGCAATGGCAGGATTGGATCCCATAGGCGCAAATCAGTGCCAAGGGAGTTGGCGAAGACAACAGGTGCGCCGTCCTCTGGCCCATCAATCCTGTAGTGCAGTTTTGTGTTTTCAAGATGCGCATACTTCATGAATTAGCCTCGTTTGTTGCGATCGTTTAGGCGCATATGCGCAATGATCTGGCCGTGATCTGACGCCAGTTTGTTATACGGGGCTTCAGGATGGCTGCCGTCTGTCAGGTGATCGTTCAGGACGCTGAAATATTCCATCTCACCGATGCTGTTAGGTGTGTCCGCCATAAAGTGGTGGGACATATAGATCTGATCGATGCTTTCAAAGTTGCCACCAAAGGCCGCAGTGAACACCATATCGCGGGCTGATTTGCGCACGAACTGTTTTTCAGCTGAGTGCAGGCGCACGCGTTCGATATCTTCGGTGATCTGGATGTTTTGCTCTTTTGAATAGCGATCATTAGAGGCCTTGGCATCATGGCGCAGCATCCAAGAATAGTTTTTGAACGGGGCTTCACCACTGATGATTTCGCTACTGACTGCGTGTTCGCCGTCATTGAAATCACCCATAACCATTACAGGATTACCAGCATGCAGTTCTTCAACAATCAAACGGCGCAGCATGCAGGCTTCGGCCATGCGGCGCATTGAGGCACGCATTGCACCCATCGCGCGGCCAACTGGATCGTATTCAGTCAGGACTGCTTCGGCTGGAACCTCTGCACCTTCTGGCACGTCATATTCACCCAGCTTTGATTTCAGATGGCAGTTAAATATTGTGACGACTGCATCGCCAACGGGAACACGGACCTTAAGGATCGGGCGGGAAAGGCGTTTGAGGACATAGCTGCCTTCCTGACTTTTACCGGTCCATTTGATTTGGTCTTCGTCCAAGTCTTGGATTACCTCAGGTTCACCAACAAAGCCAAAGCGCGACAGGATCGCAAGACCGGGGCGGCGTTCACCGGAACCACCATCATTCAGGTTTGGTGCAAATGCGAGGGCTGCATTCGTATAGGGAGTGTAAGCCAGTTTGCGGAAAATTGCGCGTTTGCGGTAGCGTTTGGTTTTGTCCGGAATATGGGCAGCGTTGTCTTCGATCCCTTCGGCGTCTGCCTCTGCGATCACATCACGCAGTGCGCTTTCCTCAAATATCTCCTGAAAACCAACGATATCGGCGTTCATCGTTTGCAACTGTTCAGACAGCCAATCTGCTTTCCATGCGTATTCTTCTGGCGTGTATTTCTGGAACTTGTAGTACTCTTTGTCCTCACCAATTAAATTTTTGACGTTGAAACTGGCGATTGTAAAATTGGTCATATCAAACTCCGAAGCGCGAAAGGGCTGTTTGGAAAAGGGCTGCGTCGACGTTGCCGCCGGAAATAACGACGATAACATCATCGCCTGTGATTTGGTCAGATCGGTATAGTGCAGAGGCAAGCGCGATTGCGCCTCCGGGTTCTGCAACAAGTTTCAGGCGGCTAAAGGCCTGCGCCATGGCTTGCAATGCTTCGTCTTCAGAAACGGTTAAGCCAGAACCACATAGCCGTTTCATGATAGGAAAGGTGATGTCGCCGGGTTGTAGTGTTATGACCGCATCACAGATGTTACCGGAGGTCGCTGCATTGCTGCGAATTACACCGTCTTTGAGCGAGCGGGCGACATCATCAAAGCCCTCAGGCTCAACAGGACGCACCAACATGTCAGGCGCATCCGCTTCCAAGGCAAGGGCGATGCCGCTGGTTAGACCACCGCCGCCACAACACACTATCACTTCAGCTTTGGTGATGCCGTGTTCGGCCGCTTGGGTTGCGATCTCTAAGCCAACGGTGCCTTGGCCTGCAATCACTTCGGGCTCATCATAGGGTTTGATCAAGGTTAGTCCGCGTTCTTTGGACATAGCCGCACCAATGGCGTCACGGCTTTCGCCGTCGCGGTCATATAGAACAACTTCGGCACCCAATGCTTTTGTGTTCGCGATCTTTAGGGCAGGGGCGTCAGATGGCATGATGATCACGGATGGCACGCCGTGTGAACGCGCGGCCAAGGCAACCCCTTGTGCGTGATTGCCACTTGAGAATGCAATCACACCCTTTGCGCGAGTTTGTTCGTCGAGCGCCGATAGGGCAGACCAGCCACCTCGAAATTTAAAACTGCCAGTGTGTTGCAAACATTCAGGTTTAACCCAAACACGGCGGCCAGCAATCTCATCCAAAAACGGCGAATTCAGCAAGGGCGTATAACGTGCGTGACCCTGAATACGTTGTGCCGCAGCACGGATCATATCGATGTTCATGTCAGGTCCTTCTGAAGTGCGAGTGGATAGGGTTGGGGGCTTGGATCAAAGCCCGACAATTTTGGGGATGTCGGTCAGGTCGCGCAAGACGTGTTTTGGCTTCCATGGCATACGGTCCATAGGTTCGCCAGAACGGTTTACCCATGCGGTTGTGAACCCATATCCAGTAGCACCCGCGGCGTCCCATCCATTTGAGGATACGAACAACACCTCATCTTTGGCGCAACCGAACCGTTGCCCCACAAGGTCATACACACGTGAATCCGGTTTAAAGATGCCAACACTTTGCACAGACAGGTTGTCATCCAACAAGGTTTCAATCCCAGCAGATTGGACTGCACCATCCAACATATCGGGGGACCCGTTGGACAAAATGGCCGTGTTCAAGCCTGCTGCCTTTAAGGTTTGCAGCATCTCGGGAACCTCTGGATAGGCCTGTAGTTCCCAATATAACGCAAGCAGACGTTCGCGTAGCTCTGCATCACCATCAACGCCGCATTTCTCCAATGCCCAATCTAGGCCGTCTTGGGTCACTTCCCAAAAGTCGGTGTGGGCCTGTGTGATGGCGCGCAGCCAAGTGTATTGCAGCTGTTTGAGACGCCAGTGTTCTGCCAGTTGTGGCCACGTGTCCTTAATCTTGGAAAACTGTGGTTCGCTTGCTGCTTGGCGTGCAGCAGCAGCCACATCAAACAAAGTGCCGTAGGCGTCGAAAATACACGTGGTAATAGGCATGTGTCGTCTCCTGCTTTTTCAATACAGTGGCACGCGATATGGCGATCGAAAAGGCCAAAAGATGGGTTTACCCGATGATCTGTTCGGGGCAGTGTGCGCGAAATTTAAAATACGGCACAAAGGACATCAACGTGACCAAGATCAAAACAGGCGACAACGTGAGCATTCACTATACAGGAACCCTTGAAGACGGCAGCGTTTTTGATAGCTCAGAAGGCCGTGAACCGCTGGAATTTGAAGTGGGTTCTGGTCACATCATTGTTGGTCTTGATGAAGCGATGCCCGGTATGGAAGTTGGCGAAAAGAAGATCGTACATATTCCTTGTGAATTGGCATACGGCGAAGCTGTTGAAGAGATGAAGCAAGCGGTGCCACGCGAAGGTATCCCAGAGGATATTCCATTGGAAATCGGCCTCACGCTTCACATGCAAACGCCAAGCGGTCAGCCACTGCCTGTTACCGTGATTGCGATGGACGAAGCGACGGTAACGCTTGATGCAAACCACGCACTTGCAGGTAAAGCTCTGACATTTGATTTCGAAGTTGTATCAATCAACTGATTTTTCGAAGCTGGGCGTCTATTGCCCAGCTTCGATCTCGCGAAGCATTTTCTCAATTTCTTCAGACATCGTTTGACTGTCAGCAGTATTAAGTTGGGCCTGCCGGGTAATGCCACGTCTAATTTTAATCCGATCTTTAGGCATAGTGTTGCGAATTACAGCGATAGGCGCATTTTTGACAGTGGCAACCTGTGTAGCCAGTGAAGGCTCAGCAAAATAATTTGCGATCTCGCTAACCAATTGCGGGTTCAGGCGCAAAGTTGCGCTTGCGCCAACAGCTACCACGTAAAAAATGAGGCGGCCCAGTTTCTTGGATCGCATCGCACGCGCCTCACGGCGGGCTAATATTCTTTCGAAATGTGGGGTCTGTTTTCTCATGGTCAAATAGCTAGTTGAGGCTGTGGACCATTTTAGGGCGAAATTCGGGCGACTTTATGCAGGGTTAACTGCGTGTTCCGCCCGAATTCTATAAGTGCTTAAAGGTGATCTGGTTGTGGCATACCCAAAACGTGGTAGCCGCCATCGACACGAATGATTTCACCTGTGGTGTAGGCCCCAACGTCAGATGCAAGATAAACTGCCGTGCCACCTACCGCTTCAAGTGTTGCGTTTGAGCGCATTGGCGCATTTTGATCGGTGTGTTTATAGGTCTTGCGTGCCCCGCCGATCGCGGCACCTGCCAGTGTCTTCATTGGGCCAGGTGAAATTGCGTTGACGCGAATGCCATCTGGTCCAAGGTCGTTGGCAAGGTAACGTGTCGCTGATTCAAGAGCGGCTTTAGCAACGCCCATGACGTTGTAATTTGGTACAACGCGATTTGAACCTTGATACGTCAATGTCATCAACGTCCCGCCATTCTCAACCATCAATGGGTGCGCGCGACGCGCAACTTCGATGAAGGAATATGCTGAGATATCCATTGAATGCTTAAAGTTAGCACGTGACGTGTTCAGGAAACGACCTGTTAGCTCTGATTTGTCAGAAAACGCGATGGCGTGGACAACAAAGTCGATTGTCGGCCAACGTGAACCCAAAGCATCGAACGCTGCGTCTAGGCTTGCATCATCCGTTACATCAACGTCGACCATGAAGTCGGAACCAACAGAGGCTGCCAATGGCTCAAGGCGTTTGCCGAATGCTTCACCTTGATAGGTAAAGGCAAGCTCGGCCCCAGCTTCGGCCATAGATTTTGCGATACCCCAAGCGATGGAACGTTCATTGGCGACACCCATAATAAGGCCGCGTTTTCCTGCTAACATATTGGTCATAATAAAATTCTTACCCGTGATATTTGGAAAGGATCATTGATCCATTAGTGCCGCCAAACCCAAATGAGTTGGTCATCACGCTATCAAGACCAGCGTTTTGAACCGTTTCAAGTGCGATTTCTGAGGCGTCGATGGCTGGATCAAGGTTTTTGACGTTGATCGAGCGGGCGATGAAATCATTGTCCAACATCAAGATGCTAAAGATTGCTTCGAGTGCGCCAGCAGCCCCTTGGGCGTGACCTGTCATGGATTTGGTTGAGCTGACAGGTGGTGTCGTGCCTTTGCCAAACACGCGGCGAACCGCTTCGATTTCACCGACATCGCCAACTGGCGTAGATGTGCCGTGTGCGTTGATGTAGCCGACTTTACGGCCTTCTGGCAGTGTGGACAGTGCAAGGCGCATAGCGCGCTCTCCGCCCTCACCGGATGGTGCAACCATGTCGTGGCCGTCTGATGTTGCAGCGTAACCTGTGACTTCGGCATAAATTTTCGCGCCACGTGCCAATGCGTGATCTAGGTCTTCAAGAACAACAATACCGCCACCGCCTGAAATTACGAAACCATCGCGGTCCGCATCAAACGCACGGCTCGCTTGTTCTGGAGTGTCGTTGTGTTTGCTGCTCATCGCACCCATCGCGTCAAACAGGCAGGACAATGTCCAATCCAACTCTTCGCCGCCGCCTGCGAACATAACGTCTTGCTTGCCCATCATGATTTGTTCTGCTGCGTTGCCGATGCAGTGGAGTGATGTGGAACAAGCTGAGGTGATCGAATAGTTGATCCCTTTAATCTTATAAGCGGTTGAGAGGTTCGCGCTGACGGTGGATGACATGCATTTTGGAACTGCGAATGGACCGATGCGTTTTGTAGCACCTGTCTTTGCAACCGTTTGGTGCGCTGTCAGCATTGCAGAAGTGGAAGGACCGCCAGAACCTGCAACAAGGCCCGTGCGTTCATTCACGACATCAGCTTCAGTCAGGCCCGCGTCAGCAATGGCTTGGCCCATAGCGATGTGGGCATAAGCCGCTGCTTGGCCCATGAAACGAAGGGTGCGTTTGTCGACGTGTTCGGCGACATCCAGTTTGAGCGTGCCAGCAATTTGGCTGCGAAAGCCGTGCTCGGTCATTTCTGGGCTTGCTACGATGCCAGAAGTTCCAGCCTGCAAGCTTGCAAGCACTTCTTCAATATTATTACCGATGCTTGAGACAATCCCCAAACCTGTGACGACAACGCGGCGCATGGCGCTCTCCTTGTTCTGTGTTGGGCCTTGGAACCGACCCGATCATGTTTTTATAACTTAAGCCGAAGTAGGATTAGGTTTCTGACAATGCAACTTTCATGTCTTTGACCATGTAAATGACTTCGCCGTCTGCTTCTACAATTCCGTTGGCCACACCCATTGTGAGGCGGCGGGTTTGGATCGCTTTGGTAAAGTCAATTTTATAAGTTAGTTTTTTGCGGTCAGGGCGCACCATGCCGGTTAATTTAACTTCGCCTACACCCAATGCATAGCCACGGCCCTGCCAGCCGCGCCAGCCAAGGTTAAAGCCGGTAAGCTGCCACAAGCCATCGAGACCCAAGCAACCTGGCATAATTGGGTTGCCAGGAAAGTGGCAGTCAAAGAACCAAAGGTCAGGCGTAATGTCGAATTCTGCAACGACGTGGCCCTTGCCATGCTCGCCGCCATCACCTGAGATGTCTGTGATACGGTCCATCATCAGCATGGGGGGGGCTGGTAACTGCGCATTGCCCTCTCCGAACAGTTCGCCGCGCGAACATTTTAATAGGTCGTCCTTGTCAAAGCTTGTCGGGTAAAGGGACATGTTGGCGGCTCTCCATATCGTATTTAGTGTTATCCCCCTCTACCATCGCAATTTGTGGTCCTGCAAGGGTAGGGGCACGCATGGCGAACGGTTAAAACTGTGATGTGTTCTTTGCGATGCGCTATCCGGGCAAATTGGCAGCTTGTGCAACTAAGCGGAGCATTGTGCAGTTTATGCCCAAATCATGGAAAGCAATTGAAAACATGTGTCGGTCAGACTAGATATGATCTGAGAATGGTTTGCAAAGGCGCAATTATAATGTCGCAAGAACAGATAGGCACGAATTGGTTGGCAACTGCTGGGCTTCGCCCAACGCGTCAACGCGTGACTTTGGCGGCTTTATTGGTTGGAGATGGTCAGCACCGTCACGTCACTGCCGAAAGTTTGTTTGACGCAGCCCATGCCAAAGGCAACGCTGTGTCGCTTGCGACTGTCTATAATACTCTCAGTGCGTTTTGTGATGCGGGGCTTATGCAAGAGGTCACTGTTGATGGTTCAAAAAGCTACTTTGACACCAATACACATGATCACCCGCACTTTTACTGGGAAGACGAAGCCAGATTGACTGATGCACCATCAGAACAGTTGGTAATCGCGCAGTTGCCTGATGCACCTGAAGGTGCGGAAATCGCGTCCGTCGATGTTGTCATCCGTTTGCGCCGCAAAGCCAAAAATTAATCTAAGTTTGAGTTAGCATTTCACGTGGCGGGCTTGCCTTAATACACGATTGCAAACTAGCGTGCTCCTAAGAGTTCAGGAGCACATACATGACCCATCCACTTATTACACAAGATCACATCGACACCTTCCAGAAGGACGGGGTTGTTATGATCAAAGGATTGTTTGCTGATGAAGTGGATACGTTGCGGGAGGGCGTCGCCCGCAACATGTCTGAACCCGGGCCATATGCCGCAGAGAATTTGCATAAAGGTGAGGCGGGTCGCTTCTTTGATGATTATTGCAACTGGAGTCGCATTCCTGAATTTGAAAATGTTATTCGCAACTCTGCAGCTGCCGAAGTTGGCGCGGATCTCATGCGGTCCAATTCGGTACAATTGTTCCATGATCACGTTTTGGTTAAAGAGCCTGGAACCTCAAAGCCGACACCATGGCACACCGATGGTCCGTATTATTTCGTTGAAGGTCAGCAAACAGTTAGCTTTTGGTCGCCTCTGGATGCGGTAACAAATGCCAGCTTGCGTTGCGTTGCCGGGTCACATTTGTGGGAAAAACCAGTTTTGCCGACACGTTGGCTTAGCGAAACAAATTTCTACCCAGACGACGAGACATATATGACCGTGCCTGACCCTGATGCCGAAGGGATGAAAGTCGTTGAGTGGGAGCTGGAACCAGGCGACGCTGTGGCGTTTAACTATAATATTCTTCATGGGGCGCGTGGGAACGAGGCCACAACAAGGCGGCGGGCATTTTCGCTGCGCTTGCTTGGGGATGACACACGCTATGTGGAACGCCCAGGGCCAACATCACCACCGTTCCCTGGACATGATATGACGCCCGGTCAAAAGCTCCGCTCTGATTGGTTCCCGACATTATTTGAACGCTAATTAGGTCCGCGAATTTAGATTTATATTAGAACCACTGTCCCGGTTCCATCAGCCCGAGATCAAGCAACTGACGTGAATGCCATTCAAAGGCTGCAGAGTTGTGCCATTTGAAGGTTTGGATATCGAATGTGCTGCCCGGGTTTTGTTTCAACGCCTTGGCCGTTCTGAACGAACAGATGGCAGACGTCAGGTTGTGGTGCCACGGGCAGGCGTATGTGTTGTACTCTTCGTCATTAAAGGTGTGATCTTCGCGCAGTTTCAGACCCTCTTTGGATTTAAAAAGTGCGATGCGGTCAATCTTACGGCGGGTCAGAGGGACGTGTTCTTCATAGCGCCAGCGTAATCCACCGAAGAAATCCAATTGACGGTCTTTAGGGTGATTGTGGTTGTTGATGTCCGGGCGCGCCAGTGCGTAATAGCCAGAACGATCAAGGTGGGCGCGATCTAAGGACACCGCATCAGGGTTAGCGTCCAGATCATCAGAATATAAATCGACCACGTAGGTTAGCATCGAATGGCGGCGTTCCTCGGTATGGAACGATAACATTTCACCAACCGTACGTGTTTCGCAAAATGGGTGGAACAGGTATTCTGCGTTAAAACAGTAGTACATCCAAAGACCGGGGGCCGCAGCAATCACGCTGTTTACCGCAAGTTCCATGGCACCTTCGCGTGCCATGTTATACCCTACGCGGTGAACCAAGTCCTGTAGGTCTCTTGGCAACGCAAATTCGTCTGGCATAAAGACTATGATGCTTGCGAAGCCTGCCTGCTGGTGATGGCGTAGGGTGGTCGCAATCTCGACATCATCCTCAACAAGAATGATCGCAACAGGCCCTTTGGCTAAGGCTGCAGTCCCTTCTTCTAAGAATGTATCTAGGTCTTTGTATTGCATTGGATGCTCGTTTTAAGTGTTGTGCCTAAATTCCTTCAAATCGGCGCGCATTGCAAGCGGCACTTGCCCCTGATAGATGACGTTCAACCGCCAAAATCATACCGGATCATGACTATGACTAGCCCAAAGAAGCTCTTCATCAAAACCTTCGGCTGCCAGATGAACGTCTATGACAGCGAACGCATGGCCGAAGCGCTGGGCGGCGAGGGGTATGTCGAGACGAAAAGCCAAGAAGACGCAGATATGATTCTGCTAAACACTTGCCACATCCGCGAAAAAGCAGTGGAAAAAGTCTATTCTGATTTGGGTCGGTTGAAGAAATTCAAAGAAGCTAAGCCTGATCTTAAGATCGGTGTGGCTGGATGTGTTGCACAGGCTGAAGGCGGCGAAATTATGCGTCGTCAGCCGTTGGTCGATTTGGTTGTTGGACCGCAGTCCTATCACCGGCTCCCAGAAATGGAGGCTTTGATCCAGCAGGGTAAACGCGCCTTGGACACGGATTTTCCTGAAGAAGACAAGTTTGAGAAGCTTAAAGCACGCCCTAAAGCCCCGCGCGGCCCGACTGCGTTCCTGACTGTTCAAGAAGGTTGTGATAAATTTTGCGCTTTCTGTGTAGTACCATACACGCGCGGAGCTGAAGTAAGTCGCCCGGTAACACGTATTCTTGATGAAGCACGCAATCTTGTGGAACGTGGTGTGCGCGAAATTACCTTGCTGGGTCAGAATGTTAACGCATATCACGGTGAAGGTCCAAAAGGGACAGACTACACATTGGCACAGCTCATCTGGGAGCTTGACAAGGTTGACGGGTTGGAGCGTATTCGCTTCACCACCAGCCATCCAAACGATATGACCGATGAGTTGATTGAGGCCCACGGCAATTGTGCAAAACTGATGCCGTATCTGCATCTTCCTGTCCAATCAGGAAGTGACCATATTCTAAAACGCATGAACCGCAGCCACACCGCAGAAAGCTATTTGCGCGTGATCGAACGCATTCGCGCAGCGCGTCCAGATATTGTATTGTCAGGTGACTTTATCGTCGGCTTCCCTGAAGAAACTGAAGTTCATTTCCAAGAAACATTGGATTTGGTCGAGGCCGTGAAGTATGGCTACGCGTATTCCTTTAAATACTCCACACGCCCAGGTACGCCTGCAGCGGAACGCGCATTAGTGGATGCAGCCGAGGCCGATGAACGCCTCCAACGCCTGCAAGCCTTGATAACGAAGCATCAGCGCGAGATTCAGGACGGGATGATCGGACGCGAAGTCAGCGTCCTGTTCGAGAAAGTGGGCCGCGATGAAGGGCAAATGGTTGGTAAATCCGAGTATCTACATGCGGTCCATGTCGCGAACGCAAATGCCCAAGTCGGGGATATCGCAAAGGTGAGAATCGTTGATGCAGGAACGAACTCACTAAAAGGCGAACTTACCTGACGGTAACGGTTTGGGCAGAGATCGGCATGAGCACCTATGAAAATGTGCTTTTTTTACGACTAGGGGTGCTTTGCGCTACTATATGTTGTGAATTCACCTTCACATAGCCCGATTTATTACCTATCCTCGCATCATAATAGCATCAGCCAGCGTCTATTTCGGCGTCCAAGGCTTGTGCAGCGGAACAAAAAAAAGCAACAGGGCTGTGGGATATAAGTTTTCTAATGCCGTACGTAACGTTCTGGCTGGGACAGCTGCAGCGGCAATCGCTTTGTCATTGGTAGGAACAAGCGCGTCTGCGCAAGGCCTTTTCGGTCTGAGAAAAGCGCAGAACAATGAATATGCTCCCGCAATCTGGATCGATCCAGATGGATGCGAACACTGGGTAATGGATGATGGCGTCGAGGGCTACATGTCTCCGCACACCAACCGCCAGGGTATTCCTGTCTGTCGTCGCGGCAATGTTTGTGGCGTAATGGAATCTGATCAGTTTTTTGCGACCGATAGCGCAAGGATTTCTACTGCTGGGCGCGAGCGTTTGGCTCAGTTCTTCCAACAGACTGGCGCAACCAGCTACATCATCACGGGCCACACCGATGCGCGTGCTTCTGATGAATACAACATGAAGCTATCATACAACCGTGCGTCTTCTGTCGCTCGGATCGCCCAAAGCTCAGGCGCACGTATCGCCGACGTTCGTGGCTACGGTGAACGTATGCCTGCTGCTTCAAATAAAACAGCGCACGGCATGCAAAAGAACCGCCGTGTTGAAATCATCTGCATTCGTTAAGGGAACCAAAAAATGACCTTTGTAAAAATTATTACGGCCTGTTCGTTGGTTGCCTCTTTGGGTGCGTGTGAGGTTGCAGGCAGCGGCAACAAATCAGACAAAACAATTGACCGTGGCTTTGACAAAAAACACCTTAGCCAATTGGTTGCTGGTGTTTGGGTTGATCCAAATGGATGTGACCACTGGATCATTGATGACGGTGTTGAGGGCTATTTGTCCCAACGTCTCGACAAATATGGGAAGCCTGTTTGCTCAGGGATTGCGGAACCAAACACTGCGACTGGCCCGTTCAAATCAGGTTCAACATTTGGCGATCCGATCTAAGCCATCCATCAGATTTAGAATTTGGGCTGTAGCGATGATCGCTGCGGCCCATTTTTTTGCGAATGATGAAAAGTCACTTTTGTCCTATTGTGTCCAGTCGATGAAAACGCCACCCTTGTGAAAAGACAGATCAACCGTGAATCAGGAGCGCATTTTTGTCCCCCAGCGACGTACCTCTAGACTCTACAGGGTCTAAACCTTCGAACCCCGAAGCACGGGTTGAATTCCCTGACAACCGTTTGTTGATGGATGTTTGTGGGGAATTTGACAGCAATTTAACAACAATTGAAACATCGCTCGAAGTGCAGATCGTGCGGCGTGGAAATTCGATTGTTGTGATCGGCGACGATCTTGCACGTGACCGCGCGATTGAAATTCTGAACGCTCTATATCAACGCCGCGTCAATGGCCGTGAAGTTGAGGCGGCCGATGTCGATCGTGAACTGCGGATGGGTGGCCCAGATGAAGACGCGGGCAAGCGCAATTTGGTCAAAGGTGATCAATTGGAAATGCCCGTTGGCGCGCGCTTTGAAATCAAGACCCGTAAAAAATTGGTTGAACCACGCACCGATGCACAAAAAACCTATGTGCAATCCTTGTTTGAAAACGAACTTGCTTTCGGAATTGGCCCTGCTGGTACAGGTAAAACCTATCTTGCTGTGGCTGTTGGTGTTTCAATGTTCCTTTCCGGTAAGGTTGACAAGATCATCTTGTCGCGCCCGGCCGTTGAGGCAGGAGAGCGTTTGGGTTTTTTACCTGGAGCGTTGGAAGAGAAAGTAGATCCCTACATGCAGCCGCTTTATGATGCGCTGAATGACTTTCTACCGGGCAAACAACTGGCAAAACTACGTGAAGAAAAAATCATTGAAATTGCACCCTTAGCCTTCATGCGTGGCCGCACACTGTCCAGTGCCTATGTCGTTTTGGATGAAGCGCAGAATGCCACAACGATGCAAATGAAGATGTTTTTGACCCGTCTCGGCAAGGGATCAAGAATGGTAATTACGGGTGACCGCACACAAATAGATCTGCCGCGTGGTGTACCATCAGGATTAGCAGACGCGGAACGGTTGCTTAGCAAAATTCCGAAGGTCAGCTTCAATTACTTCACATCTAAAGACGTTGTGCGTCATCCTTTGGTTGCTGCTATTATCGAGGCTTATGAGGCGGACGAACCTCATAAGCAGTCTAGCTGATGGCAGAAGTAGATATCGTTTTTGACGATGATCGTTGGCTTGCCGTTGATTTACAGACAATTGCCGATGCTGCAGTTGCTGGCGTTATGGAGCGTCTTGAAATTGACGGTGAGGACGCGGAAGTGGCGGTTCTGGCCTGTGGCGACGCACGCATAGCTGAACTAAATGCGGATTTTCGCGAAAAACCCACAGCTACGAACGTTTTGAGTTGGCCAGCCGCAGAGCTTAGCGCACAGGGCGCGGGTGATTCACCAAGCCAACCGGCACATGATCCAATGGGCGGCCTTGAGTTGGGCGACATAGCAATTAGCTATGACACCTGTGCATCCGAAGCGATTGCTGCGGGCAAGGCAATGCAAGACCATGTGATGCATTTAATGATCCATGGGACGCTTCATTTGTTGGGTTATGATCACGTGCGTGACCAAGATGCCACGTTGATGGAAGCGTTAGAGGTAGAAATACTTGAAAAAATGGGCATAGATGACCCATATTGTACAAGATAGGCAGATCATCTGTCTTGGTTAACGGCAGAAATCTCTGCCCCTATAGAACGGAACCCAATGGGCGACACTGACGACGGATCGTCTGGCGCAGCGCAACGCGCGCAGTCAGGCAATGTAACGACCACTTCATCGAGTGCAGTTCCGGTTTTGGAACCATCTGAAACTGTAGAAACGCCGAAGCACAAGGGCGGAATTTTGACCCGTTTCATTGCTTCGTTCGGCCCGAAAGACATCGGTGAGGACGTCGAAATGGCACCTCAGCCAGCACGTTTCAAGTATAGCCATGGCATGTTGAACCTGCGCCGGATGCGGGTCGAAGATGTCGCTTTGCCCAAAGCCGATATCATCGCTGTTTCTATAACCGTGTCTCTGGAAGAACTTGTTGCTAAGTTCAAAGAGAGCGGTCTCACACGACTGCCTGTTTATGATGGAACGCTGGATACCCCCGTGGGATTCGCCCACCTTAAAGACCTTGCTTTGACCCACGGCTTCAATGGTGGTGGTGGTGCATTTGATCTTGCAAAGATGCTTCGGCCCCTGCTGTTTGTGCCGCCTTCGATGACGATTGGCGTTTTGCTGACGAAAATGCAGGCTGAACGGCGTCACATGGCCTTGGTCATTGATGAATATGGTGGCGTAGATGGACTTGCCACGATTGAGGATTTGATCGAGCAAGTTATTGGTGAGATCGAAGATGAACACGATGTCGATGGAGATCAACATTGGAGCCTCGAAAAGGCAGGCGTTTATCTTGCTCTAGCTAAAACACCGCTTGAGGATTTTGAGTCCGAAGTGAACCTGTCGTTGACTGAGCACGAAGACGTTGACGGTGAAGACATTGAAACGCTTGGTGGGCTTGTGTTTATGTTAGCAGGACGCGTTCCTGCGCGCGGCGAAGTCGTGATGCATCCTGATGGCACTGAATTTGAGGTTGTTGATGCAGATCCACGCCGGATTAAACGCCTTCGTGTTTGCCTGCCTGATCACGCGGGATGATTGATCGCGTCAAAGCGTTGCCGCTTTGGGCGCAAAGCCTTTGTGCGATTTTTGTCGGCGGGATCGGTGCCTTGGCGCAACAACCATTTGCCATAGCACCGCTAATAATTGTTATGATGGCGCTGGGTTTCATGGGCTTGTTAACCTCGTCCAGCATGCGCCATGCCGCACACATTGGCTGGATGATTGGCTTTGGCTATTTCCTGATCACGCTGCAGTGGATAACAGCCCCGTTTCAAGTGGATGCGCAGCAAACCGCATGGATGGCACCATTCGCTTTGGTTCTGATGGCGGGTGGCATGGCACTATTCTGGGGACTGGCCTTCGGACTGGCTCGCTATTTGGGACCCGTTTGGATATTGGTTGTGACGTGGCCCTTGGTCGAACTTTTACGGGCATATGTCTTTACAGGTTTCCCGTGGGGTTCACCGCCACAGGCTCTGGTGGACGTACTTGCGGGGCAGTCACTGGCACTAGTTGGTCCGCATGGAGTCATGTTCGCAATGTGTGCTGGAGCATTTGCAATCTTTCAATCAAAGAAGATCTCCAATGTTGTGTTCATAGGTTCCTGTCTTGTTGGGTTGGTATTCACACTTAGCCCTCCTTTGACAGGTCCCGCATTACTAACAGAGCACATTGTGCGCCTAGTTCAACCGAACGCACCACAACGCGATAAGTGGAATCCAGCGAAATTTGGCATTTTTATCGACCGTCTCTTGCAATCCACGCAAGCGGGCGATGTACCTGACTTGGTCCTGTGGCCTGAAACAGCGTTGCCGTATCTTGCACACAATGCACCTGGAATTTTGCAGGCTGCTGGTGAAGCTGGCCGTGGTGCGCAAGTTGCTTTAGGCATTCTGCGTGCTGATGGGCCTACATTATATAACAGCATGGTGGTTCTCGATCCTGTCGGTCAAATCACAGCCACCTATGACAAACACCACCTGGTCCCATTTGGAGAATACATGCCTTTACGGCCAGTCTTGTCTGCGCTGGGGTTGCACGTCTTTGCGGATATGTTCGGGGATGGTTTTGGTGAGGGGGAGGGAGCACAAACCCTTGATTTTGGCGCGCTGGGGAAGGGGCTTCCTTTGATTTGTTATGAAGCCGTTTTCGCGCATGATGTTGGGGCTGCGAAAGATAGACCGGACTTTCTTATTCAACTCACAAACGACGCATGGTTCGGTACATTTGCAGGGCCAAAGCAGCATTTAGCACAGGCTAAAATGCGTGCGATTGAGCAAGGTTTGCCAATGGCGCGAGCCGCGAATACTGGGATTAGTGCTATGATCGACCCGTATGGGCGCGTGTTAAACAGCCTTGCACTGAACGAAGCGGGATTTGTGGATGGACTGCTGCCCAAACCGTTGCCACCGACAGTCTATAGCGCGCTTGGGGATCTTCCGATCGTGATCTTATTGCTATCTGTGGTTTTCATAACTCTTTTGCAAAAAATGACGTTTGGCCGCAGCCGCAAATGATTGACCCCCCAACGACAGAACGATAGGCGGAGCATCGATGTCCCACAACGGCTTCCTGACGTGGCACACATGAAAACATTGGAGCACTATATGTCCCGTAAAAATTATACTTTTACTTCTGAATCCGTTTCAGAGGGCCACCCTGATAAGTTGTGTGATCGCATTTCAGATGCGGTGTTGGATGCGTTCTTGAGTGAAGAACCAGAAGCGCGTGTTGCGGCGGAAACCTTTGCGACAACCAATCGCGTTGTCATCGGTGGTGAAGTCGGATTGTCGGATCAATCGAAACTTAAAGACTACATGGGGCGTATTGATCAAATCGCACGCGACTGTGTCAAAGACATCGGTTATGAGCAAGATAAGTTCCACTGGAACACGATTGAAGTTACGAACCTATTGCACGAACAGTCAGCTCACATCGCTCAAGGTGTTGATGCGGCGGCAGACAAAGATGAAGGCGCAGGCGACCAAGGCATTATGTTTGGTTACGCGACAACTGAAACCGAAGAGCTGATGCCGGCCCCGATCCAGTATTCCCATGCGATCCTTCGCCGTTTGGCTGAGGTGCGCAAGAATGGTACTGAGCCAGCTTTGGGCCCAGACGCGAAAAGTCAGTTGTCGGTGATCTACCGTGACGGCAAACCAGTTGGTGTCTCTTCAATTGTATTGTCTACACAGCACCTTGATCCAAATCTTGAATCCTCTGACATCCGTGCGATCGTTGAACCATATATTCTTGAGGTTCTTCCTGAAGGCTGGATTACCCCTGATACCGCATGGCATGTTAACCCAACTGGTAAGTTCGTAATTGGTGGGCCAGATGGCGATGCAGGCCTAACAGGCCGTAAGATTATCGTTGATACATACGGCGGTGCTGCACCGCACGGCGGTGGCGCATTCTCTGGTAAAGATCCAACCAAGGTTGACCGTTCCGCCGCATATGCTTCGCGCTATTTGGCAAAAAACATTGTCGCATCTGGCATGGCTGATAAATGTACCGTTCAATTGAGCTACGCAATTGGCGTAGCCAAGCCGTTGTCGATCTATTGCGATACATTCGGCACGGGTCAAGTTGACGATGCCATGATCGAAAAAGCAATCGATAGCGTCATGGACCTGACACCACGCGGCATACGTTCGCACCTTGGTCTGAATAAACCAATCTATGAGCGGACAGCGGCCTATGGCCACTTTGGACGTGCGCCTGAAGCTGATGGTGGTTTCAGCTGGGAAAAAACGGATTTGATAGAAGCTTTGAAAAAAGCCGTTTAACTTTAGCAAAATAATTTTTTAGACGGGCAGCGATCATTCTTGACGCTGCCCGTTGCCGTTTTTACAGCGTGCTAACCAATGGTATTAATCGGTCCTTGCCTTAGCATGCGCTTGCTTTGATGCGCTGCGCTGGATAAACCGCGCCCATGACACAACCTGTACGCCCACACCGCAATTTTTACGGCCGCCTCAAAGGCAAGCACCTCAAGCAATCGCAAGAGGGCTATTTGGCCGAAGATCTTGATGCATTGTCCCCTGGGTCAGTCGACTGGGATGTGAATCCTGATCGTAATAATCTGGATCTGAACACCTTGTTTGGTGGTAAGTCCACGTGGCTTGAAATTGGTTTTGGCGGCGGCGAGCATATGGTGCACCAATGTGGCCAAAACCCTGATGTTGGCATCATCGGATGCGAACCCTACATCAATGGCGTTGCGATGCTTCTGGGCAAGATCAGAAAAGCGGGTGTCAAAAACCTTGCGGTGTATCCGGGTGACGTGCGCGATATGTTTGATGTGCTGCCTGATGCCTCCATTGATCGCGCGTTTCTTCTTTACCCTGACCCGTGGCCGAAATCGCGCCACCATCGTCGTCGTTTTGTAACCGAAGAACATCTTGCGCCCCTTGCACGCGTTTTGAAACCGGGTTCAATTTTTCGCGTTGCGACTGACATTCCTGACTATGTGCGTCAAACCATGCAGGAAGTCCCAAAGCAGCCGTTTGAATGGACGGCTGAGGGGCCAGAAGATTGGCGCGTACCGTGGGATGATTGGATCAGCACGCGTTACGAACAAAAAGCGCTACGCGAAGATCGCACACCGCATTACATGACCTTTATCCGTAAATAGGCATTTCGCCTTTCGACTGGACCAAAGTCTGCGCAGACGATAGGTCTGGCGCTAACTTTAGACGATTTGAAAGACTGCATATGTCCAGCCACGGCACCCCAATTCCGATGACATCCTACGCTTGTGGGCCACTTAATGGGCACGCTGAAGTGCCCGGTGATAAATCAATTTCTCACCGGTCTTTGATTTTAGGTGCGCTCAGTGTCGGTGAAACAAAAATCAGCGGATTGTTAGAGGGCCAAGACGTCCTTGATACCGCGAAAGCCATGCGTGCTTTTGGGGCTGAGGTCACTGATCTGGGTGAGGGAAATTGGTCCGTGCACGGCGTTGGCGTTGGGGGTTTTGCAGAACCTGAAAATATCATCGACTGCGGTAACTCTGGAACAGGCGTGCGCCTGATCATGGGCGTTATGGCGACATCACCAATCACAGCGACCTTTACGGGTGATGCCAGCCTGAATGGCCGTCCAATGGCACGTGTTACTGATCCCTTGGCTGAATTTGGTTGCCAAAGCGTTGGCCGCAAAGGTGGCCGTTTGCCAATGACACTTGTTGGTGCCGCAGATCCTGTTCCTGTGCGCTACGTGGTGCCTGTGCCGTCCGCGCAAGTGAAATCAGCGGTTCTGTTTGCAGGACTGAATGCGCCTGGAAAAACGGTTGTCATCGAGAAAGAAGCGACGCGCGATCACACAGAACGTATGCTTGCTGGCTTTGGCGCTGAAATCACGACTGAAGTTACGGATGAAGGCCGTGTTATCACGCTGACCGGCCAGCCAGAATTGAAGCCACAAACCATTGCAGTTCCACGCGACCCATCCAGCGCTGCTTTTCCAGTATGTGCCGCGATCATTGTTCCGGGTTCGGATGTTTTGGTGCCAGGCATCGGCTTGAATCCAACACGCGCTGGGTTGTTCACAACATTACGCGAAATGGGTGCAGACCTTACCTATGAAAATGAACGCGAAGAAGGTGGCGAACCTGTTGCTGACCTGCGCGCACGTTTCTCACCTGATCTGCACGGTATTGAGGTTCCAGCGGAACGCGCTGCTAGCATGATCGACGAATACCCTGTGCTTTCCGTAGTTGCGTCCTTTGCTACAGGCAAAACACATATGCCGGGTGTCAAAGAGCTGCGCGTAAAAGAAAGCGACCGTATTGATGCAATGGCAACGGGCTTGCGCGCCAACGGTGTTGACGTCGACGAGGGGCCAGATTGGTGGTCCGTTCATGGTTTGGGACATGGCAACGTCAAGGGTGGTGCCACATGTGTCAGCCACCTTGATCACCGTATTGCGATGTCCTTCATGATCATGGGCATGGCAGCATCAAACCCTGTATCACTTGACGACGGAGGACCGATTGCAACGTCATTCCCGATTTTTGAGGGATTGATGGGCGGTCTGGGTTCTGACGTAAGACGCGACGGGTAATGGCGATTACGACAAAAACGATTGCGATTTTGGCAATTGCTTCGGCGATTGGATTTGGATCTCTGGTCGTTTTGTCAGAAATTTACCTAAGTGTTGGCTTTGGCCTGCTCGATGGTCGCCTTAACGGCTATGACGTTGAGGCTGTAAACAGATATCTTGCGTTGTTGTCTTCGGAAAACCGTCAGTTTTACATCGGCCCTTTCCGCGCATTGGACACCATCGTCCCTCCGCTGCTGGCCGCAACCTTTGCTGCGATCATTTGGACGCTGGGTAGTACATTTTGGCGCACAGCGGTCGTTTTCCCTCTGATCTATGTGATTGCTGACTTGCGTGAGAACGCTTTGGTCGGACAAATTTTGCAAGCAACCACGCTCGACGCTGAAACGGTTTCTCGTGCGAGTGATATGACACAACTAAAATGGCTGTTCACAGTGCTGTCTTTGGCAGTGGTGTTATGGCTATGGCGACAAGGACGAACACAGGCATGACCGAACCATTTACAATTGCGATCGATGGACCCGCCGCAGCAGGAAAAGGCACGATTTCCAAGGCAGTTGCCGCGCATTTCGGATTTGCTCATCTTGATACCGGGCTGCTGTACCGCGCTGTTGGAGCAAAGGTCATGACTGGCAGCGATGCGATTGAAGCCGCTGTTGGATTGCGCGCCGAAGACTTAGAAGTCGACGGCTTGCGCACAGCCGAAGTTGCCCAAGCTGCCAGCAAAGTTGCGGTTATCGCAGAAGTCCGCGCAGCCCTCCTTGATTTCCAGCGCGCGTTTGCGCGCCGGGCAGGGGGCGCGGTTCTGGATGGGCGTGATATTGGTACGGTTATTTGCCCACAAGCCGAAGTTAAATTGTTCGTAACAGCCAGCGCCGAAGTGCGCGGTAAACGTCGCTATGATGAATTGGTTGGACGGGGGGATACAGTCACTCTGAACGACGTGATCGAAGATGTGCGTGCCCGCGATGCACGTGACATGGAGCGTGTCGAGGCACCACTAAAGCCTGCTGAAGATGCGCATGTTCTGGACACATCAGCGCTAAGTATTTCCGATGCCGTGGCACAAGCTATCGCTGCAATCACACAAAGGGTGTAGTTGCTGGCACTGCCCTGCGGATTTTTTATGAGACTCGCAGGACAGTGTATAGGTAAGTCTTAGAACTTGATCACGATTTTGATCGTGATGCTCCACTTTGGATTCTTTAGCTGAGCTCTTACGATGTTTTCGCCTTCTTGTAAGCCTTTGCCTTTGTTGGCTTTCCGAAAGGCATTATCTAAGGCTTCGACAAAATTTAAGGAAAGATTTTCTGTGAGGCGATCTTCGCCACCACTGCCACCAGTACCCTTGCGAAGGGATGAAATGATGATTTCGGAGAATTTTCGGTAATTGTTCATACCCCATGACCAAGCTAAAACGTCGATTTCCTCTTTGTTACCCTTGATAGTTATTGGTTTTGGGGCGTCATCTCCGTCAATGGTCATTTCCAATTTAAAGTATTCGATTGGCGCGTCGCCGCCCGCTTTCCGCACATCAGCGATGGCTTGGAACGGGACATTGGATGCCGCAAACATAGTGAGGCCTGATGAAAGCAATGTGCGTCGTGAAATAGTCATGGTGTTATCCTTTTGGAGTTAAAGTGAGCGGGCGTAGGGGTGCTGCTTATTCGCCGTGGATGGCTTCAATCTTCACGTATATCTGACCTTGTTTCTTGTTGACGCATGTGAGGTCACTGGAGCTGATATCGATATATTTGGGGTTGCAGGCGTCTTGAGCGTTGACTTTTCCAGCACCATTTCTGCTGCCAAGCTGTTCTTTTTCCCCAGCAGGGGCTTCGGCGTCGGGCGCTTTGATGGACGAAACCGTCCATTCATTCTTCATTTTCTCTGCAAAGACTGGGGTACTCATGGTTGCGGCGACCATGGTTGCGATCGCAAACATCGCTGTTGATTTGGGAGAAAAATCTGGCATTTTTTTGATCCTTCGAATTTCGTAATGTGTCTCAAATCTATCGGAGGAAAAGGATACAAACTATCACCAAGATGGGTGAAAGTTCCCAACTTTCTGCTATGCTGGGCGATGTCCCCCAACCCGTCTCATGCGGCTGTCTTGGCTATACGAGCGAGGTCGATAAGGTGACTTTAACCACATGAAAAACACGACAAGCAGGGCTGGAAATATTCTGATCCGGCTCTAAGTCATAGGTTCAAGCTATGAATTAAGGAGCTTCAAGTTATGCCAAAAACAGCAACTCGTGCCGGCAACCGCCTTATGGACCGCCCGGAATATGCGTCCAAGCAAAAGCCATTGACCGCTACTGCGGAAACGACAGTGTTTGATGCGGTTTTGGATATGTCCAATAAGAATTTTGGATCTGTCGTTGTGATTGATGATGAACGCAGGATTTTGGGTGTTGTGACAGAGCGTGACGTGATGAACAAACTTGTGGCCAAAGGGTTGGATTCCAAAACCACGCTCTTGTCTGACATAATGACGCCTGATCCGCGGATCGCGCGCGAGACCGATGACATGGTCGATTGGCTGCGCATCATGTCCAACGAACGTTTCCGCCGCTTGCCAGTGGTTGATGACGAAGGGCGTATCAAAGCGGTATTCACCCAAGGTGATTTCGTTTCCTACACATGGCCGGACCTAATCTATCAAATGAAAGCGATCGCGTCTGCGACTGTGTTCAAGAACTGGCCAATCGTACTGATTGGCGGCGGTATCGCGCTTTACACACTGTTGATGGTGATTGTTTTACGCTCTGTCGGCTAAGGACGACCTGTGGATGGCATATGTCTGAACTAGCGTTTCCAATTGGGGGAAGAAGGTCAGCCAATTCGTCTCTCAGCGTTAGTATTGCAAGGGGTGGCGGATCATGCGCGGATCGTCAACAGCCCTTGCAATTTTACAGAATCTCGCATAATCACGCACTTGTCGAAAAGGCGGGTTAACCGTTGGGCAAGATATTTACGGGGTTCGGTTTTTGCCGACCCTTTTTTGTATTTCCCGACGCCGAACCGTTCGACCAATGAAACCCCAAAGACCGGCGGAGACAACCGCACGGCCAGAATCAAATATGTAGATTAGGAAATATACGCCACATGGCTAACACGATGGACGAGTTTGAAGCACTTTTGAATGAAAGCTTCGAAATGGACACCCCTGAAGAGGGATCCGTTGTTAAAGGTAAGGTTATCGCGATTGAAGCGGGCCAAGCCATTATCGACGTAGGCTATAAGATGGAAGGCCGCGTCGACATTAAAGAATTCGCAGATCCCGGTGAAGCTCCAAAAATCGCTGCTGGCGATGTTGTTGAAGTATTCCTCCGTCAGGTCGAAAACTCTAAAGGCGAAGCAGTAATCTCACGTGAGATGGCTCGTCGTGAGGAAGCATGGGATCGTCTTGAGACTGCCTACGCTGGTGAAGCACGCGTTGAAGGCGCGATCTTCGGCCGCGTTAAAGGTGGCTTTACAGTTGATCTTGGCGGCGCAGTTGCGTTCCTTCCAGGCTCTCAAGTTGACGTTCGCCCAGTGCGTGACGCAGGCCCATTGATGGGTCTTAAGCAACCATTCCAAATCCTTAAAATGGACCGTCGTCGTGGCAACATCGTTGTTTCTCGTCGTGCTATCCTTGAGGAATCACGTGCAGAACAACGCGCTGAAGTTATTGGCAACCTTACTGAAGGCCAAAACGTTGACGGTGTTGTTAAGAACATCACTGAATACGGTGCGTTCGTTGATTTGGGCGGCGTTGACGGCTTGTTGCACGTCACTGACATGGCATGGCGTCGTGTGAACCACCCATCTGAAATCCTGACAATCGGTGAAACGATCAAAGTTCAGGTTATCAAGATCAACAAAGAGACACACCGTATCTCCTTGGGCATGAAGCAATTGCAAGAGGATCCATGGGATCTGGTTGCTGCGAAATACCCACTTGAGTCTACACATACTGGTCGCGTAACCAACATCACTGATTATGGCGCATTCGTTGAGCTAGAAGCAGGCGTTGAAGGTCTTGTGCACGTTTCTGAAATGTCTTGGACTAAGAAGAACGTACACCCAGGCAAAATCGTATCTACGTCTCAAGAAGTCGAAGTTATGGTTCTGGAAATCGACGGCACCAAGCGTCGCGTATCTTTGGGTCTGAAACAGACACAGCGCAACCCATGGGAGGTGTTTGCAGAAACGCACCCTGAAGGCACTGAAGTCGAAGGCGAAGTCAAAAACATCACCGAATTCGGTTTGTTTGTTGGCCTTGAAGGCGACATCGACGGCATGGTTCACTTGTCCGACCTATCATGGGACGAACGTGGCGAAGACGCGATCCAAAGCTACCACAAGAACGACGTGGTTCAGGCTGTTGTATCCGAAGTTGACGTTGAAAAAGAACGCATCTCCTTGTCTATCAAAGGCATGGGCGGCGACAAGTTCGCAGAAGCAGTGGGCGGCGTTAAGCGCGGTTCCATCGTAACTGTGACAGTGACAGCCATCGAAGAAGGTGGTGTTGAGTGCGAATATGAAGGCATGAAATCCTTCATCCGTCGTTCCGACCTGTCCCGTGACCGTGCAGAGCAGCGCCCAGAGCGTTTCGCAGTTGGTGACAAAGTGGACGTACGTATCACTAACGTCGACGCAAAAACACGCCGCTTGGGTGTCTCCATCAAAGCACGTGAAATTGCTGAAGAAAAAGAAGCCGTTGAACAGTATGGTTCATCTGACTCAGGCGCATCCTTGGGCGATATCCTTGGTGCAGCTTTGAACACCGGCGACGAATAAGCTTAACCGCTTAACGTTTAAGATTGGGCCCTGCAGGCAACTGCGGGGCCCTTTTTTGTTCTAAGCTATGGACGGTGATCCCACTGCCGCATTCAACCTTCGGTGATTGTTTCCTAAATAAAAACGATATCCGGATTTATTGGCGTTAGGTGTTTTGTTCTGAACAGTCACACTTATTGGTTGTTGTTGACTTATAGCTATGCGAGAATTTTCACAATTTATAGGTGGATTTTTTATGCTTGGACTTTTGATATTGCCGATGCTTTTGGGCGCTGCGTTTTTCATGGACAGTGGAGATGATGAGCCGAACAGAGATATTGAGGAATACAGTGAAGATGAAGGCGATCTCATTCAGTTCGAAGATTTTCATACCCGATACACTGGCACAGAATCTGGTGTCGAGATCCAAGCAAATGATGCAGACAATGTTATCTATGCTGAAGGTGGCAATGACACGGTTGTCGCTTTGGGCGGCGATGACTGGGTCGAGGGTGGCGCGGGCGATGACGTCCTGTACGGCAACAACGGGGAGGATTCCGTCTTTGGTGGAATAGGGGATGATAGCATTTTCCTGGGCAACGGGGATGATGGAACTGGTTGGATAACAGGAAATGGCCCGTCAGATATGGCAGGTGACGACTTTATTCGAGGCGGTGGAGGTGACGATGTTATCGCTGATCGCTTCGGTTCAAATCGCTTACTGGGGGATTTTGGCAATGATAGTGTTTACGCACTAGATGGTCATTCGGCAGCTGACGCAAACGTAAACGAAGCCGATTACGGAACGACGGATACGTTAGAGGGCGGTGACGGGAACGACCTATTATTTGGTGACGATGGCGATGTGATGACGGGCGGCACAGGTAACGACGAATTCGCTGTTGTAACGGACATTACTCGAGCTCAAGCCGTTGCACAGATTACGGATTTTGACGTCGAAGACGATGTCCTGACCCTGTACAGTAATGCACAGACTGCTGAAGATATTATATTTGAGTTCGATGAAGCCAGAACTGGCGTTGTTGCATCTATCGCCGGTGAAGAAATCGCATTGATGCAAGGTCTCACAGCAGCAGATATTCCAAATATCACCTCTTCATTCTTTTATGATGTGCCAGACTCGACTGGCGATTATACCGAAACGGATGGCGACATCGTCGACCTCGAAGATTCTCAATTGAGCTATGTAGGAACTGACGCGGGCGTTGAGTTTCAAGCCAACGATCTGGCCAACACCATCGATGCGGCTGGCGGCAATGATACTGTCGTGGCACTCGATGGCGCTGATCTGATCAAGGGTAATGACGGTGATGACGTGCTGTATGGAAACGACGGAAATGATACGGTCATGGGCGGCGCGGGCGACGATAGGATTTTCCTTGGTGCTGGTAATGATTCCTCTGGTGCGTCAGAAACCGGCGATCCATCCGAAATGTTCGGCGATGATGAGGTTCATGGTGGTGCGGGAGACGATCTGATTGATGATAACTTCGGCAATAACGTTTTGTTTGGTGACCAAGGTGACGATGTGCTGAATGCCAAAGACGGTCACATTGAGGTTGGCCAAAGTGTTTCTGTAGCTGAGTACGGCTCGACAGACACTTTGAGTGGTGGGGCTGGCAACGACACACTCATTGGTGACGATGGCGATATCATGACCGGTGGTGACGGGAGTGATGAATTTGCTGTAGCCAGAGACTTTGCCCGCGAGCAAGTCGCCGCTCAGATCGTTGACTTTAATGTGGCAGAGGATGCTTTGAAAATCGTTGGTATGGCGTCATCTACCAGCAGCATCGTCTACACTTTTGACAGTGCGCAAGGTGGCGTAGTTGCTTCTGTCGGGGGTGAAGAGGTGGCAGTTCTACAAGGATTGGTCGTCGCTGATATTCCAGCAATTACCGCGACGTTTGTTGAGGGGTGATCCCAAGGGGGTCGTTCAACTTGAATCAGCAGTGGGGCGTGCAACCGCTGCCAACCTAGATTGTTGATTGCCGAATCGCTGGTTCAGTTGGTGAAGTTTCAGGCGAAACTTTGCCAGTGGGACACTATCGTTAGATTAATTGGACCTTAAATATCCAGAAATACGTAGTAAAATCAAAGTTTGCTCTGGGAAGACTATTCAGCTTTCGTCAAACGTGCCTATAATCAAAAAACAAACCAACCGTAAATACCCGGGGGATATCTGATGATCCGATCTGAACTGATACAGAAAATTGCAGACGAAAACCCACATCTTTATCAACGTGATGTTGAACGTATCGTGAATACGATCTTTGACGAAGTGACATCGGCTATGTCACGCGGTGATCGTGTTGAGCTTCGCGGCTTTGGCGCGTTCTCTGTAAAACAGCGTGACGCGCGTGTGGGCCGTAACCCTCGCACTGGCGAAACAGTTAGCGTTGACGAAAAGCATGTGCCGTTTTTCAAGACAGGTAAGTTACTTCGTGATCGTCTGAACGGGAACGTCTGAAAATGCGCTACATTCGTTATGCCTGCATCGCAACCTTTGCGGTTGCGTTGATCGCTGTTGCTTTGGCCAACCGAACTGTTGTCACCCTCAAGGTTTTACCTGACGAGGTTGCTGGCTTGTTTGCGGTTAACCCATCTATCAACATGCCGCTTTTTGTCGTGGTCTTTGGCGGTATCATTATTGGTCTGTTGGTCGGATTTGTTTGGGAGTGGTTCCGTGAGCATGCAATGCGCGCTGAAGCATCTAAATCAAGCCGCAACGTGCGTCGCCTTGAGCGCGAAATCGCACGTATGAAAGGTCAAAGCGCTGATAGCCAAGACGATGTTCTAGCCTTGCTAGACAAAGCCAGTTGATCTGAATGTCTAAATCTGTAGCGGTAAAAATCTGCGGTTTGACGCAGCCAAGCGAGGTGCACGCGGTTGCACAGGCTGGTGCGACCTATTGTGGCTTTGTCTTTTTCCCTAAATCACCACGCAACGTGTCCTTTGAACAGGCCGCAGCAATGGCCATTGAGGCCCCCGTTGGTCTGGGCAAGGTTGCATTGACGGTGAATGCTGACAATGCGTTCTTAGATGCGCTTACGGCACAAGTGCCGCTAGATATGCTGCAACTGCACGGCTCTGAAACGCCAGAGCGGGTTTTGGAAGTCAAGGCACGCTACGGTCTGCCGGTTATGAAAGCAGTGGGCGTCGCCGATGCCAGTGATTTGCCGGCACTTGATACCTACATGCAGGTTGCCGATCAAATCCTTGTTGATGCAAAACCACCAGAAAATGCGGACTTGCCTGGCGGTAATGGCCTAACATTTGACTGGCGTTTGATCGCGGGGCGTCGCTGGATTGTGCCATGGATGTTGGCCGGTGGTTTGACACCTTTGAACGCAGCCGAAGCTGTTCAGATGACGGGGACCCGTCAATTGGATGTCAGCTCCGGCGTTGAAAGCGCGCCTGGTGTCAAAGACACCGCGATGATCCGCGCCTTTGTCGATGCGTCCCAAGGGGTTTCCAAGATCCCAACCTTATAATTTCAACACGGGATTGGGGGTGCGGTGCGGTGTCCGCTTTACGCGTCCCAATCCATAAGCTACATCCGAATGAAGCGAAGTGGAGCACTCAGATGAACGACCTTTTCAATTCTTTTATGACTGGACCTGATGAGCAGGGACGGTTTGGTGATTTCGGCGGACGTTTCGTCTCTGAGACCTTGATGCCATTGATCCTTAGCCTTGAGGAAGAATACGAAAAGGCGAAAACGGACGACAGTTTTTGGTCAGAGATGGATTTTCTGTGGAAGCACTATGTTGGTCGTCCAAGCCCACTTTATCATGCTGAACGCCTGACTGAACATCTTGGCGGTGCCAAAGTCTACATGAAGCGCGACGAGCTGAACCACACTGGCGCGCACAAGATTAACAACGTGCTGGGCCAGATCATTCTGGCACGCCGCATGGGCAAAAAGCGCATTATCGCTGAAACGGGTGCAGGTCAGCACGGCGTTGCAACGGCGACAGTCTGTGCAAAGTTTGGCCTACAGTGCGTCGTCTATATGGGCGCGCATGATGTTGAACGTCAGGCGCCAAACGTTTTCCGCATGCGCCTGTTGGGTGCCGAAGTTATCCCTGTGACTTCAGGTCGTGGCACGTTGAAAGACGCCATGAACGATGCGTTGCGTGACTGGGTGACTAACGTTGACGATACATTTTACTGCATCGGTACTGTGGCTGGTCCACACCCTTATCCTGCAATGGTCCGTGACTTCCAATCCATCATTGGCAAAGAAGTCCGCGAACAGATGATGGAAGCCGAAGGTCGTCTACCTGATACTTTGATTGCCGCAATTGGTGGTGGTTCAAATGCGATGGGTCTGTTCTTCCCGTTCCTCGACGACAAAGAAGTGAACATCATCGGTGTCGAAGCTGGCGGTAAAGGCGTGAATGCCAAGATGGAGCACTGCGCTTCATTGACGGGGGGGCGCCCAGGCGTGCTTCACGGCAACCGTACTTACCTTTTGCAAGACGATGATGGTCAAATCCTCGAAGGCTTCTCTATCTCTGCTGGTCTGGACTACCCAGGTATCGGACCAGAGCACGCATGGTTGCACGAAATCGGCCGCGCGAAATATGTATCGATCACAGACGTCGAAGCGCTAGAGGCATTCCAACTTTGCTGCACGCTTGAGGGCATCATCCCTGCGCTTGAACCATCCCACGCGCTTGCGCACGTGATGAAGCTGGCACCAACATTGCCTGCGGATCACATCCTGTGCATGAACATGTGTGGTCGTGGTGACAAAGACATCTTTACCGTCGCACGCGCACTAGATTTTGATATGGGCGAATTCGTCTAAATCAACATCGCGTCGAATTAGAAAAGGCACCTCAAGTGAGGTGCCTTTTTTCGTTTCTGCCTTAAGCGGTTTGATCGCTGTATTGCGTCAATATTCGCAAGGGCACCGTCTGCAATGCGCGTTTGTGGGTCGCGGACAAATTGACCCTTGGGGCGCATCCCTCATCATGGGCTTGCAGGAAACGGCTGGCGCATAAGCACCACGCGTCGCCCGCTTTGAGCCCTTGAAACCCGAACTCTGGGCGCGGTGTGCTTAGATCATTGCCGACATATTTTGAATAAGCCAGAAATTCGGCAGTCATTACAGCGCAGACAGTGTGGCTGCCTTGGTCCTGAACACATGTGTTGCAGTGCCCATCACGGAAAAACCCAGTGACTGGATCAACCCCGCATAGGCCAAGTTGAGTGCCAAGGACATTTACGCTTTCATCAGGTTCCATGCTCAATCCTTTACCATCGATGTGTGTTGCTTGAGCATAACCTAGTTCGCGGGGATGGCTTCACCAATATTTAAAAATTGTCACAGACGCAGGGTCAGCTGGAGTGACGCCAATCGACCCAACGCCCGTGAAAATCAACACGACCCAAGTGTAGCGTCATGTTGCCGGGCCACAAACACAACGTCAGAGCGGCTCCAACGCCACCTGTGGCGTCTCCATCGTTCTCCATCGATAACCACGCTAAAGGTGTTTCAACCGTCGCACGCGCCCCTGCTTGTTCAATCAGCTCAAGGCCACGTGCTTGGGATGAGTCCGGGAAATACTGCCATGCAACGGTATTCTGGATCAGATGCAAATGCCCTTTACGTGGATTTGCCAACCGCGTTTCCAACCAATCAATTGCATCACCCTTTTCAACCTCGACATTGGTGATAGCCGCCGCAGCTTTGGTCAGGGTCAATCGGTGGGGTTGATCCGCCCACAAATATGCGGTGAGGCGTAATAGGTCAGGCGCAAGGCACGGGTTCATTGGATTAAGGTCCACACCCGCCCGCTCAGCAATATTGATTGAATTGGACGGGGGGCGGGGCCCTGTCCATTCTGGGCTTAACGTTAACGCAGGCGTCTGTGGGCCAGTGATCTGTCCCGCAATGTCCAAGGCATAATGATCCCACATCAGGTTCAGGCCCGCACTTGCCCCGAGTTCTGACAATACAATTGGGCGCTGGAAATGTTCGAGCGCAACCTGTGCTCCAGCGATTAACGCGGCAGAGCGACGAACCTCATTGGTTTGTGGGGGGCTTTGGGTCCACTCAAGCATGAAGTCTTCATGTGCGACAAGGGCATGTGAAACCGCAATTGATAGGGCACTGTGGTCAAACGCGTTTGGTGGATATGCCGCAATCAACGCATCCGATCGACCTGTGAGAACCAAAGCATGAAGCCCACCGGCAATACGCAATGGTAACGAATGGCCAACGGGACCGATGTCGCCTGTATAGGCAGCCATCGCCTTGCCCAGTTTCGTGTCTGATTGCCAGTTTTTGGAAAGTATGCGCAGCAAGTGACCCATGAATGGGGAGTCTAGCCGTTCACATGAAACAGCTTGATCTTCAAAGGCTGCGCGTAAAGTCATTTAAAGCGATCCATCAGCTTTTGCATCGCGGATCTGCTGTCGGCGTCTGGCACAGGTTCGACAGGTTTCTTTTTTGGTCGCTCTGTCACAACCTTTTCTGGCGGACGTTTGCCTGTACTTGGACGAGGCGGCGCAACGCGAAGGGCAACCGCATTCATGAACTTGGGTGGATCACCCGCAGCCAAAGATGGGGCACCATCGGCGCAACCGCGCAGCACGTCATCCAACCAATCTTGTTCTGCTTTGGCAAAATCACTTAGTACAAAACCGGCAACACGATCCTTATGGCCAGGATGACCAACACCCATGCGAATCCGGCCGTAATCTGCGCCAATATGGGCATGGATAGACCGCAGACCATTGTGCCCTGCATGGCCACCAGACATTTTGAAACGAATTTTTCCCGGAGCAAGATCCAGTTCGTCATGAAAAACGACAACATCTTCAGCGTCAATTTTGTGAAACTTCATCGCGGCCGCAACAGATTGACCTGAATTGTTCATGAAGGTTTCGGGCTTTAGCAAAACCGCGCGATCAGACCCGAACCTGCCTTCTGTTACCAAACCTTGGAACTTTTGCTTCCATGGGCCAAATCCGTGATCTGAGGCGATCATATCTAGTGCCATAAACCCAATATTGTGGCGGTTACGGGCGTATTTCGCGCCGGGATTTCCCAAACCAACAATCAACTTCATGGCGTTTCCTCAATTCATACCTGTCTTTGATGCAGACTAGCACATGCTGCAACCAGACCTCCACCACGGTGGATACATCTTTTGATGAAACGAAAAACGGGGCCCCAAAAGGAGCCCCGTTTCATTACCTCAAACTCTTGCGAGCTGGGTTTAGCTTTCTGCAGGTGCTTCAGCTTCCGCTTCGCCCTCTGCGTCATCGTCGTCACCAGCAGAGCGAAGGCTCGATGGTGCAGAGATGTTGCCAACAACAAAGTCACGATCAATCGTGGCTTTTGCGCCTTCTGGCAATTTGATGGATGAGATGGTGATGGTGTCGCCAACTTCCAAACCAGTCAAATCAACAGTCAATGCATCAGGGATATCGCCAGCAAGAACGTTTAGTTCAATTTCTGGGCGCACAACGGACAATAGACCACCGCGCTTGATGCCTGGGCATTCTTCTTCGTTGATGAACTCAACTGGGATGAACAGGTTGATTGTTGTAGTGCGCTTTAGGCGCATGAAGTCGACGTGCGTTGGCAAGTCTTTAACAACATGGCGCTGAACGTCGCGGCAGATAACGCGAACGTCGTCGTGACCTTCAACCTTTAGGTTGAAAAGCGTGGACTTAAAGCGGCCAGCTTTTACCATCTTCAGCAATTTGTTGAACGGGATGTTGATCGGTAGTGGATCAACGTCGCCACCAAACACAATGCCCGGTACCATGCCATCGCGGCGTGCCTGACGAGCGGCGCCCTTGCCTGTCCCCGTACGTGCTAGAACTTCAAGATCAGGGATCTCTCCAGCCATAATAATTCTCCAATGTTTTAAGGGCAGGACGCCTCCAAGGCTGTCGTCCCGCGTGAAGAGGCGCGTATAGACCGGATTCGCACCTGAGAAAAGCGCTTTTTAACGGCCCTGTCACTTGTGGTGGCTCATGCTCTCTGGCACCACTCGCTCATGGGAATATTGAACGATCTTTATCTATCACGCAAAGCCTTGGCAGGTTTCACGGTCATTGGTATGGCATGGGCAACATATTTTGCGCAAATGCCTGTTATTAAAGCATCTTTGGACGTATCAGATGCCACCTACGGCTTGGTCGTTTTGGTGTCGTCATTGGGTGCGGTCGGGGCGATGTTCCTTGCGCCATTGGCCCAACGCCTTGCAGGTCCATTTGCTTTGGTCTTTGCTGCCATTGGGATAGCTGCCGGTTTTATGTGGGTTGGGGTTGCGCCGAACGCTATTAGTTTGATGTTGGCGCTGGCAATTGCTTCTGCTGGGTCAGGCATTGTGGATGTACTGGTCAACGCACGCATTGCCGGTATTGAAGCACAACATAAACGATCTTTGATGAACCTTAATCATGCGGCCTATTCGTTTTGTTATGCGGGCGGGGCGCTTTTGACGGGGCTGGCACGCGAAGCAAGCTGGAGGCCGATACAGGTGTTTTCTGTCTTGGCTGTGGTGATCGTTGCGTTGTGTTTCGTGATGTATGGGCCCGACATCGATCAAGATGCTGACGCCGAGGCGGCAAGTTCGGCGAACCTGCCGGTAGGCTTAATCTGGGTCATAGGTGCGATCGTGTTTATCGCCTTCTTGGCAGAGTCCTCGACCGAAGGTTGGTCGGCTCTCCACATCGAACGCACGCTTGGTGGAGGGGCAGGTGAGGGCGCGCTTGGTCCTGCGTTCCTTGGATTAACGATGGGTATTGGTCGCCTCAGCGGTCACGTTCTGACCCGATATTTTTCTGATCTTGTTTTGATTGCACTGGCTTGTTTGCTCTCAGCCATGGGTATCGCCATTGCGGCGGGCGCGAGCACGGTTTTGATTGCCTACGTCGGTTTTGCCTTTGGGGGTTTGGGGATTTCGATTGTTGCCCCAACGGCATTGGCCCTGATTGGACGCGCTGCCCCTGGAAAATTACGCACAATTGCGATTAGCCGAGCAACCGTAATCGGTTATTGTGCGTTTTTTATGGGGCCGTCGCTAATGGGATTTGTGTCCGAATGGTTTAGCTTGGCAACATCGTTTTTCACAATTGCAGTGCTTCTTGTTGTTGTTGCTGCGATCTTGATCCCAATGTTGTCAGTGAAGCTGCGCAATCCCGCTTAATTGACCACGGCGTCAGGCGCGGCGGTTCTTCAGATATCCGCCTTCGGCCATCAACCGATCATACAAAGTGAATTCTTTTTCGCGCGCTACCCTCAGCATCGCCTCAACGTCTGGTGACAAGGTCGTATCGGCATAAGCCGAAACATTCTTTTGTTTAAAGGTCAATTTTTCGCCAAATTGCTCAGCGATAAAATCCTGCAGGAGTTGCATTTTCTCGTAAGCAAAAAGATGGGTTACAGCGACGCGACCTCGCCTCGTCGACAGGAAATTATGTTGGCTGCCAATCGCGGCAAATACCGGAGGTTCTTCCTCAATGACCGCCAGAACAAATTCGTCGAAACTTCGGCCTTCTGTGCTTCGCTCTGAATTGGCTTCACTGACATTTTGACGATAACGATACCAACTGGCGATCTGGTCGATCGGATGACGCATAACGGCAAACGAACTTGGAGTCATGCCATAGGCATTGGTTAAAAACGGCTTAATTTTCGTTCGATAACGCATACCGGTTGTGTGTTTGCGATGTTTCGCAAAGACAATGTCTGCTTTCGGACGCAAAGCCATTTCAATAGCTGTTGTGCCCGTTTTTGGTACGGCCAAGAAGACAAGGTTCTGTTCGGAAAATACTAACATGACATTTTTTTATATATACCTTTCGGACGTTTCCAGCCCCAAGTTACTCTTGCCAGCGACCTTCAAAGTCTTTTGGCACAAGTAGGTTGTGACGCCCCAAATCTTCAACGTTTGTCTCACCACACAAAGCCATCGTTGTATCCAGTTCGCGGTGAATGATGTTCAATGCAGAAGTCACACCCGCTTCGCCCATAGCCCCAAGGCCATAGATATATGCGCGCCCGATGTAGGTGCCCTTGGCCCCCATCGCCATCGCCTTTAACACATCCTGACCCGAACGAATGCCGCTGTCCAAGTGAACGTCAATCTGATCGCCCACAGCTTCCAAAATCGATGGTAGTACGCGGATAGAAGACAACGCACCGTCAAGTTGACGCCCGCCATGGTTGGACACAATAATAGCATCGGCCCCAACCTTTAGGGCCATCTTTGCGTCTTCTGCATCCAAGATACCTTTTAGGATAACTTTGCCGCCCCATTGTTCTTTGAGTTTAGCAATTTTGTCCCAATCCAGGCTTGGGTCAAACTGCTCTGCCGTCCATGATCCAAGGCTTGAGGTGTCGCTGATGCCCTTAACGTGCCCCACGATATTGCCAAACCCGCGACGCTTTGCGCCTAACATTCCAATGCCCCATGACCATTTGGTGGCAAGGTTCGCCATGGTCTTTAGGGTTAACTTGGGCGGGGCGCTTAAACCGTTCTTCAGATCCTTATGGCGTTGTCCAAGGATTTGAAGATCAAGCGTTATGACTAGGGCGGATACATTCGCATCCTTTGCGCGTTGGATCAGGCGGCTGATGTAGTCACTATCGCGCATTGTATAAAGCTGAAACCAAAACGGTTTTGTTGTGGCCGCCGCGACATCCTCGATCGAATTGATCGACATCGTGCTCAAGGTATACGGAACGCCAAAGGCCTCGGCCGCGCGGGCTGCTTTGATTTCGCCGTCCGCATGTTGCATGCCTGTTAGTCCAACAGGAGCCAAAGCGACAGGCATGGCTACGTCTTGACCGATCATCTGGGTCGCAGTGCTGCGTCCTGTCATATCAACGGCGACGCGCTGGCGCAGGCGGATTTTATCAAAATCGGTGGTGTTTTCCCGAAAGGTCTGCTCAGTCCAACTGCCCGATTCAGCATAATCATAAAACATCCGTGGGACACGGCGTTCGTGGAGACGTTGGAGATCTTTGATGTTGGTAATGACCGGCATGTTCCACCCTCAGTGTTGCATTACCTTTTGGTAGCAACTGCTGAGCGGGCTCGCAACTTTGATTTACAGCTTTGGGAGATTGGCCGCTGTCGGCTTAGGCGCGGTGTGCACCGTCTGACAGTGTTTTCACAAAGGCAAGAACATCAGCAACGCTTTCGCCCGCACCGATCTTGCTCACAATAGCACTGCCCACAACCGTACCATCGGCAACTGCGGCAATTGCCTCGGCTTTTTCTGGGGTGTTCACACCAAAGCCAACAATTACTGGCAGGCCAGACGCTTCTTGGATGCGCGCAACCTCTGGACCAACATTGGTCGCTTCAGCTTCCGCCGCGCCCGTGATGCCGTTGATCGAAACGTAATACACAAAACCAGAGGTATTCTGCAAAACGCGAGGTAGGCGTTTGGCATCAGTTGTTGGTGTCGCAAGGCGGATAAAGTTCAATCCAGCCGCTTGGGCAGGGATGCACAATTCGGTGTCTTCTTCGGGTGGCAAATCCACAACGATCAACCCGTCAATCCCAGCTTCTTTCGCATCGACCAGGAATTTGTCGACGCCGCGGCTATAGATCGGGTTGTAATACCCCATCAAAACGATTGGCGTCGTGTCATCGGTTTCGCGAAACTTAGCAGCCAACTCAAGGGTGCGCGTCAGGGTCATGCCGACCTCTAGCGCACGCTGACCGGCCAACTGAATGGTAGGGCCATCGGCCATTGGATCGGTGAACGGCAAACCAAGTTCGATAATATCAACACCAGCAGCGGGCAAACCCTTCACGATCTCAAGAGATGTGTCAAAGTCCGGATCCCCAGCCATCACATAAGACACAAACGCCTTCTTGTTGGCGGCTTTCAGTTCAGCGAATTTTGCGTCGATACGTGTCATGTTATGGCCTTTTGCAGATTGGTCAGTCTGCAATGCCAATTCTGGGACAAGAAATCAATCGCAATAGCGCGGCCAACTGCACAGGGCGACGACTATATATATCAACATGCTTTTGCACCACGAAGCTTGCACCGCGTTGATAGGGGCACTAGAAGCGGCGAAAACCAGTATATGCAACGCGCAGGAGAACATCATGGGTTTCAAAATGGGCATCGTCGGCTTGCCAAACGTGGGCAAATCCACGCTTTTCAACGCTTTGACAAAAACCGCCGCTGCACAGGCTGCAAACTTCCCGTTCTGCACCATTGAACCCAACGTGGGTGAAGTGGGCGTCCCTGATGCGCGTCTTGATAAACTGGCTGCAATCGCCAGTTCTAAAACGATTATTCCAACACGCATGACCTTTGTGGACATTGCGGGCTTGGTCAAAGGCGCGTCAAAAGGCGAGGGCCTTGGAAACCAATTCCTTGCCACCATCCGCGAAGTGGATGCGATCGCCCACGTGCTGCGCTGCTTTGAAGACGGTGATGTGACCCACGTTGAGGGGCGCGTTGATCCAGTTTCAGACGCCGAAACGATTGAAACCGAGCTGATGCTGGCCGATATCGAATCCCTTGAGAAGCGCCTGCAAAACATGGGCCGCAAGGTGCGTGGCGGTGACAAGGACGCAGTGGATCAAGAACGCCTGATGAAAATGGCGCTTGCGGCATTGGAAGATGGTCAACCGGCCCGCGTTCTGGAAATCGACGAAGACGACGCAAAACAGTGGAAAATGCTGCAACTGCTGACGTCCAAACCTGTGCTTTACGTTTGTAACGTGGGTGAGGCCGAAGCGTCTGAGGGCAATGACCATTCCGTTGCTGTGGCCACAATGGCCGCGGCCCAAGGTAACAGCGCTGTCATCATCTCTGCGCAGATCGAGGAAGAGATCAGCAAGCTAGAGCCAGAAGAAGCCACCATGTTCCTTGAGGAAATGGGGCTGAACGAGTCGGGCCAAGATCGCCTAATCCGCGCAGGTTACGCACTGCTGCATCTTGAAACCTACTTTACCGTAGGCCCAAAAGAAGCCCGCGCATGGACGATCCCCGCAGGGACAACCGCACCAAAAGCCGCTGGCGTGATCCACGGGGACTTTGAAAAAGGCTTCATCCGCGCCGAAACCATCGCCTATGATGACTTCGTGACTTTGGGCGGCGAACAACCGTCAAAAGAAGCCGGTAAAATGCGGGCAGAGGGCAAAACATACATCGTCAAAGACGGCGATGTGCTGCACTTCTTGTTTAATAACTAAGCTATCACGCGATCGCGGCCCAACGGGCTGTGATCGCGTCACGCTGCCCTTGTACCACGGCCAAATAATGGCTGGCCCCAGCAGCCTCAAACACCCCATGTGCCGCATCCGCATAATCCTGCGCCCTATCCAAATGTTTCGACAGGCCGTTCTTGTCAAAAAACGCCAGCTCGACAACGCCAAGGTTGTTCTGCGTCGCGGCCCAATTCATCGGCACACGATCCTGTGTGCGTTCCTCTAACGCGCGCTGATAGGCTACGACCGCTTGTTCCAATCGTACTGTATCGCTGTCGCGTTCCCCAAGGGTTCGGAGCGCATTGCCAAGGTTGTTCTGCGTTATGGCCCAATTCATCGGCACACGATCCTGTGTCCATTCCTCTAACGCGCGCTGATAGGCCGCGACCGCTTGTTCCAACCGCACTGTATCGCTGTCGCGTTCCCCAAGGGTTCGGAGCGAAATAGCAAGGTCATTCA
>JAPKAB010000016.1 GCA_028825475.1 Ascidiaceihabitans sp. | reverse complement strand
CCATGTTTAACACAGCATTTCTGCTCTGCCTCCAAATGACACCAAAAACACACTATTAAGCACACCACAAATATCACTACGCAAGTCATTGATTGTAATTGCATAAATTATGCAACATGTATTGAAAATCCTCGTGTCGGTGGTTCGATTCCGCCCTCGGGCACCATTTAAACTTCTTGAGATCAGTCGTTGATGGTGTTTTGAAAACTAGCCAAATCGCGCGTTTAGGGTTTTCGATTTAGACACTGTCTGAATGTGGTTGCGTATCTTTTGAACACCTTTGCATAAACGAGCGAGCTTGGCCTGGCGATCAATCCATCATAATATTGGACCAAACGCGAGTGATGCGCTAGTTTCAAGATTGTTACACTCAATGGACACTGCTGAGTTTGGGGCGAGCTACTTTAAATCCCATGAACTCAATTAAACACGGGAAAAGCGAAGACTCTCATGACTGGAATTTTCAAGGTTGTTTTACTATCGATTTGCATGACTGTGGCCCACGGCTCTACAGCGATAGCGAGTCCATCATTTAACTGTGCGAAAGCATCGCTACCCGACGAATTCGTTATTTGTTCAAGTGATCGGTTGTCCGAGCTCGACCGAATAGTGGCGTCTGCATATGCCTACTTACGGTCATCGTTGGGTTCGACCAGAGTGAAGCAAATTGGCCTGCCGCTGCTGAGAATGCGTCAGTCCTGCAAATCCAATTTTGATTGTATTCAAGCGCGTCAAATTGATGCGATCCGTGCATACCAAGCTGCAGGCGCGCCTGTGTCGTTGCCAGATTGGACCCGTCCGAAACAGGCGGTAAGATCGCAAACGATTATCCAGACCAATGTTGTCGAAACAACAATCAACATCGATGTTAAAGGGATCCAAGCCGAGCTTAATTCAACTGCTTTACAGAAATTTGTTCTGCAAGAACTATTAGAAATGCAGAGGCTAAAAAGCGCTGGGGGCGATCAACTTAGTGCCTTTGCAATTGGTGTTTTGCGTGAGCTTTCTGACGATATTGATACTCAAATGGGTAAGCTCAAAAAGACTGCACAATCAAAATACGGGACTTCGATTTTCCCAAATAACGCGGACAAAGAGATTTCGGCGCGGGATAAATCACGCAATTTCCCACCGGTTCCTTATTACGTTGCTGGTCAACAAGTGGTCGGGGAGTTTTGGCTGGAACCACTTGTTAAAGACACTGGCGAATTAGCCTATCGCTTGAACTTTATCGACCCAGAAGAAGAAGCTGAACGTATTACATCGCAGTTTGAGCTAAATCTTAAAGAGCTGGCAGATGTCAGAACAGCTTTGAGCACGACCTATGAATGGTCAGAAACTGCGAAAAAGAACAAAATTCGCCGTCGGTTTGAAAAGACTGCAGTATGTTTCCCAGAGGCACAATGCGCTGATAAAGTTACTGGGAATACCTCTACGCAGGTTGATTTCTTGATTTATGAAGATGGTGCCACGGGCGCGCGTATTGTGCGAAACAAGGGTGCATATGTTCAGCCCTATAACCTGTCGATCGATTCAGTGGCTTTACTTGGCGCTTATCTAGACTTTGTTGCTGCAGCAGCTGAAGCAGAGTTTAATGCTGGTACGGTGACCGAAGAAACCTTGAACGATCTGTTTAAATGATGAGATCGATTTCGATTTGATCCGAGCACCCACTTGGGGGTTCATATCTCTGCGATACGGGTTCACACGCCACATTGGGTGGACTGCATCCTTGCATGCATAGCTGCCATCGTTTGTTCCCCAATGGCGATCTGAGCAAATGCAAGTTGACGTTTGCCTTTTGCATCAAGCACATTTTGGAACAACGCTTTAAGGGTTCAATGCCTTTTGAAGCGTTTCATCATCTATGTTGACCACATGTCCTGCTTCGGGAAACGCGCCAGACGTGACGTCGGCGATATACTCCTTATAGGCCGCCACACGCTCTGCCTGTAACTTATCACGTTCTGCGGCGAAATTTCGGTAGGTTTTGGCGTGGCGTGGGATGTGGCCACGGTTCTCGCCCAACAAGTCTGCGGAAAACAGATATTGCGCGTCACACCCGCCGCCCGACCCTAGTGAGATTGTTAACATTGACGTGCGCCCTGTGATCTCTGTCGCAAGGTTCGCAGCGACCACTTCCATTTCAACGGCAAAGGCCCCAGCGGCCTCAAAGTCTTTTACTTGTTGCCAAACCCTTATTGCCTGATCAAGCGTGCGCCCAACAGCGCGGTAGCCGCCAGTCCATGTCGCCTTTGGTGGGACCAATCCCACGTGGCAGATGACTGGCACACCCTCGCGGGCCAGTACCTCGACGATATGGGGGCTCATGCCGCAATACACTGATTGTGCTCCTGCCTGCATCGCTGCCATCGCATCGCGTAGAACCTCTGTGGCATCTGCGTGTTTGCCCCATGGCATTCCGAACTGAAAATGCGAATTGGGAACGGCTTTGGCGAAATGTGCGCGCTCTGGAATAAAGGCTGTGCCGATCATGTCCATGCCTGCGTCTGAGGCTGCAATGGCTTCCTCCTCACGGGCGACCTGCACATATGCAAGTTGGCGTTTGCCTTTGGCGTCAAGCAGGTCTTTTACGGTCAATGCGGTCATCTTTAGCTTCCCATAATCCGTTTGCGGCGTTCTTTCATCAAGACGTCGGCTTCGTTTGTCCCATCATGGAACGATCCAAATAATTTGTCCCACGGGATTTCAAGCGATCCATAATTACACTCAAAGTACCGGTGATGCATCTGGTGATGGAATGTACCCAAGGCCAATCGGTTTTCATCTTTTACGACCAAACTCTCAAAGCCAGTGTGTGTCGTTGCTGCTGTCAGTGTATAGTATTGCAAGTGGAACAGGATGTGGACTGGGTGCGCGGCAACCGCCCAGTGGATCAACACTGAGCCTAAAAATGTCACATGTTCTATGGGGTGCATCGATAAGCCCGACCATGGCCCCACATTGATGTTGCGATGGTGAAGCGCATGAACGTGTTTGTAGAAAAACGGAATGTGTAGGAAACGGTGGATCCAATAGAAATAGAAGCTTTCCCAAATCGGGATCAGTAAGAACATCGCGACAAACCAAACCGGATGTGCCGCCCAGGTCAGCATCGGTGCATAACCATTCGCCAACGCCCAAAACATCAATACTTCGTAGGCGGTCCAGACTGTGACACCACTGGCCAAGGTCCAAAACATGTTGTCTTTGATCTGCCCACCCAAGGTGAATTGACGGCCATTTTTCATTAGTGGACGCGGGTCATACCGCAGTTCTTTGCCTTGTTTGGTAAAAGTGTAGAAATACAGATGCAGGCCGCCCGCAACAGCCGTCATCAGGACCAAGTTGCGGATGTACATTTCACCAATCCAGCCAAAGGCCAGTGTTTTGGTTTCCTCCAGCGGGGGCTGGAATAAATAGAATGATACAAAGGCTAAGCCAACGATGATCAGTTTCTCAGTGATCAAAAACCAAGAGTTCCAAACCCAAGCCAGCATTTCCATTGGCCGCAATGGCCAACGAAAGAAAGGGGATACTTGCAGTGGCACATTAGGAACGTGGTTCCAGCCTTTGAGTGGCGTCTTATCCATTTGGGATCTCTCTTGTAGATTTGTCAGGCTTAGTTTGACAGAAATCTGCATGTATGAAAAACAGATTAAAGCCACTAATTAAATCTGATTTTCAGGGGTAGATATGACAGTCTCGCTAAAAGCGATGGAGTATTTCACCACAGCTTTGCGTCATGGAAGCATCTCCAAGGCGGCTGCTGAACTGAATATTGCGGCCTCTGCAGTGGGCACCGCGATTGATCAAGTTGAGGCCGCTTTTGACCTTTCCCTTACCATCCGGCAACGATCGCGCGGGATTGAGGCCACAGCGAGCGGGCGTCTCATTGCGCAGAAATTTGAACGATTGCTGGAAGATTACGCAACGGTTCTGGCCCAAGGAAACGATTTGAAGCAGGGGTTAAGTGGTACGCTGCGCATTGGATATTATGCACCGATTGCGCCTGCATTCTTGCCCCCAATCCTCGCGGATCTTGTCCCTAAAGGAACAGAGGTCACGCTTCACCTTGATGAATGTGACAACGACAGTGCCCAAGAGGGATTGTTGAACGGAAACTATGACGCCATCCTTTTTGTGAGTGAGGGGGTCCGCCCATCTGTCGAATTTGATGTCTTGGTGGAAGCACCTGCATATTGTTTGGTCCCTGTGGGCCATGCCTTTGCCTCGCGTTCTAGCGTAATGATGCAACAGATTGCGATGCAGCCTTTGGTCGTTCTCAATCGACCTGTTGCGGCCAAATATTACCAAAGTCTGTTTGAAGATTATGCAAATGACATAACAATAGCGGCCTATGCCAATTCTACCGAGATGGTGCGAAGTCTTGTGAGCGCGGGCCAAGGCTGTGCGGTTTTGAACATGCAGCCATTGACCCAGCAAAGCTATTGTGGGGAAACTTTGGTCGGGGTCCCAATCTCAGACGCGCTGCCGTCGCTAACACTGTCTGTTGGCTATGACAAAGTGCGGCCGCGACGATTGGTTCAACATTTTGTAGATGCATGCCGCGCACACTTTGAACAGGCTGGACCACAGCAATGTTTGGTTAGACGGTAAAGAAACGCGTCTGCTTTGACTTGGGTAGGCGCACGATTTCCCCCTTATTTTCAGCACACAACGTCGTTTGAGCCAAATGTTGACTCATGAAAACTTGTCCTGTTAGGTGATCTAAAAAGCCAGTTTCTTTCAGTTGGTCCATCACAGGGCCTTTCACTTCTGAGAAGTGGAACGTAACCTTGCCCGCCTCCAGTCGCTCATTGATTGCTTCCAAAGATTCCAGTGCGGACATGTCCATTGTGTTCACGGCCGAGCACATCAGAACTACATGTTTTAGCTCTGGGCGCTGCGCGACCTCGTCATAAATTCGGTCTTCCAAGAAACGCGTGTTGGCAAAGTATAGGCTTTCATCAACGCGGATAGAAAGGACCTCTGGGGTGGTTATAACATCATGGCGCAATACATTTCGGTAGTGTTCTGTGCCTGAAATCTGTCCAACGATCGCCATATGTGGCCGTGATGTTTTGTAAAGATGGATCAGGATTGAGATGGCTACCCCGGCTGTGACGCCCAGTTCAACGCCTAGAACCAAAGTGACGCCCATCGTTGCAGCCACGGCAGCAAAGTCGGCCTTTGAATGACGCCACGACTTTTTGAGGATCGTGAAATCCACCAAAGACAGAACCGCCACAATGATAGTTGCCGCAAGGGTTGCTTTGGGCAGATGGAAAATCAACGGCGTCAAAAACAGGGAGGCCGCAAGGAGCCCAATTGCGGTATAAGCACCGGCCGCAGGTGTATCCGCGCCGGCATCATAATTAACAACAGAGCGTGAGAAGCCTCCGGTTACGGGAAAGCCGCCGGTGAACGAGGCACCCAAATTGGCAGCTCCCAAACCAATCAGTTCTTGATCCGGATCAATCCGCTGGCGTTTCTTGGCTGCCAATGTCTGTGCGACAGATACGGATTCGACAAAACCGATGATCGAGATTAGGACGGCTGATGCGATCAAGCTGCTCCACATATCCATTGAAAACGATGGGAGTGTTAGTGGTGGCAAACCCTTGGGTACGTCACCGACAACTTTGACTCCGCTGGCGGCCAGATCAAACCTCCAAACAATCAAAGTCGTGGCAACGATTGCTGCGACAGGCCCGGCTTTTGCAACAATGCCCGCCAAACGCTGTGAGATTCCAAACTCAAGGAGCAGGGGGAGTAATCCCTTGCGAACCCAAAACAGAAATCCCGTGGCAGTGACCCCAATAACTACTGTGATCCAATTGATGTGCGACAGGTTATGGGTCAGCGATCCAATAAGATCCGGCAGCGTGTGGCCATGTGCTTCGATCCCGAGGATGTGTTTCAATTGGCTGGCCGCGATGATGAGGCCGGACGCGGTGATGAACCCCGCGATCACGGGGTGGGACAGGAAATTAGCCAAGAACCCCAAGCGCAGCAGCCCCAACGCAAGCAAGATAAGGCCCGATAGGAACGCCAGTGTAATGGCGGCAACAATATATTCTGACGTTCCCGGTACAGCGATTTTGCTGACGGCGGCCACAGTCAACAAAGACACCACAGCAACAGGACCAACAGCCAACGCACGACTGGTGCCAAATACTGCATAAAGCACAATGGGCAACATCGAGGCGTAAAGCCCCATCTCGGGCGGTAGCCCAGCAAGCAGAGCGTACGCAAGTGACTGCGGGATCAACATGATCGTCACAATCACAGCCGCAACAAGATCGTTTGTTAGGGTCCCGCGATTGTATGCGCGACCCCAGTCAAGGATCGGAAGGTACTTTGCCAATTGAGAGGGGTTCATAAGTCAGTGACCTTGATGGAGGGTGAATTAGGCGGCGCTTGTGACAAGTCGGGGTGCTAAGGCTCGTAGATCGTAACCTGCTTTGCCTGCCGTATCGATGATGACCTCGACGGATTGCCCGCGTGATGCGGCGCTTAGGGCCCAAAGCGTTGTGGCACGTGCGCCGCTGCGGCAATAGGCAAGGACAGGATGGGGATTGTCACCGGTCGCGACATCAAATGCCTGCACATCTTCCGTGGTGATATTACCTGGCGTGACCGGAATTTGGTGGACGTTGATGCCATGGGCACCTGCCGCTGCACAAATGTCGGACACAGTGGGTTGCCCATGTTCTTCACTCTCAGGGCGCGCAATAACAATGGTACGCACCCCAAGTTCTGCAATCTTTGCCATGTCGGCAATACTTATCTGTGGCCCGACAAATGTGTGGGCATCAAGTTGGTTCGTCTGCATTTTGAATGGTCCTAGTGTCTGGGTCTTAAAGCTTGTTGATCGGCACCTTTAAAACAGGTCGCCCTGCGGAATCTTCAGGGACTTCGCCTGCGCGCATGTTGACCTGTAGTGATGGTATGATCAGCTTAGGCATCGGCAAGGTCGCGTCACGCTCTGAGCGCAGTTTAACAAAGGCCTCACGGGTCACGCCGCTGCCCACATGGATGTTGTGGGCTTTCTCGTCGGCAACCGTGGTTTCCCATGCAATATCGCGCCCATTGGGGCCGTAGTCGTGGCACATGAACAAACGCATTGTATCAGGAAGCGTCAGAACCTTTTGGATCGAGTCGTATAATTCACCCGCGTCACCACCTGGGAAATCGGCGCGTGCAGAGCCGCCATCGGGCATAAACATCGTATCACCGGCGAACGCGGCGTTGCCCATGACATGAACCATACAGGCAGGCGTGTGGCCCGGCGTTGCGATTGCAAAAGCGTTTATTAAACCGATCTGATAGCAGTCGCCGTCTTGGAATAATCTGTCGAATTGCGACCCGTCACGTTGAAAGTCGGTGCCCTCGTTGAACACTTTTCCGAACGTCTCTTGGACTTCCATGATGCGCGCGCTGATACCAATTTTACCGCCCAGCTTGTCCTGCAAATAGGGAGCGCCGGAAAGATGGTCGGCGTGGACATGCGTTTCGATGATCCACTCAAGTGTAAGATCGTTTGAACGAATGTGATCTACGATCCGGTCTGCATGATCATGGGTGATCCGGCCTGACGCATAATCAATGTCCATCACAGAATCCACCACAGCACAGGCATTGGTACTTGGATCGCTGATTACATAGCTGATGGTGTTCGTGGCAGCGTCAAAGAAGGCTTCGACGTCAGGCTTCGTTGCCATGTCGATGTTTGAGTGGTCCATCTGGTGTCCTTTCACGTCTCTTGTTGTGCCGTCGAAGGTGATGCTACGTACTTTGCAGCCATCATGCCCAACAGCATTGTGGCGATGAAAATAAGTGTCCCCGTGGATCCCAATGGCAGCGACGTTACCGCAGGGCCTGGGCAGAATCCGCCCAATCCCCAACCGACGCCAAACGTTGCTGCACCAGCGATAAGGCGTGCATCGAAATCTGTGCGTGTTGGCATATGGAACATATCGCTGAAAAATGGCGTTGCGCGTTTTTGGACCAACCAAAAGCCAGGCATCGTTACCATGATCGCGCCGCCCATCACAAAGGCAAGGCTAGGATCCCAAGTGCCGAATAGGTCAAGAAAGTTCTGAACTTTGGCAGGGTTCGCCATGCCCGATAGAATTAGGCCGGTTCCGAACAATAGGCCGGAGATGAGTGTCAGAATATTACGCATAGTCTTAGCTCCCCACGATGTGACGAATGATGAAAACGGTCACAAATGCAGTGGCCATAAAGGTTATTGTGGCAACGATAGAGCGTGCTGACCCCCGCGATATACCGCAGACACCATGGCCGCTTGTGCAACCATTCCCCAACACTGACCCAAATCCAACCAAAAGACCGGCAATGGCAAGAGCAGGGCCACCTGCTGAGATGACTTGGTCAGGTATCGTGCCTGTCAACGCAATCCACAGCGGGGCCGCAATCAATAGGCCAAATACAAAGATGATACCTTGAGGCAAGCCAGCCTTATCCGCAGAGGGTGGAAGCATACGTGCGACGATACCGCTAATGCCTGCAATCCGCCCATGCATTGCCATCAGTAAGACAGCCGAGAGGCCAATCAGCGCACCGCCAAGAAGTGATGTGATTGGGGTAAATTCAGTTTCCACCTAGAGTTTCCTTATTCTGTTGCCATAGGTTCGCGCAGGATTTTGCGACTCACTTGCGTTTATATCAATAATTGTTTATATAAGCAATCACGCATACACAAGGGTTACGTTCAATGTTAGACATCAAGGCGCTCGAACCTAAAATCACAGAAGCTGCAAAGCTGATGGCGATGCTGTCGCAACCCGTGCGCCTTCGCCTAATGTGTATTTTGCTGAGTGGAGAGCAGAGCGTGCTAAGCCTTGCTGAAAGCGCAGGGCTTTCGCAGCCAGCAATGTCGCATCACCTGAAAAAACTACGCGACGCCGATTTGGTCGCCACACGCCGTGACGGTCAGACGATCTACTATTCATTGAAGGGCGTTGAAGCCGCACAAGTCATCAAAGTGCTGCACAGTCTTTATTGCCCCGACCCAATCTGAAAATTTCAAATAACATGGTGCTTGCAGTTTTGGGTCTGGGCAAAAATCTATGGACCACCAAAGAAACGCATGACTGTATTCGCTGTGAGTGATGGTTTGCTCAGCGCCACGCCATTTTCGATGACACGGTAATCGGTTTTGCTTTTCTCAATCCATTCCAACAAAATGTTCATGTCGCTGGTTGTGAAATCCATTCCTGCAATACTTGGGGAATCCTCATGGCGGATGCCATCGGGCAGGGGGCTGATGTTCGTTTCAAAGGCCACTGCGTTCATCACCCTTAGGACCCCATTGGCTGTCTGGAATTTGAAGCCGCCGTTTATGGTTTCAAACCCGTCGTACAAACCGCCAAATTGAGCTTTGAGTTTCGCATGGTGCTTTTCAAGGGCCACGATATTCACACCGCAAATGCCATCGACTGTGTTGGGGTGGCTTAGCCACTCAGGTACATAGATTAGCTCTGGACGATGTTGTTGGCACAAGAAGAAGGACAAGCGTGGGAATTGGGCGTCGGGCATCAGTGCGAGTGTTGTTTTAGTGCGCCCTTGCTTCCCGTTGGGAAGAGTGACATCGCGCCCAAACTCCAAATGACCGGCTACTGTTAGTCCAAATTGCTGCGCATGTTCGGCGTCTTTGACTGAATCCGTGCTGTGCAGCGCAGAGAGAGCAACGCCTTCGCGGACTTGAAGGTGTTCATATACATGCCGGCCAAACCTGAAATTCCCAGCAGGGACTTTGTCCAACAACGTGTCATCATAAATCCCCATGATTTCAAGCAAACACCCGTCAAACATTGCGAGGCTTGTGCTGGTCCCCCATGGATGTTTGCCAATTGTGGTCATGTTGAACCCCAAGGAGCTGAGGTGTTCGCGCAGGACTTCAATGTCGTGGGTCGCAAGCAAGGGATGATCAATACCAAAAGAGGCGTTCATGATAAGGGTCCTTTGGTGGGTGAAAAACTGACGCGCGCCGCGCCGCGTAGGCTGGCTTTTGGGCCGACGGCGACCATGCCCTCGGGAACGTTTTCGACCACAATCGCACCGGCTGCGATATTCGCGTTTTTCCCGATCGTTATGCCGCCCAATAGAACGGCCCCTGCACCAACCACGGCACCTGAGCCAACATGAGGGTGGCGATGTGGGCCGCTGTCATTCAATGTGCTGCCAAGGGTGACGTTATGCCAGATAGAAACATCTTCACCTATCACGGCCGTTTCACCCACAACAAAGCCCAAACCGTGATCAAGCCAAAGCCCCGCACCAATCTGTGCGCAGGGATGCATGTCTGTCGAAAACACGCGCCCTGTTGCCGATTTGACAGCAAGCGCCAGATTGGTGTCCCCGCTCTCCCATAATTTATGAGCGACGCGGTGCGCTATGATTGCCTGCACTCCGCGCGAAAACAACAAGGTAGTCGACTGGCCTCCAGGTTCGAAATTGCGTCGCGCAGTTTCAGCGATGTCATAAAGGGTTGTTTCAACAAGCTGCGCGTCCGAAGCATAAGTCGATTGCACAACTGTCCCAATGGCGTCGCTGTTGCAAAGCTGACCAAATAAAACCCCAGCCAATTGTGGAAAATCACCAAAGGCACCAAGGTTGAGTACCTGTGCCAATCGAGGTTCATCGTTCAATAATGTTTGGACGTCGTCAACCAGTTTCATGATATTTCCCTTTACGACACATACCCGAAAGCGATGCGTGGTATTGGGGCGCTGTCAAGCCAGACGCTTTTGGCTGATGTATATTCCATCAAGGCATCTGTTCCGCTGGACCGCCCAAAACCTGAGCTGAGGGAACCACCAAAAGGCGAAGACACATGGATCGCTTTGTAGCTGTTGATCCAGAATGTGCCTGCGCGAACAGCATCGGCCATGCGATGTGCGCGGCCAACGTCAGCTGTCCATACAGCACCTGCCAATCCGAAGTCTGTGGCGTTGGCCAGTGCGATTGCATCGGCTTCGTTTTCAAACGGGATAGCCGTGACCACGGGGCCAAAGATCTCTTGCTGTGCAGCCAGTGCTGTATTGGACAGCCCGTTCAGGATCGTTGGGGGCACAAAATAACCTTGGGCTTGGGTTTTTGAACGTGTGAGGACAGATGCACCGGCGTCTTTGGCCTTCATCACCATATCGCTGACATGGGCAAATTGACGTGCATTGCTGATCGGCCCGACTTCTGTTGCCTCGTCCAATGGGTCGCCCAGTTTGATATTGTTCATGCCTTTTGAGAGCATATCAACCAATTCTGCGTGAACGGATTTGTGCACCAACAATCGCGATCCAGCGACACAGCTTTGACCTGCACCAGAAAAGATCGCCGCTTGGGCACCAAGGCACGCATGTTTTAGGTTGGCATCATCAAAGACGATGTTCGCAGACTTCCCACCCAGTTCCAGAACTGCGGGTTTCAGCGCTTCAGCGGCGGCAACAGCAACGCGTCTGCCGGTTTCAGGCGAGCCAACAAAGATAACCTTCCGCACTGCGGCATGGGCTATTGCGGCTTGTCCTGATGTTGGGCCCAAACCGCAGAGCACGTTGACCAAGCCAACTGGCAAGCCGACGCTTTCCGCTATTTTGACCAAGGCAACCGTGGTGATTGGCGTCAGTTCACTTGGTTTGATCACCACGCCATTGCCCGTCGCAATTGCTGGAGCGATTTGCCAACCTGCGGTGAAGATTGGGGCATTCCACGGTGTTATTTGGAACACAACGCCAAGTGGTTCGCGTTGTGTGTAGTTCAGGTGACCGGAGGGTACAGGTATGACCTCTCCGTGTAGTTTGTCAGCCCACCCGGCATAATAGGCAAACATCTCAGCGACCTTGGCGACTTCAATCCGGCAATCTTTGATCGGCTTGCCCGCAACAATCGCTTCTATGGTGGCCAGTGGTTCGACGTTCGCAAGAACGGCCCGCACGATGTCTTGCATAACCTGACCACGTGCTGCTGCGGATATACCCTTTGCCCAACCGACTTGGGCATTTTGCGCAGCATCACACGCCAAATTGGCGAGCATTTCGCCCGCATCAGGATACGTTATCAAGACCTCTTCGGTGAAGGGATCGACCAACTGAATCTCAGCTCCGGTACCTGAGGTAAGAGTTCCGTTGATCAGGCTTTGAGGTTGCGTTCCAAGCCCAAGAACCGCCATCGCGTCTAGCAACTTTTGTTTGCGATCTGACATCTCATTGCTCCTTCGCATTGGTTTTGACGATTGCATTGAAATCATCGCTGTCCGAAATGTCGCCTGATCCATTCAGCCAAATGTCTGCGATCGCCTCGAAACCGCTGAGGTCAATATTTGAGGTTTTCGCAAGATCAAGCGCAAGACCAACGTCTTTGCGCATCAACCCCATTGTAAATCCAGAATCGTAGGCACCATTTAGAACCCACTTCGGGAAATTGACTTCGCTTACACCGCTGCGACCAGAACCCGCGTTGATCCCCTCAAGCAGGTCCTCTGGACTGACGCCAGCGGCTTGGCCCAATCGGATCGCTTCGCCGACCAAAACCAGATTGGCAGCGCAAAGCATGTTGTTGGCGATCTTGGCAGCGTGCCCCGCGCCAGAGCCGCCTACTTTAACAGTCTTTGCGGTTAAGATGTCCAATGCTGGCCGCAATGTCTCGATCGCGTCAGCGTCACCACCCAAAAGCATTGTCATTGTGCCCGCATTTGCTGCTGCAGGACCGCCACTTACGGGTCCATCGACAAAGGAAAATCCATGCTCTGCGCCTTTTTCTGCCATGGCTTGCGAGGTTGCAGGTTCTGAAGTTGAGGCATCCAGGATAACCGTGCCAGCCTGAACGTAGGGCAGTATTTCGGCCATCACAGTTTCGACCACTGCGGCCTTAGGCAGGGATAAAATGATGACATCGCAGATTTCGGCCAAACCACCTGCAGACGTGGTTGTTACGGCCCCAAGGGCTGACATTTTACCGCTGTTTTCAGGGCTTGGGTCAAAGCAAGTCAGTTCAAATCCATTTTTGATAAGCTGAGAGGCCATGCCGCCGCCCATATTTCCGCACCCGATAATTCCAAGCCGCATTGTCGTTGATCCTTATAACCGTTGCCCTGACTATGTCGTATTGAGCAGGCGCAATATATATCAACGTATGACCATCTTTGTTGCAGTTTGCGCAACGGAGGCAGTTAGGTAAATGCGGACATTGCCTTTAAATACTTCATCAACAACTGGGCCGCTTGCGGTAGTTGCCTGCCTTCCTTGCGAATAAGTGAAGACCGACCGTCTGGGAAAATCTTTGCTGGGATCGAGCGTGCAGTCATCAATCCTGCCGATACTTCGCTTTCGACCACGAACCTTGGCAAAATTGTACAACCCATATCGTTCCGAACAAATGCCTTAAGTGCAGAGATCGAACCCGTTTCAATCAAAGCACGTAATCTCAAACCTTGCTTTGCTTCGGCTGCAGTAATCATTGCGCCAATTCCAAAACTTTTGGGCGGAACTGCACAAGGCATCGCAGCAAGGTCATCTAAAGTAAAAGGTTGATCCATATCATAAGACCCACCGCGTTTGACCAAAGCGACAAGAGGTTGCGCGCTAGCAGTTTCAACTCGTACATTTTGAGCTTTGGGTACGTTATAGGCCAAACCTATATGTGCCTGTTCCGAAGTGACTTGATGCAAGACAGTCTCGGTTGAGCCAATGGACAGTGAGAATGTTATGTGAGGATAGGCTGACGAAAAGGCAGCCAGCGCGTTGTCAAACAAGTCACCAACAAAACCTTCACCAACGGCTATGGAAACATTACCGCGTTTCATACCTGCGAGGGCGTCAAATTCGGATTGAAGAAGAGCCAGCGCACCCTCTTGTTGGGACAAGAAATTGATCAACAAGTCACCCGCTTCCGTTGCCCGAACCCCAAGTCGCCCCCGTTCCACCAAGGTTGTTGCAAGGTGTGTTTCAAGGGCCGTGACATTACGGCTTACGGTTGAGGGTTCCAAGCCAAGTTGCTCGGCGGCTGCGCGAATAGTTCCACATTGAACTGCGGCCAAGAAACAGGCGGTTTGTTTTGGATCGAGGTTTTGCATTAGATATCTCTAATGCAACGATAGCCCCGACATCAATGTGCTGCGCGCAACAAAGGGGGGCGATATGCATGTCGGGAGTCTTCAATTCCTAGGGTTTTCCGATTGAACCAATTCAAATATCCAGTCACGGAATTGAAGTGCAGCGGCATTTTTTTCGTCGGCGCGTACGTAATACCCCTCTTCGCAGGGGCGACCGTCGACATGAGCGCGTACGAGCTGTCCTGATGCAAGCGTAGAGTGAGCCAAAACCTCACTGACCAATGCAACACCGTTGCCGTGCAATGCCATGTTCAATGCCGCGTCAAACGAGTCGACAAAGATGTGTGGTTTCAAGCCGTAAGAAGCGGCGGCTGGCCAGCCACCCCAGCCAGCCGATGTGCCCACGGCTTCGATCAATGGCAAGGTGTGAAGTTCTCCATGCAGGCTAGGTGACTTGACTGCGACAAGCCCATTAGGTTCGAGTAGGGTCGCGCGACTTCCAAATTGCTTGTGTGAACCAAATGGAATTTCGACGTCTGCGTGCAGCATATGAAAATCGTCAGGCCAGATTGCGCTTAGAAACCTGAGTCTTGTGTGTGGATGACGATCAGTGAATTCTTTCAGACGGGGCGCGATAATCCATTCTGCGACACTCACAGAGGTTGCGATGGTCAGCAGGTTTTGGGTTGGTCCGGTTTCAAAGATGCGGGACGCTGCACCAAGAGTTTCTAATGCTGATGTGACCTGTGGGACCAGTTTTCGGCCATCGTCGGTTAATGACAAACCGCGTGCTTTACGAATAAACAGCGCCACGCCCAGCCTATTTTCCAACGATTTTACGTGCTGACTGACCGCTGATTGGGTCATGCCAATCTCTGTCGCGGCTGCTGTGAAGCTTAGATTGCGCGCAGCCGCCTCAAATGCACGGAACCATGTCAGTGGAGGGAGCGTTTTTGCCATGGTCAAGTTATCCATTAGTTTTACTAATGTATAAGCCTACGTTTACTTCGTTTGTCAAATTTCCTGATTGATCGTTGAATTGGTCAACACATCATAGGAAGTTAAAATGCAGCCAGAAATCAGGAAAATCGTAACCTACGACGAAGAGGTTTTGATCGAAGGATTCAAATCCTCCGAAACGCCGTGGCGGATGTTCGCTGTCGCCGCAGTGATCAAGAACCCTTGGGCTGGGCGGTTTGTCGAAGACCTTAAACCTGAGATCCACGCATTCGGTCCGGTTCTGGGGGAGATGATGACAAAACGCATGATTGCGTTGGCAGGTTCTGGTGATGCGATTGAAGCTTACGGCAAAGCTGCGGTTGTTGGACTGAACGGTGAAATCGAACACGCCTCTGGATTGATCCACACCCTGCGTTTCGGGAATCACTACCGCGAAGCTGTAGGTGCAAAATCTTATTTGGCTTTCACCAACACGCGCGGCGGCGCGAATGCACCCATCATGGTGCCGTTGATGGATAAGAATGATGCGGGGCGTCGGTCACATTATCTAACCATCCAATTCGCAATTCCTGATGCACCGCGAGACGATGAAATCGCAATCGTTTTGGGGGCTGCAACAAGTGGACGTCCGCATCACCGGATTGGTGATCGGTATCAAGATTTGAAGGATTTGGGGCATGACCTGGATAACCCAGCCGCGGTCTAAGATTGGGGCTTTGGCCACCATTTCGACGGGCACCGGACCACTTGTCGTCTTGATTCACGGTGTTGGTCTGCGTTCTGAAGCTTGGGGCGCTCAAACCGAAGCGCTCTCGCAAACCTGTCGTGTTATTGCGGTCGATATGCCAGGACATGGTGCAAGCCCCGCTTTAGTTACAGGGCCGAACATGGCGGATTATGTCGAAGCGATTGTTGCCGTTTTGGACGAACCAGCAATTGTCATAGGCCATTCTTTTGGCGCTATGATTGCGCTGCAACTTGCGATCCGTCACCCTGCTAAAGTTAAAGCAATGGCTGCGTTAAACGCGATCCATCGCCGTGACGCTGACGCAAAAGCTGCAGTTAAATCACGTGCAGATGAGCTTGATGGCCGAACAATCGCCAATCCGACGGCGACGCTAAATCGTTGGTTTGGAACAGATGTTTCACCTCAGAGAATGGCCTGTCAAGAATGGTTGCGCAACGCAAACCCTGCGGGTTACCGCGATGCATACCGTGTTTTTGCCATCGAAGATGGCGCTTCGGATGCTGATCTGAACGCGATCCAATGCCCTGTGCTTTGTTTGACGGGGGCTGAAGAACCAAATTCGACACCAGACATGTCGCGCAAAATCGTGGCATTGGTCCCAAACGGGCGTGCTGAAATTATTGATGGTGCGGCGCATATGCTGCCCATGACCCACGCCCTTCGGGTCAACACGGTTTTGGCCGAGTTTATCGTGAGCAACCTATGACGCCGCCCATCGATTCCAAACAGTTGGGCAACGCTTTTGGTAGTTTCATGACAGGTGTTACAATCGTGACCGCGCGCCGCGCAGATGGCGCGATGGCTGGGTTCACGGCCAACTCGTTTTCCTCTGTCTCGATTAATCCGCCGCTATTGTTGGTGTGCCCGGGAAATTTTTTATCCAGCTACGACACCTTCGCCAATTGCACCCATTTTGCGGTCAACATTCTGGCAGAGGATCAGAAAGACATTGCAAACATTTTCGCATCTTACAAAGGCGATCGGTTCGCAAAAGTTCCACACCAGTTAGACCTACACGGTGTTCCACTGATTGACGGCGCTACTGCCCAGTTTTCCTGCACACGCTATCAAGCTTTGCCGATGGGGGATCACTGTATTCTGATCGGTGAGGTAAATTCATTTATGCATGTCGATCGCGCGGGGCTTGGTTATCGCGCGGGTCAATACTTGCAAATTGGTCTTGAAGGCAACGCCTATCAAGACGCTATAGAAAGAACGTAACCGATGGATTTCTCTCTTTTTGCCCACATGGAACGGCTCACACCGGATCAGGAACATCGCGATTTGCGCACTGAATTGATCTCGCTTGCAAAGATGGCCGACGATAGTGGCATGCGTGCGGTTTGGACGGGGGAACACCACGGCATGGATTTCACCATTGCCCCAAATCCGTTTCTCACTCTTGTTGATCTCAGCCACCACACCAAAAATGTGCAACTGGGTACGGGTACAATCGTTGCACCGTTCTGGCATCCGATTAAATTGGCGGGTGAAGCTGCGGCTGCAGATTTGATTACGGATGGTCGCATAGAATTAGGTATCGCACGTGGCGCATATTCTTATGAGTACGAACGTTTGATACCTGGAATGGACGCATGGGAAGCCGGCCAAAGAATGCGTGAAACGACGCCATTGTTGCGTCAACTCTGGGAAGGTGATTGCGCACATGAAGGAGAGTTTTATCAATTCCCATCAACAACGTCTGCGCCCAAGCCAGTGCAAAAAGGTGGCCCACCAATTTGGATCGCCGCACGTGATATCAACAGCCACGCCTTTGGCGTAGACAATGGTTTTAACATTCAGGTCACGCCCTTGTGGCAGGGTATTCAAGAGATTGAAGACCTGATGAGCAAATTCAACGAGGTTTGCGCAGCTTCTACAAATCCGCGTCCGAAGATCATGTTATTGCACCACACCTATGTCGCCACAGACGATGCTGACACACTGGTTGCGGCCAATGAGCTGTCTAAGTTTTACAACTATTTTGGTGCATGGTTCAAAAATGTGCGCCCTGTCAAACAAGGTTTGATGGAAAGTTTGACTGATGAAGAGCTGGCGGGCAATAAAATGATGTCGCCGGAAAATATGTTGCGTGATCTTACAATTGGGACTGCGCAAGAAGTGATTGACCAGATCAAGCGTTATGAAGACCTTGGTTATGACGAATATGCGTTCTGGATTGACAGTGGCATGGACTTTGAACGCAAACGTGCGTCACTGTCGCGATTTATCGACGACGTGATGCCGGCATTTTCTTAAGGACTGATATGACAAAACTCCCACATTACCAGCTTTATATCGACGGCGCTTTCACCGAGGGTCACGGCGGGCAAGTCATGTCGACTGAAAACCCTGCGACTGGTGAAGAATGGGCGACATTCGCCTGTGCTGGACCCCAAGACGTGGATCGCGCGATTGGGGCCGCACGCCGTGTCCTTGATGACCCAACGTGGCGCGAAATGACCCAGACTCAACGCGGTAAGTTGCTTTATCGTTTGGGGGATTTGATACAAGAAAATGCTGCTGACCTTGGGCGGCTTGAAACAACCGATAGCGGAAAATTATTGGCTGAAACCGCCAGCCAAACAGGATATGTGGGCGATTACTATCGCTACTATGCCGGCCTCGCTGATAAAATCGAGGGTGCAGTACTGCCCATAGACAAGCCGGACATGCATGTTTTTACCCGTCGTGAACCGATCGGTGTGGTTGTGGCGATTGTTCCGTGGAACGCACAGATGTTTTTGACAGCGACCAAGTTGGGGCCTGCATTAGCAGCAGGCTGTTCAGTCGTTCTGAAGGCATCTGAAATTGCGCCGATACCTATGTTGGAATTTGCACGGTTGGTGGAGCAGGCCGGCTTCCCACCAGGTGTGGTGTCGGTGATTACAGGAGATGCAGAAAATTGTGCCATTCCTTTGACGCGGCACGCCGATGTTGATCGCATCGCCTTTACTGGTGGTCCAGAGACAGCGCGCCATGTCGTGCGCAACTCCGCTGAGAATTTTGCTGTTACTTCGCTGGAACTGGGTGGAAAATCCCCTATAGTCGTTTTTGATGATGCTGACTTGGACGGCGCTGCAAACGGGTTGATCGCAGGTAATTTTGGTGCGTCTGGCCAAAGCTGCGTGGCAGGGTCACGGGGGCTTATTCACAGGCCTATTTTGGAAGATTTAATCACGCGTATCTCCGAAATCTGCGCAAATATTGTTGTTGGTGACCCATTAGAAGCGGTAACTCACTTGGGGCCACTGTGCACTAAGACCCAAATCGATCTTATCGTAGCAACACTTGCCAAAGCTAAGGAGCAAGGTGCCAAAATTCGGTTTGGTGGTGCGCCGCTGGATCAACCGGGTAACTTCATGGCACCAACATTGGTGCAATGCGACAGCCATGACATCGAAACTTTGAACATAGAGCTGTTTGGGCCCATCATGTCCCTTATCCCATTTGACACGGAAGAAGAGGCGATTGCACTGGCCAACAGCACAACCTTTGGTCTTGGCTCTGGTGTCTTTACTCAAAACCTTGCACGTGCGCATCGCGTGTCTTCACGGCTCAAAGCGGGAATTTGCTGGGTGAATACCTACCGTGCCGTTTCTCCAATTGCACCGTTCGGAGGGTACAATCATTCAGGGTATGGGCGAGAGGCCGGTATCGATGCCATCAATGATTACACCCGTACGAAAACCACGTGGATCAACACATCAGATGAACCAATGGCGAACCCTTTTGTGATGCGGTAGTTTTTCGCGCCGTGTTGACGGCTTTGAGAACAATATTTTGCAGTGACCGAAACCGATGTTCGAAAATAAAGCGACGGAACATCGGGTGCAGACCGTACAATATAAAGAACCCAAAGCCCAAGGATAAGAACGATGACAATTTCCAAACAGAGTGCGCGGAACACGCGAACAATGACCGCGACTTTGATGTTAAGCGTTATTGTTGCAGGGTGCGGCAGCGCCGATCAGTCGAGCAATGCTACGACGACCTCGACTACATCGACCGACATTACGAACGCGCAACTTAGCGACAAGTCGGTCAGCTGCACCGATTATGCTGGTGCGCTTACCGCCACCGCAACAGATGTACAAAATCGCAACTCCTTTGCAGCTGCAACAACGATAACTGCAAATGGCAACAGCTGTACTATTGCGTCAAATGCGGTTCCAAACCATGATTTCAACGCCACTGGCCGCTTCGCGACACAGTTCCGCCCGCAAAGCCAATCCTACACTGTTCCAGCCAATCCTACCCTTGCTACAGGCCCAACAGCATTGTCGTTGCAATATGACAACGCGGTCTTCTTGAATGGTGTTAAGCTAGACCTACTGGCAGCTGGTTGTTTTGGTGTTGGTAATGGCGCGATCGGATGCCACAATATGAATTCACCTTACCGCTATGATCCTATGGGTGGTTCAAACAAGTTTGGCGCAGATGAGCACAACGCTCATACACAACCAGATGGCACATATCACTATCACGGTAATCCGCTGGCTTTATTCGCTCAAGCCAACCCCACGACGTCATCACCAGTCGTCGGTTTTGCCGCCGACGGCTTCCCAATTTTTGGGAGTTATATTTCGGACGAGGGCACAATCCGCAAGGCGAAGTCCAGCTATCAGTTGAAGTCTGGATCCCGCAATGGTGGACCGGGTGGATCGTATGATGGCACATTCATCGATGACTGGGTTTATGTCGCCGGATCTGGAGATCTGGATGCTTGTAATGGCATGGAGCAAAACGGCAGCTATGGGTACGTCGTAACGGACACTTATCCTCATGTATTAGGGTGTTTCACCGGGACACCTGACGCGTCTTTTCGCAAAGGACGTTAAGCTGTCGATCGCGTGACGCCAAATGGTTGCAATGGCGGGTTCCGAATGTGAACTCGCCAATTACGCTCCTTGAACCAATCGATAATAGTTTCATAGCACTCAGATATTATGTGCTTTCATAAAGGTAACAGACGCACTAGGCCTTTCTCTCATCGCAATCTTGGGGGAAAACCATGGCGCAAAAAGCTACCATTTACAAAGTTGAACTTTCCGTTTGCGATATGGATCGTCATTATTACGAAACCCACAAGTTGACCGTAGCCAAGCACCCTTCGGAAACGGATGAGCGTTTGATGGTTCGAATTCTTGCGTTTGCGCTGAACGCGCACGAGCAGTTGGAAATGACCAAAGGTCTTTCAACTGATGACGAACCCGACATTTGGCAGAAAAGCCTAAGTGGTGAGTTGGAGCTATGGGTGGCACTAGGTCTTCCTAGCGAAAAGATTGTTCGTCAATCTTGCGGCAAAGCTGATCAAGTTATTATCTATACATATGGTGGTACCACGGCGGAAGTTTGGTGGGAAAAAATCAAGAATAGCACAACACGATTTGATAATCTTCAGGTGCTAAATTTCGCCGAGAATGACACCAATGAACTTGGAAAATTGGCCAATCGTTCGATGAAGGTTCAGGTGAACATTCAAGATGGCGATGTGATGGTTAGTTTGGATGACAACATTGTTTACCTTACACCCATCAAATGGAAAAGTGGAGATCGTTGATCACGAATCCCATTGTGAGAATTCGTGATCAAAGGGTTGCCGCGTGGAAACGCGCCGACTGAAATGGCTATGCGTCTTGTCCTGGTTGTTGAACAATTTTCATTGCAAATTTCCCGTTGCCGACTGACCAATCGGAATGATCGTTCTCGTGCATGAAAATGAATACATCACGTGGATCGATGTTAGCGTTTTGCTCAAGGTTTCGGGCAATACCCGCATATAGCGCGGTCTTCATTGCATCGCTTCTGCCACGTCTCATCGTAATCTCGATCAGAACAATGCTGTCGGATCTAGATATTTCATTGAATTTCCGACTGTAAAAGAAGTCGTTTGGGTCATAATCCTGAACCAAGTTGAAAAGTTCTTCTTCGGGCATGCCAATACTGTCAACGAGGGCGGCATGAATCCCAGAAACAATTTTTTGTTTTAGATCGGGTGATGTCCCCGCTTTGACGGCTGTTCGTACGATTGGCATGGTGTTCTCCTTTTTCAGCTCGTAGGACAATTAGCCATTCGTCGTAAAATTGGGTAACGATTAAGAAGAAATCAATCTGTGAGTTTTTCTCAATGAAACTGCGTTCCAAAATTTCGCTCAATGCACTTAAAACCTTTGAAGCCGTGGCCCGGCACAAAAGTATGACATCTGCCGCCAATGAACTTTTGGTCACACCGGGTGCCGTTAGTCGCCAAATTTCACAATTGCAGTCAGTTTTAAATTTCGATCTGTTTGACGGGCCGGCAAGTGCACGCGAAACAACTGAAGATGGTGAACGCCTCGCCCTCGCGTTGACAAAAGCGCTGGATGAAATTGATGCAACTTTGCGGACATTGGATCCTGCTAGGGACCGATTGTTGGATGTTGCGTGTCTCAGTACATCGGCAATTCGTTGGCTAATCCCTCGGCTTCACAGGTTTCGGGCGCTGTATCCTGAACTCGATCTGCGTCTATCGACTGATCCACGCCGCCCTGACAAAAATATGAACCGAATTGATGTCTCGATTATGGTGCTTTCAAGTGGTGAGGCATTGCAAGCATCTGATACGTGTCTCTTCCCAGAAATGCTGGGTCCGGTGCTTAGTGCAAGTTTGATAAATGCCAGTGCCACTTTTGGCGTCGCAGACTTGGCGCGATTTTCGCATCTGACGACGAGAACACGCCCGAAGGTTTGGGAGGATTGGGATACCTCCGTTCAAGATAAATCCGTTTCGTCTGAGTTTGATCATTTGTCGATCGCTATCGAGGCCGCGGTTAACGGTCTGGGCTTTTGTATATCACCCCAACATCTTGTCGATACAGATATAAAAAGTGGACGTTTGGCCGCTCCGTTCGGGTTTAAACCCAGTGGGTTCACCTATATCATGAGGGCACATGGCAGGCGGAAGTCCAAGGTTTCTGCATTTATCGACTGGTTAAGCGAAGATTCCAGGCCCACTTCGACATAACGGTTCCAAAATATCCGTAGCTAGATTTCATGCCAGCGCATAGATTGTTTAATCGCATGGTTTTTGTAGTGCTGTTTGTCCAAGCCTATTTTGGTTGCGATGGGTCTGTCGCCTTGCCAGAGGAAAATTAGACCGCTTGCCCACTGTCTAGGGCTTTTAAGAACCGCTGACTGTCATCCGTTACCGCATCGTGCTTTTCGTCGCTCATACGCGCGTAGCTTTTGTAGATTAACCCCATGCGTGGGTTGCCTGCAAAGTGCTCGCGGTTACGTGTAAGGAAGTCCCAATAAAGGTAGTTAAACGGGCAAGCGTCTGGGCCGTTCTTTTTGGCAACCTTATAGCGGCACGATTTGCAGTAATCTGACATCTTGTTGATGTAAGCACCACTGGATGCATAGGGTTTCGACGCCACAACACCGCCATCCGCGAACAATGCCATGCCCGTTACATTTGGCAATTCCACCCATTCGTAGGCATCGGCATAGACCAACAAGAACCATTCGTTCACTTCGTCTGGGTGGATGCCTGCAATCAATGCAAAGTTACCAAGGACCATAAGGCGCTGAATGTGATGGGCGTATGCGTTTTCTTTGGTTTCAGTTACGCATTGGCGCAGGCAATTCATTTGCGTGTCACCTGTCCAATAAAAATCGGGAAGCGCGCGTGTTGCGTTTAGATAATTGGCCTCTTTGTATTCTGGCATTTTCAGCCAATAGATGCCGCGAATGTATTCTCTCCAGCCTAGGACTTGGCGGATGAACCCCTCGACTGAATTCAAAGGCGCGTCGCCGTCGTAATAGGCGCGTTCTGCGCGGCGGATGCATTCCAACGGGTCAAGTAGGCCACAGTTGATATAAAGGCTGATGTGGCTGTGATACATCCATGGTTCGCCTTGAACCATTGCGTCTTGGTAATCGCCAAAGGTTTGAAGGCGTGTGTCGATAAAGCTGTCCAATGCCTCTAATGCTTGCTCGCGTGTGACAGCATAGTGAAACGGCAATAGGTCCCCGAAATGGTCGGGGAAATGTTGTTCTACCAACGCGATAACTTCTGTTGTGATGGCATCAGGCGTGGTGTGGTAAGTTGAGGGTACATTTAAACCCTCTTTTGGTGGTTTTCTGTTTTCTGCGTCAAAATTCCATTGCCCACCAACCGGTTGGGCATCATTCATCAAAACGGAATATTTACGGCGCATTTCACGATAGAAATACTCCATGCGCAGTTGTTTGCGCCCTTCGGCCCAGTCATTGAATGCGCTGTGGGTGCACAGAAAACGGCTGTCGTCCAGGACCGTCACAGTGGCGTTCAACTGCTCACCCCAACGGGACATATCATCACGCAGCCGATATTCAGATGCTTCGGTCACAACAACATCAGTTTTGTTGGTCTCGGCTAAGGCGCGTTTCAACTCACCCAGAAACGAGCCTGAATTTTGTGGATCATCATAAGAACTGTATCGAACATCAAATCCCTGCGCACGCAGCTCATCGGCAAAATGGCGCATGGAGGAGAAGACAAATGCGATCTTCTTTTTGTGATGTTTGACGTAGGTGGCCTCAGTCTTGACCTCGCACAACAAAATGAGGTCGTTTTCTTTTGACGCTTCATTGAGGCTTGAGATGCCCATGCCCAGTTGGTCACCAAGGATCAGTCGCAATGTCATGTTAGTTTCCTTTGGTCACGAATGTTGGCGGAGCGTTGTTATTTATATTCGGCACGGCGGTCGCCAAAGGTGCGCACACGTTTGCGCCAAGCCCTGTAACTGCCGCTTTTGAGTGTCTCGCGCATCAGGTTCTTAACCTGCTTTTCACTGATCCCATACTCGCGTCTTATATCGCTAAAGCTTACGTGATCAGAAAGTGCCATCTGAACGATTTCACTGACGTGTGCGGTGCTGAATTCGGTATTTATATTCATGACCGTCAGTTAGTGTGAAAGGGCTGTCTGACAAGCCATGAACGGCCATGGTTTTCGACTAAACCTTTGAAAGTCATCGGATGGTAAATTTGCAAGTTGCACTCACAGCTGCGCATCGACACATGTAGGGTATTGGTTCCGTCCAATTTGGCGCTGAACCATGGCATTGCATTCTGGAGGTTCTGATGGCTGATACCGATGAAACAAATACTAAGACGCATTACATTTGCCAAACTTACGTTGAGAAAAAACAAGGTTCTGGTGTGGTGACTTTGGCAATCGACAAACAGTTTGAATATTCCACAGCCTCAGATGCCGAAGAACGTGCAGAACGCGAATACCGTAACGAAACCTGTGTGGGGGCGGACGCCTACATGATTGTTGAGGATTCACAATCTGATGAAGTTGGAACACCAGATTTTCTGGTGCGCCTTGGCAATGTGCCAGACGATGATGGGTCCTGACCCAACACTGTTTGGATCAGGATCACATTCATTTGTTACCGACGATGGTGCATGATCTTGAATGATCGTTGGTGTTCTTTGAACTCTGGATCAACTGTTTTGGTCAGTTGATCGGTTTCGGCCTTCTTTAGCAATCGTTCGGCTAATATAAATGAAATGATCGCGGCGAACATTCCACCGGCCATCTGTCCAATTAGAACTCCTTCAGCGCCCCACAGTTGTGCGCCAAAGTAAACGAACGGGATAGTGCCCAATGTGTTGCGCCCCCAGTTGACCCAGGTGGAATAGAATGGGTGGCCTAGGTTGTTGTAGGCCGCGTTACCGACAAAGATAATGCCGTTGAATATCCATGCCAGTGACAGCGGACCGCAGAATAAGAAGATGAGATCGCGTGTTACGCCACTTGCGTTGAACAGGTCCGCGATCGGCCCGCGTGCAAGGTACAAGACAAACACAACAGGGATTACGTAGGCGACGATTAAAACCATGCTGCTGTTAAAGGCATAGCGAACGCGCCCGTGTTGGCCCGCGCCGAAATTTTGGCCGATGATCGGCCCAATTGCACCAGACATGGCAAAGATCAGCGCGAATGCGATTGGGGTAAGGCGTCCGATAACGGCCATGCCCGCAACCGCTGCTTCGCCGAATTCCGCTGCAACGCGCGTCACGTATGCGCCGCCAATTGGTGCTGCGATGTTCGCAAGCATTGCGGGGACAGCGATGGCTGCAATAGGGCGTAGATCGCGCACAACTGCACCGACTGATAAGCCTGTGAACCCACCGTAGCGGCGCGATATATACCACAGACCCGTCACAGCGATAGACACCCGTGAGATGGCAGAAGCCCATGCCGCACCGTCCAGCCCCATATCAAAACCAAAGATAAAGATTGGATCGAGGACGGCGTTCACGACCCCAGCAACCAACGTGACGATCATAGACAGTTTTGCTGCGCCGTGACTGCGCAGAGCCGCAGAGGCAATGATGCCAATCATCAGGATCGGCATCGTTGGGATTAAGATTTGAAGGTATGAAACAGCAAGCTCTTGGGTTTCACCAGTTGCGCCGACCAATGCGGTTAGATTGTGCAGGTTGGTGAAAATTATGCTGGCAAATACAATGGCGAAAGCCACCCCCACGATCAGCACATGGGTCAACAACTCGGTCGCGCGTTCAGGATTATCTTCGCCCAACGATTTCGCCACCATCGCCCCACCCGCAATAGCCATGCCGATGCTGATCGAGGTGGTGATGAACAAAATAGATCCGGCAAAGCCAACTGCGGCAGCCAATTCATCAATGCCCAGCATGGAGATGAAAATCATATCGACCAAATCGACCAAAAACAGCGCCAAGAAGCCAACGGCAGCTGTCATGGACATCGTTATGATGTGTTGTGTCAGGTTGCCGCTGAGGAACTTGGCTTGTTCATGGCTCATGTGGTTTTCTCATCCATAATTTTTTGCACGCGCACAGTCATTTCCGCTTCCCAGTCTCCGCGCAGTTCGCGGACGCGCCCCATGTAAGCGTCATTTTCATGCATTGGGACATCCGGATCATAGTGCTCTGCTGCCATCACCATGCTGCCTCGATCCAATTCAGTGAATGCGTCCGTCATACGGCTTGCTTGATCGCGGTTGTAGCCAAGGGCCTCGATCGATGAACGTGCCATACGAAGGGAGCTGTCGTAGGTTTCGCGGACGATATCGCGGCAACCCGCGTGCCATAAGTCATAGACGTGATCACGATCGATGGCCCGCGCGACGATGTGCACATCAGGATAGTGGTGACGCACATATTTGACCAATTCAGTGATCTGTTCACGCCCATCTATGGCGATCACAAGCAATTTGGCATTTTCAATACCAGCCGCATGTAAAAGATCGGGGCGTGTGGCATCGCCGTAATATGCCTGCACGTCAAAAGCCTTTAGAAACTCGAGCTGTCTTGCGCTGAAGTCCATCACTGTTGGAGACAAGCCGATGTTGCGCAACATGCGGCTAACGATACCGCCAACGCGGCCGTGGCCGGCGATGATGATGTCGCTTTTTTCCTCGATCTCATCCATTTCACGATCTTCAGTTGATGCAAAACGTGGTGCGATTACGCGATCAAACAGGATGAAGAGTGCAGGGGTCAACAGCATCGAAAGCGCAACAATCAGCAAAAGCCGATCGGCCAAATCACTAGGAATGACTGCGCTCGCAACAGTAAAGGACAGTAAGACAAAACCGAATTCACCCGCTTGGGCCAAGCCAAGGCTGAACAACCAGCGATCTGTGCCCTCAATTTTGAAGACCAGCGCCAGAATGTAGAGGACAGCGACTTTCAACGCCATCAAGCCAAGTGATAACGCGACGATTACAGCAAAGTTATCAAACAGCAGACCAAAATTGATCCCTGCACCAACGGTCATAAAGAACAGACCAAGCAATAGGCCCTTGAACGGATCGATGTCACTTTCAAGTTCGTGGCGGTATTCGCTGTTCGCCAAAACAACACCGGCAAGGAACGTGCCCAATGCAGGCGAAAGGCCAACCAATGTCATCAACAATGCAATCCCAATCACCATCATCAAGGCAGTGGCGACAAACAATTCGCGTAGCTTCGCCGCTGCGATGAAACGAAAAACGGGGCCGGTCATATAGGAGCCAACGATAACGACAGCGGCTATCGCCCCAAGGGTCACTATCGCAGCACCCCAAGCTGGCAAGCCGTCAACAAGGCTCATGGCAGAGCCGTGGCCATCATCGCCCGCGCCGTGGTGCAATCCCTCAACCAGTTCTGGCAGCGCCAACAGCGGCACCAACGCAAGCATTGGGATAACAGCGATATCTTGGAACAAGAGAACAGAAAAGCTGGATTGCCCCCCATCACTTTTCATCAACCCCTTTTCGTTCAGGGTCTGCAAAACGATGGCGGTTGAAGACAAAGCCATGACCAAACCGATAGCCAAAGCGACAGACCAAACTTGACCCATCATCATTGCTGCGATCATCACTGCAATTGTAGTCAGCGCAACTTGACCACCACCAAGGCCCAGAAGTTTGTTGCGCATGGACCACAGCAGTTTTGGCTCAAGCTCAAGTCCAACCAAGAACAGCATCATCACCACGCCAAACTCAGCGAAGTGTTGGATCGAGATTACATCGACATGCAAGATCGCGAGAATAGGACTGATCACAATGCCAGCAATGAGGTAGCCCAGCACCGAACCAAGACCCAAACGGGATGCGATTGGTACGGCAAAAACACCAGCAACAAGGAATAGGAATGCGAGAAGTAGAAAATCTGTCATGGAAAATACCTGAATATGTGGTTTTTACCATCAGATGCGACCAAGGCGAGAAAGTAAAGAAGTGGAAACCGCTTAGAGGTAGAAAATTGTCTCGAAATCAGGTGCCTTATGCATCTCGTTTGGCAATCCAATCGTGGGCAGGGTCATTTTCAAAACGCCATTTGCGCAAGGGGCCTGCCATCACATTTAGATAATACAATTCATATCCATAAGGGGCACCGCAAGGGTGGTGGCCTTTGGGTACTAGAACCACATCGCCATCTTTGGCTGCCATGGTTTCATCCAACTCACCGTCTTCAGTATACACACGTTGAATTGCAAAGCCTTGAGCGGGATTTAGGCGGTGGTAATAGGTTTCCTCAAGGTAGGTCATGTCGGGATAGTTATCTTCATCATGACGGTGGCTTGGGTAAGATGACCAATTCCCAGATGGTGTGAATACTTCGGTGACCAGAAGGCTACCTGCAACGTCACGATCTTCCATCGCAATATTGTTGATGAACCTCTGGTTTTGGCCAATGCCACGTGGGGTCAATTCGATACCATCTGGCCCTATGCGTTGCGCTGGATAGTTGCCTTTTGCGGGGGCGGTACAAACTGCCAAAACGCAATCGGTCGTGGCTGTTGCTGCCCAGTTGCTATCGCGGGGAACATAGGCGCAGTGGGGTGATGTCTTTTCGAAAACAGACATGCGGTCACCCATCTTACCAAAGTCGATGCCAGCGGCTTGGACCTCGGCGTGGCCCTCGACAAGAACCAGAATTACTTCGCGGTCTCCTGTTGCCTCGTTGGCCGTTTCACCTGCTTTAAGGTGATAAAGGCCAAAGCCAACATACTCCCACCCGGCCGTTTCTGGCGTTATGTCGTGTACCTTGCCGGATGTATTGGTCGGCGAGCGAAGAAGATTTACCATGTGAGAATCTCAATTCATTAGTGTTGGATTTATGGATTTTCCGATTGAGCTTTTACATCATCGGGCAAAACGAAATCAAAGAAAAAGACGTAAGTTGAATAGACGCCTATGCCGGCCATTAGAAACGCCCATACGGCGTTACCAGCTGTGGCTTCGACAACCATCCATCCTGCAAGAACAGCAATCAGGACAATCCGTCGCCAAAGCGGGCGGAAAAAGGGGTGGCGCAATTCTAGGGCGTTGGGCCGCCGTTTGGTCATTGCGCCACTCCAATCATTAAACGGTGCCGCCCAAGGAGCCTTCAAGCGAGGCAAGCTCTTGGCCGCCAGCCATTAGGTCCTGAAGTGCTTCGGGCGTGATGCCGCCACGTTCCGCTGTGCCGTGTGTTGTACCGCGATTTAGAACCGTGAAACGATCCCCAACGGCCAAAGCATGGCGCACATTGTGCGTAATGAAGACAACCGCCACACCTTCTTTGCGCACCTTGTCGATGGTTGCCAAAACATTGGATGTTTGGCGTACGCCCAGTGCAGAAGTTGGTTCATCCAAGATCAATACCTTTGCACCGAAATGTACTGCGCGTGATATGGCAACCGTCTGGCGTTCACCGCCCGATAGGGTGCCAACGGCCTGATCAGGGCCACGCAGATTGATGCCCATTTTGCGCATGGCTTCCATAGTTTCATGGTCCGCTTTTTCACGGTCATAAAAACTGATACCCGCGATCTTCTTTGTTGGCTCATTGCCTAAGAAGAAATTGCGGCTCACAGACATCAAAGGGATCATGGCAAGGTGCTGGTGCACTGTCGCGATACCAGCCTCCATTGCATCACGTGGATTGTCAAAGTTCTGTATGTCGCCATTGACGACGATGTCACCATCAGTTGGCTTTACAACACCAGACATCGTTTTGATGAATGTTGATTTACCCGCGCCGTTGTCGCCTAGAAGGCAGTGACATTCGCCAGGGTAAATTTTGATAGAAACACCGGCAAGCGCAATAACAGGCCCGTAGGTTTTTCTGATGTTGCGCATCTCGATGATGGGCGTGGCTTCTGTTTGAGCATTCATATCAACGCTCCCCTGTGATCAAGCGACGGATATATGTGTTCAGGATCACCGCACCAAGCAGGATAACACCAAGGAACACGCGGAAGAGTGAGCTTTCGACACCAGCAAAGAATAAGCCTTGTTGCACGACACCAAAGATCAATGCCCCAAGTGCAGCGCCAATGACGGACCCATAACCACCTGTCAAAAGTGCGCCACCAATAACAACTGCGATGATTGCTTCAAACTCCTTGAGCAAACCGCGGTCCGCCCCAGCTGAGCCAAATTCCATAACCTGACATGTAGCAAATACGGTTGCGCAAAATGCAGTGAACATGAACATCAATACCTTGACCTTGTTCACTGGAACGCCTGAGTTGCGCGCGGCTTCTGCGTCACCGCCAGATGCGAAAATCCAGTTCCCAAAACGTGTCTTAGTCAAAAGAATGTGTCCAAAGATCACCAAAGCAATAGCCCAAACGATTAGCATCGGGATGCCATCAACAACAGGTTGGCCAGCGCGTGTACCGCGAGCAAAGACCGAAATCACCCCAAGATCGCCAAGATAAATGAAGAAGCCTTGTAAAATCTTTCCGCCAAATAAAACACTTAGCCAATCACCTTCGGCTGCTTCGCGAATGCCGCCGATAATTGTTTTACGCTCAATTGTCTGCGGTAGGAATATTGTGAAACCACGTAGGATAAAGAGAAATGCCAACGTCACAATGAAGCTGGGCAAGCCGGTGCGGATACAGATGAAGCCGTTAAGTGCGCCGATTGCGGTGCAGATTGCGAATGTTAATATGATTGCCATCCACATGGGCCAACCAAATGTGACCCCGAAAATTGCGATTAACATACCGGCGAAACCGATCATAGAGCCAACGCTTAGGTCAAACTCTCCAGCGATCATCAACAGGCAGGCACCCACTGCAATAATCATAAATTGGGCAGAAACTACCGACCAGTTCATAACGCCTTGCGAGCTGAACATGCCGCTGTCTCCAGCTAAGAAAATAAAGACTGCAAATACGGCGATCGTCCCGATGATTCCGCCTAGTTCAGGGCGGATCAGAGCGTTGCGAAATGAAGACATCTCATTGACGCGCTCGTCGGTTCCATTTTTTGTCTCGTTGGACATTTCATACTTCCTATAGGTCTTGTTAGAAACAATAAGGGCGGTGCTTTCGCTTAGAAAACGCCGCCCTTAGTTTAGATATTAACGGTATTCGCCAGCAAATTTCTCAACAAGCTCAAGACCAGATGCGGTTACGAAACCTGGGCCAGAGTTGATGTTGTTGCCTGGAAGCACGCCGTAGCGGTGGTAGTTCGCCATCACAACAACCGGCAGGTAAGCCTGCAAGAATGGCTGTTGGTCGATACCCCAGCTGATAACGCCAGCTTTGATGCCGTTAACGATTTCGGCGCCTAAGTCGAATGTGCCAAAGTAGATGTCGCCAGCCATGCCGTTTTCGTCAAGAGCCAACAATGTTGGGTCTGCAGAGGTTGGGCCTAGTGTTAGGATAGCGTCTGTTTCTGGGTTAGCAGTCAGATAAGCCAAGACACGGTTTTTAATCTCAGCTGGATCTTGACCAGAGTCGATCATTTGGTTGCCCAGCTCGATGCCTAGACCGTCTGCAAAGCCTTGGCAGCGATCAGTTGAAGAAGGCGAAGAGATGTAGTGGTTAACACATAGGAAGCTTCCAACGCCGTCGCCTTTAGCGCGAAGACCAGCAGCTAGACCTGCGTCATACTCTGGTTGGCCAACGTACATCAGTGCGCCAACTTCACGTGCCTGATCCGGTGTGCCAGAGTTCATGATGATGACGTCAATGCCGCTTGCGACTGCGTCCATGATTGGGCCTTTTAGCACATCATAGTCAGCGAGTGTTGTGATGATGCCGTTTGGACCAGAAGCAGCTGCCTGCTCGATGATACGTGCCATGTCGCCCAAATCGCCAGTTGGCGGGTTACGGTATTCAACTTCAACATCCATTTGTTCGCCAGCAAGTGCGATGCCGTTTTTGATGGTGTTCCACCAGCTGTCGCTATCCGGAGCGTGGCTGACAAGTACATACTTAAGGCTATCACCGTGGCCGTCAGCGACAGCTGTTAGTGGTGCTGCAAAAAGCGCTGCGCCAATCGCGAGCGACTTGATTACTGTTTTCATGAGGTCCTCCCAGACGTTTCTATTCTTTTGTGTCTCGCGGTATTCCCGCCAACAACGAAATCTAACCATACCACTATTCAGATTGCAACCGGTTGCAAAAATTGTTTTTACCTTTTCGTTTCCCAAACATATAACGTCATGAAAATAGGGAGTAACTAGGTGGCGGTAACACTGAAAGAAGTGGCTGAACGGGCGGGCGTTTCACGTTCTGCTGTGTCGCGGACCTATACCGATGGTGCTTCGGTCTCCCCAAAGACTCGCAAAAAGGTTGAGAAGGCGGCAAAGGAATTGGGCTACAGTCCAAACGCTTTGGCTTCGTCGCTGACCACTGGACGGACCAAACTGATTGGTCTGATCTCAAACAACTTTCACAACCCGCTGTTCTTGGAAGTGTTCGATCTGTTTACGCGTCGTTTGCAAGAGAAAGGGCTGCGGCCTTTGTTGGTCAATTTGACCGATGAAACTGATCCTGAGAATTCGTTGAGGATGCTTAAACAGTATTCAGTTGATGGCGTGATCGTCGCGTCATCAACCCTTTCACCTGAGTTTGCCAAGGCGTTTCATGATGCCAAAATTCCGGTTGTTCATTCATTCGGACGCTTTGCCAGTGCCCCTGATGTACATGTTGTCGGGGTGGATAACGTCGAATGTGGACGGATGGCGGCGCGGACTTTGTTAGCGCGCGGTTATAAGCACATTGGTTTCCTGGGCGGACCTAAGGGGGCAACTTCAACAGTTGATCGTCGTGCGGGCTTTATGGAGGTGATGGGGCAGGCCAAGGGGATCAAAGTGAAGGAATCCAATGCCGCGGCATACTCGTTTGAAGCAGGGCGGACGGCGATGTTGAAAGAATTAAAGGGAACCTACGCAGAAGCGTATTTTTGCGGGGATGATGTTATGTCGATTGGCGCACTTAGCGCGATCAACTCGTCAGGATTATCTGCACCCAAAGACATTGGCATTATTGGGCTGAATGATATGGAAATGGCGAAGTGGGAAAACATCGATCTCACCACAATTCGCCAACCGATTAAGCAAATTGTCGACAGCTCTGTTGAGTTGGTTATGGCGGCCCTAGAGGACAGCAACAGGCATCCCGAAGCGCGGCTATTTTCATGCCAAGTTATCGAACGTGGAACGCTTCGGCCCCTTTGATAGGGCCGAAGTTATCGTTTTTATTTCTGGAACATTGGCGGACGTGCATCCACCCAAACGCCTTGCTGTTTGGCAGAATCAACAGACGCGTAAACAGCCGCCATTGAACGCAAACCATCAACGGCAGTAGGATAGTTGGCAGAACCACCGCGCAACCTTGCCGCCAGGTCCACGTAGATGTTCGCGACTGCCAAAGGGAAACCCTCTGGGTGTGCGATGCCTACGCGTGACATGCGGTTTGCATCATCTGAAAGGCCATCTTCGCCCTTTTCAATGATTTCGATGCGCCCGCCTTGTTTGTGGAAATACACTTGGTTCGGTTGCTCTGATGCCCAGCGAACGCCGCCTTTTTCACCAAAGACTTGGATGTCGAGGCCGTGTTGACGACCTAGTGCAATTGTCGAGGTCCATAGCCGACCAACGATGCCACCCTCCGTGCGGAAGTTAACCATCGCGTCGTCTTCTAACACACGTCCTTCAACGGTGGAGGCAAAGTCTGCGGAAAGCGTCCGAACTTCGTCGCCTGTGATGAAACTGGCCAAGTGCAATGCGTGGATGCCACAGTCTGCCATTTGGCCTGATACTCCCGCTTGGGCAGGATCGTAGCGCCAGCGCACGCGCGGGTTCGTTGCATCATCACCAGCTGCGTGGTGGCCATGGCTAAAGTTGGTCACAACCGTGCGAATTGCCCCCAGTTCACCACCTTCGACCATTGCCCGCATTTGACGTACCATAGGGTAGGCGCTGTAGCAGTAGTTTACCGCACAAACTTGGCCCGTGGCTTCGGCGATTTTTACGATCTCTTCGCCTTCTTCAACGGTCATAGTCATCGGCTTTTCGCACAGAACGTTAAAGCCAGCTTCAAGGAAGGATTTGGTGATCTCAAAGTGCGTGTTGTTTGGTGTCGCAACGGTCACGAGATCAAGTTTATCCTCGCGGCCTTTTTCGCCAGCCAGCATTTCCTTCCAATCGCCGTATGCGCGGTCTTGGGCAACGCCAAGTGATTGTGCATATGCTTTGCCTTTGGCCGGATCAACGTCCAAGGCACCGGCCGTAAAGGAAAAATGCCCGTCAGCTTGAGCGCCTAGGCGGTGGGCTGGTCCAATTTGACTGCCTTCGCCGCCGCCAATCATGCCCCATTTTAGTTTTGTCATACTCAGGTTTCCTTAGCTAAATCCGATGGATTGGAGGTAGGCGCGATTGATCTTGGCATCGCCAAGCGCATCCGTGTCAGGCAGGGTTGGGTCGCAATCTTGTTCAACAGTGCACCAGCCCTCAAAACCGTTTTCGATTAGGATTTCACGCACACGCGGGAAGTTTACGTCGCCGTCACCAAGGTTGCTGAATATACCCTGACCACAAGCGTCATAGAAGCCAGTGCCTTTGGCAAGAACATCAGCTTTCACAACAGGGTTGATGTCCTTGAAGTGCATGTAACTAATCCGCGAAATGTAACGCTCCATGAAGGAAATAGGGTCAAAGCCAGCGTAAGAATGGTGACCTGTATCAAAGCAAATCTTCAGGTGGTTTTCGTCTACTTCATCCAATAGGCGAATCAACTCAGGCTCAAAGTCCATGAACCCCGCAGCATGGGCGTGAATACCTACAGTTAGGCCGTATTCTTCAGCGCCCATTTTCGCGACTTGCGCGATACGGTCACGGAACACGGACCACTCAGCCTTGTCCATTTGCTCTGCATCGTCAGCGCGACCAGCAGTTGGTGCGCGGCGCTCGGAAATAGAGTCGATCAATACCAGGTGCTTTGCACCATGTGCCGCCAGTGCTTTACATGTGCGGATCGAAGCATCCATGACCTCATCCCATTTCGCGGGGTCATGAAATGGACGGAAAACAACGCCGCCGATCAATTCCTGATCATGTTCGGCCAGTGCGTCTGCTAGAATCGCAGGGTCTTCGGGCATGAACCCAACAGGCCCCAGCTCGATGCCTTTATAGCCGGCTTCTGCGTTTTCACGCAGTACGTCGCGCCATTGTGGGTTGCGCGGATCATCCGCAAATTCGACACCCCATGAACAGGGGGCATTACCAATTTTAATTGTCACGAGCGTGATCTCCTTTAATCGCTCTGAACCGAGGTCCAAGACCCCGATGTTTGGGATGAACGCACAGCAGATATGATGCGCGAAACGTCTAAGCCATCAGCAAAGGCCGGCCAGCGCGGTGCCTTGTCGGCAATCGCCTCAAGAAAGTCGCGGGCCTCGATGATGATCTGATCTTGATACCCAGTGCCGTGGCCGGGGCCTTGGCAAAATGGTTCGTAATCTGGGTGTGCTGGTCCGGTTAGGATCTTGCGAAATCCGCGCTCGGCCTCTGGGCCTTCGGCTTTATATAGCCATAGCGCGTTTTGATCTTCTTGGTCGAAGCGGATGGCACCTTTGGTACCTGTAATTTCATAGGCATAGCCCATTTTTCGGCCCGTTGCGATGCGACTGAAATACATGTGACCCATTGCACCATTGGCGAAACGGCACATCATTTGAGCGTGATCGTCATTGGTGACAGCTGCGCCACCACGATCGCTGTGAACGGTTTCGATTTGGCCCATTACGTTGTCGATTGGTCCCAGTAATGCGAGTGCCGCATTGATCATGTGTGGCGCAAGGTCGCCCATGGTACCGTTAGCTTCACCACTGGTGCGCCAGTTTGCTGGAATGGCAGGATCAGCCAAAAAGTCTTCGGTATGTTCGCCGCGAAACCATGTGATTTGACCCAGTGCGCCATCTGCAATCAATTGCCGCGCGTATTGCGAAGCGGGGGTGCGGATGTAGTTGAACCCGATCATATTCACGAGACCGCTGTCTTGTGCTGCTTGAACCATTGCTTGGGCGTCATCTACTGAAGCCCCCAACGGTTTTTCACAAAAAACAGGTTTCCCAAGCGAAAAGGCAAGTTCAGCGGCGGCGCGGTGTGTTGATTGAGGAGAGGCGATTACGATGGCTTCAACCTTTGGATCGCGTACCAATTCCTCCCAATCTTGGGCTGCACGAGCGAATCCAAAAGAATCGCGATATTTTTCTGCAGAGGCCAACGAGGATGCCGCGACCATTTCCAGACGTGGCCTTAGACGTGTATTAAATACAGCGCCAACAGCGGCATAGGCTACAGCGTGGGCTTTGCCCATGTAACCACCGCCAATGATACCAATTCCTAATTCTTGCATTCCGCCTCCTTAAAAACCGATTGCAACCGGTTGCAATCTGGGTATCTTTAAATCAATAAGAGCGTCAAGCGCGATCCAGCATCTGGGTCAATAAATTGAACTATTCAGAGAAGGACAGACCTGATGGGTGAGAACACCGTTCGTCTGACGACAGCACAAGCGATAATCCGGTATTTGAATGCGCAGTTCATTGAAATTGATGGAACACGTCAACGTCTTTGTGGTGGCGGCTTTGGTATCTTTGGGCATGGCAATGTGACCTGCCTTGGTGAGGCCTTGTATGATCACAAGGAAACATTGCCATTATATCGTGGTCAAAACGAACAAGGCATGGGTTTTGCTGCAGCTGCCTATGCGAAATACCATCTGCGTCGTCGCTTTATGTTTTGCACTGCCTCTGCAGGGCCGGGAACTGCGAATCTTTTGACTGCTGCGGCGCTTGCGCATGCGAACCGTTTGCCCATGCTGATGTTGTGCGGCGATACGTTCTTGACCCGCTTGCCTGATCCGGTTCTTCAGCAGCTTGAGCACTTCAACAACCCAGCGTTGGGGGTGAACGACTCATTTCAGGCGGTAACACGTTACTGGGATCGCATTACGCATCCAGCGCAAGTCATCCAGACTTTGCCAGCTGCATTGGCAACGATGCTTGATCCGGCAGATTGCGGCCCCGCCTTCTTGGCCTTGCCTCAAGATGTTCAGGGTTGGGCGTATGATTATCCGGTTTCGTTTTTTGAGGAAAAAACCCACCGTATTCGCCGCCAAACCCCCGACGCTGACGAGTTGGCGGATGCCGTTGCGTTGCTAAAATCGGCTGAACGCCCAGTTATCATTGCCGGTGGCGGTGTGCAGTATTCTGGCGCGGTTGCTGTATTGACCCAGTTCGCGGAAGCACACCAAATACCTGTTATTGAAACCATTGCCGGTCGTGCAAACCTTGTGAACGACCACGCGCTTAACATCGGGCCTGTTGGGGTCACTGGATCTGACAGCGCCAACTCTGTTGCGGAACGCGCGGACGTTATTTTGTCTGTAGGATCAAGGTTACAAGACTTCACAACGGGTTCGTGGACTGCCTTTGCGCAGGATGCAAAGCTGATCTCGCTAAATGCGGCGCGCCACGATGCGGGTAAACACCAATCGATGCCCATCGTGGGGGACGCAAAGCTAGGGCTGCAGCAATTGGCTGACGCGATGAGTGGATATAAAGCTCCATCAAGCTGGACAGAATATGCCGTAGGCGTGCGCAAAGAATGGGATGCCTATGTTGCAGGCAACGTAAGCGTCGACAACGGCCCGAACTCATACGCGAAAGCGATTGGTATTGTGAATGCCCTTGCTGGAAAACGCGATCGCGTTGTGGCTGCTGCTGGTGGTTTGCCTGCTGAGGTGACTGCGAACTGGCGTACGCTGGACATTGGCACAGTTGACGTTGAATTCGGCTTTTCCTGCATGGGATATGAATTGGCTGGTGGATGGGGCGCACGTATTGCCCAATCAGAGTCAGAACCAGACGCAGACACAATCGTGTTCACAGGTGACGGTTCATACATGCTGATGAACTCAGATATCTATTCTTCTGTGCTGACGCAAAAGAAGATGATTGTTTTGGTGCTGGATAATGGCGGCTTTGCAGTCATCAATAAACTGCAAAACAATACCGGCAATGAGAGCTTCAATAATCTTCTTGCTGACTCGCCTACAATCCCTGAGGCATTTCCTGTAGATTTCGTGGCCCACGCGGCCTCAATGGGCGCGCACTCGACGTATGTCGATACGCCAGACCAATTGGCACAAGCATTCAAGGCTGCAAAGGCAGCGGATAAGACCAGCGTAATTGTTATGAACGTTGACGCCTATGAGGGTTGGACAACTGAGGGTCACACATGGTGGGAAGTTGGAACGCCGCATGTGACAGACAACCCTAAGGTTCGCGAAAAGCACCTTGAGATTGAAGCAGGCCGTTCCAAGCAAAGAAAGGGTGTTTGATGCAAGTTTTAGAGGGCATCAAACAAAAGAACTTTCTTGTTATTGGTCGTGTCGGAATGGACATGTGCCCCGAACCTGCAGGCGCTGCGATTGAAGATGCCACAACCATGATGGTTGCGATGGGTGGATCGTCTGCCAATATCGCTGCAGGGCTGGTGAAGTTTGGGATGAAAGCCACCTTAGTCACGCGCGTGTCTGACGATGCAGTGGGGCGCTATTGTGTTAACCAACTGGGTCAATATGGAGTCGATGCGACCCATGTAAAACCAGTCGCCGGTGAGTTTCGAAATTCGTTGGCGTTGTATGAAACACGCGTTGAAGACCACAATTCGGTGATTTACCGCAATGGTGCTGCAGATTTTCAGATGAGTGTCGAAGATGTCGAAGCTGTTGATTACAGCCAGTACGGCGCGCTGATCACTGCGGGCACGGTCTTTGCCGCTGAACCATCGCGCACAGCTGCATTCCGCGCGTTTGAACTGGCCAAAGCAGCGGGCATACCGGTAATTTTTGATGTGGATTATCGTCCATACAGCTGGCCGTCACCGCAAGTTGCCGAAGAGGTTCTATCAAAAGCAGGCGACATGTCAGACATCATCGTCGCCAATGACGAAGAATTTGGATTTATGGCCGGTGGTATCGAAAAGGGATTGGCCAAAGCCGAAGGTTTAGCCAAATCCACAGCAAGCATCGTTGTTTACAAAATGGGTCACCTTGGTGCGATCACTTTTGCCAATGGTACTCAAACTCAAAGTGGCATTTTCAAAGTTGAAGCACTGAAACCCACGGGTGCCGGTGACAGCTTCATGGCGGGTTTCATAGCCAGCCTTGCTGACGGGCGCGACATGGAGGAGGCGGTTTTGCGCGGCTCTGCATGTGCGGCCATTGTTGTGGCCAAGCCGGGCTGTGCGCCTGCGATGCCAGATAGCGCAGCACTCGAGGCCTTTTTGGCCATTCACCCAGGGGCCAGCACACCCGTTTGATCTGAAAAGGATTCCCGATGCATATCGCCCCATTTGACAACAAAAACAAACCGATCGTTGATGTTGATGACGCCGTTGTTCCGTTGAACTTCTTCAACATTGTTAAGCTCAAAAAGGGCGAAAGCTACGGTTATTCCGTTCCAGGCTTTGAAACTTGTATCGCGCCCGCAACAGGTCTCATCGACGTTAGCGTTGGCGGGTTCGAAGCCAAGCAGTTGGGCGGACGCGGCGTTGATGTTTGGGACGGTGAGCCTGAGGGCGTTTATGTCCCAACGGGTTTGGAAGCACGTTTTACATGCCTGTCTGACGAAGCGGAAGTGTTCATAGCTGGCGCAAAATTCGATGAGGTTCTTGAACCTTTCGCTGTGCGCCATAACGAAATTGATTTGGTCCAATACGGATCGGACGACACAAAAACGCATCGCAAGATCAAACATATTTTAGGTCAAAAACAACATGGCCGCGTTGGTCGCCTTTTGGTGTCGGAACTATTCACTGTAGGGGCAGGGGGCTGGTCAGGTTTCCCTAGCCACAAGCACGACACGAACCAGCTTCCGATAGAGACGCGCCACGATGAAACCTACAATTTCCGCTTCAAGCCTGACTATGGCTCTGGGCTGCAAATGCTGCAGCGCGAAGACAATGAAGTGGGCGATGCCTACCACATCATGAATGGTTCAACGGTCTGTATCGATAAGGGGTACCACCCTTGCTGTGCTTTGCCTGGATACGAGATGTATTACTTCACCATTTTGGGTGGTTTAACGCAGCGTTCTTTGGTCCAGAATTTCCAAGAAACGCATAAAAAACAATTGCATACGATCCCTGGAATCCTCGATATGGTAGCTAAATTCAAATGACACTTGCGACACTAAAAGACGTTTTACAGCCCGCCCTAATAGGTGATTATGCTGTGGGTGGCCTTGTCACCTTGGGCTGGGAAGACATGCGCGCTTACGTGAATGCAGCCGAAGCTGAAGGGCTGCCTGTTATTTTGCAAGCGGGTCCATCCTGTCGTGCAAATACGCCGCTTCCGATCCTTGGAAAAATGTTCCGGACATTGGCTGAAACTGTATCCGTTCCGGTCGTAGCCCACCTAGATCATGGCTATACGTTTGAGGAATGCCAAGAGGCGCTCGACAGCGGGTTTACCTCTCTGATGTATGATGGATCGCGCAAGCCGCTTGCACAAAACATTGATGAAACTGCGCGCATTGCGGAAATCGCTCATGCCGCTGGGATTTCCTGTGAAGGTGAGATCGGGTTCGTGGGTTATAGTGAAGGCGAAAACTCGCTTGGGACTGATCCTGAAGAAGCTGCGATTTTTGCCCGCGACAGTGGTGTCGATGCAATGGCCATTTCAGTGGGAAATGTACACTTACAACAAAACCACGAGGGTGGTTTGGACGAGGTGCGTATTCGGGCCATTGAAGCGCTAACAGAAGTGCCATTGGTTATCCACGGCGGATCAGGCGTACCGCTTGAGCAACGCCAGCGTTTGGCGCGAACATCCAAGGTCTGCAAATTCAACATCGGTACCGAGCTTCGATTGGGTTTTGGTAAATCTATCCGTCAGATATTGGCCGACGACGTTGATGTGTTTGACCGCATTCAAATTCTCAAACAGGTCGAACCAGACCTTCAAGCCGCTGCGCAAATTGCATTGCGTGGCATCGCGGCTGTCTAAAATTAAAGGAATTACTATGATCTCAATTGGCCTTTTGGGCTGTGGCCGTATCGGTCAGGTTCATGCACGCAGCCTGGCACGCATTGCATCTGCGAACTTGGTTGCGGTTGCGGATTTCGTGCCTGCGGCAGCCGAAGAATTGGCAGGACAGTATGGCGCAGAGGTGCGTAGCGCTGAAGACATTATTGCCGCGACTGATATTGATGCAGTGATCGTTGCGACGCCTACAACCCTACATTACGATCAAATTCATGCATTGGCTAAAGCGGGCAAAGCGATCTTCTGTGAAAAACCAATTGATCTGTCCTCTGAACGTGCGGCTGAATGCAAGTCTGCGGTTGAAGCCGCGGGCGTTGGGTTCTTCACAGCCTTCAATCGTCGTTTTGATCCAAATTTTTCGCACCTCAAGACACAGCTTGATGCAGGTGTGATTGGCGCAACAGAAATGGTTGTAATTACTTCACGCGATCCATCCCCACCTCCAGTTAGCTATATCAAGCAGTCAGGTGGCCTGTTCCGTGATATGATGATCCACGATCTTGATATGGCGCGTTTCCTGTTGGGCGAAGAACCTGTTGAGTTGTTCGCCACAGGTTCATGCCTTGTCGATCCAGAGATCGGCGAAGCAGGGGATATCGACACTGCTGCTGTAACGCTTAAAACGGCATCAGGTAAAATTGCGCTCATCAATAACTCGCGACGGGCAACGTATGGATATGATCAACGGATTGAAGTCCACGGTTCTAACGGCATGTTACGCGCAGCTAACAAACTTGAGCATCTGGTTGAGCAAGCAGGCGGCAATGGATTCACCACAGCGCCGAACAAACACTTCTTTCTTGAACGCTATGAGGCGGCCTACATTGCTGAGATGGAAGCCTTTATCGGCGCTGTCAACGCGGGCACTTCGCCAACGCCAGGAATCGCGGATGGTGTAGCCGCACAGCGCCTTGCAGATGCAGCGGCAAAATCCCTTGAGACAGGACAACCTGTTCAATTGTGATATTACTGTTCGGGCGCGGCCAATGGTTTAGTCGCGTCTGGGCACAACGGGTTGTTCAGATCACCTTGCCCTCCAGTATCTAAAACAAACCGCGATGTTTCACCTGTGAAATTTCCAGTTTCAACGCGTGCCGCTTCGTCTTGCAGTGCCGCAGCTAAATCTTTTGGGGTAATTCCGTTGGCCATCATCAGAGCTGCACGTCCTGCAACACGTGCAGCTGCCATTGAAGTCCCTGATTTGGCAACCTGACCACAGGTGTCGCCAATCGCAGCAGACAGAATGTTTTCGCCCTGCGTGTAAATATCTACCATCGTTCCGCTGTTTGATGTTAGGGCGATTTTGTCACCGTCCAATGCACCCACTGTTATGACTTCTGGCACGCGTGCCGGAGAATAATATACAGCATCTGAACGTGAGTTTCATGCAGCGACGATAACTGGAATACCGGCGTCAATGAGCGCTGTAACCGCAATATCAAGCAACGATTCTGTAGGCGGATGTAGGGCTTTTCGCGTTAGGCTCATGTTCACTAAACGTTTATCGCCGGGCTGTTTTAAAACCCATTCAACACCCGCGATTAACGTAGACACATCGCCATAATTGGCATTGTCCAAGACCTTTACCGAAATCAACCGTGCTTGATCCGTTTGCCCATAAACACGGCCGCCGATGGTGGCTGCGATATGGGTGCCATGACCGTTGCAATCTTCGGTTCCGATTCCGTTTCTAAAACTTGTGAACCCTGTTCCAACACGCCCCTGTAACGCAATATGTGCCGCCCGAATTCCGCTGTCAAAAACATATACGTCTACAGGGCTAGTAGGTTGGGGAATGATATTCGTTTCAGTCTCAGATGAGTTGGGTGCCTCTGATGAACCGCTTGATTGAGTGGCAAAGATGTATCCATCGCGAGCGATCTTAGTGATGCGGGGGTTGGCCTCTAGCCGTGCGCGATCTGTTTCTGAAAGTTTGGCGGCAAAGCCATTGAGCACATCGGAATAAACGTACCGTATTGCCGAAACTTGGAGCCCAAACTCCAGCGCAATTGAAAGCGGATCGGTTAACGGGGAACCGCTTTGAGCAAGCAATAGAATATATTGCCCAGGTACCTCGGCTTGTAACAAGCTGTCGGGCAAGATCATGTCACGTTCACCGCTATCATACCGCGCGACGGCTAGCGCATCTGATAGGATTGAAAGCTTGCGCAAAAGTGTTGGAACTATTGGATCCATAATCGGTGAAGCCGATTTGCAGCTGTTTTGATTTGCAAGCGCGGCCTGCAATTGTTCAACTCGAAATTGCAACTGCACGTTTTCATTGCGAAGTTCCCGCTCTATTGCGGTTTCAGCGCTTGAAAAGGTACCAAATAGGACGCAAAATCCTAATATGAGGTAAGGCGAAATGCTTGTTATTGCATAACAAGCGCGGCTGACGTTAAATTTCATAGGCAGAGAATGCAGTGTTTTGTTTCAGAGTCAAATTAGTCCCGATTTAATTTTTTATTTTATAAAAACGGTGTCGCAAAGATGCAGGACAGTGAGCTGATCGCAAAAATATATGACTGTGCGTCACACCCCAAGCTATGGGGCGATATTTTGCAAGAAATTGCAGATCGAGCGGATGCGTATGGCGGGATGATTTTTGACAGCTGCCGTACCTCAAAGGGTGAACGTATCGGATTGTACAGCTGTTCTTCCGTTTATGACCCCAACGTAGCACTGCACTATGCCAGAAAACACAACGATTATGAGATCATTGACCAAGCAAAATTTGCACGCCTTTCCTCTGATGGAGATGAAGTTAATTTGATCCGCTGTGAGGCTTTGGCCGACGACCGCATGGCACTGGAAAAACAACCCAATGTGCGTGCCATGATGGAGATGGGTATTCACTATCGCGCGGGTGCGTTGCTTTCCAAAGAAACGTCTTCAATGGATCGCTTTGCATTGCAGTTCACGCATTCTAATGGCCCGATCACCCAAGATGAATTGGAATGGGTCGAAACGATCCTACCTCATGTGTCGAAATCCTTGTCTATTGGGCGGGTCCTGAACAGCCAGAAACAAGAAATCGATGCGAAAACTGCCGTTCTGGCGCGATTGCCTTTCGGGGTGGCGATAGTTTCTGCGGGAAAAGAACTATTGTCAGCAAACCCAGAATTCATGCGGATCGCTGAAGAATGCAATTTATTGGCACGGGGCGGGCGTGGCCTTAGTGTCGATCGATTACCAGATGACATGCGCAGGATGCTTGGTGGCATTTCTGCACACGGAACCAAAGGCTCTCGTCCGCGCAAGGAGGCAGTTTATCTGCCTTTTGATGATGGTGAATTTGGCGTATTTCTTGAGATATCACCAACAACGCCTGATGCAGGTGCCGTTACTGGTAGCCATAGCAGCTTTGTGGTTACCGCACTTGATAGCCGTAAAAGTCACGAGATTGATGCGGAGGCTATTGCAAAGTATTTTCCGTTGTCGCCTTCAGAGAAGTTGGTTTTAGAAATGGTCGTCCGCGGAAATACAAACTCTGAAATCGCCCAAGAGCGTGGGCGCACTGTTGAAACGGTGAATTCACAGCTCAAGGCGCTATTGCGCAAATCGGGCAGCCGCAACAGAACTGAGCTGGTTCGTGTCGCAGTCAGCCTATCTTCATCCGCACTTTACCCAGATCTACCATATTAAGAGGGGCGATTTTTATAGGCCTTTTAGATAGGTTAGAATTTGCATTTTTTCGACCTCGTTCATGCCTTCAGCTGGAAACGCGTGTCCAATATTTGCGTTTCCGGGCGTGTATGATCCATCAACGTTTCGAGCAACAAACGTCGATATTGCGCTTGTTTTGCGTGCGAAACCAAGTCCCATTTTTTCCGTGTCATAGTGTACCGCGCCAATCGCAAATGTATCCGGGCGCATGTCGGGTGACAGCAGGTCATAGATTGTTGGAACTGATCCATTGTGCAAATACGGGGCCGAGGCAAAAATACCAGCTAATGGTCCGGCTTTGTACGCTGGAAGGACAGCTGTTGGATCACGTTTCAGCTGCTGTAAAATGATCTCAGTACAGGCAGCCCAAACGTCTTCTAAGGCCGTTAGGTGATGTGTTGATGGGCGTGGGCTGTCCGCTTCGGTTGCTTGCTGACCGATGATCCAGTTGCCCCCAGCTACGGGTACCGCACCCGTAAGGAGTGACGAGAACAAAACTGCAGAGGAGCCTGCTAAGTCATCCAATTGAAGTTTGGCCAGCTCGCGACGTTTTTCATAGACGATCCGCAATGATATATCCTCGATCAGACGAAGGGTTTCGGTGCCCGGTTCAAATCGTTTCAATTCGACTTCTGACAAGCCTTGGGTCGTGAAGGTCTCAACGGCGTCGAAGGTGTTGGTGTAGGCCGCAAACTTACCGGTCCATGACGAATGGGTTAGCGCGTTGCAGGCCATCATTGGGTCCGTGTCGACAGTGACACCACTGTTGCCCTCCATTGCAAACGCAGGGATTAAGCGCACGTAAGGCCCGCTTTTCACAGCTTTTTCCGTAGCGTCCATGATCGGTTCTAAAGGTTTGGATGGGTCCACCAAACTATGACACTTAATGCAGTGAGTTTTGTAAAGCTCAGCGCCCGCTAAATACTCCTCACTTGTTCGATCAATCGTTCCAAAAGCATCGGGCCATTTGGGGGCGGTCAAGACGTTCAATGCCCGCTCCATTCGCACGATGTTGCCAAGACGCACCGACGTTTCCACACCAGGGAATGGTATGTCAGCTAGATCATCTTCATCAGGCAATTTGATGTCACCGAAGACACCAATCACCTCAGATATATTACGGATCAGTGCGCCTGAGCTTAACTCTCCGGCCAATCCAATATCGCGTGACTTAAATGCTGAGCCATTCCATTGAACGCGTTCAGATCGCGGCGCGTTCCAAACATGTGGGATTGAAACAGGTGCAGTAGATGCAGGCAAGACGTCGTCTGCCCGTGGGCCTGATAGGGTTGCCATTGTATTTAGAATGACCTGAACCGCATCTTGGCGGCCGTGCCCCCAGTTCCCGCCCTCATCAATGCTTGCTTGGATTTTACTGCGATACTGCAACCAATTGGCCAATTCCAAATACAGGGCATCGCTGGCCTCTTTGCTTGGATCGGGACCTATGACGGCTGCGGAAAACGCCATCCATTTTGGTCCTGCGGATGCGTTGCCATCATTGAATGATGGCGCACCTTCGCGAAAGGTGGATGCTGCGGAGTTGAATAAATCTTGGGTAAAGGTTTGGAGATCCATCATGGCCTGACCGCCATGAACTGTAAATTCCTGTCCATCTCTATACAGAGCACCTGTGTGACAAGCGGCGCAGTTCAACCCAACCGCTGGCGCGCGTACCTCGTCGCTGTCTAGGACAAAGCCAATCGGATCGACACTGTCGGCATCACAAAATGAAAACCCATAGCGCGCGAGATTTTCGCGGTTGGCAAAAGGCGTGCCAGTGTCACCAAGTTGTAGGGCACGATACCAACTGTCTAACATCAACCGCGATCCCTGACTTTGGCTATACCAATAGTCTTTGGCAGAACTTTCCCAGCGTTGCTCTAATCCGCCTGCACCGTAATTTTCGCAAGCGCGCGTTTGACCCGCCGCAAAAATAGCGGCAAGACTAACCGTAATGGAAAAGATAAAACGCATGTGGGTCATCCCTAAATTTCAATCTCTGGTGATCATCAGCATCTTAAGGTGCTGGGTCAAGACAGTTGTATTATTGGCATTTATTGGCGGTGGCCCGTTGGTTGCTGATCCAACACAGTCTTGCCCACCACTTTTGATTGAGGCGATTTGCGATGGTTCCGTAGCAAAATCTGTTGTTATGCGACCTGCAAATTATGCAGCTTCAAATCTGAGCTTCGCTTTGACGGAAGTGAATGCCCAAGGCCCATCTGGTGCGCAAGCGTTGCGATTGAAGAAAGGGCAAAGTGCAAATTTCCCAGTTTCGGCTGCGCAGTTGCCTATCACTATGGCGGTCGTTGGGTTTGAGGAAAGCACCGGTGTTGATGATAGCGCGTGTTGTTTTAGCAATCAAAGTATCGATGTTGTGAACCTGTGCCCGGCGGATGATGTCACGGCGCAAGTGCCAGATGAAACTGAGCTATCAGAGCTGGATGTTGCGATTGAACTGCAACTTTCGGAAACATGTGATGATGGAATGTGTGAAGGTATGGTTGAGCTTACAGGTGATGTGCCTGCGAATGCTCAGATCTCATTTAGTGCGACTCCTGCGATTGTGCACGATATCCAGGCAGACGGGGGGCTGAAATGTGACACAACAAAGGGTGCAATTCTATGCGGATGGGACGCCCCATCCGTTGGAGATGTCGTGTTTAAGATCCCACGCTCACAACCTAAAGGAACTTTTGAGGTTTGTGCGCAAATCGGTGTTGCCGAAGAGCCGCGCCTACGCGCGATGGCTCTGCAAAAAGCATTGAATGCACAAGGGTTTAGCGTAGGAACTGTCGACGGCCTGATTGGGCCGGCAACCCGTGCAGCATTGGCAAAGATGAAAGATGCTGCAGGCATTGCCGATGGGGAAACCATGTTGCCAGACGAGGCAATGATCACATTGGGTCTTGGTGATTACAAAGATGAAAATATGGCGAATAACCGCGTTTGTGCAATTACCCAAATTCCCAAACCTCCATTGGTTTGCGACAAGCGTACAACGATCCAAGGGGGCGACGCGTGCGTATGTCGGTTGCGAAATATGGTGCGCACGAGTGAAACAACGTGCGCTTGCCCAAAAGGAACAGTTTCCAATGGAGCTGCCTGCGTGAAAGCCAAAAAGGTGACGCCTAAGCCGGACGTTTCCAGCGCACTGGTTTGTGATCGAAACACCGCGGTCCAACGAGGAAAAGAATGTGGCTGCTGCTATGAGGGAATGCGAAAATCCTCTGCCACGACATGCCGCTGCAGTTCGGGTCTGCCACCACTCCCGGGTGTTGGATGTATTAACATCACGCTGTCCCTACCCGGTGGAGACGATAAGCCATGATCATGAGATGGGCCACGCGTGGTATCTTGGGACTGGGTTTGATTTTTTCTGCCGTACTTGTTAGCGTCATCGCGCTGCAAGATGCGACATCATTTACCTCATCTCAAGTACATCGGCGCTCAGTGGCTCTCTTTGTTTATGGTTCAACTGATGTGCCCCATGACATGGCTGGGCAGGACCATCCTCACCAACCATTATTTGCTTTGGTCGAAAGCGGGGCCGAGTTAAGCACTGACGATAGCCAAACTTACAGGATAGCTTTCCAAGCTGTTTTGGCTGACAATCAACGGCTGTTTCGTGCATTAGATAACAATTTGGTCTTTGCTACGGATCACGCGATGGACGCTGTGAATTCAGTTTCAGGATCAGGCATTGTTGGCAAACATGATTTGCACGCGGCATCGGCACTTTCAAATTTTGTTGAACTTTCAGAAAGCCTTGAACCGTTATCAACTGTAGGATCGGTTCGCCGCATTAGGCTGGCCAATAGAGCGTACAAAAGTCTTACGGATTTGATGGTGCATCTGGCTCCTGCAGTGCATTCGATTGTTGTGGATGAGGTGATCGAACTTCCACAGCAAGATGAAGCGTTGGTCGCATCGTTTGATGCATTCCGGACTGCGTTCCATCGTGCAGGGTTCGCACCAATTAATAGCCCAACGTATCAGCAAGAAATCGAAGTTGGAGTTGCTGCCTATGCATCACTTGTATCGCAGGTTCAGGCAATAATCGTGTCCCGTCTGTCACCTTTGGAGCATCAAATCTCAGGTCGTTGGTTGGCGATCCAATCAGTTTCGCCGCAACTTTCGCTTCCTTAGTCAGGTTTTTCCCCAATCTTGGGGATAGTTTCAGGATCCTTTGCATGAGACCAATTGTGCAAAAGGAGACATATCATGTTGCGCGTATTTTTATTGCTTTCATTTACATTGGTGTCAGGAGCAGCTTTTGCTGAGGCTGATGGGCCTGACAGCTGGCGCGTAACGGGTGTTTCTTCAAACGATACCCTGTCCGTTCGTGCCGGTCCGGCGGTTTCCTACCCTCGAATTGGGCGACTGGCCCATAATGCGCGCGGCATTCGCACTATCGTTTGTGTGCCAACTTTAAACCTACGTAAATACGAACAATTGTCGGCAGACCAGAAACGCAAGATCGATGGGATGAATCGATGGTGTCTTGTGGCTTCTCAGGGTCGGCGAAAAGGCTGGATTAATGCGGGCTATTTGACCGAAGAGGGCGGTGATTTTTCTTATGAAAGTGGCCTGAACGATGGTGATGATTTTGAGATGTCGCAGACACAACACGCCCAAATTTGTGCAACAGGTCCACAAATCAATGTTTCGCTGTCTGATCCACAGTTGTGGCGTCGCCCCGATGGGCACCGCGCCGTGGATGTTGTGCAAAACTTCTCACCACATTGGGACCAAGGTATGAGGTGGTTCTCTGGTTGGAAGGATGCTGGGCGCAGCTTTGCGAAAGGCGAAACCAGCTTTGATTTTGCCGTGCAATTTTGTTCATGTGGCACCCAAAAGGCTGGCTATGACATCAGACGTATCCGTGTTGATGATCGCGCTGAAATCTTTTTCGATGGCACCAACTGGAAAGATATCGCAGTGAACTTTCGGGGGAACCAACCCTATGGCAGCGCCCGAAAAAACAGTGCGCAGAATTTCAATCGAAGCTTAATGTTAAGGATTCACAATGATCCAGGTACATTGGATAACCCGCTAGGATTTGCAATCGAAGGCAGGTTGATGGCCCAGAATTCATACTTGGGGTACTGCCAAAAGTAACGTTTTGGGAGCTACTTAAAACGGGTGCTTGAGGGGCGTATTTGGAAGTTTAGCCAAAAGAATGCACCAAAAATCCGCAAAAATTGGAAATTTTCACCAGTCTTGGTGATGTTTTGCGAGGCTCGTGGTCTCCATAGTGAGATTAAGTAATTTCGAGGATCGACCTATGACACAAGCATTTGAACGCAAAATTCCCTTTATTCATTTTGATTTGCCACGCTTGTTAAGTGGATCGATGCGGGCCGTAGCTCTTTGTTTGAACAGGGTGATTTGTTCATACCAAAGAGGGGGCTGTGTCATTCGAAATCAGTAATTGAGCGTGATTTCCCAAACACGAATATCATTAAATTTTGAGCAATTAGGGCCTTCCATATGAAAAATTTCATCGCTATCGCCAGTACTTTTTTATTCCTATCACAAACTGCAATTGCACAAAATTTGATCCAAGATGGTGGATTTGACGGGGCACCGCAGTCGAGTTTTGGCAATCAGGGCCCGGAAGAGATCCAACCTTGGTATTTTGGAACCGTGACACCTTATATTGTGGTTTTGAACAATCATAACTTGGTTTCTGTCGATGGCCCCGGTGGATTTAGTTATTCAAACCTCGGACCTGAATCTGACGCTTCTGGCGTAGGTGCAGGCATTACGCAGTACTATATTGACAGTGGGAGTTCGGGACAGCTTGCTTGGCAATATTTCACACCAACGTGCAGCGGCACCGCGGTTGCAACAGCAATGTTTACTAACAGGGAAGATCATGGCCGCGTAGAGGGCACAATTATTGGTCCACAAGCGCCGATTACCAGCGCACCTGGTAGTTTTTATTCAACGGAAGGTGGTCTATCTGTTTTCCCGGTTACATCTCAGATCCCAGCATTTTCTCCAGGATATACCTCGGCCCCATCTGCGACAGCTCAGCTAGTTGAAGATTTAAACACGCGCCATCAAGCTGAAGAACTTAGGTTCGTTCTTGGCGCGGCACCAACACAAACTTCGCCGTGGCAGCCCATCACAATGCAGGTACCCGTTCAGAATGGTCAACTCTATGCTCTGGTTGCCGAAATTGGCCATAGTGTGAATATGGACAACGTTTCAGTTGAACTAGATTGCTCCGGTACAGGCGGGGACCCGATTGATACAAACCCTGAAAAATTGGAAAGCATTCGCGTAAAGAAGGAATGCGACGCACCAGTTCAAGGCACTCATGACGGTCGGCAGGGCTATTTCTGGGACTGTGATCTAGAAGCCAATGTGCAGCCTGCACCATTCAATGGCACTTTCACATTGCAAGAAGATGCGAGCAATATTTCGGCTGGCCAAGCTGAATTTGTAAGTGCTTCTGTGCCGTGTAATGGTCTTGGTACAGACATGCTAAGCTGTCAAATTGACGGTAATGCAATGACCAACCCGCACCCTGTGTCCGTTCAGTTGTTTACGGAAACTGTCAGTGGATTAGAAATGGTCAAATGGCAGAACTGCGTTAGTGGTCGTGCTGAAACGCCCGTGGCTACAATGAGTTCTGGCCTGTCATGTTTTGAAACACGAATTACTCCTGATGATGAAGTCGTGACACATCCCGTGCCAAAAGAACTTGCCGTAAAGAAGTCCTGTGAAACAGAACCCTACATGACCGAAGTTAATGGGATCGCAGGTATCGGTTGGGATTGTGAAATTACAGTTGTCGCCAACCCTGCGCCATTTTTAGGCAATTTTAGTTTTACGGAAAATGCCACAAATATCTCAGGGACGTCAAACGGCGGGATTGTTTCCATGACACCGCAAAATCCAGCTTGGAACTGCGCAAGCAACCTCCCAGCGGCCCAAACGGCCTGCGAAATTGCAGGAGCCGCATTCAATCCATCGGGTGAAGAAACCATTGACGTTCAACTGTTTGCACCAACTGGCAAGGAGCCAATCAAGTGGGAAAACTGTGTTTCTGGCAAATACATCAGCGAGAAGCGTGGTTCGTTTGATATTAAAGGAAATTGCGAAAATACAACGTGGACTCCGCGTGATGATAAGGAACCGCCAAAACTGTCGCTCAAGAAATCTTGCGTTGGTCCCACGTCCTTTGGAGATAGCCAACGTTATCTTTGCACCATTGTTGTTTCCAATGCGGGCGGCCCAGTATCGTCACCTTTGACCTTGGAGGAATTGTTTGCAAACACCGCAGGCATGCCAGCCACACAATACCTGCTTCAATTGCAAGGCACGACGGGCTGGGTTTGTCAGTCAGCGCCCTTCAGTAATGGCGCTACTTGCTCCATTTCGGCGGCTGATTTCAACGCCAGCAATGGTCACCAAGTCAGCGGAACTTTCTTGATCCCCAACGGTACTTTGGCCGAACAGGATTTTCAAAATTGCGCGGCACTGAATGTTAAGGACGAGACAGTGGCCGAGGCCCCATGTGTCGAGATTAACGAAGGAGAGGAAACCGCCTTTGAGATAGAAAAGACCTGTAAACCATTGGGCGATCGGATGGTTATCGGCGCTCAAAGCTGGGTGCAACCCTATGAATGTAGCTTGACTGTGACGACAAACGGCGTGCCATTTACCGACCCAATCTATGTGGCTGACGTAATGTCCTATGGCACATTCAGTGGCAATTCGTTGGTTGGTCAGCTTACATCAAGCGACCCATGGCAGTGTGTTCAGCCGCCTTATGCTGCACCTGGTCAAGGCAACCAACCTGCCTGTGCGATCCAAGGTGCTGATTTTCCACACAGTGTTGGCAGCTCTACCGTTACCTTCACAATGACTGTGCATGGCGCGCCCGCAGCACTGGCTGGCGCTGAAAACTGTGGCAACCTTTATACAAACCTGCCCACCGACGGAACCGAGCCTCCGCTCTCTGCGCAAAGTTGTGTTACGATTGTCGAGCCTCCTGTTGTTAAGGACCCGAAATTATCTGTCACTAAAACATGCGCTGCGGCGACATGGTTGGGGAATAACACTTGGGATGTATCCTGTACCGTAACCATTTCAGGCACAGATTTGCCCCCGGGTGAGCAGATCACCCTGCGTGACGAATTGATGAGTGCGGGGTCTAATATTGCAACAAACGGCGCGTTTGATACCGGACCTTTCGCCGGATCCAACTGTGCTGGTGGGACAATTAATGGCGGTGTTGGCGCGGCTTGTGCCGTTACGACAGATGATATCATCAGCAATGGGGGGGTCATCAACTTCCCTTATACAGGGCAGATCAATGGACCGGGTGGGCGTCAATTCCCTGACCTTAAATACCCACAAAACTGTACCTATGCGACGATTTCTAGCATCGGTTTGAACGCACCTGACACTGGTAAGGTCTGCGTCGATATCCCACTTAGACACAGCTTAATTGGCGGTGACATTTTCGATCTTGGAAATGTCGGACCGACTATTTTGGATGAAAGCGCGGTTGCAAACCCCGACATTGGGATTCCCATTCCAAACCCTGATATTGGTGGTGACCTGCCATTTGTTCAGGTTGATGACATGGCAGTTTTAGACCCAAATATATTCAACCCGATCCCCATTGGCGATCCAGCATTGTCGGCGGATAAAACGTGCGAACCTGCAATTTCGCTGGGTGGTGGCACTTGGCAGTTGAATTGTCAGATCACAGTAACGGGTTCTAACTTACCCGCTGGCGAATATGTCTCTATTACGGACACCATTAGGCCGGCACCAGGAATGGACATTTTGTCTAACTCGTTGACTGGCGGTTCAGGGGCTATTTGTAACACACCATACCAATGCTTTATCCTACCAGATATTATGGGACCTGGCGCAACTGGACCAGCTGGGGCAACTTATACTCTGGACTACACCGGAACGCTTTTTGCGCCAGGCGTGCCTTCTGCACAAAATTGTGTGCGCGCAGGAATTTTGGTGAACGGCTCATGGATTGAAACGACCTATCCTGAACCATCGCCATTGTCTCTTGGATATTGCGTACCGGTTGCCTTCGATCAATCGACAGTTGATGACGCTAGCACCGGCCCAAATACGGGCGGCGTTCAAAGTTGTGGTTTGGATACCTTGTTTGTCATCGACAGGTCGGGGTCCATGGCAGGGCAACGCATGACCATGACCAAACAAGCTGTATTATCAGCCCTGCAAATATTTGAGGGCGGTGGTTCAAAATCTGGTGTCATTGGTTTTGGGAGTAACGCGTTGCCATATGGGGCAGTATCCCAAACCTTGCCGTCCAGTAGTTTGCAAGCGGATATTGCAGGAATGTCTGCTGGTGGCGCGACGAACTGGAAAAAAGCGCTGCAGGCTGCGAACACCAATGTCGCTGGCATGGCCGATAAGCCACTGGTCTTATTCATCTCAGACGGATTGCCAAATCAGTCCTAGCCAATGGCGGTGCCGCAGAACCATGAAGGTTTCACAGATGTTGCGATCCCTTATGTGACTGCTTTGCGCAATCAAGGAAGCCGTGTTGTCGGTATCACGCTTGGATCAGGGTCGTTGACCACGTCAATGAGCCGTTTATTGGGGCCAAATGTTGTCTCTACAAATGTGAATTCAGTGGTGGATCCATTGACGGCGGATGTCATTGAAATTCCAAACGTCAATGATATCGTGCGGACGTTTGAGCAAATAGCTCAGGCCTATTGCTCAGATCGGGCTGCGCTATCAACACTCAAACGTGCCGAAATTGCAGCAAACATGGTGATGATACCTAAATCCGCTAGTGTGTATACTGGTGACGACGAACTCCCACACAAGGCTGTCATTGATCAAACCCAAAACGATGTGCCGACACCAACCGTGTTGCCGCAACTGAAACTGATCAAGTCAGTCGCAGGTCCCTGTGCAATCAACCGCGCAAGCCAAACTTATGATTGTCCGTTCAACCTTGAAATCCGGAACCAAGGTAAAGATCCCTATATTGGGCCGCGTGTCGTTGTTGATGATTTTGGCAAAGGTGGCCTAAGCTCAGGAACTTTGTCTGGCGCGGGGTGGTCGTTTGAAACTCATGATCCAGTTGGTGTAATTGCACTGCATGGTGGTCTTTTGTTGGCACCAGGTGAATCTACAAATATTCGCACAAGCGTGATTGTTGAAGGACGCCCTGGCGGTGGAGAATTTGGCAACTGTGGCTACCTTGGTGTGCCGCAGGATGAGGAATGGGCAACAGTTTTGCTGCAACACATCATGAATGGTCGTGGGATCAAGGTCGGACGTGCTGATGGAAAGCGTGGGCCGAATACAAATAATGGGCTTAAAGTGCTCCGCAAGCAGCTAGGGTTGGCCCCTTCAGAACAGCTTGATGATGGCTTGTTTGCCAAGCTTGGTTTGGGCAAACCAGTCGCAGGTGGGCAATCCTGTGCCACTGTTCTGCTGGCACCAATGCCCGCCAAAGACGGGGCTGACGTCCCGCAGACACCGCGCCCTACTGTCCAGTGTGATCCGGCAACAACGTCCCAGCGCGACAACCAATGCGTCTGTACTTTCAGCCGAATGGTTCAACAGGATGCAACAAGTTGTGGCTGTATCCGTGGTCATGAATTCGTGACAGGTGAAGGGTGCTTTGCACCAACAACCCCACAAATTCTACTGGACCCGCCAAAACCGGATACACCACGCCCCACATTGCAATGTGATCGCCAGTCGACGCGTCAACAAGGCAATAGCTGTGCGTGTAAAATTCCGGGTGGCGTGATGGTCAGCCAAACGCAATGTGCTTGTCCCGCGGGCACCACGTTGGACAACTATGATGGCTGTGTGAAAGCACAGTCGCCCAAGCCGGATCTAAAACCAAATTTGAATTGCGATCCAAAAACAACACGGGCGCGTGGCAACCAGTGTGTGTGTTTGTTCGACAATATGACCAAGCGTAATGAGACTTCATGCACATGCCCACGTGGATCTGATTTCAAGAATGGGTCTGGTTGCATTCGTCGCCCCGATCCTGAGAACCCTTCGAAGCCTGATAAAGGAACACGTCTCGAAGACGCGATAAAAAGCGAAGCTGTAAAGCGGTTGGGAGATCTACTTTTTAAAAAGTAATGCGCGATTTAACTTTGAATAGTGGCCATCTTACGTAAAGTGAGATGGCTGTTTCAACAAAAGAAAAAAAGGAGCGCAAGCTCATGACAAAACGATTGAAATATTGCGTTGGTATCGCAACCATTCTTTTAGGCCTTTCAGCTGTCGCGACACCTATTAGCGCGCAGGTCGACAACAGACAAACGGTTACGAGCAAGGTAACGCGGGGCGACAGCTTGAATGTGCGTAGAGGCCCTGGCACGCGGTTCGAGGACATTGGCGATATAAAACGTAATCAAGCGGTTCCTGTTCTTGGGTATGACGCGACAGGTAAATGGGCCAAAGTCTTGTGGAACGGTAAAGAAGGTTGGGTCGCAGCTTCATTCCTAAGTGGCGGTGTCGGCGGGGAGAACCTCAATCCAAATGCCAACCAGCCTACAGATCAGGCATATGCACCGGGCCTTGGTCCTCATGTTGTTAGGGGAGTGCCCGCGAACGACCCTATTGGAGGTCTTGCCTTGCGTGCAGGGGCGGGAACACGTTTCGAAGTGACCCAAGTGATCGGTAATGAAGTTGATGTATTTGTCGTTTCCCGTAGTCGCGATGGGAATTGGGCCTTTATCCATTTCATGAACGGCACAGGGTATGTTTCTACTGCGTTCTTAAGCCCAACAGCAGGCCAAGGTGGTGGCCAGTCTACACAGAATAATGATAGTTTCGAAAGTGGTCAAAATGTGGGCGTTGGCAGCTTGCCCAATTCGACTGATGCACCAGATGGCGGGCGATTGCCTGCGCCATACACCGTTTCGAATGTTCAATCCGGCGACGTTTTGAATATTCGCCGCAATCCAAATGCACGTGCTGAACTCATGTCTAGCTTCGCGCCAAACGAAGTGGTGATGGTCTTGGAATATCTCGCCAATGGTTGGGCCAAGGTCAGTGTGGGTGAAGGAGTAGGATTCGTGAATGGCCAATTCTTGTCTCGTGGTGGTGGCGTTCAAACCCAAAACGGTATGCAGTTAGGTTTGACTTGCAATGGTACAGAGCCTTTCTGGACCCTGAATATCGACACTGACCGAACTGTGCGGTTTAATTCTCTGGTGAGCGGAGCAGAACCAATAACATCCCTTACACTCGCGTCTCCTTCACCTATTACGAATGCCTATCCATTCAATTTCGCGGCGACGCCTTACTCCGGCACACTGTCACAACAAATTTGTGGCGATGGAATGTCTGACATTCAATACGGATGGGCACTAACGTTACTCAAGCCAAATGGGAACGGCGGTTG